>DKTZ01000034.1 GCA_002490425.1 Ruminococcaceae bacterium UBA7217
TATTTCTTCTCAAAAATATATATTCTCAGTAATTCTATTATTGTGCAGACAACAAAAACAATTGCTATAACAAATATAGAATACGGAATAAAATATTTACTTTCTGAATACGCAGCATTTTTAAAAACTGTTTTCCAAATAAACGGTCTAACGTAACCGTTATCGTGTATTAAGTAAACGCCGAATGTAGCAGAAGAAATAATGTTGATGATGTTATTGGGCTTTACGGTTATCTTTAAAAATCCTAATAGCAGTAAAACTGATATTACAAGTATCGGAAGCTGCTGCATACCGTAAAAGTCTAAAGTTAAAGTCTTAATTTCAAATTTAATAATTAAAAAATAAGAAATCCATGTAATTATTGCAATAATAAAAGACAAAAGAATGTATGTTATACCTTTAATTTCAGATTTTGGACTGTAAAGTCTGATATATCCTGCGAGAGCGTATAGGAACACAAACCATAATAAAGAATTGCTTTGAACAGCTTCACCGGTGAAGGTCGGGATTATGCACCAACATACGCATAAAATAAATAATAAATTTAAGTATGATTTTTTGTCTAAAGATACAAGCAACTTGTTGATAAACGGACACAGTAAATACAAAATAAAATATGTACTGGCGAACCACCATTTTGTGTAAGTAATCGGTAAACATTGTTTAATGAGCTTTTTCACGGCAAATGGTTCAAGACCCGCTAAAACAAAAATTGTATATATTACCACGGAATATGAAAAAATTTGAAACCAAAGCTTAATTGCTTTACTCGTTTTAATTTCTTTTGTGCTAATTAGAAAATAACCTGATATTAACACGAATATATTAACTCCGATTTTTCCGCCAATTTTAATAAACTGTATCCATAGACTGTTAACCGTTATTATATCAGTAGAAAAATTAAATCCGCCGTGAACGGCAAAATGGTGTGCAATAATAAATATCATCGCAATTATACGAAGCAGTTCAATGTTTGACTGTCTGTTGATTTTTAGTTTATTTTTTATTATGTTTTGCATATTTTTCAACCTTATTACGTTATTTGTTAAGCAATTTCAAAATTCATCGTCAGTGTATTATGATATTTCTGTTATCGGCGTTTTCTTATAGTTAAAAAAATGATTTTTTAATCTTTCCAATTCCACCACTTAAGCTTTTCCGGCTCACGGACACTGTTGTTTGCGTAATATACAGCTAAGCGAAAAACATACAATACGCACCTATCGTCTTGAAATCCCTTAACAGAACAGTCCTTCAAAAACAATTCTTCAGGATTTTTTCCAACCAAATCGTCAATCGTAAATATGCCTATGTTAAAAAAGTGCTGTTCCATATTTTTCCCAACGCCGGGTATATTTTTTAAATCATTTTTACTAAGCTTTGTGTTTTTAGACATATCTAAGACCATCGTTTCAAAATAATTTCTATTATTTTAGATTATAATATAACTTTCGCAATAGGGACTGAGATAATATACTTTTCTTTTTTGAAATCTCCTATTATTTTCCCGCCGTTTTTTATCATAATCTTTACAGTTGCTTCATTGGTTTTTAACGGAAATAACTTTATTTCTTTATATCCGAAGTCTTTACATTTTTTCAGTAATTCTTTAAAAAGAATATTTCCGTATCCTTTTCCGCGATATTCTTTTGAAATACCATATCCGAGATTTCCTGCTCCGATAACGGTTTCTAAATACTCAGATGACGAATGTCTTATTCTTCCGTATCCTACAGGGAATCTGTTTATATACAAAACATATGTAGTATATGGTATCCAGCCCTTTGGTAAATCGATACCCCGAGAATGATTATCCACATCTTGTAACCATTTTTTATACGCATTGTAAGATAAATTATATGCAGAATTCGTAAACCCGTTTTCCACCTCAAGAATACCTTGCAGCATTTTATATTCAGGTTCGCCCATATCAATATTTACTTGCTTTAGTTCTGCGTTCATTATTACTTCACAATAAATTACTGTTTATCACTCTGATTAACACTTATATTATACTGCTAAAAAATAAAAAAGGCAAGGCAAAGCCTTGCAAAAACCTCATTATAAAAACTTTGCGAAGCAAAGCCACCGATTTTTGGGCAATGGGACGCAAAGGTGTTTTAGAAGGTGGAAAATCAACAAGCATAATTTTTTTTGATTATTTTAAAGGTATTTGATGCCGATTTAACAAATGAGCCCTCAAAACAGTATTCTTTATTCCACGCATAAATGCGAAATGTCTTTTGACTAATATCGAGATGTGGGTATCCAAAATATATTCGTAAAGTATCATAAGACAAATTTTCAAGAAGATTGGTTTCGATTTGTCCTCCAAAGCTATTTTTCCCATTCTCGTAAAACTCAATGGCGGCAATGCTTGCATCAGCAAATTTTGAGACTATATCAATTAGATCCTCATCCTCACTAATGTGAAGATGCTGTGTAGCGAAAGTAACAATGTATTCCTGCATATCTGATTCATAGTACACTTTAATCGGCTCACGAAAACCATTTTTCAAAATGGCTATATATTCTACGCCCTGCTCATTACCCCGTTCTATCTCGTAGTCAGAAAATTTTTTATTTATAGAATCAAACTTCATTGCGCTAACACCTTCCGTTAACAGTATTATTATAGAAAAATCACAACCGCAACCTTGTATCAAGGTTGCGGTTGTTACTTGGCGGAGAGCAAGGGATTCGAACCCTCGAAACCGTTTTAGCAGTTTACACGATTTCCAATCGTGCTCCTTCGACCAGCTCGGACAACTCTCCGTGTCAACGCTCAATATTATATAGGATAATTTTAATAAAATCAAGTCTTTTTTATTTTTCGTTGCATTATTTTCTTTTAGATGCTATAATTTTTTCGGGTGAATAGACAAAATGAATGAGAAAGATAATGAATCCAAGCTTAAAAGATTTATTAAAGATGCGTTTACGAGCGAGGCAAAGGTTTCAAGAATCCCGTATTATTTCTTTGGAATATGTGTTTTACTGACGGTAATTTGCGTACAGCTTAACATTGCAAACCGTTATTTAAAACGAATTGCGGCAGGCGGATTAGGTACATACAGCTTTGAAATCGACAGTAAATCAAATGACCCTAACGAGGTTTTTGTTGAAAAAACGGACGAGTCTGAAACTGAAACCGTTTCCGAAAATAAGCCTTCCGAATCAAATACTGTTTCAGAATCAAAAAGTGACAGTACAACAACCACAACGACAAAACCTCAGACAAGTGTAAGAACTTACGTTATAAACACAAGCAGTAAGAAAATTCACTATCCAAGCTGCAGCTATGCCTCAAACATAAAGGATGAAAACAAGCTGACCGTAAATTTAACGCAGGACGAGCTTAAAAGTCAATACCTGTCTAACGGATATGTGTTTTGCAGTAAGTGCGGATAATTTTTATAAAACTGTATAAAAATACTTGACAAATAAATAAAATGAGAGTATCATATCTTCAATTTCTGAAAAGGAGCGCTTACAATGTTTTTCAATTGCTATTTTTACTATTACTTTATCAGTGCGATTGATTAAACATTGTGTGCAGTTACAAAATGTTTTTTCAACCGCTTATTTCGCTGTGAATAAGCGGTTATTTTTTTGTTTTGAGGTGGCAAAATATGACCGATATTGAAAATGCAAGAAGAATAATCGACGAAGCTGATAAAGAGATTGCAGAGCTTTTTATTAAAAGAATGGGTGCTGTTAAAACAGTAGCCGAATATAAAGGCGAACGGGGACTTCCGATTTACGATGAAGAAAGAGAAAAACTGATTTTAAAAAGAAATGTTGAACGTCTTGAATGTGATGAATTAAAATCGTATTACGATATACTTTTAAGGTCGTTTATTGACGTTTCAAAGAAGTATCAGGAAAATTTACTTTCGGGTATGAAAATTGCCTTCTGCGGAATTGAGGGCGCTTTTGCTGAGATTGCGGCGAAGAGCATTTTTCCACAGGGCAGAACAATTTCGTTTTCCGATTTTGATTCAGCATATAAATCAGTTTTGGACGGCGATTGCGACTGTTGTGTGCTTCCGATTGAAAACAGTTATGCAGGAGAGGTCGGACAGGTTATTGACCTTATGTTCAGCGGTGACCTTACCGTAAACGGTATTTACGATATGCCCGTAAAGCAAAATCTCATTGGCATTAAAGGTGCAACGCTTGAAAACATTGATACGGTCATAAGCCATCCTCAGGCACTTTCACAATGTAATGTTTATATTAAGGAACATGGATTTGTAAGCGAACAGGCGACAAACACAGCCGTTGCCGCAAAAAAGGTTGCGGAAATGAATGACATTTCAGTAGCGGCAATTGCAAGTAAAGAAACAGCATCTGTTTACGGTCTTGATGTTATCGACCATGACATAAACGAGAGCGCTGTTAACACAACAAGATTTGCGGTATTTTCAAAATCCGTTGCAAATAACAGCAGTGCAAACGGCAAATTTATTTTACTTTTCACTGTAAACAATGTTGTCGGAGCGCTTGCAAAGGCTGTTAATATTATTTGTGCACACGGCTTTAATATGCGAATACTCAGAAGCCGTCCTGTTAAGAATGTTCCGTGGCAGTATTATTTTTATGTTGAGGCTGAGGGAGACCAAAGCAGTGACGAGGGTCAGCGAATGCTTAATGAGCTTTCCGTTTGCTGTGAAAAATTAAAGATTGCTGGTAATTTTTCTGAAGCAAAATCTATCTGAAAAGGTGATATAAATGAAAACACGGGTGAATTTAGGTGCCGACAGCTACGATATAATTATTGAACGAGGCGCAATATACAAATTCGCTGAATTAACCGATATAAATGGCAAGGTTTTAATTGTAACGGACAGCGGAGTTCCGAAAGAATATTCCGAACGATTGGCAAGACAGTTTGATGAAAGTTTTATTTATACATTTCCTGAGGGTGAAAAGAGCAAAAGTCTTGCCGAATTCGGTAAAATACAGTCTTATTTCCTTAAAAACGGATTTACACGTAAAGACAGCGTTATTGCTTGCGGCGGCGGTGTAGTTGGTGACCTTGCAGGATTTGCTTCTGCCTGTTTTATGAGAGGCATTGATTTTTATAATTTTCCGACAACTGTTCTTTCACAGGTTGACTCCTCAATCGGCGGTAAAACTGCCGTTGACCTTGACGGAATTAAAAATATTGTAGGTGCATTTTATCAGCCGAAAGCAGTCATTATTGACCCCGATGTGCTGGGTAGCTTGCCTGACCGCCAAATTTCAAACGGACTTGCAGAGGCTGTCAAAATGAGCCTTACATCTGACAAAGAACTTTTTGAAATGTTTGAAAATGAAAACATAATAGAAAATATTGACGAAATTTTATTTAAGGCTATTGAGATAAAGCGGAAAGTCGTTGAGCAGGATGTTAAGGAATCGGGACTTCGTATGATTCTTAATTTCGGTCACACAATCGGTCACGGAATCGAAAGCGAAGAGGGACTTCACGGGCTTTACCACGGCGAATGTGTTGCCCTTGGAATGATTCCTATGTGCAGTGAAAATGTACGCAAAAGGCTTATTTCGGTTCTGCATAAACTTAATTTGCCGACAGAAATTAAAGTTAATTCCGATAAGGTAATTTCAGCTGTTATTCACGATAAAAAAATGCGTGACAATACCGTAAATGCAGTTATGGTTAACGATATAGGTTCTTTTGAAATACGGAAAATGACCGTGAATGAAATTGAGCAAAGGCTTTCTGCTGTTATTGTGGGGTGAAATAATGAAAAATACTTTTGGCTCGTCAGTAAGTTTAACTATTTTCGGTGAGAGCCACGGCAAAGCTATAGGCGCTGTTCTTGACGGACTTGCTCCTGGAATAAAGATAGACGAAGATTACATTGCAATGAAAATGTCGCAGAGAAGGGCATACGGCAAAATTTCAACTGCACGTCACGAAGAGGACAAGGTAGAAATTTTAAGCGGGATTTATAACGGTTTTACGACAGGCACACCGATAGCTTTAGTTATTCAAAATGCCGATATGCACAGCAAAGATTACTCTGCAACCCGCTCTTTAGCTCGCCCGGGGCACGCTGATTTTACCTCATACTGTAAATATCACGGCTTTGAAGATTTCAGAGGCGGCGGGCATTTCAGCGGGCGAATAACGGCTCCCGTTGTTGCCGCAGGCGCAATTATGCTTGACGCACTGAAAAATAAAGGTATTTATATTGGCACTCACATTAAAAAATGTGCAGGAGTATCTGATAGAAACCTTGAAGATATAAAAAATGATTTAGTAGCACTTGACGGCAAAGTTTTTTCGGTGCTTGACGAAAACAAAGAGATTGAAATGAAATCTGCCATTGAAAAAGTGGCTGAAAACAAGGACAGTGTAGGCGGAATCCTTGAAACTGCTGTTTATGGATTGCCTGAGGGTGTAGGTGAACCGTGGTTTGATTCACTTGAGAGTGTTATTTCACACGCCCTTTTCGGTATGCCTGCCGTAAAGGGAATTGAATTTGGAAAGGGCTTTGAATTTGCGGATATGACCGGTTCTAAAGCAAATGACCCGTTTGTTTATGAAAACGGCAAGATTTCAACCCTGACGAATAATAACGGGGGAATCAACGGCGGAATTTCAAACGGAATGCCGATAGTTTTCAGAACAGTAATTAAGCCTACTCCGTCAATTTTTCAAAAACAGAATACAGTTGATTTTATAAATAACAGCAATGCTGAAATTGAGCTTCGCGGCAGGCATGACCCATGCATTGTTCACCGTGCCGCTGTTGTTCAGGATTCATTATCTGCTCTTGTTATTGCAGATATGTTAGCTCTTCGGTTCGGAACTGATTTTTTAGGAAGTGATAAGTAATGGAATACGGTTGCATAGGAAAAAAGCTTCCTCACTCATTTTCAAAAATAATTCACGAAAAAATAGGTGATTATTCTTATAAGCTTGTCGAACTTTCCGAGGAAGAATTGCCAAAGTTTATGGAAAACCGTGATTTTAAGGCAATCAATGTTACTATTCCGTATAAAGAGGCTGTAATACCGTATCTTTATGAAATGAGCGATACGGCAAAAAGTATCGGCGCAGTAAACACTGTTGTAAATCGTGACGGTAAGCTTTACGGTTACAATACTGATTTTTACGGAATGACTGCTTTAATAAAAAAGAACAGTATTGACTTTAACGGCAAAAAGGTTGCGGTACTCGGAACGGGCGGTACGTCAAAAACGGCAAATGCTGTTGCAAAAAATTTGGGAGCAAAAACGGTTATTAAAGTCAGCCGGAATAAAAGCGACTGCACAGTAACATACAGCGAGCTTTACAGCGAACATTCGGATACTGACATTATCATAAATACAACGCCCGTAGGTATGTTTCCGCAAATATATGCATCACCTGTTGACTTAAGCCGTATGAGTTCTCTTTCCGGAGTAATAGACGCTGTTTACAATCCCCTTGAAACAAAATTAGTTGCCGATGTAAAAAAACGGGGGATTCCTGCCGAAAGCGGACTTTATATGCTTGTTGCGCAGGCAATAAAGGCTTATGAGATTTTTATGGACAAAACAGCTCCCGAAAATCTGCTTGATAATATTTTTAATGATGTTAAATCACAGAAGCAAAATATTGTTTTAATCGGAATGCCGGGCAGCGGTAAAACGACGATAGGACAAGCTGTTGCGGAAAAACTCGGCAGAGAATTTATTGACACGGACATTGAAATTAAAAAGGTTATTAAAACTGAGATTTCCGATTATTTCTCACAGTACGGCGAAGAGAAATTCCGTGATGTTGAAACTGACATCATAAAAGATATTTCAAAATATTCCGGCGCAGTAATTGCAACGGGTGGAGGAGCAGTTCTTCGACGGGAAAATGTCGATGCGTTAAAAATGAACGGTATTATATATTTTCTCGACAGACCGCTCTCGCAAATTATTCCGACCTCTGACAGACCGACTGCTTCAAGCCGTGAGGCGATAGAAAAGCGATACAACGAGCGTTACGGAATTTATAAAGCATCGGCGGATAAAATTGTTACCGTTACCGGTGTTGTAAATGATGCAGTTAAGCAGATAGAAAGTGAGCATTTCAAAAATGAAAATTCTTGTTATTAACGGTCCGAATTTAAATATGCTCGGAATCAGAGAACCGCAGATTTACGGTTCACAGACATATGCTGATTTATGCGAGCTTATAAAATTACACTGTGAAAGTCTTAATGTAACAGTTGAATTTTATCAGTCAAATCACGAAGGTGACCTTGTTGACAAAATTCAGGAGTCCTACGGTAAAATTGACGGTATCGTTATAAATCCGGGCGCTTATACGCATACAAGCGTGGCTCTTTTGGATGCAGTTAAAAGCGTTGGTATTCCTACTGTTGAGGTGCACATATCCGACCCTGATACAAGAGAAAATTTCAGAAAAATAAGCTACATCCGTCTTGCCTGTGTTAAAACAATAAAGGGCCGTGGCTTTAAAGGCTATTTAGATGCAGTTGATTTTTTAGTAAAAGGTAAGTAATATGATTTTAACGATTAAACCTTCAGCGCCACATGGCGATATACTTTCTCCGCCGTCAAAAAGCTATGCACACAGGGCTCTTATTTGTGCAGGACTTGCAAACGGCAAGTCAATAATCAGCAATATTTCTTTTTCAGACGACATTAAGGCGACAATTGATTGTTTGTCTGCGCTCGGTGCAAAAATTGAAATTCAGGGCAATTCTGCGGAGATTACGGGTATAAACGACTTTACAAATTTTAAAAACAATTCGCTTTTCTGTAATGAGAGCGGCAGTACGCTTAGATTCTTTATTCCTCTGTGTCTTTTATCCGAAAATGAGACCGTATTAAACGGTACTGAAAAGCTGATTTCACGCCCTTTAAGCGTTTATGAGGATATTGCAAAGGAGCAAGGCTTATTATTCAGGAAGAATGATACTTCTGTTAAGGTTAAGGGCAAGCTTCATTCGGGTAATTTTTCCGTTAAAGGCAATATCAGCAGTCAGTTTATAAGCGGATTACTGTTTGCTCTGCCGCTTTTGGAAAACAACAGCGAAATAAATATTATTCCACCGTTTGAAAGTAAGCCGTATGTTGATATGACAGTTTCTATACTTAAAAAATTCGGAATTGACATTGATTTCGGTGGCTTGAATATTAAAATAAAAGGTAATCAAAAATATAAGTCGCAAAACATGGAGGTTGAGGGCGATTGGTCAAATGCAGCATTTCTTTACGCATTTCAGGAAAGCGGAGCAGATGTAAATGTGCTTGGAGTTGACAGCAATTCGGCGCAGGGCGATAAAGTGTGTTTAGAATATTTTAAAGCGCTGAAAGATGGAACTCCCGTGCTTGATTTAACCGATTGTCCCGATTTAGCACCGATTATGTTTGCTTTCGCAGGGCTTCACAATGGGGCAACATTTACGGGAACAGATCGCTTAAGGTTTAAAGAAAGCGATAGAATAGCCTGTATGCAGACAGAGCTTTCCAAATTCGGTATAGTTCTTACAACGGGGGATAACAGTGTAACAGTAGCTTCTTCCGGTTTTCACGCTCCGACCGAAACTGTTTACGGACATAACGATCACCGAATTGTAATGGCAAATGCATTTTTACTTTGCCAAACAGGCGGTAAAATACAAGGCTTTGAAGCGGTAAAAAAAAGCTTTCCGGATTTTTTTGATGTAATTTCTAAGGCAGGTGTAATTATAAATTATGAAACTTGATAAAGATTTAAATATTCTTATAGTCGGATTGGGACTTATCGGCGGCAGTTACGCTATGGGACTGCACAAAAAAGGCTATAATGTTGCGGCAATAGATGTGAATGAAAACTCCATTAAATATGCACTTGAAAATAACATTATTGATAAAGGCTCGGCGAAGATTGATGATAGCTTAATTTCATCTGCCGATTTAGTTGTGTTTGCACTTTATCCTCATGTGTTTCTTGATTGGATAAAGAATAATCAGCATTTATTCAAAAGCGGTGCCGTGATTACGGATGTTACGGGTGTAAAATCATGTATTGTTTATGAAATACAAAATACGCTTCGCAGCGATCTTGAATTTATTGCCGCTCACCCAATGGCAGGTAAAGAGGTTTACGGCATTGAGAATGCTGACGATACAATTTTTAAAGAGGCAAACTACATTGTAGTGCCAACCGACACTAATACTTTCAGTGCAATTGAAATGTGCAAAGCAATCGGGGAAACTCTCGGATTCGCAAGAATTTCGTCTTTGCCGCCGAAAGCACACGATGAAATGATAGGCTTTGTTTCACAGCTTACGCACTGCATTGCAATTTGCCTTATGACCTGCTCAAAAAGTGAGCATCTTGTTGATTATACCGGAGATTCCTTTAGAGATTTAACACGAATTGCACGCATAAACGAAAATATGTGGAGTGAACTTTTTTTGCTTAATAAAGACGCTCTTCTCGCACAAATGAAAACCTTTATAACAGAATTTAACGGCTTTTATGAAATACTCGAAAACGAAGATATTGAGAAAATGAAAGAAAAAATGATTAAATCTACGGCTCGCAGAGCGCTGTTTGATAAATAAGGAGGAAGTAATTATGAATATGATTTTTGAAAGAAAGCTCGCAATTCCACAAGAGGTTAAGCAGATGTATCCTGCCTCTGCTGAAATTCAGGCCGCTGTTAAAGAGCGTACTGATGAGCTTCGAGACATTTTCGCAGGTAAAAATGACAAATTTGTTCTCATCATCGGTCCTTGCTCCGCAGACCGTGATGACAGTGTGCTTGACTATATCGGAAGACTTCGTGAACTTCAGGAAAAGGTTAAGGACAAAATATTTATTGTTCCGAGAATTTATACAAATAAGCCCCGAACAACAGGCGACGGCTACAAGGGAATGCTTCATCAGCCCAACCCTGACGGCAAGCCTGATATGTTTAAAGGTATTGTTGCTATTCGTGAGCTTCATATGAAAGCGATTCAGGAAACAGGCTTTGCATGCGCCGATGAGATGCTTTATCCCGAAAATTCAAGATATCTTGACGATTTGCTCGGATACGTTGCAGTAGGTGCTCGAAGCGTTGAAAATCAACAGCACAGACTGACTGCAAGCGGACTTGATGTTCCGGTTGGTATGAAAAATCCCACAAGCGGCGATATTTCGGTTATGATGAACTCAATTACTGCCGCACAGCATAAGCATACATTTATTTTCAGAGGGTGGGAGGTACATTCAGAGGGAAATGAATATGCCCACGCAATTCTCAGAGGTTATGTAAATAAGCACGGTCAGTCAATGCCGAATTATCATTACGAAGACCTTGTTCACCTTAACGATGCATATCAAAAATCAGGTCTTTTTAATCCTTCTGTTATAATTGACACAAACCATTCAAATTCGGGCAAAGACCCAATTCAGCAAATAAGAATTGCTAAAGAAATAATAAACAGTATGCATTATAATCCCGAGATTAAAAACCTCGTAAAAGGACTTATGATTGAAAGCTATATTGAGGACGGTAATCAACCGATTGGCTGCGGAATATACGGCAAATCAATTACCGACGCTTGCCTTGGTTGGGAAAAGAGCGAAAAGCTTGTTCTTGATATTGCTGATAAACTTTAATCTGCTGTATAACGAAATCCCCTTGACTTTTTGTCAGGGGATTTCGTTATAAAATATATATGCCAAAAACTTAGTTTTCTCTGAACGGATTATCAATATTTGCAAAGCCGATGTCGATAATATCACGTTGCTGATTATACCTGTAAAAGCTCATAATTAAGCCGATTGCAAGATACAGGCAAAGGTTTGAAGAGCCGCCTGCCGAGAAGAACGGGAGTGTAATGCCTATAACAGGTAAAAGCTCCAAGCACATACCGATGTTTATGATGACCTGCCCTGCAATCATTGCAACAACACCGTAGCACATTACCTTTGTGTTTCCGACTTTGTCAAGTCTGCCTGTTCTTGCTATTCTTATGACAATAAAGGTTAAAAGTAAAAGCGCAATGATACAGCCTACAAATCCAAGCTCCTCGCCTATAACTGAAAAAATCATATCGTTTTGGCTTTCAGGGACAATACCGAGCTGTGTATAATTGCCTTTAAATAAACCTTGTCCGGTGAGCCCTCCGCCGCCTATTGCCGCAAGGCCCCGTTCCTGCTGGTAAATAACATCCGGGTAAAATTCAGGATAAACAAGAGCTAAAAATCTGCTTTTTTGAATGTTTTCAAGAACAAATATCCATACAAGAGGAAGGGCTGCAGTCAGCAAAACACCACCCGCAAGAAAATAAAGCCAATGAAGTCCCGAAACAAAAAGCATGGCAACAGTTATAATCATAAATACAAGAGCAGAGCCCATATCACCAGATTTCATAACAAGCACAATAGGAATAAGAGCATGTATTGCTAACGGGATAAGCGTTAAAATATGGTTTATGTTTGATTTAACCTTTTCGAGATGAACACCGAAAGTAATAATAAATCCAATTTTAACGATTTCCGAAGGTTGGAAGAAAATTTTACCTCCTGCAAGAGAAATCCAAGTTTTTGCATCAGGCCGTTCATCCGGACCTACACCGACTCCGGGTACAAAAAGTAAAAGCATTAGGCCAATACTTACAGCCGCAATGAGCGGCCACATTTTCATTATAAATTCATAATCAATAAGCGAAATTACGATTGCCATAGCAAGTCCGAGGCAGACTGCAGCTAGCATAACTTTAAAGTCACGTGTAAAGCGGACTCCGTCCGCCGCAGTATGAAGCGTTGCACTCAAAACCATAATTGAGCCGAATGCAGAAGTCAATGCACACAGTAGGAGCAGTATTTTATCAGTTTCTTTTATAAATGTCTTAACACTTTTCAGTATTTGTTTCATTTGCTTCTCCATAATAATAGTCTACTTAAATTTTATATCAAAAAAGCAAATTTGTAAAGAGAATAAGACTATTTTATAATTTTATATTGCGTTATCGAAAGATTAGTGATAAAATTATTAGTCGAAAATTTAAATGAAGGTGAAACTTTTGAAGAAGAGAGAAAATATAAGAAATATTGCGATTATTGCGCACGTTGACCACGGTAAGACTACACTTGTTGATGAGCTTTTAAAGCAAAGCGGTATTTTCAGGTCAAATGAGGTTGTTCAGGACAGAGTAATGGACTCAAATGACCTTGAGCGTGAAAGGGGAATTACCATTCTTTCAAAAAACACATCTGTTCATTATGACGGGGTAAAAATAAATATTGTTGACACTCCAGGTCACGCCGACTTCGGAGGCGAGGTTGAGCGAATACTCACAATGGTTGACGGTGTTTTACTCCTTGTCGACGCTTTTGAGGGCTGTATGCCGCAGACGAGATTTGTTTTGAGAAAAGCTCTTGCACTTGAAAAGAAGGTTCTTGTTGTAGTCAACAAAATTGACAGAGCAGGTGCAAGACCGGCTGAGGTAATTGATGAGGTTCTTGACTTATTTATTGAGCTTGGTGCAAATGAGGACCAGCTTGAATTCCCTGTAATTTACGCATCTGCAAAAGACGGATATGCTTCGCTTAACCCGAATGACAGGGACGGTGATATGCGTCCGCTGTTTGATATGATTATAAATAATATTGAGCCGCCTAAAGGCGACACTGATGCTCCAGTTCAGGTTCTGTTTTCTAGCCTTGATTATGACGACTACATCGGCAGAATCGGAGTCGGCAGAATGGAGAGGGGAACACTTAAAAGAAACGACAGCGTTGTTCTTTGCAAAACGGACGGAACTACTGAAAATGTAAGAATATCACGTCTTTATCAATTTGACGGATTGAAGCGTGTTGAGGTTGACTCTGCCGCCGCAGGTGATATTATATGTGTTTCGGGAATAGCTGACCTTAATATAGGTGAAACAATATGTGCTCCAGACTGCATAGAACCGCTTCCTTTTGTAAAAATCGACGAACCTACTATTTCAATGAACTTTATTGTCAATGACAGCCCGTTTGCAGGAAAAGAAGGTAAATTTGTAACATCACGAAATCTCCGTGACCGTCTTTTTAAAGAGGTTGAAACGAATGTTAGTATGAAGGTTGAAGAAACTGACAGCACCGATACTTTTAAGGTTTCCGGCAGAGGCGAACTTCACTTATCAATTTTGATTGAAACTATGCGCCGTCAGGGCTACGAATTTCAGGTTTCAAGACCGCAGGTTATTACAAAATTTGAAAACGGCAAGCTTTTAGAGCCTATTGAACTGCTGATTGTCGAGGTCCCTGAAGAATATGTCGGCAGTGTTATGCAGAAAATAGGTTCAAGAAGAGGTGAGCTTGAAAATATGGGCACACGTGAAGGCGGTTCAACTCACTTGGAATTCAGAATACCAGCAAGAGGTCTTATCGGATACCGTTCGGAATTTATGACAGACACAAACGGCAACGGTATTATGAATAATCTTTTTGCAGGATATGAGGAATACAAAGGAGATATTCAAACAAGAGAGCGTGGCTCAATTATAGCTCACGAATCGGGCGAAACATCTGCCTACGGTTTGTTTAACACACAGGACAGGGGTAGGCTGTTTGTAGGTCCCGGTGTTCCCGTTTACGAGGGAATGATTGTAGGCGAATGTTCAAAGAATGAAGATATAACCTGCAATGTATGTAAGAACAAACACCTTACAAATACACGTGCCTCAGGCTCTGATGACGCTTTAAGGCTTGTTCCGCACACTGTTTTGAGCCTTGAACAGTCAATGGAATTTATTAAGGATGACGAACTTTTAGAGGTTACACCGGAAAGCATAAGACTCCGTAAACGGATTCTGTCAAAGGACTTGCGCCTTAAAGAGCAGTTTAGAAAGAAATAAGTATTAAAATAAGTAAAAAGGGGAGAATACCGTGAAAGGAATGAAAATAGGCGTTGATTTTGGTTCATATTCACTTAGAATGTGTACTGAAAGCAATCAAAATGCTGTTGACGAAATGTCTGCCGCCGCATTTTCTTCTGACAGTGGCGAACCCATAGTTTACGGAAGACGTGCGGATGTTCTTGACGGCAGAACCGATACGGATATTTCGGTAACAAAAATGATAAAAAACGGTGTAATTTCTGATTTTACTTATGCTGAAAAAATTCTGACTGCATATTTTTCACGGGTATGCGGTGCACGCATTTACAAACCGAATGTACTTATAACTTTACCGTTTGACGTTACAAATATAGAAAAAAAGATTTTTCTTGATGCAGTCACAAGGGCGGGAGCGGGCAGAGCCTGTCTTGTGGAAGGAATTTTAGCCTCAGCACTCGGCGTCGGCATTTCTCAGGAAAAAGTGGGCGGCAGAATGATAATTGATTTAGGGCATCAAACTACCGAAATCGGCATTGTTTCTATGGGAACAGTTGCGGCAGGCGCAACTGTACGTCACGGAAGCTTTGACATTGACAGTGCAATCATCAGGCATTTGAAAAAAGACAGAGATATTATTATAGGAATTCATACTGCTAAGCTTATCAAGCATAAAATTGCTTCAGCCGTTAAAAGAGAGTGTGAAACCTCTATTATGACATCAGGGAAAAGCGGTATTGATGATATGCCTATATCCTTTGAGGTTACTTCAACTGAGATTTTTCCTTTTGTAGATGAGCAAATTTCATCGCTGATTTCCGAAATACATTCACATTTGCAGAATATTTCTCCCGAGCTTTTAAGCGATGCGGCAGATCACGGAATAACACTTTGCGGCGGCGGTGCATTGCTTTTTGATATAGCTGAAAGATTTGAAAAAGAACTGGATATTCGTTGCTCTGTTGCAGAAAACCCCGAAAAAGCACGCATTTCAGGGATTTATCAAATAATGAAAAACCGTGAAATTTTAGAGAATAACGGTTATCAGTTTATTTTTAAGGATAACATTCGTGACAGGCTAAAGAAATATGATAAAATATAATTACAGCATTACAAAAAATGCAGCAGTTTTAATTAACCGCTGCATTTTTTGCGCTTATTTTACTGTTAAATTATATTTTTCCATCCAATAGTTAATTTGAATAAAATATGCTATTGTCTGCGGAGTTGTCATAAGCTGACCGTACCAAGGCTCGGAGCGCTGTGACTTTATTAACTCTTCAAGAGAATCCTTTTTAATAAAACTTAATATAGGTGCGTTAGGATTTGAAATAATATCTGTAAGTATTTCGCTTACTGCTTTTAAATAATTCGGATTGTGTGTTTTGGGATAAGGGCTTTTTTTACGCCATAAAACCTCAGGCGGCAAAATATCCTTGACAGCTTCACGCAGTAACCCTTTTTCATACGATTTATAATCCTTGTATTCCCACGGAACGGTATAAAGATACTCGGCAATTCTGTAATCGCAGAACGGAACTCTGACCTCGAGTGCAGAGTACATACTCATTCTGTCTTTTCTGTCTAAAAGAGTCTGCATAAACCACTCAAGATTCAGCTTCATCATTTCTTTCATTCGTGATTCCGTTGGATTAAGTCCTGAAATTTTTGAAGTATTGATTATTGTGTTTTTATATCTTTCTGCAACATATTCGTGTGCATCTGGCAGTTTAACATCATCTCTTAAGAAGCTCATTCTGTAATCCGTTGACTGTGCCCATGGAAAACCGTTAATCATCCTGATTTCTTTATCTCTGTACCACGGATATCCGCCGAAAATTTCATCGGCACACTCACCTGAAAGAGCTACTGTACATTCTTTTTTTATCTCTTTACAAAACGCAAGCAGTGAAGAGTCAACGTCCGACATACCGGGCAAATCTCTTGCGTCAACCGCATCGAAAAGAGCATTTACAATATCTTCCGTATCAAGCGTAATAAGATGATGCTCAGAACCGAGGTAATTCGCCATTATTTTGATATATTCTTCGTCAGAATTAGGCTGAAATTTGCTCTTGGTGAAATATTTGGAATTATCCTTATAAGTCACTGAAAACGTCTTTAACAGCTTATTTTGCCCCTTAAAACACGTATTAGCTACGGACGAAATAATACTTGAATCAAGTCCTCCTGAAAGAAATGTGCCGACAGGAACGTCAGAAACGAGCTGACGTGTTATTGCGTCTTTCACAAGATATCTGACTTTTTCAACTGTTTCTTCAAAGGAATCTCGGTTTTCACTGTCTTTTAATACCCAATATCTCCAAAATTTTAGACCGTCTTTTGTAAAAGTACCGCAAGTGGCAGGTTTTAATTCATTTATGTTCTTAAACACTCCGCATCCCGGTGTTCTTCCCGGACCTATAAATAAAATTTCTGCGATTGAATTCTCGTCTATTTCGGCATTTACGCTTTTGTGAGCGAGAATTGCTTTAATTTCCGATGCAAAAATAAAACTGCCGTCGACCATAGTGTAAAATAACGGTTTTACGCCTATTCTATCACGGGCAAAAAACAGTTTTTCTTCGGCTTTATCCCAAATACTGAAAGCAAATATCCCGTTAAATTTGCTGACACAATCTTCTTTCCATTCGGCATACGCTTTCAATATAACTTCTGTGTCAGAATGTCCTATAAATTTGTGCCCCAGTAATTTTAATTCATTTCTGATTTCTTCCGTGTTATACAACTCTCCGTTATAAATTATTACATATCTTTTTTCTCCATAATCGGCTGTCATCGGCTGTTTTCCGTTTTCAATGTCGATAACACAAAGACGTGAATGAAGCAAAGCTGCTTTTCCGTCAATATATTCGCCATTTTGGTCAGGACCTCTCGGGTGAAGAAGCTTTTGCATTCTTAAAAATGAATCTTTATTATTTGTAACAGCTCCCGAATA
This sequence comes from Ruminococcaceae bacterium UBA7217, assembly GCA_002490425.1. Taxonomy (GTDB): domain Bacteria; phylum Bacillota; class Clostridia; order Oscillospirales; family Acutalibacteraceae; genus Fimenecus. The sequence continues at coordinate 17,780 of DKTZ01000034.1, forward strand.
TGATACTTCTCCTGCAATACCGCACATAAAATCACCTCTGTTAGTTTCTCTGATAATTTTATGCACTAAAAAAATTAAAATTACTCTATTTAAAAATAAATTATATTGTGATACAATATTTTCAACTGATATTAATGAGGTGACACTATGAGCCGTTTTATAAATCATATATGTTCTTTTTTTCCGAAACTTCAAAAAGATTTTAAAATATATGACGGTGAAATTTTTACAGACACATATAAAGGCGATTTTTTTGAAAATATTCCATTTGAAAAATATATAAATTTCAATGTACCTGTCACTAATGAGAATGTTTACAGCATTTTGTCATACGGTGCAGTTCCAAATGACGAAAGCATAAATAATGCTGATGCTATCAACAAAGCTATAACGGCTTGCAGTGAAAACGGCGGTGGAATTGTACTTGTCGAGGGCGGCTCATTTACTTCGGGCACTGTATTTTTTAAAAGTAATGTAGCTCTTTTTATTGCGAAGGATTCTAAAATTAAAGCGTCACATAATATAAACGATTATATTACTAACACAAATACACCGGATAACCGAGAAGATTATATTAAAAACGGTCTTATTCTTGCTCAGAACTGTAAAAATGTTGCGCTTCTCGGCCCGGGCAAAATCTGCGGAGAGGGAAATTTCTTTTCTCTTAAGCCTTTTTTACCGCCAAAAACTGAACCTTTTGCAAAAGCCTTAGATGTTTGGGATATGAGGCAGGAATACAGAAAACGAATTCGCTTTGCCCACAAAAGTAAATACGGATTTTTAGTGCATTTTCAAAACTGCGAGCAAGTGAGAGTGTCTAATATAATTTTGGAAAACTCTGCTTTTTGGACGCTGAATATAAATATGTGCAATGACGTTGCAGTTACACATACGGTTATTAACAATAACCGCCATATAGCAAATTCTGACGGAATAGACATTTCAGGCTCATCAAATGTCACAGTTGAAAAGTGCTTTGTTTCGACTGGCGACGACGGAATTGTTATAAAAAATTCTCACGACATTGCCTGTGAAAAGTCAATGAATAACATTTATATAGGAAATTGCGATGTCATTTCTTGCACTAATGCCTTCAAAATCGGCACTGAAACCTCTTTAGACATTTCCGATATTACAGTAGAAAACTGCAAATTTTATTTAAACGATATTTTCCCGTCAGGTGCTTCGGGAATAGCTCTTGAATCCTGCGACGGTGCTACAGTGTCAAATGTTACGGTAAGGAATATTGAAATTGATTCTATGGCGTGTCCCGTTTTTATACGGCTGAATAACAGAAACCGCAACCGTTTGCCTGAACTCGACGAAAAAGGCGAATTAAAAAATATAAATATTTCGGATATCGTTGCAGTTAATTCTGAAATACCTATAATAATTATGGGTATTCCGTCACAAAAGATTAATAATGTTACACTTAAAAATATCAGCGTAAAATACGCAGACGGAAAGGATTACCGTGACTTTAGATTTAAAGTTCCTGAGCAGGAAAAAGAATATCCTGAATCTAACAGATTCAGGAATTTAAATGCATACGGAATTTACGTTCGCCATGCAAAAAATATTTCCGTGGAAAAGTTAAAGGTGATTCCGAGAAAAAATACCAAACGTAAATTTAAAATTGTAAGCGACTGTGATAATTTTTCGCTTAAATAAAAGAGCTTTTACGGCTCTTTTATTTTTTCTATTTTTGTAACAGTTAGGATATTGCCGTTTACATTAAATTTAATATTATAATCAGCAAATTTAATGCCGTATTCTGTGCTTCCGTCCGATTTGTAAGCAGGTCTTGGGTCTTGTGAAAGAATTTTTATTACGGTATTCCGTTTTTCTTCATCTACAACACACAATAAAGTGTCCGGAATTTCAACGGTAAGAGAGTCAGAAATATCCGAAAGTGCAAACCCATTGTTGGCGTCCTCGTGTGAATCGGCGTACTTTATATACGGTTTTATATCATAAATCGGAGTACCGTTCATAATATCAGCGCCCGTGACAGTTAAAACAGGTCCGTTTTCTTTTGTAAATTCAATGTTTACGAGCTTTACAGAAGAAAGTCCGATTGAATTCGGTCTAAAAGGGGAGCGTGTTGCAAAAACACCCATTCGTGTGTTTCCACCGAGTTTCGGCGGTCTGACAGTGGACGACCATTCACCGTGTGATTCGGAAAAATCCCATAAAATCCATAAATAATTATATTGCTCAATTCCACGAAAAGCCTCTTTGTTTCTAAAAATCGGCTCGAATATTATTTTTGACTCAATGTCAATTATACCGCTTTGTCTCGGAATTCCGAATTTTTCCTTATAACCGTTATAAATGTGAGCAATTACTTTTAATTCTTCCATAATATTCCTTATCTTTAATAATATATTTAGATTTTAACACGAAATTATATAT
>DKTZ01000045.1 GCA_002490425.1 Ruminococcaceae bacterium UBA7217
CCTACTTTTGATAGCCGCCTGTGCTGCTGCAAGACGTGCAATCGGAACACGGAACGGTGAGCAGGAAACATAGTCAAGACCGATTTTGTGGCAGAACTCAACAGATGAGGGATCGCCGCCGTGCTCGCCGCAGATACCGCAGTGGAGTGACGGACGTGTTGCCTTACCGTTTTTAACTGCCATTTCCATAAGCTGGCCAACGCCTGTCTGGTCAAGCTTTGCAAACGGATCGTTCTCGAAAATCTTGTTGTCATAGTAAGCGTTAAGGAACTTACCTGCGTCATCACGGCTGAAGCCGAATGTCATCTGAGTAAGGTCGTTAGTGCCGAAGCAGAAGAATTCAGCCTCTTTTGCAATGTCGCCTGCTGTAAGAGCGGCACGCGGAATTTCAATCATTGTACCTACTTCATACTTCATATCAACGCCTGCTGCTGCGATTTCAGCATCAGCAGTTGCAACAACGATATCCTTAACGAACTTAAGTTCTTTTGTATCGCATGAAAGCGGAATCATAATTTCAGGAGCTACTGTCCAGTCAGCGTGTGCCTTCTGAACATTGATTGCTGCACGGATAACAGCTCTGGTCTGCATCTTTGCAATCTCGGGATATGTTACTGCAAGACGAAGTCCGCGGTGACCCATCATCGGGTTGAATTCGTGAAGAGAAGCGATGATAGCCTTAATTGTTTCAACGCTCTTGCCCTGTGCGTCAGCGAGCTTCTGAATGTCAGCTTCCTCTGTGGGAACGAACTCGTGAAGAGGCGGGTCAAGGAAACGGATTGTAACGGGGCAGCCTTCAAGAGCTTCATAAAGCTTCTCAAAGTCTGACTGCTGATAAGGAAGAATCTTCTCAAGAGCTGCTTCTCTCTCTTCAACAGTGTCTGAGCAAATCATTTCACGGAATGCTGCGATTCTGTCTGCCTCGAAGAACATATGCTCTGTACGGCAAAGACCGATACCCTCAGCACCGAGCTCTCTTGCTTTCTTAGCGTCAGCAGGAGTGTCAGCATTTGTACGAACTTTAAGCTTTCTGTACTTATCAGCCCAAGCCATAATTCTGCCGAACTCGCCTGCGATTGTAGCGTCAACAGTCGGGATAATACCGTCATAAATGTTACCTGTTGAACCGTCGATTGAAATATAGTCGCCCTCGTGGAATTCCTTACCTGCGAGAGTGAATTTCTTGTTTTCTTCATCCATAATGATGTCGCCGCAACCTGATACACAGCAAGTACCCATACCGCGGGCAACAACTGCTGCGTGTGAAGTCATACCGCCGCGAACTGTAAGGATACCCTGAGCAGCCTTCATACCTGTAATATCTTCAGGAGAAGTTTCAAGACGAACAAGAACTACCTTTTCGCCCTTAGCGTTCCAAGCCTCTGCATCATCAGCTGTAAATACGATTTTACCGCAAGCAGCACCGGGAGATGCGCCGAGGCCCTTACCCATAGGAGTTGCGGCCTTAAGTGCTTTTGCGTCGAACTGCGGGTGAAGAAGTGTGTCGAGGTTTCTGGGGTCAATCATTGCAACTGCCTCAGCCTCTGTCTTGTGGCCCTCGTCAACAAGGTCGCAAGCTATCTTAAGAGCAGCCTGTGCTGTTCTCTTACCGTTACGGCACTGGAGCATATAGAGCTTCTTGTTTTCAACAGTGAACTCCATATCCTGCATATCGTGATAGTGGTTTTCAAGAATGTCGCATACTTTAATGAATTCTGCGTATGCTTCGGGGAATTCTTTTTCCATCTGAGCAATGGGCATCGGTGTACGAACACCTGCAACAACGTCCTCACCCTGTGCATTGATAAGGAACTCACCCATAAGCTTGTTTTCGCCTGTAGCAGGGTCACGTGTGAAGGCAACGCCTGTACCTGACTCATCATTAAGGTTACCGAATACCATAGGCATTACGTTAACTGCAGTACCCCATGAATAAGGAATGTCGTTATCACGGCGGTAAACGTTTGCACGGGGGTTATCCCATGAACGGAAAACAGCCTCAATAGCAAGCTTTAACTGCTGAACAGGGTCAGACGGGAAGTCTTCGCCGAGCTGCTTCTTGTACTCTGCCTTGAACTGCTCTGCAAGCTCTTTAAGGTCAGCAGCGGTAAGCTCAACGTCAAACTTAACGCCCTTCTTTTCTTTCATAGCGTCGATAAGCTGTTCAAAATACTTCTTACCAACTTCCATAACAACGTCTGAGAACATCTGAATGAAACGTCTGTAAGAGTCATAAACGAATCTCTCGAATTTAGGATCTGAATTGCCTGCGATCATAGCGGCAACAACCTCATCGTTAAGACCGAGGTTAAGAATTGTGTCCATCATACCGGGCATTGATGCACGGGCACCTGAACGAACTGAAACGAGAAGAGGATTCTTGAGATCGCCGAACTTTTTGCCGTTGATCTCTTCCATCTTTTTAACACCTTCCATAGCCTGAGCCATGATTTCGTCATTGATTTGTCTGCCGTCTTCATAGTACTGTGTGCAAGCTTCTGTTGTGATTGTGAAGCCCTGCGGAACGGGAAGACCGATAGCAGTCATCTCAGCAAGGTTAGCACCTTTACCGCCGAGAAGGTTACGCATGGTCATGTCGCCTTCGCTGAACATATAAACCCATTTGTTTGCCATTTTTTATACCTCCAAAAATTTTTTGCAGTTTTTTGGTTATGCCAAAAAATAACTGACATAGTTAACCTTTTGAATTATAGCAAAATATTCTAATAATTTCAATAGATTTTTTGCACTTTAATACCAAATATTACATTATTGTCTGAAAATTTCAAAAAACATACATTCTTTCATAGACTTTTGTGAAAAATTATGATATATTTTATCTCGAAAAATTACAAATTCGCAGGTGTTTACTATGGAACTCTTAAAATATGAAATTCTCAATGCAAGCGGCAAGGCGAGTAAGAGCGAAAACCCTATGTTTTCCGCAGTCACCTACCCTGCATTTATTGACCTTTCGTTCAATGCGCCCAAAAGCGTTCACGATGTTATTCCCGTTTTTCCCGACGGCACGGAGAATATTTTTGAGGTCTTCGCAAGTCTTGACGGAGTAAACTTTTACACTTTCGGCGACAGCGACAGAATCGCAAGATACATCAGAATTTTCATTAAATATACATCGGGTAAAAACGTCCAAATTAACAATATTGAGATTTTGGGCGAGGACTGTGCATTTCCGCAGAAAAAAGCCAAATTTATTGAACCCGAGCCGTTTGAGGGCAGTGTTTACGACAAAGAGGTAACCGATGACGATATAATAAACGATGTTAAAGGAATTATTTCACGTACCATCGGCGAAAAATATGTTGACGGCTTTGAGCTTCGCCTTGACAGACGGCTTAAGGACGATTATTACATTGTAGAGTCACTTCGGGGAACTGTCCGCCTTATTTCAAATTCGGGCGTGGGGCTTGCGAGTGCTTTCAACTGCTATCTTAAAGATGTTTGCCACTGTCATGTGTCAAGATACGGCAAGCAGGTTTCGCTTCCGCAAAATCTGCCGCAGGTTAAGGGCAAAATTGAGCGTCACACAACATTTAAACACCGTTACGCCTACAACTACTGTGCACATTCTTATTCAATGGCTTTCTGGAACGAAGAGGATTGGCAGAAAGAGCTTGATTTCCTTGCAATGAACGGCGTTAATATGGTTCTTGACATTACAGGAATGGAAGAGGTTTACAGAAGATTTTTAACTAAAATCGGTTACCGCCACCGTGAAATCAAAAATTTCCTTACAGGACCCGCATATTTTGCATGGTGCTATATGGCGAATATTTCGGGAGTGGGCGGTCCGCTTCACGATAATTTCTTCTATGATTCCTGTGAATTGGCTCGCAAAAACCACCGCAGAATGCAAATTCTCGGTATGGACATTGTGCTTGAGGCTTACAACGGAATGGTACCGTCGGATATAGCAAAAAAGGTCGGCGATATTCCTACAATTGAACAGGGACTTTGGAACGGACTTCCCCGTCCTCTTATGATTGACCCGTCGTCCGTAAGCTATGTTAAATATGCCGCACTGTTTTATGAGGCACAGAAAGAAGTATTCGGCGATATTACAAAATATTTCGCAGGCGACATTTGCCACGAGGGCGGCACATTAAAAGGCTCTAACAAAAAAGATGTTTATATGAATTTTGTCGGAGCGCTCACTAATTTCAAAAAAGACGCTGTGCTTATTATGCAGGGTTGGGGCGAAAATCCGACGAAATCTTTCATTAAATATTCAAAGCCGTTCCGTGACGAGCATATTTTAATGCTTGACCTTTTTGCGGAAAGCAGACCGAAAAGCGAGGGCAGAAACGCTCCTCTTTCAAAATTCAATTATCTTTACGGTATGCTCAATTCCTTCGGCGGAAGAATGGGTATTCACGGCAATATTGATATTCTGTCAGGCAAAATCCGTGAATCCTCGAAAAATTCAAATTTCAAAGGAATTGCCCTGACAGCTGAAAGCAACACGTCAGACCCCATTGTTATTGACCTTTTCTTCTCTACCGTTTGGGAAAATATTACGGACACAAAGGAATGGATAAATGCTTTCGCCGAAAGACGCTACGGCGCTAAGAACGAAAATATTGAAAAATCTCTTGAAATCCAGCTTAAGACTGCGCTTGCTGACAAATATTATAACCTCGGCGAGGGTGCTCCCGAAAATCTGCTCTGCGGCAGACCCGAGGGAAGATACGACAAGGTGTCAAGCTGGGGTAATACAAAATTCGGCTATAATGTAAAGGAATTTGAAGAAGCGACAAAGCTTTTCCTTGCGGATTACGATAAATTCAAGGACAACGAATGCTATGTTTACGACGCTGTCAACATTTTAAGACAGGTTCTTTCAAATCAAATTTACGGCATTGTTCTCAAAATGGAACAGGAATACAAGAAAAAGGATTATTTTGCATTTCTTGAAAACGGGGAAAATCTTTTGGAGCTTGCCGATATGCTTGATAAGGTTCTTTTAAATCACAAGGATTTCACGCTCGGTGAATATTTGAGCAAGGTCAGTGAATACGCCAATAAGCTCGACGATTTCACAAAGGAATTGTACCTTATTAACGCAAAGGCGCTTATTACCACCTGGTATTCACGCCCTGCCGCAAACGAGGGCGGACTTCACGATTACTCCAACCGCCAGTGGGGTGACCTTGTAAGCGGTTTTTACAAGGCACGCTGGGCAAAATTTATTGACTTTGTAAAGGACGAAGCGGACGGCAAAAAGCCACAGCCGATTGACTGGTTCAAGTTTGAATGGGACTGGGTAATAAGCGATACCAAATGCACAAAGAAGCTTCGTGAGGACTCCCTCAAAGCCCTCTGCAAGCAGATTATTGAATGATAAAACAAAAATAAGGCCTTAGAGAGCATTACACTTTCTAAGGTCTTTATTCATAATTATTTTTTTATCACGGGAATCCAAATTTCACTCTTATAATCGGGACTGCTCATATCTCCTTCGGTATAGGCTTCTATATCCATTTCATAAGTCGGTTGATACCCCGATGCAGGAAAGAACTCCGAAACAATTTTGTGCCACATTTCCTGAATAGCATTCGGCATTGCGCCTTTGCACTCAAAAACAGCCCAAGTCCTTGCAGGGATAGTGTTCCTTCTAAACCCTTCGGGTACTGCTGTGTTTTCGTCGCAAACAGCCGCAATAGAATAATCAAACGTCTTTGCATTTTCAGGCAAATTACCATAGCAAACTCCGAAGATATACGCCTTGTTATTTGTAATATCCAACAATTTTTTTACTGTGCCGTCATTGTGTGACCGTGTCCAAAAATCCGGAATGCTTTTAGCATTTTCCGCATTTTCAACAGTATGTGCCTCTACCTTTTCAATAATATCAAAGGCTTCTTTTTCAATAATTTTGTAATCCATTATATTACCTCCGCTCAATGTAATTTTCACGGAAAGTCGGGAAAATGATTTAAGCCCGGAGCCACATTTCTTTGCCTCAGACGGTGTAACTCCGTGAAATCCCCGAAAGGCTCTTGTAAAGCTCTCGGGACTTTCATAACCGTATTTCAAAGCAACATCAATTACTTTACAATCTGCTGTTACCAACTCATTGCCGGCAAGTGTGAGCCGTCTGTTACGGATATAGTCCCCAAGAGTCATTCCGCACAGAATACCGAAAATTCTTTGGAAGTAAAAGCTTGAGCAAGCCGCCTCTTTGGCAACTTCATCATAATCAATTTCTTCGGTCAGATGTTCTTCAATATAGTTAATAGCATTTTGTATTCCGGTCAGCCAATCCATTATGTCCTTCCTTTCTGTGTGATTACATTATAAAGATATAATAATATAAATTCCTGACTTAAAATGCTCATATATGCAAGCAATAAAATATATAATGCTCATCAGTTTGTACTATACCGAACAGATAAGTACAACATAAATACATTGGGGCTGACAAGTATCAGCCCCGATTAACACTATTTAATTACCGCATATTAAACCGCACTATATTTGCAAAAGCTGAATTGCCATTCCCGAAATTACTGCCGTTACATAAAGCACAAATGTTATAAACAAATTTTCTTTAAGGTTTCTGTTTTCACGGAAAAGGACAATAAGCCCTGCGCCCGCACCCGTGCAAAGACCTGCAATTACCGAGGCAAAGGTTATTGCCCCTTCCAAATAAAGCTGCGTCAAAATTATTGACGAGGCACAGCTTGGAATAAGCCCTATAAGCGCCGCTAACATCGGCTGGAAAATTGAATTGCTTAAGAGGATTGAAGAAAGTCGTTCCTCGCCGAGCAGTTCCACAAACAGATTTATAGCAAAGATAATCGCAATTAAAAACGCAAAGATTTTAACGGTATGATGAAGTGCCGGCTTTAAAATTCCGTCCTCTTCGTCACAGCCGCAGTCCTTACACAAATCCTCAACCTGCTTTTTAGGAGCAGGTTTAATTTTTTCGAGAAGTGTTATTATGTAGCCGAAAATCACGGCGACAACAACCTTTACTAAGATAAGCTTTAGTATTTCGGCTTTTTTGTCGGGATTAGACAGCATAATTATAATCGCTTCGTCAGATGTGCTTAAAAACACGGCAATAAGCGTACCTGCGCCGATAACACCGCCTGAATAAAGGTTTGCACTGAATACGGAAAAACCGCACTGAGGAACGCAGCCGAGCAGTGCCCCGATAACAGGCCCTGCCTTGCCTGAAGATGCCAATGCTTTATTGATTTTACTGCCGGCGCTGTGTTCAAGCGCTTCCATAAACAAAAAGGCAAAGAAAAGGAACGGCAAAAGCTTGATGCCGTCTAAAAGTGAGTCAAAACAGACATCGCCAAAAAGCTCTAATGTCACAAAAGCACCTCCTGACAAAATGTAAATTTAATTTAAATCTGTGCTTAGATTATATACCGAATAAGGAATTTAGTCAAATAAAAAAACAAAGTAAAATATTGTTTACAGAAATATTAGGTTGTGATAAAATGAATAAAGCATTAATTATATATTAGCCTTTGCCCCATCTGACGAGGGGGCTGTCAGCGTAGCTGACTGGGGGAGAGATTTTACGCTGTTATTTTCTTTGTCTCTCCCTTCGTCAAAATCAAAGATTTTGCCACCTCCCTCCTCAGAGGGAGGAAAGACTTCTATAATCTAATAATATATTTTGGTGAAACACTATGAGCTATGATATTTTTGCAAGTGTTTATGACACTTTGACGCAAAATGTTAACTACGAAAAAATTGCAGGCAGAATTGATGCCCTTTTCGGCGAAGAGATAAAAAAGCAAGGCTCACTTCTTGATTTGGGCTGCGGCACGGGCACGCTCTCGTTTCTGCTCGAGGAAAAAGGCTTTGAGGTTATCGGCATTGACAAAAGCGAGGATATGCTCTCAGAGGCCTTTGAAAAGAAATATGAAATAAATTCAGATGTTCTCTTTCTTTGTCAGGATTTAACGGAGCTTGATTTGTTCGGCACTGCTGCCTCGGCAGTCTGCGTTCTTGACACTGTAAACCATATTGAAAATTCCCTCAAAATATGTGAATTTTTCAGACGTGTTTCACTGTTTCTTGAAATGGGCGGTCTGTTTTTGCTTGATATGAACACGCCGTACAAACACTCCTCTGTTTTAGCGGACAACACCTTTGTTTACGACACTGAAAATGTTTACTGCGTTTGGCAGAATTCCTATGACAAAAAAGCACGCCGAACCGATATTGACCTTGACTTTTTCATTAAAGACGGTGAAAATTATTTCAGAGAAAGCGAAAGTTTTTCCGAATATGAATATACCACGGCTGATATAACTTCAATTTTGGAGCAAAACGGATTTACTGTTCTGAAACAGTTTGACGGCTATGAGGGTGAAAACCCGCACAAAAAAACGGAACGGCTGTTGATTTTAGCACAAAAAACAAATTTAATTTCCGAAGGTGAAATAAAATGAATGAACTTGTAAGAATGATTTCCGACGACGGCACGCTTTATGTGCTTTGCGTAAACTCAACCGAAATGGTGAAAGAAGCGCAGAATATTCACTCCCTTTCAAAGGTTTGCTCGGCGGCGCTGGGCAGGCTTATTACGGGCGCTTCAATGATGGGTATTCTGTTAAAGGGTAAGGATGATACTCTCACTCTTAAAATGAGCGGTAACGGCCCTGCCTCGCCGATTGTTGCAGTGGCAAACTCCGACGGCTTTGTTAAAGGATATGTGGGAGACGCACACGTTAAGCTCCCCCTGAACAGCGTTGGAAAATTAGATGTTTCGGGTGCAATAGGCAAAGACGGCAATTTGACCGTTATAAAAGATTTAGGACTTAAAGAGCCGTATATGGCGCAGATTCCTCTTGTTTCGGGAGAGGTTGCGGAGGATATTACCGCATATTACTTTGTAAGCGAGCAAACACCCACCGTGTGCGGACTGGGCGTGCTTGTAAACCCAGACGACGAGCAGGTTTTGCTTGCAGGCGGATTTTTAATTCAGCTATTGCCCACTGCGGACGACGAAACGATAACAAAGGTTGAAAACGGACTCAAAGATATTAAATCCGTGACTGCAATGCTCTCTGACGGTCTTACGCCCGAGGAAATCTGCAAAAAGGTTTTACCTGAATTTAATATGGAGCTTCTTGACCGCTCAAATGTTGAATATAAATGTGATTGCAGTCTTGAAAGAGTTACAAATGCGCTTATTGCCGCAGGCAAGGACGGACTTCGTGAAATGGCTGAAGACCCCGAAACAGAAGTCGTGTGCCATTTCTGCAATAAGAAATATATTTTCACAAGCGACGAAATATTAAACCTTTTAGATTAAATAAAACTCAAAAGCAGAAAAAAACGCTACCCTTAAAGGGTAGCGTAATTTTTTACCTGATTACTCAGCCTGAGGTGCCGCAACAGGGCAAGTGTCTGCACAAGCGCCGCAATCAATGCAAGTATCAGCATCAATTACGTATTTGCCGTCGCCCTCTGAAATAGCTTCAACGGGGCAGCCCTCTGCGCAAGCACCGCACATAATGCAATCGTCGTTAATTGTGTATGCCATTGGTATGTACCTCCCTTTCACAAGTTTACAGACTCATTGTAACACATAATACGAAAAAATCAAGAGGTATTTTATTCTTCGGCTTTCTGCAAATTTATTTGAGGGGAAAAATCAACAGACAGACGCATCTCGCCTACCGGCTCGGTAGGTGCTTCTGCTTCGCAGAGGTCTCCACCGGAGACCCGCACCCCCGGCTGTCCGTTACGAAGTCAATTTTTCATTTTATTTTCCACGGTATGCCGAGGTCGGCATACCCTACTATTCGCTAAACTCAACTTGTTCTGCTCAAAAAGGCGTTTCCGTCTTTTTATTCTATCCCCTTTAATGCTTCAAGCTCTGCTCTGTCAATTCGGATTTGAGCGTCCTTAATAAGCTTTACGTCGTGCCTGTGAACGCTTATGGGTGCGGCGTCCGGATTTCTGTCGAGAGATACCTTTAACATTCCGGAAAAGAGATTGTTTTCAATAACTCTGCCTTTGCCCTTTTGCGTTTCAACAATAGCGCCTACTTTCGGTGTGTGACGGAGCAAATGCTCATAGGTATCCTGCTCATATTTCAGACAGCACATAAGACGTCCGCAGGTTCCGCTGATTTTAACGGGATTGAGTGACAGTCCCTGCTCCTTTGCCATTTTAATTGAAACAGGCTGAAAATCGTTTAAAAATGTGTTACAGCAAAACGGTCTGCCGCACATACCGAATCCGCCGACCATTCTTGACTCATCACGGACACCGATTTGCCGAAGCTCAATTCGGGTGCGGAACACAAATGCCAAATCCTTTACAAGCTCTCTGAAATCCACTCTGCCGTCCGCAGTGAAATAAAACAGAATTTTACTTCTGTCAAAGGTATATTCAACATCAACGAGATTCATTTCAAGCCCGTGCTCTTTGATTTTTTCCTCACATATTTTAAAAGCTTCTTTTTCCTTAACCTTGTTTTCTTCCAATCTTTTAATATCGTCGGAAGATGCAGGACGGATAACCTTTTTGAGCGGCTTTACAATGTCGTCCTCCGGAAGACCCCTGTTTGCCCTTGCAACAAGTCCGCATTCAAGCCCCCTGACTGTTTCAACTACGGCGTAATCGCCTTTATTAAATTTATTTCCGTCGGCGTCAAAGTCGTAAACCTTGCCGCCCTCTTTAAATCTTATACCAACGGTTTCTATCATATTTTTCGCCTTGCGATACTGCATTTGCACAAACAGCCATACGAAAACAGCTTTTTATACACAGTATCGCTCCTTTCATTATATTGTCCTATCTGCCTATTGCACGTTTAAGCTCATAGCACATTCGCACCGTAAGCAGGTTATTATTTATATTACGTTTAACCGACAGGCAAAGCTCATTGCAAGCGTTCACAAGATTCATAAGCGATTTTGCAGTAAGCGAACCGCAAAGCGCCGAAACCTCTTCTGGGAAAAGAAAATCCCCCGCAAAGCCGTTTTTCTTCACCAATGCGTCAAGGCACACCTCGGATAGCAGCTCCAAAATTCTGCCCGCCAAACGGTTATTTTTAATATATTTTGAGGTATGCTCCATAAGCTTTAGCTCATTGGGGCTGAGAACAGCCGCAACAAACTCCTTAACATACTCTTTTTCATCATCTGTAATGCTTTGATTTGACACTGCAAGCGAATATACGCTTACTCTTGAAAGCACCGTTTCAAGCATTTTGCTTTTCTGCGTTGTCAGAATAATAAAATAAACATAAGACGGCGGCTCTTCAAGAATTTTCAAAATTGCATTCTGCGCCTGCTCGTTCATATTCTGCCCGTTTTTCAAAATGTAAACCTTTGCGTTTGCCTCATTGGGGACAATAAATGCATTCCCGCGGATTTCACGCACGCTGTCAACGGTAAATGCATCGGATTTTTTTGTTCTGCCGTCCGTTTCAATAATATCAGGGTGATTGTTGCCAATCGCCTTTCGACACGCCGAGCAAACTCCGCACGGTTTATTTTTCCCTGTGCAAAGGATTGCATTTGCCGTAAGTTTTGCAAGCCTTAATGACACCTCTTCGTCCTCACACTCAATGAGAACGCCGTGAGGAAAATTTCCGTTATTTACAGCTTTTAATACAGTTTCGCAAACAATATCAAAATTCTTTTCGGTTTCTTCCATTCTGCACCTCAAACGCTTTGGGCAATTGCCACCATAAGGGGCATTGTGAAAATTGAAATAAGGCTTATGAAAGCCGTAACTGATGACGCCAGCGCCGTATCCTTATTAAACTTTGCCGCAAACATAACGGTATTGTTCGCCGTGGGCGCACTCGCCGACAGTACGCATGCCACAAGCAGCATACCGCTGAAGCCCAATAATTTCAATGAAAGTACAGTTAAAAGCGGCATAGCGAATAGCTTTACCGCAAGGCACACAAACACACGGTAATCGGAAAATACTTTTTTAATATCGGCGGATGCTAAATATGTGCCGAACATCAGCATTGCAAGGGGTGTCTGCAAATCTGCAATGTAAGATAGCGGCATATAAAGAGTCTGCGATAAATTAAGCTTTAAAAGAAACAGCGGAAGTCCTATTGCTATTCCGATAAATCCGGGATTTATAATCAGTGATTTAAGGGAAATTTTACTGTCTTTTTCGCCCTTGGTCATAATTCTGATGCCGTGTGTAAAAGCAAGAATATTAAACGGAATAACTATTACCGAGCAGTAGAAAACGCCCTCGTCGCCGAGAAGTCCCTCGGCAAGCGGCAGAACCATATAACCCACATTACCGTAAACTGCGGCAAATTTATAAATGCTCGCCTTTGACTGCTCCGTTTTACAAAATACCAGCTCCGACAGCAAAATGCCGATACCGTGAAAAATCAGTGCGGCTAAAAAAGACAGCCCCAATCCCTTCAGGCTTTCACGGCTGAATGGAATCGCAATAAAAGAGCGGATAATCATTGCCGGAGTGACTATATAAAACAGCAAATCGGTTGTCAATCTTGACGCTTTTTCGGTGTAAATGCCTGTTTTATGACAGGCAAAGCCGACCGCCACAATAATATAAAGTATGATGACCTGATTGAGTGCCGTCATCATATTTGAAAGAAACATATTATACCGCCTTATTCACTGAGAAAATTATCGTCAGTTTCCATATCTGACTCGACTGCTGTTTCAGCCTCTTCAATAAGCTCTTGGCTGTCATTCTCTTTAGCACATTTATACGCATTGATAATGTATGATGCCGCAAAGAATACAAACGCAAGGTCGCAAAGGGAAAGAGAATATCCCACTGTAATTTTTCCGCTGTTACCGCTGACATACAGCAACAGTCTCGGAATATTGGCAGTGCCTAATAAAAACGCCGCAACTGCACCTGATGAAAATACACTTCTCATCGCCTTTTTATTGGATAAACCTGATGAAATCCTTGCAAACGACATAAAGAAAATCATCATAAACGCTATTCCGAAAAGCTCAAGCATTAAGTCTGACACGTTAACATAAGAAATCTTGCTGATAAGTCTTGTAACAAGCCTTGCAATAGCCCAAAAGAACGGGGTTATTCCAAGAAATCTGTACTGCGAATAGGTTGTTCTGCCGTCAATATACGAAATGCCGAATACCAAAAGATATATTGCAGCAAAAATGCCGAGAACAGCTTCAAATAAAACCGGGATTTGCCCCTGATCTGCCGTTCCGAGGAAAGAAATTCCTGCCGCAGTAAAGCTTCTTGCTTTAATGATAAAGGTTGAAGCCGCCGAAACAACGTCAAGAACAATTCCCACACCGAGAAGTATCGACGTTGCCGCAAGAAATTTATTTTTACGGTAGGGCGATTTTGACGCAGGTATATTTTTGGCAAGCGTGGCAACAGTGTAAGATGCAATTACAGCCACAGCTGCTAAAGCATACATAACGTAAACCGAGCGGTCAACAGCCTTGTAAAAGCCTGTGTCGTGTTCAATAATTGTGAGTAACTGATACAGCCTTACGGGAATTGCGGCAATAAGAAGCCCCGCCGCAATGTAAAGCCCTAAAAGCGGATTTAATTTCTCATTTTTTCCTGTAATTTTCATTGCGACCCTTACCTTTCCTCCATAGATATGTATTCATTAGGCGTTCCGAAATTCTCTTCTCGTTCTGCAATCGGAACATAGGGTCTCGGAACATTAACATTTTTATAAGCAGGGCGGACAATTTTACCGTTAGAGGTTATCTCCTCAATTCGGTGCGCACACCAACCTGCAACACGGGCGCTCATAAAGAGCGGTGTAAACAAATCTCTCGGGATTCCGAGCATTTCGTAAAGGAAGCCCGAATACAAGTCAACGTTTGCGCACACCTTTTTGTTGCTTCCTCTGTGCTCCGCTAAAAGCGAGGGCGTTAATTTTTCAATAAGCGAGAGAAGCTCAAAATGGTCTTCCCTGCCTTTTTCCTTTGCGAATTTTTCGGCATAGCCCTTAAGAATTCTTGCTCTCGGGTCGGAAAGCGTATAAACAGCGTGTCCCATTCCGTAAATAAGACCCGAACCGTCGCCTGCCTGTTTATTAAGAATCTTTTTAAGATACTCCTTGAGCTTTTCTTCATTTGTGTAATCGGGAAGGTTCTCTTTAATATCGTCAACCATATCCACAACACGGATATTAGCTCCGCCGTGCTTCGGTCCTTTAAGCGAGCCAATACCTGCGGCTATTGCAGAATAAGTGTCAGTTCCGCTTGATGTTATGCATCTTGTTGTAAATGTGGAGTTATTACCTCCGCCGTGGTCCGCATGCAAAATAAGACAAATATCAAGTAGCTTTGCCTCTTCGTCCGTAAACTGCTTGTCAAATCTTATTGAACGCAAAATTGACTCTGCAAAGCCGAGCTTCGGATTGTTTTGATGGAAGAACATACTCTTTTTATCGTATATTCTGCGTTTAACCTGATAAGACCCTGCCATAATAACGGGAATCTGCGCTATTAACTGAATACTTTGGCGAAGAACATTTGCAGGGTCGGTATTATCGGGGTCGTCATCATAGGAATAAAGCGCCAAAACACAGCGTGCAACCTTATTCATAATGTCCTTGGACGGCACCTTCATAATCATATCCTCAACGAAATCGTCGGGAAGCTCCCGAAGCTGTGCAAGCATTTGTTTAAATGCAGTCAACTGCCTTTCAGTCGGAAGTACTCCGAAAAGGAGAAGATAAATTACCTCCTCATAGCCGAAACGGTTCTCTTTTTCACAGTTTGAAACGATGCTTTGAATATTTATTCCACGGTATGTGAGCTTGCCGTCCTTAGGAACACGCTCGCCGTCATCAATATAATATCCTTCAACTGAACAAATTTTTGTAAGGCCTGCCAGCACACCGGTAGAGTCAGCGTTGCGAAGTCCTCGCTTAACGTCAAATCTTCTGTAATATTCAGGGTTAATATAGTTATTTTTACGCTGCTCCTCGAATAAATTATTAAGAGCCTCTTTTGATATTGTGTCAAAAACCTCTGACATCAGCCTACCTCCTTTAAAATATTTCAAATTATAAATAATCTTTTATATTGTATAACAAACCGTCACCAAAGTCAACAAAAAGGGAGTGATAAAATTTGAAAAGCTACACTGCAATTTGTTTTTTTCTTGCCGTCGCACTGATTCTTTGTCCGCTTGTTTCTGTTCCGAAAGCCAAGGACACATTTTCAGCAAACATTTCGGGAAACACCGCAGAGGAAGAAGAAAGCTATGAAATCGGGGAAAAAAGTGAAACGGAAATCACCGCAGAAAATGTCAATGTGCTCAAAGCTTCAAGCGGACAGGTGTCCGAAATACCGATACGGGAATACCTTATTGATTGCGTTGCCGCCGAAATCGGCGGTTCCGCCGAGGAAGAGGCTATAAAAGCACAAGCTATTGCCTGTCACACACTGTTGCTTTATAAAAAAGCACACAAAGATTCTTCTTTAAACGGCGCAGATATTTCGGACACAAGCCAAAAATTGCTCACCGCCGCAGAACAGCAGGAAAAATGGGGTGAAAATTACTCCGTATTCCGTGAAAAAGCAGAAAAATGCGTCAAGGAAGTTGAAAACAAAATACTGTGCTTTGACGGCGAGCCTATTATGGCTACTTTTTTCTCAATAAGCAACGGCAAAACCGAAAATGCGGAAAATGTTTGGGGAAACGCTGTTCCGTATTTAGTTTCGGTTGACAGTCCCGATGATAAGCTGTCGCCTAATTACAGCTCAACCGTTTCCGTTACATCTGAAGAATTCAAAAAAGTGCTTGCCGAAAAAGGTGCTGCTCCGAGTGAAAACGCTGAAGAATGGATAGGCAAAAGTGAGTTAAATTCAACGGGAACAGTTAAAAGCATTTCGCTTTGCGGAAAAAGCTTTAGCGGAACGGAAGTGCGCAGTATGTTTTCGTTAAAAAGTGCTACGTTTTCAGTAAAATATGAGGATGGAAAATTCATTTTTACCGTGTACGGTTACGGACACGGTGTGGGAATGAGTCAATACGGCGCAAACGAAATGGCGAAAAAGGGCAACACCTACGACGAAATACTCGCCCATTATTATAAGAATGCCGTTATTTCGACAGTGTCTCAGTGAAAAAAGCCTTGTAATACTGTGTTTCATTTAAAAGAGCAGTAGGGTACGCCGACTCGGCGTACCGAAGAAAATTGCACGAAATATTCATCTTTTCAACAGACATCCTTTGCCTTTTGTTAATCGTCTGTAACGGCTTCAATATATTTTTTTGCAAAAGAAAAAGGACAGATTAACCTGCCCTTTTCTCTTTGGCTCTGATTACTGCTAATAGCTAAATCATATAAACTTTAAGCAGTTTCATTTGTAGCATTATGTATGGGATAAGAACCCTTAACATTTTTCCATTCGTTTTTATTGTCAAACGGATAATTGTTTATATCCTGCATTTTTTCTTCCGTCATTGCCTTACAGTTTGCAAACATCGCATTTGTAGCGATAATACCGTATGAATCATTTTTTAAGTATGCACAGTTACTGATATGTAAATCGCTATCGGAATCACTGCCTATTAACGCTCCTACCTGTTTATTTTCACCTTGTATGTTAAATTCTCCTGCAAGATAACAGTTGAGCAAAGTTACAGATCTCCTTGAATAGTTTCCAACTATACCTCCAAAAGAATAATTAAATCTCGGAACCTCGTCAAGATTCACATTTGCAGAAATTTCACCAATGTTCCGGCAGTTCTTAATTACCGTATTATAATCACAATGTCCAAGAATGCCACCAATAATTTTTTGACCCGAAAAAACATAACTGCTATCATTGTTATTAAAATTGCAGGATATTGTTCCGCTAAATGTACAATTATTCATTTCTAATTTTTGGTAAAAATTTCTTCCCAGTATCCCGCCTATTGATACATTTTCAGCAGTTATTGTTCCGTAATATTCACAGTTTTCAATTTTTTTATTTCCTCCAACCTGTACCTCACCACATATTCCGCCTATTACCGAATCTGCTGCATCGTTGTTAACTTGTTTATATGTAATATTTACTCCGCATTTACAGTTCTTAATCGATGTATCGTCACTATAATATCTTCCTACCATTCCTCCAATATATTGCCAAGGTGCGGTTCCTTTATTATAATTTAGTTTTCCAGTTGCGGTGCAGTTTTCAACATTGTGCGCAAATCTAGCCAAAGCCCCTATTTCGCCAGGATAATCATCGCCTCCTTCAACATTCTCTTTCAAGTTAATATCAACATTTTCAAGATTAAGATTTACGATGCTATCCGAATTCAAAAACAGTCCGCTTTTTGTTGACTTTAAATTTGAAATTGTATAATTGTTTCCATCGAAAACTGAATCGTTATTTATTCCATCCCAATCGGCAACTGAACTTAAATCAAGGTCATTCATCAAAATGTAATTTGCTTCTGTGTTATATGTCGAATTTTGTAAATCTTCTACTGTATAAATTCCGATATATCCGTCAGGAACTTCCGATATATGCTCGGTTTGCGGCTCGGCATTGTTTTCTGCCAAAGAATTATTGCCTGAAATAGTAATATCCGAACTGCTGTTTCCTGAATTTGTGGCGTGATTTTGTGAACAACCGCTGACGGACAAAATAAGTAATACTATTGCAATAAAATACGCTATGCTTTTGACAATTTTTCTTTTCATTTCTTTTCTCCTTATAATAAAAAATGCGCAGCCAAAGCTACGCATAAAAAACACATAGCTCCTCTTGCTGCTACACAAAATTCGTTACCATACCAAAAAGTATGCGAAATCAGAGCCTGTATTTTTAACTAAAAAAATACACACTTTTGATATGGAAATATTGAATTTTGTGTAGCAAGTGTATTTTATCATTTGCCATTTTAATTGTCAACATACAATAGGATATTAAACATTATTTATATATTTCAATAATGTGTCACACTGTTTCCAAGGGACTATGTGGGCATCGTCCCCCTACTTTATGGCATAAAAAAACTCCCCGATTTTTCGGGGAGTAGCTTTAGTAAATTACTGCTCAACGGGATAAACGCTAACTTTTTTGCGGTCTTTGCCCATTCTCTCAAACTTAACCTTGCCGTCAACAAGAGCGAAAAGAGTATCGTCAGAGCCGCGGCCTACATTAGTACCGGGGTGAATGTGAGTTCCGCGCTGTTTAACAAGAATGTTGCCTGCAAGAACCGTCTGACCGTCTGCACGCTTTACGCCGAGTCTTTTTGATTCTGAGTCTCTGCCGTTCTTGGTAGAACCCATACCTTTTTTATGAGCAAATAACTGAATGTTAATCTTAAGCATTAGATTGCACCTCTTTCAATTTTTATATGTTGCGGATACTGACGGGAAAGCTCGGTTAAATGTAAAACCAAACCGTCTGTCAGAGCCTTTGTTTCGGATAAATTTGCCTTCGGAATCACAAATTTCATATATCCGTCACGGACAACTGCGTCTGCCTCAATTCCGAGAACCTCAAGCACTGTGTTTGCAACTAAATAAGCCGCAGACGAAACTGCACTACAAACAATGTCCGTTCCCTCTTCCCCTGCGCCTGAATGACCGCTGATTTCAAAACCTTCAACAGTACCATCCGACAGGAAGAATTTCACATTTGTCATTATGCGTTAATTGCGGTAATCTCAACCTTGGTGTAAGGCTGACGGTGACCCATTTTACGCTTTTCGTTTTTCTTTGACTTGTAAGTGAAAACGGTAACCTTCTTTGACTTGCCGTTTTTGATAACCTTAGCAGCAACAGTTGCGCCCTCAACATAAGGAGCACCCGTCTTGATGCCGTCATCTGAACCTACTGCGAGAACCTTGTCAAAGGTAATCTCTGCGTTTTCTTCTGCGTCAAGCTTTTCTACAAAAACAACATCGCCGTCTGTAACCTTGTACTGCTTGCCGCCGGTAACAATAATTGCGTACATTTTTTTACCTACCTTAATATAGACTCGCTATTGAGGGCGGGAAAAACCTCTTAACAGCCCGAAAGACAGACTGCCCCCTAATAAGCGGCTTAAAAATAATAACAGAAAAACATATATCTGTCAAGAGTTTTTAAGGAAATAAATTCATTTCCAACAACTTTACACGCTCTCTTTTATCTGTTATAATATGAAAAATACTTAATTCGGGGTAAAACGGTATGAAAGAGATGTCACTCGGTAAAAAGCGCACTGTTCTTGTGGTTGAAGACGACCTTATAAACAGAGAAATTTTATCCGCTATTCTGTCTGACAGCTACACCGTTCTTCAGGCGGAGAACGGCAAAGCAGGTCTTGAAATTTTAGAATCGGGCGGCAAGGAAATTTCGCTTATTTTGCTTGATATTCAAATGCCCGTAATGAACGGATACGAATTTCTTGACGCAATCGGGCAAATCCCCTCTTTCAGAAGTATTCCGATTATTATAACCACCTCAAGCAACGCCACGGACGATGAAATTAAATGCCTTGAAAACGGGGCGTCGGATTTTGTTTCAAAGCCGTATAATCCCGATATTATTTTAAGGCGTGTGGGCAGTATGATTCGTCTGCGTGAGGCGTCCTCGGTTATTAACCGAGTTGAGCGTGACAGCGTTACGGGCCTTTACAGCAGAGATTTCTTCTATATAAATTCGGAAAATATTCTTTCGGCAAGCACACAGATTGAATACGACATTTTCTGCTGTGAAATTATGTCTCTTAAAATGTTACAGGACAGACACGGCAAAGCAAAAACAGAAAAGCTGCTTATCGGCATTACAAAAGCACTTGAGGACAATTTCGGTTCCGATTCGCTTTACGGAAAGCTCAGCGACAATACTTTTTCCGTTTTAACTGCACATAAATCGAAGGAAAATTATGAAAGCATTTCGGAAAATCTTCGCAATGCCGTAAAAAACATGTCCATTCCCGACACTGTTTTGCATTTTTCCGCTTATCCGTGTGTTGACAACAGTATTCCTGCTCCGTCGCTTTGCAACAGGGCGCTTACGGCTCTTGACGAAGCAAAATTTCAATTTGGCAGGCAGTTTGCGGAATTTAACAGTGAATTTAAAGATAAATATGCCCGACGCCACGCAATTCTCGGCTATATGGAAACGGCGATAAAGGAAAATCAGTTTAAAGTTTACTATCAGCCTAAATTCTCGCTCGGCGAAGAAAAGGTCGGCGGCGCCGAGGCGCTTGTCCGCTGGACTCACCCTGAGCTTGGGTTCATAAGCCCGGGAGAGTTTATTCCTCTCTTTGAAAGCAGCGGTTTTATTACTGAGCTTGACTTTTATGTTGCGGAGCAGACCTGTAAAGACCTTCGGGAATGGATTGATGCGGGCAAGCCCTCAGTTCCCGTTTCCTGTAATCTTTCCCGTGCGGATTTCAGCCATCCTGCCCTTGCGGAAACCATTGTGGGAATTGCGGACAAATATTCAATTCCCCACGAAATGCTTCACATTGAGGTTACGGAATCGGCATATACTGACAATATGCAAGCTTTCCTGGACACTGTCCAAAAGCTTCATAAAGCGGGCTTTTGTATTGAGCTTGACGACTTTGGCGCAGGTTATTCTTCACTCACCGTTTTAAGTGAAATGGATATTGACATATTAAAGCTTGATATGTACTTTGCACGCAATATGGGTTTGCCGAAGCAGGATTTGATTTTGAAGCATATTTTCTCAATAGCGCAAAAGCTTAATATTGACGTTGTTGCCGAGGGTGTTGAAACAAAAGAACAGTCAGACGCATTTCGCAGTATGGGCTGTACTTACATACAGGGCTACTATTATTCAAAGCCTTTGCCGAAAACACAGTTTGAAGAATATTTAATAAATAATTGAGGGAAAGATATGACTGTTATTGAATGTTACGAAAAAATCGGCGGTGATTATGAAAATGTTATGAGCCGCTTAAAAAACGAGGCTCTTGTTAAGCGTTTTTTGCCGATGTTTTTGAGCGACCCAAGCTTTCGGGAGCTTACCGATGCATTGGAAAATGACGATGTTGGAACGGCTTTCCGTGCAGCGCACACATTAAAGGGCGTTACCGCTAATCTGTCACTCGCCCGTCTTAATTCGGCGGCTGTGGAAATTACCGAAATGCTCCGAGCAGAAGAGCTTTTAAGAGCAAAAGAATATTTTCCAAATGTTAAAGAGGCTTATGACAAAACCTTTGAAGCAATAGAACAGTTAACACACGAAATGCCGTAACCGTATAAACTGCATAAAAATTATTGTATAGAAATTAGCAAAAGCACCGTTTTACGCGGTGCTTTGTTGTTTTGTCAGTTGTATTGTCGGTTGTACTAAATCGGCTTCTCCTTGGGGTTGCGGGTGTCCGGTGGACACCTCTGCGAAGCAGAAGCACCGACCGAGCCGACAGGCGAGATGCCATGCCCGCCGAAAAAGCAAATTAAAACAACTGTGCAACGGACAGGTGTGGAAGCCTGTCCCTACTTGTAGGGTACGCCGACCTCGGCGTACCTTTACACGGATTGATTTATATTTTAATTTACATTTTGGGCAGCCGAGGTCGTCTGCCCCTACTTTATACTCATAATGTAAATCTGGCAGGGATTATTTTTGTCCCACAAATTATCAAAGCTTTCCAATTCTCTAAAGCCGAGTTTTTTATAAAACGAATTTGTTATATCGTATGATGCATATTTACCGCTTTTGACCGTTTTGACCTGTATAAATTCGTAATCATTGTTTTTTGCAAAATCGTAAAAGCTTTTAAAAAGCTCCGCACCGATACCTTTTCTTTGATACTCTTTAATAACACCCATGACATTTATTTCAACAGTATATGGACTTGTTTCTTTCATAACAATAAATCCAACCGTTTTTTCATTTTCGACAGCCGCCCACAGATGCGATGTTCTGCTCTCTTTAGCGTATTGTGTTATTCCGTCTTTTTTGCTGAACCATTCGGGTAATTGTTCCAAAATTTCCTTGCAAATTCTTTCTTTAACATCTTTGTTGTGTATGTAACTAATCATTTAATATCTTTCCTTACGCCGTACAGTCTGTACGGATTATTTTTTATTTCCTGTTCGTAAAGTCCTACAACATCCCATATATCAAAAAACATAACCTTTGAATTGCCGATTAAACCATTCTTTATAACACCTTTTTCATAAGCCGTATTTTGAATGGTGTACCATGGCTTTACGGGAAAATCTCCTGCTTCTATCAGAAATTTATCAGGCGGATAAATATTGTTGATTTCATCACTTAAAGGAAAGTAATTTTTAATATTCTCAGGCAGTAAATTCTCAACATAATGCATTGCGGTTAATTTGTATATATCAACGCCAAGCATAAGAGCCTTACCGCCGTTATGTATTAAATATTGCAGTCCGTCTTTAACCTTATTTGCTGATTTGCCCCAAGCAGAAATACGGAATATGCCGTCATTTGTAACAGTATCAGGCATTTTTCTGAAAGTGTCGGCAATTATCCCCATTGCGCTGTGTTCGCAATTTTCGGGTAATATCTGAATCTTAGTTGTTATTCCGAGTTTTCTGTCAGTTTCGGTTAACGGCAGTTCTTTACTCAATCTCAAAGCGGGCATAAATATACTTCCGTTTTCACCAACTATTTCTTTAAGTGCAGAAATAACGGTTTCTGCCCCGCCGTCAACATATCCGAAACTGCTCAGCGAGCTATGAACTTCTATTTCATCGCCCGATTTTAAGCCCAAATCAAGCAAGCTGTCAATAATATCCTGTTTAGTTATCATTTCATCATAATTCCATTTCATAATAATCAACATCAATAACTGTGCCGTCAGGATAGGTTTCTTTCCCCGACTTAATAAATTCGTTAAAGCCCAAATGCTGATAAATTTTAATATTTTTTGTTTCTGTCGGCTCAACGCCTAAGGTAAATTTTTCATAACCTCTGTTTTTCAAATCCTCAATCATAAACTTAAACAGTTTTGAAAAATAACCTTTGCCCTGATGTCTTTTATCTGTACTGAAATTGCACAAATAAACTGTTTTGCCGCCAACCAGTTTGTCGCTGTTTTGAATAATATTTTCGTCAAACATAGCAGAGGTTTCACATATAATTTTATTATTCAATTTACCGTAGTATGTAACAGACTGACCGTTTTTTATATGTTCAACTGCATCTTTTTTCAGTCCCTCTAAAACGTTTTTTCTTTTTCGTTGCTTTTTTATTTCATAATTCCACTTGCGTTCCATTTCACCAACAGAAGCAATTTTACATATATACTCTTTCATTTTAATCACTCAATATATTCATTATAAATTTAAATTATATTGCAAGTTTTCGTCATATTTATTTCGGACAGCCGGGTCGGCTGTCCCTACTCTAACATATTATTCCTTTACTCCGTTTTTTATAAACTCAATCAGTTTTTGAGCATCGTCAAAATCGTCATAGTCGCCGAATATGCCGTCACGGTGATAAACCACACCGTTTTTCTCATTCTTCTCAAGGCAGTCAAGCAAATATTCTTCACCGTATTTTTTGGCAAACAGCGTAAATGCATACGGTTTAATTTTGCTTAAAAGCCCTATTTTACAGTCCCTGTCACACTCATAGCAATGACCGATATTTTTTGAAAGCGAACATTTTCTGTTTTCACACCAATCTTTATCTGGGCAGTCTCCCGAATTACAGCCTGCACATTTGTCATTTTCAGAGCACAGACAGCAGGCAAGACCGCACCTTGCTAACCCCAAATCTCTTTTCATTATTAATTCCCCTATTTATGTATCTCTCTCATACACAATTGCATCTTCATCTGTCAGGGCGAGGACTTTTTTATGATGCTTTTTTAATTCTTCAAAATATTCACGTCTGTCCTCAGTGAAATGGCAGATTAAATAGCCGTCAAAAAGGTTCAATCCTTTAAACTCCGTGAGCGAGGTGTTATTTTCGTCATATTTCGCCACGTGGGAAAAATCGGGACAGGCAATGTGCGCCCCTGCGCTTCCGCCGATATAAACCGCTCCGTTTTTAACAAGCCTTACGATTTCATTGGTGAAATTACATTCCCAAAGTCTCTCAAAAGTGCCGAAGGTGTTCCCTCCGCCCACATAAACTGCGTCAAAGCTCAATCCAAAGAATTTTTCGCAGTCATAATAGTTAAACACTGAAATATTCTCTTCCGAAAAGCCTGCTTCAAGCAGTCTCGGAATATATTTTTTATTTTTAATACGCCTAATATTAGCCTTTTCATTCGGGATAAAAAGCACCTTGCAGTCCGCTATGGACATTCCCAAATTTTCAAGAATTACCTGCTTGGATTTTTCATTTTTAAAATCGCAGGACGATAAAATCAGTTTCATTTGCCTTATTTTCCTCTTTACTCTTACGGCATTGCTTTATCAAGCAAATCCTCGCCTAATTTGCTTTTCTTTATCCGCGGCTTCATAAATCTCTTGCCCTTCATCATTACGCAATAAGGATTTTTCATAGTTTCAAAATTTTCAAGCGGGTTTTCGTCCGTTATTAAAATATCGGCGGATTTTCCCTCTTCAATACTTCCCGTAATATTGTCTATCCCCGCAATTTTTGCATTGCCGAGCGTTGCAGTGTAAAGGGCAAATTCAGGACTTACACCTACATACTTCTGAAAATACACAAGCTCACGCCACATATTGTAATGAGTCACAAAAGGACAACCCGTGTCCGTGCCGAGTCCCACGGGAATACCGTGCTCTATTGCATTTTTTGTGCCCTCAATTATTCCCTCCAGCACAACATTTGAATTGTACTGCACCATTTCTGACACCTTTGTCATATCACGGCTGAATTTGGCAATGGGAAGAGCGGGCGAAACCGTGCAGATATAAGAAGAACCGTGCGTTTTAAGGCACTGTGCTGTGTGTTCGTCCATCGGTGCTCCGTGTTCAACTGTATCAACGCCGTTTTCTGCGGCGACACGCAAGCCCTCGGCACTCTCAACGTGAGCGGCAACCTTAAAGCCGAGCTTATGTGCCTCGTCACAGCACGCACGTACAAGCTCGGGCGCCATTTTAAGCACACCGGGTTCACCCTTAACAGTTGCGTCCAGCACACCGCCCGTTATCATAATTTTTATTAAATCCACGTTTTGCTCAGACAGGCGTCTGACCTCTTCTCTGCACTCTTCCTCAGTATTTGCCTCAACCGCAACGGAGCCGACCATGTGCCCGTCTTTCGGTCCTATCGCATTATTAGACGCTAAAATTCTCGGTCCGTCCGCTTTGCCCGAATTTATCATATCACGAAGGCGGGTGTCAAAGTCCGCAACACCGCCGACAGTTCTGACAGTAGTAACTCCCGACAAAAGCTCTTGCATTGCATAGCCCTTGCACATTTCAACTCCGATTTTTCTTGTAACTGCGCTGGATGTCACAAGCTTTACAAGTGCTTTTGTGTTTCCGCCCGTGGTTGACGGCTTTCCGCCTGCGGGCAAATGAACGTGAAGATTTATAAGTCCCGGCATTAAATAACGCCCGCCCAAATCAAGTATTCTTGTGTTTTCGTCAATATCCCAGCGGTCAGCAATTGCCGATATTTTATCGTCCTCGACAACGAGTACCTTATTTTTAACAGGTGTCATATCATCTTTTCCGTCAAGCAAAATAAAGTTTCTGTAAACTGTTTTCATAAAAGGTGTTCCCCCAAAATACAAAATCATAATTTAATTATACACTAAATCCCATAAAATTCAAGAAAAGTAATAAAAGCACCTAAAAAGCATATATTTATTCTGAGGTGGAAAAAATGTGGAAGAAATATAAAAATTTTATTATTTCAATTGCAATTGCGCTATTTGTCGGGGGATTTTCTGCGCTTCTTACAAGTGGAAATATGCAGCTTTTCGGGGAAATTAACAAGCCTCCCCTCTCACCGCCTGCATTTCTGTTCCCTGTGGTGTGGACAATTCTTTACATTCTTATGGGATTTTCAAGTGCAGTAGTTTTTGAGCACCGAAAATTCAAAAAAAGAGAAGCCGAAACAGGTCTTATTTTGTATGGCGTTAACCTGTTTCTAAACTTCTTTTGGAGTATAATATTCTTCAATTTCAGAGCATACACATTTGCATTTGTCTGGCTGCTGATTTTGTGGTCGGTAATCCTCGCTATGATTGCGCAGTTTTATAAGGTCAACAGGCTCTCAGCATATTTGCAGATTCCGTATATTGTCTGGGTCACCTTTGCAGGATATTTAACACTTGGAATAAGCATATTGAATTGAAATAACAGTATACACGAGTTTTGGAGAACGCTCCTTACACAAAATTCTTGTCACCACTGAAAGGGCGTGGGCATCCGGTGGATGCCGAATTAACGCTGTCTGAGCCGGCAGGCAAGTAATGGAGATGTCACGAAGTGA
>DKTZ01000026.1:0-23294 GCA_002490425.1 Ruminococcaceae bacterium UBA7217
TAGCGTCTGCTGCGTTTTTTGTGAAGCGAAAGCGGGGCTTCCGTAGAAATAGGCGCTCTGGCTGCGCGGACTGAAATTGAAGTTGAACCTGCAATCCCCTCTCTAACCAATTCTTCCCCGTATAAATTCCCCAAAACAGGCAAACCTTATATATAAAATACACAAAATCCACCTTCTTTTTTTTGCTAATTTTTCCAAAGTTACGAAACAATGCGAAAAACACTTGCAATCTTTTGTGGGGAATGATATTATGAATACACAGTCGGAAACGTTACCGAGAACGATGCCGATAACGATACCGAGAACGGTTTCGATGATGCCGCATACCGCCGGAAAATGCGGATAAGGCAGACGGAAACGTGAAAGACGATTGCAGGAACTTGTGGGTTTCTTTATAGGAGCCCATAGAACACCAAATTATCAAAAGGAGAGTATTCATTATGAAAAAGAAACTGATTAGTGCATTACTTTGTGTAGCAATGGTTTCCTCTATGCTCATCGGATGCGGAAACAGTGCGGCAGAAGCACCGGCGGAAGAAGCAGCGCCGGCAGCTGACGAAGCGGCAGCAGAAGAGGCACCGGCGGCTGAGGAAGCAGCACCGGCAGCATCGGCAGATGGCGGAAAAGTTTATTACTTAAACTTCAAACCGGAGGTTGATGCGCAGTGGCAGGAAATTGCAGCAGCGTATACGGCAGAGACCGGAGTAGAAGTAAAGGTAGTTACAGCAGCAAGCGGAACATATGAAGAAGTACTTAGGTCGGAAATTGCAGGTTCGAATGCGCCTACTTTGTTCCAGATTAACGGACCTGTAGGATACCAGAAGTGGAAAGATTACTGCCTGGATTTGTCCGATTCCGAACTTTACAAAGCATTGTCCGACCAGGGCTTGGCAGTAACCGGAGCTGACGGCGGCGTATACGGTGTACCTTATACAGTAGAAGCATATGGGATTATTTACAATGATGCAATTATGAAGGCTTATTTTGCAACAGACGGAGCAAAGGCAGCAAGCGTTGATGAGATTAACAGCTTTGCAAAACTGAAAGAAGTAGTAGAAGATATGACAGCCAAGAAGGATGAGTTGGGCATTCAGGGCGTATTTGCTTCCACATCCCTGCTTCCCGGCGAAGACTGGAGATGGCAGACCCACCTTGCAAACGTTCCGGTTTATTATGAATACAAGGATAACAATGTAAGCGATATGGCTGAAATCAAATTTACTTATTCCGATAATTTCAAGAATATCTGGGATTTATACATCAACAACTCCACATGTGCACCTGGTCTTCTGGGCAGCAAGGCAGTTACAGACTCCATGGCTGAGTTCGCACTTGGACAGTGTGCAATGGTTCAGAACGGTAACTGGGCGTGGTCACAGATAAAGAATATCTCGGGCAATAAAGTAAAAGCTGAAAATATTAAGTATTTGCCGATTTATATGGGAATTAACGGCGAAGAAAATCAAGGACTTTGTTTAGGCACGGAAAATTTCCTTGCTGTAAATGCGAAAGCGAGCGAAGCGGAGCAAAAAAATGCTGAGGACTTTATGTATTGGCTGTTTTCGAGCGATACAGGCAAAAAGTTTGTTACTAATGAACTTGGTTTAATAACACCCTTTGACACATTCAGTGAAAGCGAAATTCCCGATGACCCGCTTGCAAAAGAGATAATACTTTGGACAAATAAAAAGAATGTGACTAATATCCCTTGGTACTTTACGGTGTTCCCGAGTCAAAATTTCAAAAATGATTTCGGTGCGGCGCTTCTTCAGTATTCGCAGGGCAGTAAAAGCTGGGACGATGTTAAAAAGCTTTTTGTTGAAAGCTGGGCAGAGGAGAGTAAATAATACTTTGCTTTAGTTTAAACGGATCTGGCTTGATTTACCGCCACAAAAGCGCATATTAAAAATTTCGGCATTTCGGGTCAGATCCCCGAGGCCTCAGAGAGTGATTTTATGGAAAAATCTATTAAAAAATATTTTCCCGTTTTTCTGCTTCCCGCATTGGCGGCGTTTGTAATTGTTTTCTTAATTCCGTTTTTGCTTGGCATATTCCTGTCTTTTACGGAATTTACAACAGTGGACAATGCAGTATTTATAGGAATAAAAAATTATATAACAGCATTTACACGTGACAAAAACTTTTTAAATGCTTTGTGGTTTACGACGAAATTTACATTTGTCTCCGTAATTACCATAAATGTGATTTCATTTGCACTTGCTCTTCTGCTTACAAGGGGAATAAAAGGAACCAAAATATTCAGAACGGTATTTTTTATGCCAAACCTTATAGGCGGAATAGTACTCGGATATATATGGAATTTGCTGATAAATGCAGTTCTCGGAGTATTCGGACTTGACATAACATATGACGCAAGTTACGGCTTTTGGGGACTTGTTTTTCTTATGAATTGGCAGTTAATAGGTTATATGATGGTAATTTACATTGCGGGAATACAAAATGTCCCATCGGAGCTTATTGAAGCGGCGCAGATTGACGGTGCGTCAAAGCGTTCTGTTTTAAAAAACGTTATTATTCCTATGGTTATGCCGTCGGTTACTATTTGTTTATTTTTAACAATAACAAATTCCTTTAAGCTGTTTGACCAAAATTTAGCGTTAACAGGCGGAGCGCCTGCAAAGCAAACAGCAATGCTTGCTCTCGATATTTATAACACCTTTTACGGCAGGATAGGTTATCAGGGCGTAGGTCAGGCAAAAGCGGTAGTATTTTTCATTATCGTTGCCGTTATAGCGTTTATTCAGCTTAAAATAACAGGACAAAAAGAGGAGGAAGCATAATGAATTCCCGAAAACGGTTAAATCACGGTATTTCCTTTGTCTTTCTTCTGTTTTTATCTGTCGTATTCCTGTTCCCGATTTACCTTGTGGTGCTCAATTCCTTTAAATCCAAATTCAATATAGTCGGCAGTCCGTTTAAATTTCCGAACGAAGATACTTTTGTAGGTTTTGAAAACTATATAAACGGAATAAGAATGTCAGATTTAATACCGTCATTTTTAAGAACTCTTATTATAACAGTCGGCTCCGTTTTGGCTATTGTGATATTCACTTCAATGGCGGCATGGTTTATTGTAAGAGTTAAAAGCAAATTTACTAAAGTCGTATATTATCTGTTTTTATTTAGTATGATTGTACCGTTCCAAATGATAATGTTTTCAATGGTAAGCGTGTGCTCAAAGCTCGGTCTTAACTCTGTTTTGGGGATTATTCCCGTATATCTCGGATTTGGCTCAGGAATGTCTGTATTTTTGTTTACAGGTTTTATAAGAGGGTTGCCGCACGAAATAGAGGAAGCGGCAATGATTGACGGGTGCGGACCTTTACGCACATTTTTTACTGTCGTTTTCCCGATGCTGAAACCCACGTCAATTACTGTTGCAATACTCAATGCCATGTGGATATGGAATGACTTTCTGCTTCCGTATCTTTTGCTCGGTACTCAGAATAAAACGCTTTCCGTAGCAATTCAAATTGCAACTCAAGGCGCATACGGCTCAATTGACTGGGGCGGTTTTATGGCAATGCTTGTGCTTGCAATTATTCCTATTGTAATTTTCTATCTGTTCTGCCAAAAATATATTATTAAGGGCGTTATTGACGGAGCAGTTAAGGGTTAAGGTGAAAATATGGCGACAATTAAACTTGAAAATATAAGAAAAACTTATGAAGACGGCATAACGGTAATCGAAAATTTGAATCTTGACATTAAAGATAAGGAATTTATTATTCTTGTCGGTCCGTCAGGATGCGGAAAATCCACAACACTGCGTATGATAGCAGGACTTGAAGAGATAAGTGACGGAAATCTCTATATCGGGGACAAGCGTGTAAATGATGTATCACCGAAGGATAGAGATATTGCAATGGTTTTTCAAAGCTATGCACTTTATCCGCATATGTCTGTTTACAAAAATATGGCGTTTGGTCTGAAAAACAGAAAAGTGCCGAAAGATGAAATAGACAGAAAGGTAAAAGAAGCGGCAAAAATGCTTGATATTGAGGAGTACTTGCATCGAAAGCCGAGAGCGCTTTCGGGCGGTCAGCGTCAAAGAGTTGCCCTCGGGCGCGCAATGGTGCGTGAGCCATCGGTATTTCTTCTTGACGAACCGTTATCAAACCTTGACGCAAAGCTCAGAACAGAAATGCGAAACAGAATTTCAATTCTGCACCGTAAATTGCAAACAACCTTTGTGTATGTTACCCACGACCAGACAGAAGCTATGACAATGGCAGACAGAATTGTTGTGTTAAAAAAAGGCGAAGTAATGCAGTTCGACACGCCTAGTACTCTTTACAATCACCCCAAAAATATGTTTGTAGCAGGCTTTATAGGTTCTCCTCAAATGAATTTTTTAAATGTACGCATTGAGGTGATAAAAAACAGTTATTTTGCAGTGTCGGAAGATTTCAAAATAAAATTGCCCGAAAGAATGTACGACGCACTTTCGCTTTACAGAAACAAAGACATAGTTTTAGGTATCCGACCTGACGATTTGCATATTAAGAATGAATATTCAGATGAAAAAAATCCTGAAAAGGTACGTGTCTTTGTAGATATAGTTGAAATGACAGGCTCTGATTATTTTCTTTACGGCAATGCAGGCAGTCAAAAAATAACTGCAAAAGTTCCCACGACTTTCTCAGTGCATAACGATACAGAATGTGAGTTAGCAGTTGATACTGATAAAATCCATATTTTTGATAAAGTAAGTGAAAATTTAATATGCGATTGACTTTTTTCGCAAAAAATAATATATTATTCGTTAGTATTTAGAGTTAGGCTGTGATACCATGAGAACAAGCGGTGTGCTTATGCACATTTCATCTTTACCGAGTCCTTACGGAATAGGCACTTTCGGCAGGGAAGCGTTTCAGTTTGTAGATTTTCTGAAGAGTGCAGGTCAGTATTATTGGCAGATTTTACCCCTTTGCCCCACAAGCTTCGGCGACAGTCCGTATCAGTCTTTTTCAACATTTGCGGGTAATCCCTATTTTATTGATTTGGATTTATTATGCGAGGACGGACTTTTAAAAAAGAGTGAATACACAAAGGAAAAATGGTATAACTCAGAAACTCAAATTGATTATTCATTGCTTTTTGAGAACCGTATTCCTGTTTTAAAAACCGCTTTCTCACGTTTTAATAAAACCGAGGATTATATTCGCTTTTGTAATGAAAACTCTTATTGGCTTAACGATTATTCACTTTATATGGCACTCAAATTTTTAAATAACGGTAAGCCGTGGTACGAATGGGAAGAAAATTATAAAAAGCGTGATAAAGACGCTTTAAAAGCATTTTCAGAGAAATATAAGCAAGAAACAGAATTTTGGAATTTTGTTCAGTATGAGTTTTTCAGTCAGTGGAGTGAGCTTAAATCATACGCAAATAAAAACGGCGTATTTATAATCGGCGATATTCCGATTTACGTTGCGGGTGATTCTGCCGATGTTTGGGCAAATACAAGTCTTTTTCAAATCGACGAAAACTGTAATTTTACCAATGTAGCAGGTTGTCCGCCCGACGCATTTACGGAAGACGGTCAGCTTTGGGGAAATCCGCTGTACGATTGGAATGAAATGCAAAAGGATGATTATAAATGGTGGAAAAGCCGTATTTCGCACACAGTGAAAATGGTTGACACCGTTCGCATTGACCATTTCAGGGGTTTTGAGTCATATTACAGTATTCCTGCATCTTCAAAAACCGCAAAAATAGGTGAATGGGAAAAAGGCCCCGGAATAGATTTCTTTAAATCTGTTCAAAAATCTTTAGGTAAAATCAGCATAATTGCCGAGGATCTGGGCTTTTTGACGCCTGCTGTTAAGAAAATGCTCCGTCAAAGCGGTTACCCCGGAATGAAAGTATTGCAATTTGCTTTTGACAGTGATGAAGAAAATGATTATCTTCTTCACAATATAACTGCCAAAAGCGTGTGCTACACGGGTACTCACGACAATGATACAATAATCGGCTATATGAAAAATACAGACAGAAAGACACGTAAAAGAGCAAGAGACTACTTGGGACTTACAAGGCGTGAAGGATATAATTGGGGAATGATGCGTGCCTGCTGGAGCTCAAATTCAAATATCGCAATAGTTACGATGCAGGATTTGTTGGGGCTTGGCAGTGAAGCGAGAATGAATACGCCGTCAACAAAAGAAAACAATTGGCAGTGGAGAGCAGAAAAGGATTATCTTTCGGATTCACTTGCGGAAAAAGTAAAATATTACTGCAATCTATATAAGCGTTTACCGAAATATAAGGGTGGTAAAAATGTCAAAAATAATTAAAGATGCAAAAATAATTTCAAAGGCAAAATATCAAAAAGATTTGAGCGAGCTTCAGCATTTTGAACTGCACGATGTAATTTCAGCAGCCTTTTTGTCAACAATTGCAGACAATTGGAAGAAAAGCAAGGAAAGGCATATTTCGGGCAGATGTGCTTACTATTTTTCTGCTGAATTTCTTGTAGGTAGATTAGTTTTTAATAATCTTGCCGCAAAAGAACTGCTGAATGATGTTGAAAATGAGTTAAAAGAGCTTGGCACAAGCCTTGATATTTTAGAAGGAACAGAGGATGCGGCTCTCGGTAACGGAGGTCTCGGCAGGCTTGCCGCTTGCTTTCTTGACAGTGCTGCAACGCTTAATAAACCTCTTATGGGATACGGAATCCGTTATAAATACGGACTTTTCAAACAGGAGATTTCGGACGGCTTTCAGATTGAACAGGTTGACGATTGGACACGTTACGGCGACCCGTGGTCTTCAAGACACGAGGACGAAGCGGTACGGGTAGATTTTAAGGGTATGAGCGTGCGTGCCGTTCCTTACGATATGCCTGTAGTAGGCTTCAGAACCGATAATGTCGGGACACTCCGTCTTTGGCAGAGCGAAGCTCTTGAACCCTTTGATTTTGAAATGTTCAATGAGCAGAAATACGATAAATCCGTTTCTCTTAAAAATAGAGCAGAAGACATTTCAAGAGTATTGTACCCGAACGACGATACCAACGAGGGCAAAAAGCTACGGCTCAAACAGCAGTATTTCTTTTCAAGCGCATCTTTGCAGGATATTATAAGAAATTACAAAAAATATCACGGAACAGATTTTACTCAGTTTGCCGATTTTGTTACGGTTCAGCTTAATGACACGCACCCTGTAATTTCAATTCCCGAGCTTATAAGACTGCTGACGGAAAATGAGGGGCTTGATTTTGACGCCGCATTCGATATTGCAAAAAATGTATTTAATTATACAAACCATACCGTTATGCAGGAAGCTCTTGAAAAATGGGACTTAAAAATTATCCGAGACACTGTCCCGCAGGTTGTTGATATAATTAAAAAGCTTGATAAGAAGCTGAAAAAAGAACTCGCAAAGACAGGCTTGTCAAAATCCGACGCCGAAAAGATATATATTATTCAGGACAAGCGTGTTCATATGGCATATCTTGCTGTTTTTTGCTCAAAATATGTTAACGGTGTTGCAGAAATTCACACCGAAATTCTAAAAAACAGCGTTCTTAAATCTTGGTATGAGGTTTACCCTGAAAAATTCCAAAACAAGACAAACGGCATAACCCAAAGGCGTTGGCTCTATCTTTGTAATCCTGAGCTTGCCGCACTTATTACTGAGCTTTTAGGAACAGACAGTTGGATAAAAAATCTTGACAAACTGCATAATCTAACAAAATTTGCCGATGATAAGGCAGTAATTGAACGCTTTGCAAAAATTAAGCAGGAAAAGAAAAATCAGTTGGCAAGATTTATAAACACTAAAGACGGAATTTCTGTAAATCCCGATACAGTATTTGATATTCAAATTAAAAGATTGCATGAGTACAAGCGCCAGCTTTTAAATATTCTTGCAATTCTTGAACTGTATTTTGAAATCAAAGAGGGGACTCTGACAGATTTTACACCGACAACTTTTATATTCGGAGCCAAGTCAGCACCGGGTTATGCCCGCGCTAAAGGTATAATCAAGCTAATTAACGAGGTAGCCAAGCTCATAGAAAAAGACGATAAAGTATCTAAATACATTAAAGTTGTCTTTATTAAAGATTATAATGTGTCCTATGCCGAAAAATTAGTTGCGGCGGCAGATGTCAGTGAGCAGATTTCAACAGCCGGAACGGAAGCGAGCGGTACGGGCAATATGAAACTTATGCTTAACGGTGCGGTAACCTTAGGCACTTTTGACGGCGCAAATATTGAAATTGTACGTGAAGCAGGCGAGGAGAATAACTATATCTTTGGTGCAACGGTTGAAAAAATTGAAGATATAAAAGACCGTTACAATCCTAAGGAGTATTACGAAAAAGACAAGCGTATAAAGCGTGTGCTTGATTCTCTTATTGACGGAACGCTCAATGACGGAAACACAAAGATTTTCAAAGAGCTTTATACATCCTTACTTGAGGGTGCTTCGTGGCACGAGCCTGACCATTATTTCCTTTTGCTTGATTTTGACGATTATGTTAAAACCAAAATCAGAGTAAATAACGATTGCAAGGATAAAACGGCATTTTACAGGAAATGCTGGCTTAATATGTGTAATGCAGGCAAATTCTCGTCTGACAGAACAATTAAAGAGTACTGTAAAGATATTTGGCATATATAGAATAAAAGGGGACGGGCTTAAATTCAAGTCCGTCCTTTAGGCAATTTTAATTCGGAAGTGATTTTAATGGAAGAAATACTCAGCAAGTTTAACTTTATAAATCTTGACGAAACCGATTCAACAAATAACTACATAAAAAAGAATTGGGAAAGTTTTTCGGATTTAACAGTTGTTTCTGCCGAAATGCAGACAGCGGGAAGAGGCAGAATAGGC
Source organism: Ruminococcaceae bacterium UBA7217 (assembly GCA_002490425.1). GTDB lineage: Bacteria > Bacillota > Clostridia > Oscillospirales > Acutalibacteraceae > Fimenecus. Next base: position 8,866 of record DKTZ01000026.1, read on the forward strand.
AAAAGCTTTTGTTCTCCCAAAGGAACGGGAGCGTATTTTTCATTGCTTTTGAAAAATAATATTTCCGTGGAAATATCAAAGCATTTAACCGTTATGGCGGCAGTCGCCGTGTTTGAAGAGCTGCAAACAGTAACAAACAGCGATGTAAAAATTAAATGGGTAAACGATATTTACATCGACGGTAAAAAGACCTGCGGAATACTTACGGAAGGCTCTGTAAATCCGAAAAAAAGCACGCTTGATTATGCAGTAATCGGCATCGGAATAAATCTTGTTAAACCCGAAAACGGTTTTCCTGAGGATATAGCGGATACCGTCACGTCTGTTTTTGAGAACAAATGCAGTGAAATGCAAAAGCAAAAATTGATTAACGGAATTGTTTGCAAAATTTATAAAATGCTTATAGGACAGGATGCTGATTACATCGACAGGTACAGAAAAAGTTCTTATCTCGACGGCAGGAAAATCAACATAATCCGTGAAAATTCGTCAGAGCCTGCAACCGCTCTTTATATTGACGAAAACTGCAATCTTGTAGTTAAAAAAGACGAAAACGGCGAAACGGAAACTCTTTTTTCAGGCGATGTCAGCATTAAACCCGAAAAGTAAAAATGTAACGTTTGCATTATAAAAGGTTGGCTTGAAAATATATCAAGTCAACCTTTTTTGTGCGATTTTTATTAAAATTTATCCTAATTTGTCGCCGTTTTCAATTTTGAAATCGGGTGTAACGAGCACAACGCCCTGTTCTGAATAAGTTCCGAGAACAAGCACCTCGGACATAAAATCGGCAATTTGCCTCGGCGGAAAGTTAACGACCGCCAAAATCTGTTTGCCGACTAAATCTTCGGCAGAGTAGCATTGTGTTATTTGCGCCGAGGACTTTTTTATGCCTACTTCTTCTCCGAAATCAATTGTAAGCTGATACGCAGGTCTTTTCGCTTTTGGAAAGGCGTTTGCTGAAATAATTGTACTGCGCGTATGTCTAATTTTTGAAAATCCTCAAATACTGCCACTGCTTTCACCTCAGAGCTTTATTTTTAAATCCTTAAAGTAGTATTTTCTGTCTTTTTCGCCTATTTCACGGAGTATTCGGCACGGATTTCCGACTGCAATAACATTTTCGGGAATGTCTTTTGTAACAACCGAGCCTGCACCGATAACCGAATTGTCGCCGATTGTAATACCCGGCAGAACAATAACACCCGCGCCCAGCCAGCAGTTTTTGCCTATGTGAACGGGAGCGTTAAATTGGTATGCCTGCTCCCGAAGCTCAGGCAAAATCGGGTGCCCCGCCGTGGCTATTGTGACATTAGGACCAATCATTGTGTTTGAGCCTATGTAAATGTGCGTATCGTCAACTAATGTCAAGTTAAAATTGGCGTACACACAGTCGCCGAAATGGCAGTGCTTACCGCCCCAATTCGAGTGAAGAGGGGGTTCAATGTAGCAGTCCTTGCCTATTTCCGCAAACATTTCTTTAAGCATTTCCTCACGCTTTGAAAGCTCTGTAGGACGTGTCATATTAAAATCGTACAGCCTGTCAAGACACAATAGCTGCTCGCGCATTATCTCCTCATCATCAGGCAAATACAGCTCACGTGTGTGCAGCTTTTCTTTCATACTCATATTGAACAATCCTTTCCAAAAGGCGATATTATAATACTTTTAATAATTTGTAAAATTCACCGTATTCGTCTTTTCCGTCAAAAATTACTTTTGTGAATCCCTTTTTCCTGTAAAGGTGCAATGCCGTCAGATTGTCTTTATCCACGCCGATTGTCGCTTCGCTGTATCCCATTTGTTTAACTTCATTGAGAATATAATCAATCAAAATACCGCCGATTCCTTTATTTCTGTGAGTTGATTTTACGATTAAACGTGAAATATATATCCGCTTGCCAGGTATTGTATAATCGCTGTCGTTCATTTGGAGTACATAAGCGATTTCACCTATAAATTTACCATTTTCTTTATAAATAAAAACTACACGGTTATTTTCTTCAATTTCCCGACGGAATTTTTCCGTAAATTCACAGGCAGACATATTCCATATATTATTGCATTTTTTATAATCTTTTATATCCAATTTTTCAATGGTGTAACTCATAAGAGAGATACCTCTTTTTCATAAGTATTTGATTTATTTAATCATTACAAATTTTAAATAAACCGTCTTACAAAACTTCTTTCGCATCTTGCATTAAATCCTTAAGCGTTATGCCGTCAAAGTATTCGTTTACTGTTTTTTGCAGATTTCTCCACATTGAAATTGTGCGGCACTCATTTGCCCGCTCGCACGCCTTTGCCCCACATTCAAGGCAGGAGACAGGGGCGAAATTGCCCTCAACAACCCGAAGAATTTCACCGACTGTGTATTCTTCGGGCGCTCTTTTAAGGCGGTATCCGCCGCCCTTACCCTGTACGCCCTCAATAAATCCGCTTTTTGACAGCAATGGGATAAACCGCTCCAGATATTTCAGAGAGATTTCCTGCCTTTCCGCAATTTCTTTCATAGGGATATAGCTGTCGCTGAAGTGCTCCGCAAGGTCAATCAAAACCCGAAGAGAATATCTGCCTTTAGTTGAAATCATCATAACATTTTACCTCAATTATATAAAAGCACAAAAATCGGCACCTGCAAATAGGGTGCCGATTAACTTAATCAGTCCGCAAACAGGGGAGTGGACAAATATCTGTCGCCTGTGTCAGGCAAAAGCACAACTATGTTTTTACCCTTGTTTTCGGGGCGCTTTGCAAGCTCTGTTGCTGCAAATGCAGCTGCACCTGAAGAAATGCCCACAAGAACTCCTTCACTTCTGCCTATAAGCTTACCTGTTTTATATGCGTCATCATTGGAAACGGTGATAATCTCATCGTAAATTTCTGTATTGAGAACATCGGGAACAAACCCTGCGCCGATACCCTGAATACCGTGCGCTCCCGCCGTACCTTTTGACAGCACAGGTGATAAAGTCGGCTCAACAGCAACGATTTTTACATCGGGATTTTTGGATTTCAGGTATTCGCCCACGCCTGAAATTGTTCCGCCTGTTCCCACGCCTGCAACAAAAATATCAACATTTCCGTCTGTATCTTCATAAATTTCAGGACCTGTTGTGTCAAAATGCGCCTTTGGGTTTGCAGGATTCACAAACTGACCTGCTACAATGCTGTCCGGAATTTCCGCCGCAAGCTCTTCTGCTTTTTCAATTGCGCCTTTCATTCCCTTTGCGCCCTCTGTCAGCACCAATTCTGCGCCGTATGCTTTCATAAGCTGACGGCGTTCAACAGACATAGTTTCGGGCATAACAATAATTATGCGGTAACCCCGTGCCGCGGCAACGGACGCAAGACCAATGCCCGTATTACCCGATGTGGGTTCAATAATAACCGAGCCTTTTTTGAGTTTTCCCGAATGTTCGGCGTCGTCGATCATTGCCTTTGCAACCCTGTCTTTAACTGAGCCGGCAGGATTAAAATATTCAAGCTTAGCAAAAATTTTTGCGTTCAAATTCAATTTTTTTTCAATGTTAGTAAGCTCCAAAAGGGGAGTTTTACCGATAAGTTCATCAGCTGACTTGTAGATTTTCATTATTTATGCCTCCTTAATTGCATCAAAGCCACGCTGTAAATCAGCGAGAATATCGTCTATATGTTCAACGCCTATGGAAAGTCTTATTGTGTTCTGCTTAATGCCTTGGTCTAAAAGCTCCTCTTCAGTTAACTGGCTGTGAGTGGTAGTTGCAGGGTGAATTACAAGGCTTTTTGCATCCGCCACATTGGCAAGCAGTGAAAAGATTTCAAGGCTGTCAATAAATTTGTGCGCTTCTTTTTGACTGCCCTTAATTTCAAATGTGAAAATCGAACCGCCGCCGTTGGGGAAATACTTTTTATAAAGCTCATTGTCTGGGTGATCGGGCAGTGACGGGTGATTAACCTTTTCAACAAGCGGATGATTTACAAGAAAATCAATAACCTTTTTAGTGTTTTCTGCATGGCGCTCCAAACGAAGAGAAAGTGTTTCAACTCCCTGCAAAAGAAGAAATGCCGCAAAAGGTGAGATTGTAGCGCCTGTGTCACGCAAAAGAATAGCACGAATGTATGTTACAAATGCCGCAGGACCTGCCGCTTTCACAAATGAAACTCCGTGATAGCTCGGGTTAGGCTCTGAAATTGCAGGATAATTTCCGCTTGTGCTCCAATCAAAGTTACCCGAATCGACAATAATACCGCCCAGTGTTGTGCCGTGACCGCCAAGGAATTTTGTAGCTGAATGAACAACAATGTCTGCGCCGTGTTCAATGGGACGGATAAGATAAGGCGTTCCGAAGGTGTTGTCTGCTACAAGGGGTAAACCGTGTTTATGAGCAAGCTCGGCAAGTGCGTCAATGTCAGGAATATCGCTGTTAGGATTACCGAGAGTTTCAATGTAAATTGCTCTTGTGTTTTCCTGAATGGCATTTTCAACTTCCGCAAGGTCGTGAATATTGACAAATGTCGCCGTAATATTGAAATTCGGAAGCGTGTGAGCAAGCAGATTGTAGCTTCCGCCGTATATGGATTTTTGCGCAACAATGTGTCCGCCGTTCTGGGCAAGAGCCTCAATTGTGTACGTAATTGCCGCTGCACCTGAGGCAAGCGCTAAACCTGCAACACCGCCCTCAAGAGCGGCGACACGCTGTTCTAAAACACTCTGCGTGGAGTTTGTAAGTCTGCCGTAAATGTTGCCTGCGTCCGTAAGATTAAAACGGGCGGCGGCGTGAGCTGAATTTTTAAATACATAGGATGTGGTTGCGTAAATCGGCACTGCACGTGCGTCTGTGGCAGGGTCGGGGTTTTCCTGACCTACGTGGAGCTGTAAGGTTTCAAATTTAAATTCTGACATAATAGTAATTTCCTTTCGTTACTGAATGTTAAAGTGTTTATTCGGTGAAATTTATTTGCAACACCAACACATTCGCCCGAAACGGAAATTTTCTCTTAGAAGCTTTTCAAAATAATAATTCATAGCGTATTTGCCTCCAATATTACCGACCTTTTTAGTTGGTAATATGCAGTATACCACTATTTACCTACTTTGTCAATTGGTATTTAGAACTTTTTTGCATTAAAAAATGTCCCCAAAAGAAGTAATTCTTTCAGGGACTGTATTGTCAGATACAAAATCAGTTGAGTGTTTAATTTTGCACATACATTTGTTTATACGGGTTTTTACTGTCGGGGAAAATGACTGTAAATTTTTCAGACATAATTTTCTCTTGTTCAAATCCGAATAGGCGGCAATATTCGTCAATATACGGTTGAATTTCATTGATATCTTCCGGTGTTGCCTCACGTGAGGAAACCTGCTTCGGCAGAGAAACACCGTTTAAATCTTCCCGCAAAAATACCTTTCCGCCGTGCATTCCCGTGCAGGGGAAATTGCCGACTATAGACTTTTTATCTTTGTCAATTCCCAAGAGAATAATCAATCCGCCTGCCTGATATTCTCCCAAAAAGCTTCCCGCTGTTCCGCCGATAACCATTACAGGCTTCTTTTCTTTGTATTCCTTCATATGTATTCCCGCACGGTAGCCTGCATTGCCTTTTATGTATATTTCACCGCCGCGCATTGCATAGCCAACTGCATCGCCGACGCTTCCGTGAATTATAATTTTACCGTTGTTCATTGTATCGCCTACTGCGTCCTGAGCATTGCCCTTGACAGTAATTTCAGCGCCGTTCAGATATGCTCCCATAGCGTTACCGGGAATTCCGCTGATTTCAATTTGCCTGTCAGACATTCCTGCGGCGATAAAACGCTGTCCTAAACATTCGGTAATTCGGCAGCTACCGTCTGCTTCTCTGATTTTTTGATTAAGAGCTGAGTAGTCAAGCTCTTTAGCGTTAATAACCATTATACGACACCTCCGAGTTTGGATTTACAATAATCTTTTCCGAAAGAATAAAGAGTCGGAGTTTGCTTTAGCGCATCAAAATCAACACAGTCAATAGGCATTTTATTACGAATCATACTTGTATATATTCCTGCACGTTCCGTGTCGTTTATTATTATAAAGCCTTTTAAAAGTCCGTCTTTAATATAGAACCTTTTAATTCCGTTTTTGGATTTAACAGTTTCTTCATCGCCTATGTAACTGCCGGCACTCATAATGTGCATTCCGAATAATCCAATTGAGTTCATTGGAATGGCATTTGAAAAATCCGACTCTCCGTCTGCCATATTTATCCCTGCGCATTTTCCCTGCATATATGCATTGGGCATAAGCGCCATTATTTTGACATTTTCAGATGATATATCAAAAGATTCCGTGCAGTCGCCCGAAGCAAAAATATCTGGTAGTGATGTGCGCATTGAAGAGTCAACGTCAATGCCTCTTTCGCATTGTCCGCCTGCTTTTTTAAATATATCTGTGTTCGGTTTTACGCCGACTGCAAGTACAAGCACATCAAATTCAATTTCAGCACCGCTCTTCATAACCGCCTTGTTTTTATCAAATTTAACCGCTGTGTCGCCGAGTAAAAGCTTAATACTGTTATTTTCGAGGTGCTTTGCAACAATTTCGGAAGAATCATTGTCCAAAATACTTGAAAGTACTTTTGGCGCTAAATCAAAAATAGTGATTGAGCCCGCTCTTTTTGCGAGTCCCTCGGCGCATTTGAGACCGATAAGACCTGCACCTGCAATAAGGACACGGCTTTGGGGTGTAACCGCTTTTTCAAGAGCATAAGCATCATCCAATGTCATAAAATTAAAGTATTGCGGTACACAATCAATTCCCTCAAATTTAGGTATAAAAGGAGATGAACCGCTTGCAATTAACAGCTTTTCATAGCATATTTTATCGCCGTTTTTGAGGGTAACAGTTTTGCTGTCAGAATCAAGACTTTCTGCCGTTTCGCCTAAAAGCAGGGTGCAGTTATTTTGTTCATAAAAATCTTCATTTCTGTAAAGCATTTTAGAAGGGTTAGTCTTACCTTCAAGAAAATACGAGATAAGCGGTCGGCAATAGGCTTTGTAAGACTCTTTTGAAATAACGGTTATTTTGCTGTTCTTGTCCACGCTTCTGATTCCTTCAACAGCGCCCACAGTGGCAGTACCGTTTCCGATGATGACATATTTGCTTTTATTACTCATTGCCATTACCTCTCTTCATAAACTATCGCTCTGTTGGGGCAGCCTGTAACGCAGGCCGGCTCATTACAGTCATTTTTTAGACAAAGTTCACATTTAAGAATTGCTCCGTCACCGTTTTGCCGTATTGCTCCGTAGGGACACACAAGAATACAGGTCTGACAGCCAACGCACTTATTTCTGTCAATCTCAACCGTGCCTTCAGAATTTCTTGAAAGTGCGCCCGAAATACAGCTCTTAATGCATATTGGGTCTGTGCAGTGACGGCATGATACAGCAAAAGTTATTTTATCGTCACCCTCAACTCTTATTCTCGGAAAAATCTCTTTTCCTTTAAGCTTTGCCATATCATTAAGACCAGAATTTGCAAAAGCGCAGTTATATTCGCAAAGATGACATCCGATACAGTGTTCTTCATTAACAAATACTCTTTTCATTCTCCTGCGTGTGAGATACCGAGAATCTCAAGCTCCTTTTCCGTAAGATTTATTCCTCGCAGCATAAGTCGGTTACCGCGAAGCGCTTCAATTGAGTTAATACCCATTCCGCCCATAAGCTCCATTATCTCGTGCCGCCAAGCTGTAAGCAGGTTAACAAGACGTTCACTGCCGATATCGGGATTAAGTCTTTTTACGAGCTCTGGTCTTTGGGTTGCAATACCCCAGTTGCACTTGCCTGTCTGACATGTACGGCACAGGTGACAGCCTAAGGCTATAAGCGCTGATGTTGCAATATAACAGGCATCTGCACCGAGTGCAATTGCTTTGACAACATCTGAGGCAGAGCGGATACTGCCGCCTGCAATCAAAGAAACATTATTCCTTATTCCCTCATCACGAAGCCTTTGGTCAACAGCCGCCAGTGCAAGCTCAATAGGAATACCAACGCTGTCACGGATTCTTGTGGGTGCTGCGCCCGTTCCGCCTCTGAAGCCGTCAATTGCAATAATATCCGCACCGCTTCGGGCAATGCCGCTGGCTATTGCCGCAATATTGTGCACAGCCGCAACCTTAACTATTATAGGCTTTTTGTAATTTGTTGCTTCCTTTAACGAAAAAACAAGCTGTCTTAAATCTTCTATTGAATAAATATCGTGGTGCGGAGCAGGAGAAATTGCGTCCGAACCCTCGGGTATCATTCGTGTTCTTGAAACATCTCCGACTATTTTTGTGCCGGGCAAGTGTCCGCCTATTCCGGGCTTTGCACCCTGACCCATTTTAATTTCAATAGCTGCGCCTGCGCTCAAATACTCTTCATGAACGCCGAATCTGCCGGACGCTATCTGCACAACGGTATTTTCTCCATAGCAATAAAAATCCTCGTGCAGACCGCCCTCACCCGTGTTGTAGTAGATGCCAAGCTCCTTTGCGGCTCTGGCGAGGCTCTCGTGTGCATTGTAGCTTATAGAGCCGTAGCTCATTGCAGAGAACATTACAGGCATTGAAAGTTCAAGCTGAGGTGCAAGCTCAGTCTTTAATGTCCCGTCGGGATTTCTTATTATCTCGGAAGGCTTTTTACCCAAGAAAACTCTTGTTTCCATCGGCTCGCGAAGCGGGTCGATGGGTGGATTTGTAACCTGAGACGCATTTATCAGAATTCTGTCCCAATAAACGGGCAGGGGCTTTGGGTTGCCCATAGAGCTTAAAAGAACTCCGCCGCTTTCCGCCTGTTTATATATTTCTTTAATTGAGTCTGCCTGCCAGTTAGCGTTTTCACGGAAGGTGCAATCATTTTTTATAATTTTTAAAGCACGTGTGGGACAAAGTGCAACGCACCTTTGACAGTCAACGCATTTGGCATCATCAGCTGTCATACAGCCAAGCTCGGGGTCAAATAAATGCACCCCGTTTGCACACTGCCTTTCACAAACACGGCAGCCTATACAGCGGGCAGTGTTTCTTATAACCTCAAATTCAGGATATATGTACGATATTCCCATCAGAATGCGCCCTCCTTTACTTTAACTATTACCGGTTCTCCGCCGGCAGGGGAGTAGATTTCCGAAACATTCGGCTCTACCGCTCTTATTGCTGCCTCTTCGCTTGCTATATATACCATATCGTCCTTCTCGGCGCATACCATTGACCGAAGCTTTAATCGGTCGTTGAGCGCCATAAGCCCGCCCTCAAAGCCGAGTATAATTGAAAATGGTCCTGTAATCAGCAAGCTTGGGTAAACCGTTCTCAAAAATTCAAATACTTTCTTTTCTTTTTCAGGCTTTTTGTCTATTGTTGACCAAAACGGCGCAGCTATTACCGATGCAGTTTCTTCTAAAGTTAAACCTTGTTTTCTCAAAAGATAATCTGCAATATAAGTAATTACCTCAGTGTCCGTTTGAAGAGTACATTTATAGCCGAACATCTCAATATATCGGCGGTTTGCATCATAAGACGAAATTTCACCGTTATGTACTATTGAGTAATCCAGCAAAGCAAATGGATGAGCTCCGCCCCACCAGCCGGGAGTATTAGTAGGGTATCTTCCGTGGGATGTCCACATATATCCTGCGTATTCGTCAAGACGGTAAAACCGGCCTACATCCTCCGGAAAGCCGACTGCTTTGAAAACACCCATATTTTTGCCGCTGGAGAAAACATAAGCTCCGTCAATTTGAGTGTTAATTTTCATAACGGTTCTTGCAATATATTCCTTTTCATCAATCTGAAGTCTTGCAAGTACAGAGCTTAAGGGTGCGACAAAATAGCGCCAAATAAGCGGAACATTGGTAATTTCAGGGATTTTTTTTATCGGAATATTTTCAGCCTTTACAATTTCAAAACCGTCCTTAAGAAAGTTTTCACACTGTATTCGGTCTGAATTATCATTGTAAAAAATGTGAAAAGCGTAAAATTCTTTATAGTCGGGGTATATGCCGTAAGCGGCAAACCCTCCGCCCAATCCGTTGGAACGGTCATGCATAGGAATCATACTTTTAATTATTCCTTCGCCGCAAAATCTGTTCCCATCTTTAGAAATAACTGCGGATATTGCACAGCCCGAAGGAATTCTGACTTCTCCCTCTAAAGGAGGTCTTTTATACATATAATTCATCCTTTCAAAGCAAAATAAAAAATGACGTCCATTCAAACGGGAGTTAACCGTTTGAATGAACGCCTTTGCTCATTTCTTTTCGATTATAGCACAAGGAAAATTTGCTGTCAAGAGTGGCGACTATGATTAAAAAGTTCAAAAAATGTACTCTGATTAAAGCAAAATTTGTGCACAATTGCATCTTGAAAAACGAAAAAACCGAGAGTATAATTCAAAGCATAAGGCAAGGGCGTCTTGATGGTTTCATCAAGGCGCCTTTAACTTTATACCGCTTGCGGTAAATTAAATTATGAATTATTAAACGGGCAACGGCGTCTGAGCTTTCCCGACTGAACGGTCAGGAGCAGGTGCAGTGCCCGTTTTTTAATTCAAAAGGAGAATTTTTTATGAACAATGTTACTGAGATGTTTGGTTGTATGGTATTTGATGACAGAGTAATGAAAGCCAATTTGCCGACAGACATTTACCGTTCTCTCAAAAAGACAATTGATGAGGGTTCAAGACTTGACACAAAAGTTGCCGATGCAGTTGCAACTGCAATGAAGGACTGGGCGATTGCCAACGGAGCAACACATTTTACACATTGGTTTCAGCCGCTTACAGGAGTTACAGCAGAAAAACACGACTCATTTATCACTCCTGCTCCTGACGGCAGAGTTATAATGGACTTTTCAGGTAAAGAGCTTATTAAGGGCGAGCCTGATGCGTCAAGCTTTCCGTCAGGCGGACTCAGAGCAACATTTGAGGCAAGAGGATACACTGCGTGGGATCCCACGTCATTTGCATTTATTAAAGATAAAACGCTTTGCATTCCCACTGCTTTCTGTTCTTACGGCGGTGAGGCTCTGGATAAGAAAACGCCGTTGCTCCGTTCAATGGAAGCTATAAACAAGCAGGCAATGAGGATTTTAAGTCTTTTCGGCAACGCTGACGGAGTAAAATGCGTAAGGACATCTGTAGGACCTGAGCAGGAATATTTCCTTGTCGATAAGGATATGTTTGAGCAGAGAAAAGACCTTAAGTTTACAGGCAGAACTCTTTTTGGCGCGAAACCGCCAAAAGGTCAGGAGCTTGACGACCATTATTTCGGTGTAATTAAACCGAAGGTTGCCGAATATATGGCAGATCTTAACGAAGAACTGTGGAAACTCGGTATTCTTGCCAAAACGGAACATAACGAAGTAGCTCCCGCACAGCATGAATTAGCTCCGATTTATACAACAACAAATATTGCAACAGACCATAACCAAATAACAATGGAAATTATGCAAAAAGTTGCCGCAAAGCACGGACTTGTTTGCCTTTTGCATGAAAAGCCGTTTGCAGGCGTAAACGGTTCCGGCAAGCATAATAACTGGTCAATTGCGACCGATACAGGCGTTAACCTCTTAACTCCCGGCGAAACGCCTTATGAAAATGCGCAATTTCTTTTGTTCCTATGTGCTGTTATTAAAGCAGTTGACGATTATCAGGATTTATTAAGACTTTCCGTTGCCACAGCAGGCAACGACCACAGACTCGGTGCAAACGAAGCCCCGCCTGCAGTTGTTTCAATGTTTCTCGGTGATGAATTAACAGCCGTATTGGACGCTATTGAGAAAGACGCTCCCTATGAGGGTGCGGAAAAAACCGTTATGAAGCTCGGCGTTCACGTTCTTCCGAAATTCACAAGAGATACAACTGACAGAAACAGAACATCACCCTTTGCGTTTACGGGCAATAAGTTTGAATTCAGAATGCTCGGTTCTTCAAACAGCATAGCATGTGCAAACATAATGCTTAATGCGGCAGTTGCTGAATCCTTAAAGATTTATGCAGACAGATTAGAGGGAGCAGACGATTTTGAAACTGCTCTTCACGAAATGATAAAGAAAACCATTAAAGACCATAAGCGCATAATCTTTAACGGCAACGGATACGACGATGCATGGATTAAAGAGGCAACAGAGGTTAGGGGGCTTCAAAACCTCAGAACTACTCCTGACTGTATGCCGGAGCTTCTAAATGAGAAAAACGTTGCAATGCTCACTTCTCATAAGGTATTCTCCGAAGCAGAACTTAAATCACGCTGTGACATTATGCTTGAAAACTACTGTAAGACTGTCATTATTGAGGCAAATACAATGGTAGATATGGCTGAAAAGGAGATTATTCCTGCCGTTGAGGAGTACACTGCATTTCTTGCTGAGTCGTGTTCTAAAAAGCTTATGGCTGTTCCTGAACTTTCACTTGCATATGAAAAGAAACAAATTTCAAAGCTTTCACAGCTTGTTGATGAAATGGATGCAAGTTCAGAGAAACTGAAAATCGCAATAGGGGAATACAGTGAATTTGAGAGTATTATTCCTGCTTCCCGCTATATAAAAGACAGCATTTTGCCTAAAATGGAGACTCTGAGAGCGGCGGCAGACGAAGCAGAAACGCTAACTTCCGAAAAGTATTGGCCGTTCCCGACTTATGATAAACTCCTTTTCGGTGTGAAATAAAATTTTGATTTAATTTAAGTTTGATTGAGGGGTTATGATTTTATGACAGTTGAATTTTGGTACTTAATCGGTGCGGCGCTTGTGTTTTGGATGCAGGCAGGATTTGCAATGGTTGAAACAGGCTTTACAAGAGCTAAAAACGCAGGAAATATTATAATGAAAAACCTAATGGATTTCTGCATCGGCACAGTTGTGTTTTCACTTTTAGGTTATACTCTGATGATGGGCGAGGATACATTATTCGGGCTTATAGGCTTGCCGAATATGGATTTGTTTACCCATTTTAAAGAGTTTATAGCAAGTCCTTCCGACGGCAGTTTCACAGGAGCTTCGACCTTTGTTTTTAACTTGGTTTTCTGTGCAACAACGGCAACTATTGTTTCAGGCGCTATGGCGGAGAGGACTAAATTTTCAGCATACTGCATCTATTCCGCAGTAATTTCACTGTTTATTTATCCTATTGAGGCACATTGGATTTGGGGCGGCGGCTGGCTTTCGCAAATCGGCTTTCACGATTATGCAGGCTCCTGTGCTATTCATATGGTCGGTGGTATTGCCGCTCTTATAGGTGCGATATTCTTGGGGCCGAGAATCGGCAAATATGTTAAAGACAGCAGTGGTAAGGTTGTAAAAATTAATGCAATTCCCGGTCACAGTATAACCTTAGGTGCTTTGGGTGTATTTATTCTCTGGCTCGGCTGGTACGGTTTTAACGGTGCAGCCGCTACAAGCGTATCTGAGCTTGCGTCGATTTTTCTTACAACCACTGTTGCACCGTCAGTTGCCACAGTCACCACGCTTATATTTACTTGGATTAAAAACGGTAAGCCGGATGTTTCAATGTGCTTAAATGCGTCGCTTGCAGGTCTTGTTGGCGTAACGGCAGGCTGTGACTCTTTTGACTCAATTGGCGCGGCTTTGGTAGGAATTGTATCAGGCATTCTGGTAGTTGTTGTCGTTGAAGTGCTTGATATTAAACTGCATATTGACGATCCTGTCGGCGCAGTAGGCGTTCATATGGCAAACGGTATTTGGGGCACAATAGCAGTAGGACTTTTTGCAAATCCCGATGCCCCTGCAGGACTTAACGGACTTTTTTATACAGGGTCTTTCAAGCAACTCGGCTTGCAGTGTCTTGGGGTACTCTCAGTTGGTGTTTATGCTACAATTATGATGATAATGACTTTTGCTGTTATTAAAAAGCTTCACGGCATAAGAACAAGCGCCGAAGACGAAATTGCAGGTCTTGATATTACCGAGCACGGATTGCCGAGCGCATATCCCGACTTTGCTCCTGCGGTTAATAAGTATTCTTCATACGCCCCCGCAGACGGTATAACAGCAGTTTCGGCAGACACACCGATTGCAGAGGCTGTGCCCGTTAAAAAGGTTCCGAGTTTCTCTGAGAATGATGGTATAAGACCGAAATTTACAAAAATTGAAATAATATGTAAGGAATCGAAATTTGACGGTCTTAAAGCGGCTCTTATGAAAATCGGCATTACTGGTATGACTGTTTCGCACGTTCTCGGCTGCGGTCAGCAGGGCGGTAAGCCTGAATATTACAGAGGTGTTGCAATTGAAACAAACCTTTTGCCGAAAATTCAGGTCAATATAGTAGTTTCAAAAATTCCGGTCAGAACGGTTATTGAAACTGCAAAGAAGGCTCTTTACACAGGACACATAGGCGACGGCAAGATATTTGTCTATGACGTTGAAAACGCCGTAAAGGTAAGAACAGGCGAAGAGGGCTA
>DKTZ01000026.1:23578-23747 GCA_002490425.1 Ruminococcaceae bacterium UBA7217
GGTAAGAACAGGCGAAGAGGGCTATGACGCTCTTCAGGACGTTGAATAATTAAATTTAAAAAGCCCACATTATACATCGTAACTTGACGTTAGTATAATGTGGGTTAATGTTTATAATCAATATTAATTATCAACTTTTGATAGCATCTTTTCTTTTAAAGCATCAAAA
>DKTZ01000043.1 GCA_002490425.1 Ruminococcaceae bacterium UBA7217
ATGGCGTTATAATGTTTATACGGATAACACAGGAACATATAAAAGTAAATTTGTTGAATTAACAGAATGTAAAATTGATAAAAATGCTATTTCAATATCTATTCCTGATGAGATAGACGGAATTTCGGTAATATGCATGGGGGACAATCTGCTAAGTTATTATAAAAATCTCAAAAAACTAATAATTCCTAATACAATTATCTACATTGGCAACAAAGCATGTTACCATTGTGAAAATTTATCTGATATTAAAATTCCAAATTCAGTAACTGTAATTGGTGATAATGCGTTTACATACCATGGTTTTAATATCAGCACCTTTGAAATACCTAATGGGGTTGTAGAAATAGGCGAAAGTGCTTTTTATAGCTATATTGGAGAAGATTTTGAAAAGGTTATTTTACCTAAAAGTCTTGAAAAAATTCATTATAATACATTTAAAGCTAATGAAATAATTGTCTTAAATCCCAATTTAGAATTTGTTACTTCCGATGAGAACTATTTTGTATTTAATAATGATGCAATAATTTATGGCTATTCTGGTTCAACCGCCGCAGAATATTGTGCAGAAATGGGAAATCCTTTTAAAGTTATTGAAGAAAATTAAGTAAAAAAACAAAGCCGTTTGCTTATTTTAAGCGAACGGCTTTAACTATTGTAAATTTATGAGTCTTTTATTTCCCTAATTCCCGAGATAATTCTGAAAACGGTAAAGGCTATTATCCCAACAGTCAGTGCCGTTTCCATAAAGCTTAAAAGTCGTAAAGCCTTTGACATATTTATTATTGTAGCAACATCGTTTGCCATTTTTATTCCTCCGTTGTAATAAGAACTCCGTGAGCAATGCCCGGAATACTGTCGCCCTGCAAATTTGACGTGAGTGACAAAAGCGCTCCCGTGCCGACAAAGAAAACCTTTTTAAGCTCTCCCGAAAGCATTCTTTTCATAATATTTGAATTGAGAACCGCCGCTGAACAGCCGCACCCTGAGCCGCCTGCGTGAACATCCTGATTTTCCATATCATAAATCATAAGACCGCAGTCATCGTGTACGGAAGAAATATCAATATTCTCGTCTTTCATTAACAGCTCTATTAAAAGCTCCTTGCCTACCTTGCCCAAATCTCCAGTTAAAATTAAGTCGTAGTCGGAGGCACACGTGTTTGTATCCTTTAAAAACTGTGCAATGGTATCAGCGGCAGCAGGAGCCATTGCGGCGCCCATATTATTGGGGTCTTTAATGTCAAGGTCGGTTATTTTACCGAATATAACAGCGCTGATGCTCGGCGTATTTTTTTTGTGCTCCGAAAGGTAACAAGCGCCTGCCGCAGTCGCAGTTCTTTGTGCTGTGGGCGTTCGCTGACCGCCGTATTCAAGAGGCATTCTGAACTGCCTTTCAGCAGAAGCAAAATGTGAAGATGTAGTTGCAACTGCATTTTTTAAAGCGCCTGAATCCACAAATGTGGACGCAACTCCAAGCGAGAGAGCCATTGTTGAGCACGCACCGTAAAGACCCAAAAACGGAATATTCATTTCCTTAATTCCGAAGGTTGTGCCTATGCACTGATTAAGCAAATCTCCGCCCATTATAATGTCAACATTTTCAGTGCAGGCGTTCGCCTTTGCTATTGCACGTGTGACCGCCTCACGCTGTAATGCGCTTTCCGCCTTTTCAAAAGATGCGCTGTCATTTATTGAATCGTCACTGAAAATATAGTCAAAATCCTCTGCGATAGGACCTTCGCCTTCGGTTTTACCGACAACGGAACTGTAACCGCAAATTGACGGCTTTGATTTTAATAAATAAGTTTGTTTTCCGATTTTTTCTGCCATATTTTATCACCCTTTAAACTTATTTTTAGCCGTAATTTTCAAAAATATTCTTGTGCAAAAACAAACAAAATATGACAAAATAAGAAAAATATGTTATATTATTGTCAGTAGATAAAATTGAAAAGTTTTTCGCCCGCGTTTTTTCAAAAAGGCGGTGGGGTTGAGGGGCAACGCCCCCACCGTTCTCCGTGGAGAACGGAATATTTTTTGCTTTAAAAGCGCAGGAGGGGACGTAAAACATTTCGGTGAAATGTTTTACGGTGGGGAACCCTCGCCGGGGGTTCCCCGAAAAAGGATTATTGAATGAAAAATATTTTGTTTAAAGTGGTTAGAAATATACTCTTATTCGGAGTGGGTGTTCAAAATGTTAGCAGATTTTATTTCATATTTGATTTTCGGAAATCACTGCAAATATTGCGGTGAGTTGATTCCTTTCGGCGAAACGCTCTGCAATGAATGTGAAACGGATTTGCCGAGAATTACGGGCGAAAAATGTAAGCTTTGCGGAGCGGGCAAGGACAGGTGCAGCTGCAAAAAGACAAAAATGAGATATGACGGAATTTGCGCGCCGTTTTATTACGAAAAAACTATTGAAACCGCAATCCGCAAATATAAATTTGCCGACAAGCCGTATATTGCTAAGGTGCTGGCAACAGATATGGCGGAAACGGTAAAAGCGGACTTTGCCGATATAAAATTTGACTTTATTGATTACATTCCGTTCAGTAAAAGTCAAAATAAGAAGAGAAAATATAACCCCGCGGGTGAAATTGCAAAGGAAATGTCAAAAATTCTCGGTATTCCCGTTTGCAATGTACTTACAAAACCCTTTGAAACAGAAACACAGCACATTTCGGGCGCATTTTACCGCAAAGGCAATGTTGCAGGTGCGTATGACACTTTAGATAATATGGATTTGCAGGGCAAAACGGTTTTGCTGGTGGACGATATTAAAACAACGGGTTCGACGCTTAATGAATGTGCCAGAGTTTTGAAAATTGCAGGAGCGGAAAGGGTTTATTGTGCAGTGGCGGCGCTAACTGCTAAGGAAAAAACGAAAGAAAAACAGTGAATAATGAAAAATTGTGATAATTTTTATATAACGTGTAGGGCGGGGGCTTGCTCCCGCCGAAAAACATATAAATTAGGACAGGCGTGGAAGCCTGTCCTTACAAAATCATTTCATATTAGATATAAAAAACGGGACGGTAATTCACCGCCCCATAATTTTTGTTGTTATTCAGCAATATTTATTTGTAATTGCTTTCATTTTGTCCATATTGTTTTCCATATCTTCAACAAGCTTGAACTGATTTCGGCATCTGTCTAAATTGTGCTCAGGGTAAGCTATTCTGAAATATGTATCGCCGTTTAAGTAGTCTGTCAAAAATCTCATTCCGCACTCAAAGGTGAGCAGCTTTGCCGAGAACGGAAGATACGATTTTTCAGTATCGGTAAGCGCTTCTCCTGCTGATGAAAGATAGCCTGAAACAAAAGCCTCATAAAGCTCTAAATCAATGCCGACATTGTCTGTATTCGGGTCGTCCTCAGCGGTTTTGTTGGCACCCGAACGGATGCAGTCGCCGAAATCGTAGAGCGAAAGACCCGTCATAACGGTGTCAAGGTCAATTACGCAAATGCCCTCATTTGTTTTTTCGTCAAACAGAATGTTGTTAATTTTTGTGTCATTGTGGGTAACTCGCAAGGGCAGTTTGTCCTCTGCAATTAAATCAGTTAAAACGTAGGTGTCATCTTCACGTGCAAGCACAAAATCAACCTCGTTTTTTACGCTTTGGAGTCTGCCAGCCGCATTTTCATTTACAGCCTGTTTAAATGCTTCAAAACGCTTTGCGGTGTTATGAAAGTCAGGAATTGTGTCATAAAGCGTAGACACATCATAGGTGCTCAAAATATTCTGAAATTCACCGAAGGCTCTGCCTGCCTCACGGAAAAGGTCAGCATTGTCAATAGTGTCATAGGTGTGTGCTTTGTCAATATATTTATACATTCGCCAACAGCTTCCGCTTTCGTCAATAAAGCAATAATCACCGTTGTCGCACTTTAAAAACTCAAGCGTTCTGCGGCTGCTGTCAATACCTTTTCCGGCATAATATTGTCTAATGTGCCCTGTAACACCGACTATATTTTTCATAAGCTCAAAGGGATTTTTGAAAACCTCTGTATTGATTTTTTGCAGTATATATTTTTCAGTACTGCCGTTATTCTCATATTCAACAATAAAAGTACCGTTAATATTACCGTTGCCGTATTTGTCAAAGCTGACAAGCTCCCCCGAAATGCCGAATTTTAATGCGATAATGTCCATATCCAAATCAAAAATTCTATTTTCCATCACTTTTCCTCCGCAAAGAATTATACTTATTATATAATTTACTGTTGGTTTAGTCAATAATAAAAATGTAAAATAAGAAAAAGTTAAATTGTGTAATTTTTCTATTTACATAAGAGGCAAATTAAGGTAAAATATAATGGAAAAATAATATATAATTTTGATTTTTCGGAGGTGTTCTTTTTGGAAACGAAATATAAAAGAATTCTTTTGAAGCTCAGCGGAGAGGTTCTTGCAGGCGAAAAGGGTCACGGCTTTGATTTTAATGTTGTGAACAGTGTTTGTGAATCTGTTAAGCATTTGGCGGATTTGGGTGTTCAGGTTGCAGTCGTTGTTGGAGGCGGCAATTTCTGGAGAGGCCGCACGAGCGGTGATATGGACAGAACAAGAGCTGATCATATCGGAATGCTTGCAACGGTTATGAACTCTTTGGCTCTTGCCGACACGCTTGAGTCTTTAGGAGTTAAGGCTGTTGTTCAGACGGCTCTTGATATGCCGAGAATTGCAGAGCCGTTTAAAAAGGATAAAGCAGTAGCTCACCTTGAGGACGGTAAAATTGTGATTTTCGGGTGCGGAACGGGCAGTCCGTTCTTCTCAACCGATACGGGTGCGGCACTTCGTGCGGCGGAAATCGGCGCAGATATTATTTTTAAGGCGACAAATGTTGACGGCGTTTACGATAAAGACCCGAACAAATTTGCAGACGCAGTTAAATTCGATGTTGTAACTCAGCAGGATATTCTCAGCAAAGGGCTTAAGGTTATGGACAGCACAGCCGCTTCTCTTTGCAGAGATAACGGAATACCAATCCTAGTGTTTAATCTTAATGAGCCTGAAAATATGGTCAAGGCAGCATTGGGCGAAACAATAGGAACATTTTGTACTGTGGGGTAAACTGACCCTGTCACTTCATAGGAGGAATAATTTTATGGAAAAAGTTTTTGAACAGATGAAAGAAAAAATGGAAAAATCGCTTGCGGCGCTTGACCGTGAGTATTCAGGAATGCGTGCAGGGCGTGCGTCTGCGGCTGTTCTTGATAAAATAGTTGTTGACTATTACGGCGTTCCTACACCCGTTCAGCAGATGGCCGCTATTTCGGTTCAGGAGGGCAGAATACTTATAATTCAGCCGTGGGATGCTTCAACAATTAAACCGATTGAAAAAGCTATACAGGCGTCTGATATCGGCATAAACCCGATGAATGACGGCAGAGTAATCCGTCTTACATTCCCGCCGCTTACTGAGGAGCGCAGAAAAGAGCTTTCCAAAAACGTAAAGGCAATGGGCGAGGAATGTAAGGTTAAAATGAGAAATATCCGCCGTGACGCTATTGACCAAATCAAAGCTCTTAAAAAGTCTTCGGAGATTACTGAGGACGACCAGAAAAATGCTGAAGCTAAAATTCAGAAAATTACTGACGATTTCGTAAAGAAAACAGAGGACGCATCAGCGGCAAAAGAAAAAGAAATTATGGAGATATAATATTTATGGGTAGCGCTTTTGCTGTGCTGCCCATAAATGCGTTTAAAAACACTATGGATAAAAATAATCTTCCCGAATTTTCCGTTATTCCGAAGCATATCGGAATTATAATGGACGGTAACGGCAGGTGGGCAAAGAAACGTAATCTGCCGCGCTATAAGGGGCACATTGAGGGTGCGAAAACATTCCGCAAAATAGGCGAGTTTGCCGCAGATTTAGGTATTAAATGCCTTACCTTCTACGCTTTTTCCACTGAAAACTGGAAACGGCCGCAGGAGGAGGTTAACGCCATAATGGAGCTTTTCCGTGAATATTTAAAAGAGGCGGACGAACGCTCCGCCGAAAACGAGGAAAAGGGCATTACTCTTCGCTTTATCGGCGACAGAAGCGGAATTCCCGAAGATATTGCGGCTTTGATGACTCACATTGAAAATATCAGCAGTGACAAGTCAAAGGTTGTGCTTAATATTGCAATAAATTACGGCGGCAGACACGAAATTGTGAGTGCCGTGCGTGAAATCGCCGAAAAGGTAAAAAGCGGCGAAATAGATGTTTGCGATATTGACGAAAACACAATTTCGGAGTATCTTTATACAAAACATTTGCCCGACCCGGACTTGATTATCCGCCCAAGCGGTGAATGCAGGCTGTCAAATTTTTTGACATATCAGTCTGCTTATTCGGAGCTGTGGTTTTCAGATGTATTATGGCCTGATTTTACGGAGGACGACCTTGTTTCGGCGCTTCGTGAATTTGAACGGAGAAACCGCCGCTTCGGAGGAGTATAACCTAAGTGCAGATATCCCCCGCCTCTATGGGCGGTGGATTGCTTCGATTTAAAACCAAATATATTCAGAGAGGATATAGATTTTTATTATGAAAAAGAAAATAATTGCCGGAATTATCTGCGCACTTGCAGGAATTACGGTTTTAGTATTGCGTAATATTGCACCGTGGCTGTTCCCGCTTGCCGCCGCAGTAGTCAGTGTGATGGCAACCTATGAAATAAACCACGCACTGGGAATAAAAAATAAGCTTATGAAAATATTGACGGGCGTTGTAAGCTTTGCAATTCCTATGTGCTTCGGTTTTAGAGAAAATATTTTAGCTTTTGGAGCAAAGCTCGGCTTAACACTCAATCCCGTTTATTTCCTTTTGCTCTACGCTCTCTTGTGCTTTATAATTATGATAGCCGATTTTGAAAACATTAAGTTTCACGATGCCGCGGCTGTAATAGTTACAACATGGGGTATTCCCTTTGCAGTAACGGTTCTTCTTTACTGCAATGAGATAGACAAGATTTTCCCGAATGCAGGCTACGGAAAGCATCACGGACTTTTCTTTATTCTTTTCGTTATGTTCTGCGCTTGGATTACAGACGCTTTTGCTTATTTTGCAGGCAGTTTCCTCGGCAAGCACAAGCTTTGCCCGAAGGTAAGTCCTAAAAAGACGGTTGAGGGGGCTATCGGCGGAGTTCTCGGCGGAGTTGCAAGCGCGCTTATTCTTTACGCAATATTTGACAATCTTATTTTTGAAGCTCCTCACGGCAAATATTTGGCGGTGGCGCTTGTTTCGGCTGTTCTTTGCATATTCGGTATGTGCGGCGACCTTACATTCTCAGTTCTCAAAAGAAATTGCGGAGTTAAGGATTTCAGCAATTTAGTACCCGGACACGGCGGAGTTATGGACCGTTTTGACAGCGAGGTTTTTGTACTTATTGCATTTTACTCAATAATCAACATTTTCGGAGTGGTATTTTAATGGCTGCGAAAAATTTAAGTATTTTAGGCTCTACCGGTTCAATCGGTACGCAAAGCCTTGAAATTGCGGAGAAGTGCGGGTTTAATGTGTCCGCACTTTCGGCATATTCTAATGTAGATATAATTGAGGGGCAAATTCGCAAATTCAAACCCCATGTTGCCGCTTTGGTCGACGAAAAGGCTGCGGCGGATTTAAAAATCCGTGTTGCGGATACAGACACGAAGATTTTGTCGGGCATTGAAGGTGTATGTGAATGTGCCGCAGTAAACGATGCGGACACCGTGATTAACGGAATTGTGGGAATGGCAGGCTTAAAGCCCACTCTTACCGCCATTGACTGTAAAAAAACGGTTGCCCTCGCCAACAAGGAAACGCTTGTTGCAGGCGGTCAGATAGTTATGAACAGGGTAAAGGAGAACGGAGTTTCAATTTTGCCTGTCGATTCCGAACATTCCGCAATTTTTCAGTGCTTACAGGGCAAGCCGTCCAATAAAGCACTTAAAAAGCTTATTTTGACAGCCTCGGGCGGTCCGTTTTTCGGAAAAACAAGGGCAGAACTTAAAAATGTAACTGTTAAAGATGCGCTTAAGCATCCCAATTGGTCGATGGGTGCAAAAATAACCATAGATTCTGCTACAATGATGAACAAGGGTTTGGAGGTTATTGAGGCGGCTTGGCTTTTCGGTGTTTCACCGTCAAAAATAGACGTTGTTGTGCACAGGGAGAGTATAATTCATTCGGCAGTTGAGTATGATGATAATGCGGTCGTTGCGCAGTTGGGACTGCCCGATATGAAAATTCCAATTCAGTATGCGCTTACATATCCTGAAAGATATGACGCTCCGACGGCGGAGCTTGATTTAGCGGAAATCTGCAATTTATCCTTCTTTAAGCCTGATTATGAAACCTTTAAGCTTATAAATGTGTGCAAGGACGCATTTATGAGGGGCGGAATAGCGCCTGCATTTGCCAACAGTGCAAACGAGCAGGCAAACCTTATGTTCCGTGAGGGGAAAATCGGCTTTTTGGACATCGGCGACATTGTTGAACGTGTTGCCCTTGAAGCACCCGATATTCAGGATTACACTCTTGAGGATATTGATAACGCAGATAGGCTTGCAAGAGAAACAGTAATTAAATATTCACAGAAACGGTGATTTTTTTGGAAATTTTTTCAAAGGTTTGGCCATATTTGGTGGCAATATTATTTTTCGGATTTTTAATAGCGTCGCACGAGCTGGGGCATTTTTCATTTGCCAAGCTTTTTAAAGTAACGGTAAATGAATTTTCCCTCGGAATGGGTCCTGCGATTTTTAAGCGAAAAAAGAACGGCACAACCTATGCTTTACGTGCTTTTCCTATCGGAGGATATGTAAGTATGGAGGGTGAGGACGAAGAGAGCGAGGACGAAAACGCCTTTAACCGTAAAAAGGTTTGGCAGAAAATAATTATTGTTGCCGCAGGTGCAATAACAAACCTTTTAGTGGGTCTTATTTTAGTTGCGATTGTGCTTTCAATGGAAAATCTTATCGGCACAAATAAAATAATCAGCTTTTATGACGGGGCGACAAGCGCCCAGACAGGTCTTAAAGAAAAGGACGAAATTCTGTCAATTGACGGTCACAGAGTTTTTTCCGATATGGATATTTCTTTCCTTATGACACGCTCCGACGACGGTGTTTTTGATATGACTGTTCGCCGTGACGGTAAGAAAACAGAATTACACGATGTTACATTTAAATGCGAGAAAGAGGACAAATACACGGTTATTGAATATGATTTTGTTATTTTAGGTGAAAAGCCGACTGCTTTAAATGTGTTTACTAATTCCTTTAAACGCTCGGTTTCAATCGTGCGAGTAGTTTGGTTGAGTCTTTTCGATTTGGTAACGGGTAAATACGGCCTTACTGACCTTTCAGGCCCTGTTGGCACTGTAAATGTTATTGCGGACGCAACACAAAGTGCAGTCGGAAGTAAAGAGGGGTTAAAATCTGCACTCGAAATGATGGCACTTATCTCAATAAACATCGGCGTATTCAATCTTTTCCCGTTACCCGCGCTTGACGGCGGCAGACTTTTCTTCCTTTGCATAGAGGGAATACGCAGAAAACCGATTAATCCGAAATATGAGGGCTTTGTTCATGCGGCAGGGCTTGTACTGCTTTTGGGACTTATGCTCGTTGTAACATTTAACGATATTTTAACAATAGTCAGGGGGCACGGTGTATGATTGAAAGAAGAAAAACAAGAACCGTAAAAATAGGTAATATTACTATCGGCGGCAAAAACAAAATTGCCGTTCAGTCAATGCTCAATGTCCCTGCAAATGACGTTGAGGGCAACGTTAAACAGGCGCTGGAGCTGGAGAAGGCAGGCTGTGAAATAGTCCGCCTGACCGTTCCCGACGCTGCGGCGGCAAAAACTCTTTATGCGGTTAAAGAGGCTGTTAAAATTCCCGTTGTTGCCGACATACATTTTGATTACCGCTGTGCTCTTGAAAGCATTGCGGCAGGGGCGGATAAAATCCGCATAAACCCGGGTAATATCGGTGACGAAGCTAAAGTTAAGGCCGTTGCCGACGCTTGCAGACTTCAGGGTGTTCCCATAAGAATAGGCGTAAATTCAGGCTCACTTGAGAAAAATATTTTGGCAAAATACGGCTCGCCCACACCTGATGCCCTTTGCGAAAGTGCATTTTACCATATATCTCTTCTTGAAAAATTTGATTTTAACGATATTGTTGTGTCAATAAAATCGTCAGACGTTCAGCGAATGGTGGCGGCGTACAGACTTTTGGCGGAAAAGTGCGATTATCCTCTTCATTTAGGTGTAACAGAGGCAGGCACGCACAATATGGCGCTTATTAAATCAAGCATAGGAATAGGCGCTCTGCTTCTTGACGGCATCGGCGACACAATACGTGTTTCTATGACGGATAATCCCGTAAAAGAGGTCAAGGCGGGCTTTGACATTTTAAAGGGTGCAGGTATTAAAACAGACTGTGTAAGGCTTGTTTCCTGCCCGACCTGCGGAAGAACAAAAATTGATTTAATTTCCCTGGCAAATCAAATTGAGAACGCCTTGGAAAACTGCGATAAACAAATAACAGTTGCCGTAATGGGATGTGTTGTAAACGGCCCCGGAGAGGCAAAAGAGGCTGACATAGGTGTTGCAGGCGGCGATGGCTGCGGTGTTTTGTTTAAGCACGGCGAGGTGCTCAGAAAAGTCAGCGAAGAGGAAATAGTACCGGAGCTTTTAAAAGAAATAGACAGGATGTAATTATAAAATGGCGTTGTTCAAAGATTTATTCGGCGAAAAATTCAGTACAGACGAATATTTAGATATAGCATTTTCGGATATTGTTTCGATGGAAGTGCAGGGCGAAAATGCAGTATTTTACATAAATCCGTACAGAGAGCTTGACGAAAACAGGCTTTCGCAGGTGGCGGAGGAAATCGCAAAAGCAGTTGGTGTAAGTGTTAAACTTATTTCAAAGAATTCAAGAAAAGGCTTTTTGATTTCTTATATAGACAAGGTTGTTTCGGTTTTGCGTGAAAGAATAACCGTTGCAAACGGCTATTTTAACGGTGCGGAATATTCCTTAAACGGAAATGAAATTAAAATTCACCTTAAAAAAGGCGGAAAAGACATTCTTGAAAATGCCGAATGCGGTAAAGAGGCGGAAAAAATCATTAGGTTGATTTTCGGTTTTGAGTGTGTTATCACATTTTCTGAGGATGAGAATTTTGATTCGCAGTCAGCGCTCAACTCAATGCAGCAAAAGGCTGACGAGGAATACAAAAGAGAGCACAATATCCCTGATTTGCCCGTAAGTACGGCGGACGGTACGCCCAAGGAGCACATAGTAATCCCGGGT
The DNA here is from genome assembly GCA_002490425.1 of Ruminococcaceae bacterium UBA7217. Lineage (GTDB taxonomy): Bacteria > Bacillota > Clostridia > Oscillospirales > Acutalibacteraceae > Fimenecus. Next base: position 11,304 of record DKTZ01000043.1, read on the forward strand.
ATTCCCCTTTATTTTGAAACACTTAAACCCCTTTACGGTAATCTTATAAGATATAAAAATATAGTTGCCTTGCGTGAAATCAATATCGAAAGCGGAGCTGTCACCGTTTGGGGCAGAGTTTTCGGACTTGACGTAAGAGTTACCCGTGACAAGCGGAATTCAATAATCACATTTAACATTACTGATGATGACTATTCTTACAGCGTAAAGATTTTTGAGGACACCGAAAAGGCAAAAAATCTGCTTGACCACCTTTCTAACGATATGACCGTTGTGATTTACGGCAGAGTAACCTATGACAAATTCACAGGTGAAAATATTATTTCTGCAACTTCCGTAAATTCGGTAAAGAAGATTATGAAGCAGGATAATGCGGAGAAAAAGCGTGTTGAATTGCATTTACATACAAATATGTCGCAGATGGACGGAATGACAGACGCAGGCAAGCTTGTAAAAAGAGCTGCATCTTGGGGACATACCGCCATTGCAATAACAGACCACGGTAATGCCCAAGGTTATCCTGACGCTATGAATGCGGCTGAAAAGCTGGCGAAAGACGGCAAGGAAATAAAAATTATATACGGTGTTGAAGGTTACCTTGTTGATGACATCGGCAATCCTAAGGCTTCGTACAAGGAGCTTCCGAGCTACCATATAATAATTCTTGTTAAAAACAAAGTCGGGCTTAAAAATCTTTATAAGCTTATTTCAACCTCTAACGTTGATTATTTTTACAAGAGACCGAGAATGCCACGTTCAAAGATAATCGAATTCAGAGAAGGTCTGATTATCGGTTCTGCCTGCGAGGCAGGAGAGCTTTACAGGAGCATTGTATTCGGCGCACCCGAAGAGGAAACAAGAAAAATTGCCGAATTTTATGATTATCTTGAAATTCAGCCGAACGGCAACAATCAGTTTATGATTCGCTCGGAAGACCCGAAATATGCTCACATTCAAAGCAATAAAGACATTGAAGATATAAACAGAAAAATAATCACTCTTGCAGACTCCCTCGGAAAGCTGACTGTTGCCACGGGTGACGTGCATTTTATGGACCCTGAGGATGCAATTTACCGTGCCGTTTTAATGGCAGGTCAGGGCTTTAAGGATGCTGACAATCAAGCACCGCTTTATTTTAAGACGACTGAGGAAATGCTTGAAGAGTTTTCATACTTGGGTGAGGAAACGGCATACGAGGTAGTTGTTGAAAATACGAATAAAATTGCGGATATGATTGAACCTGTCCGCCCTGTTCCGAAAGGCACGTTCCAGCCGTCAATTGAGGGAAGTGAAGAAGAGCTTCGAAAAATCTGCTGGGACAAGGCAAAGGAATGGTACGGCGACCCTGTTCCCGAATACGTTGCGGATCGCCTTAATATGGAACTTGAATCTATTATCAAACACGGATTTGCCGTGCTTTACATAATCGCTCAAAAGCTTGTTTGGGACTCAGAGGCTCACGGTTATCACGTAGGCTCACGAGGCTCTGTCGGCTCGTCGTTTGTCGCCACAATGGCAGGCATTTCCGAGGTAAATCCTTTAGCGCCCCATTACCGTTGCCCCAAATGTAAGCATTCCGAATTTTTCTTAAAGGGCGAGTACGGTTCGGGGTTTGATATGCCCCCGAAGGATTGTCCGAATTGCCATATTCCGATGGTGCGTGACGGTCACGAAATACCTTTCCAAACCTTCCTCGGCTTCCACGGCGACAAAGCGCCTGATATTGACCTTAACTTTTCGGGTGAATATCAGGGTAAGGCGCACAGATACACAGAAGAGTTATTCGGTTCGTCACACGTTTTCAAAGCGGGTACTATTGCAACGGTTGCGGACAAAACAGCATACGGTTTTGTGAAAAAATATCTTGAAGAACGCGGACTTAAGGTTACACGTGCCGAAGAGGACAGGCTGACGAGAGGTTGTACGGGAATTAAGAGAACAACAGGTCAGCACCCCGGCGGAATGGTTGTTGTGCCTAATGAATATGACGTTTACGATTTTACTCCCGTTCAGTACCCTGCGGACGATACTGATTCGGATATGGAAACAACCCACTTTGACTTCCATTTCCTGCATGATACAATTTTGAAGCTTGATATTCTCGGGCACGATGTTCCCACACTTTACAAGCATCTTGAGGATTTAACAGGGATACCAGTTATGGATGTTGATGTTTGCGACCCGAAAATAGTAAGTCTTTGCACATCTCCTGAGGCTCTCGGCGTTACTCCCGAGGACATAGGTGTTGAAACAGGCACACTTTCAATCCCCGAAATGGGAACGGATTTTGTACGTGGAATGCTTATCGAGTCTAAACCGCAGAAATTTTCCGATTTGCTGCAAATATCAGGTCTTTCACACGGCACGGACGTTTGGCTCGGCAATGCGCAGGAGCTGATTAAAAAAGGAACCTGCACAATTTCAGAGGTTATCGGTACACGTGACTCCATTATGATTTACCTTATGCACAAGGGTCTTGAACCGAGTATGGCGTTTAATATTATGGAGAAAACACGTAAGGGAATTGTTGCAAAGGTCGGCTTCCCCGAGGGAGCGGAAGAGGCAATGCGTGAATGTAATGTTCCCGAATGGTATATGGAATCCTGCCGAAAGATTAAATATATGTTCCCGAAAGCCCATGCGGCGGCTTATGTTATTGCGGCTCTGAGGCTCGGGTGGTATAAAATTTACAAGCCCGTTGAGTATTACACGGCATTTTTGACGGTTCGCGGAGGAGACCTTGACGCCGCAACGGTTATGCGGGGTCATGCGGCTGTAAAAGAAAAAATGGCACAGCTTGACGTTAAAATTAAAAACCGAAATGCTTCGGCAACTGAAAAATCTGCATTTACGGCTTTGCAGGTTGTAAATGAAATGATGGCAAGGGGAATTGAACTTTTGCCTGTTGATATTTATAAGTCGAGAGCAACTGAATATTACATTGAGGACGGTAAAATCCGAATGTCATTTTCAGCGCTTTCGGGAGTTGGTGAAAACGCTGCAAGAGGTCTTGAAGAGGGAAGAGAGGGCGTTGATCACTTTATATCCATTGACGATTTTCAGCTGAAAACGGGAGCGTCAAGTGCAGTTGTAACGGCGCTTAAAGATGCAGGCGCACTGAAAGGTCTTCCTGATACAGCTCAAATATCATTATTCGGTTAAAGGAGAGTAGAATTATGAAAAAGTCAAAGCTTTACACGGTAACTGCAATTTTTCTGGCAATATTTTTAATAGGCGCAGTTTTTATAGGTATCGGCGCAGGTACAATAATCAAAGACAAAAAATATGTTGAAACTGCCGAAAGCGTATTAGCGCTTATGTCGTCAGTTAAGCAGTCTGACGGCAGCAGAAAATATACGCTTTATTACAATGCAGAGGGTAAAACCTTTGAGCCTGATTACGACTTTAACGAAGAAGAGGACTATATCGGCAAGGATATAAGAGTTTACTATACAAAAGGCTCTCCCGATAAAATATTTATTGAAACCGATGAAAAATATTATGTATTTACTTTTGCAGGCATTGCGGCGGCTTTAGTGTCGGCAGTTGTTTTAGGTACGGTTTGGATTCCGATTTATGTTAGAAAATATATAATAAAGAACGGTAGAACAGAGCTTGTAAAAATTGAAAAGATTGTCGATGTAATCGGCGGCGAAAGAATTATTTGTGACAGTAAAAAAATCAGAGGCAGAAAAGCAGAGCCTTACAGAAGCAAAACAATAAAACAAAAGCTTTCAAAAGAGATAATAAATTCTGCGGTAACGGTTTATTATCTTCCGAAGCATAAGAATTTTTATTATATTGATACCGATACTATAAAGACGGGGGACAGTGCAAAATGATAGGGTATATTATTTTAGGGGTAATTTTATTTCTTTTGGCTGTAACGGCAGTGCGTGCGGTATTTTTTGTTCCGAAAAAGAAAGAGTCGAAAAATGATGCTTTGCCTGAAGAAAAAATAGATGTTGACCGCTACTGTAAAAATCTTTCGGACGCAATAAAAATTAAAACGATTTCCAATTACGACAGAGAAAAAGTAGATTGGAACGAGTTTAAAAGATTTCACGAATTTTTAGAGGAAAGGTATCCTCTTATACACAAAACGCTTACAAAAACCGAGATTGCCGATGCAAGCCTTGTTTACAAGTGGGAAGGTACTGACCCATCGCTTGACGGAATAGCTCTTCTTTCTCATCAGGACGTTGTGCCGATTGCCGAAGGTACTCTCCAAGATTGGACAAACGAGCCGTTTGAGGGTGTTAATGACGGTGAGTTCATTTGGGGCAGAGGTGCAATGGATATGAAAAACCACCTCATCGGCGTAATGGAAAGCGTTGAACAGCTCATAGCCGACGGCTACAAACCCAAACGCACGGTTTACCTCTGCCTCGGTCACAATGAAGAGGTTGTTGCTGCACCCGACAACGGCGCTAAGCAAATAGCACAGTACCTTAAAGAGCAGGGCGTACATCTTGAGGCGGTCCTTGACGAGGGCGGAGCAATTCTCCCTGTAAACATAAACGGTGTTTTAAACTGCAACCTTGCAGGCGTAGGCGTTGCGGAAAAGGGAAGTGTCAACTACGAAATAAGCGTAAATGCAAAGGGCGGTCATTCTTCACAGCCGCCGAAGCACACGGCACTCGGTCACCTTGCAGATGTTATTAAGGATATTGAAAATCATCAATTTCGGGCGACAATGCCGAAATTCGTTTATGAGCTTTTCACTGAAATCGGCAAACGGTGCTCATACCCTGTAAGGCTTGTGACCTGCAACATTTGGCTTTTAAAGCCGATTATTCTTAAAATAATGACAAAAATTCCGCCTGCCGCCTCGCTTATCAGAACCTGCACTGCGGTTACAATGGCTTCGGGCAGTCCGCAGTTCAATGTTCTTCCGCAGAAAGCGTCAATCACAGTTAACTTCAGAACAATGCCGGGCGTTACAATTCCCGATGTTGAGGAGCATATAAGAAAATCGGTTAGAAACAAAAATATTGACGTTAAATTCCTTGTGGGAAAAGAGGCGTCAAATGTTTCGCCTACCGATTCAAAGGCTTTCAAAATAATTAAAGAGCTTTGCGAGAGCGCAGACAGTAAAAATCTTGTTGCACCGTTCCTTGTAATGGGCGGAACAGACGCGTATAATTATGAGAATGTATGCGAGAATATTTACAGATTCGCACCCTTTGTTGTTGATACAAATCTTCTTCTTTGCACACACGGCACAAATGAGCGCCTGCCCCTTTCGGCAATTCCCGATGCATTAACGTTTTTCAAGAGATATATCAAACTTATGACGCAGGATTAAAGGAATAAAAATATGAGTAAATATGTTTTTCGTGAAACCGATAATATGGCTGAATTCAATAAGTTTTCAGAAGAAAACGGCGGCTCTGTTTATCAAACATCATATTGGGCAAAGGTAAAGTCAAATTGGGAACCCACATTCTTTATGGGCTTCCAAGGTGAAACGCCCGTTCTTGCCGCACTTTGCCTCCAGCGAGATGTAAAAATGACAAAGCTTTGGTACTGTCAGGACGGTTTTGTTTGTGACACATACAACGAAGAGCTTGTGGAGGAATTTGCAAGCTTTATTAAAGCAGAGATGAAAAAACGTAAAATATGCGTTTTAATAACAGACCCGCTTGTTTTTGAAATAATAGATAAAGAGAGGCAGGATATATCTGCCGTTGACTCTCTTTTTAAAGCAGGCTTTGTGAGAAACCCCGAAGAAAAACGGTATGAATATTTAATTCAGCCGACAGTTACCGTTCAGTGCCGTTTAACGGGATTTACGCCGAAAACCTTCCTTTCAAAATGTGAAAAGGGCGTCCGTCACGGGCTTAACGGCGCTGAGGACGGTGGTCTGGTAGCCGAAAATTACGATGCAGAGTCTCTTCGTCTTCACCCTGAAAAAATGGATGATTTTTATGAGGTTCTGACTGAGGTTTCAGACAGAGTTTCATTTATTCAGCGTGAAAAAAACTATTATGAAAACATTATATATGCCCTTGATGGCAAAGCGATTTTGACAATTATTTATATTGACAATGATAAAAGATTAGAAAAATACAATGATGCTAAAGCAAAAAAAGAAACGCTTGAAAAAGAGCTTTTGACGCTTGAAAACGCCGAGAAAAAGGATAAAAAGTCAATAGCAAGCGTTAAAAAAGAAATCGAGACTTATACGGTTACAATTAACCGAAACGAAAGAATTGAAAAAGAACTTCACGAAAAATACGGCGACTCTTACCCGCAGAAAATCGCGCTCAGCACAGGCATTACAACGCATTTCGGCAAAACGGCTATTTGCCTTTACGGGGGAACTCGAAATCTTCTCAGAAATACGCTCAGAACAACGCATTTTCTTAACTGGGTAAGGCTTAAAGAGAGCTTCAGACAGGGAATGGATTATCACGATTTGGGCAGAATTACAGGCGACCCGTATGATGAAAACAATCCTCTTTTCGGGCTTTGCAAATATAAAAAGAGCTATAACGGTGAAGTTACCGAATATGTCGGCGAAATGTATCTTATAGCAGACAAACTTAAATTTAAGTTCTTTAAGGATATGTTCCCCGTGCTGATGGAAATAAAAAATAAATTCTTTAAGTCTGCGCTTAAATCAAAAACCGTGAAGAACAGCGCAGAATAAAAGGAGCAGTTATGTACGCTTTTAAAGAAAATATTGATATAAAAGAGTTTACGGATTTTGCAAACAGCTTTTCAGGTGCACCCATTCAGCAAACTGAAGCTTGGCCGATACTTAAAAACAATTGGAAGCCTCACTTTTGCGGAATGTATGACGACGAAACAATTTGCGGAGTCTGCCTTATTCTTGTGCGTGAGCTTTTACCCGGGTTTAAGTATGCGTATGCTGCTCACGGTCCTTTACTTGATTACGGAAATAAAGAGCTTATAAAAGCGTTCGGCGACGGCGCAGTGAATTTTTGCAAAAATCATGGCATTTATTCAATTACCGTTGACCCTCTTATTCCCGTTGGAAAAACTCTTCCAGATGTTCCGCCTGAAAATTTTCTTGACATATTTGATATACAAAAAGGCAAAAGCCATATGCAGAATTTTATTGACGCAGGCTTTATTCACGGCGGATTCGGTAAAGGGCTTCACGATGCAGTTCAGCCCCGTTTTAATGCGCTGATACCATTAAAAAAAGCTGACGGAACATCGCTAACATTTAATGAGTTAAAAAAGAACTATAAGCAGAAAATACGCAAGTATTATGCAAATTTTCAGTCAGCAAGAGGGCTTTACTACGAAAGAGCAGTTCCCAGTCCTGAAAATATTGCAGAGTTTAAAAGAATAATCAGCGCAACTGAAAAACGGCAGAATATATCTTTGCGTGAGGAGGATTATTTTGCACTTTTGTCAAAGGCTTTCGGCGACGGCGCATATTTCGGATTTGAAAAGACCGATATAAACAAATATATTGAAAATCTTGAAACAAGGCTAAAAAAAGAGCCGGATATGGCGGAAAAAATCACTGAACAGATTACGGACGCAAAGAAAATTGCAGCCGAAAAGGGCGATAAGGTGAATCTTGCGGCGCTGTTGACTGTTTATCCGCAAAACACGAACGGAATAAGAATTGCCGAATACCTTTACGCAGGCAGTGACCTCACAATTTTTCCGTCATTCTGCGCTACTCTTTGCGGCCTCGGCTCGCAGTGTGCAGAATGTATAGAAAATGACTGTGACTATTTAGACCTCGGCGGACTTGCAGGAACTTTTGACGATGGGCTTTATGAGTTTAAACATCAGTTCAGTCCTATAATTGTCGAGTATGCAGGCGAATTTACTCTGCCTGTCAATAAGGCAAAATATAAATTTATGGAAAAATATATGCCGGCAATGAAAAAAGTATATAAAAGGCTTACCGGAATTTTGCACCGTTAATACAATTGAAAATGAACATAAAAAATCCGAACAGTGATGTTCGGATTTTTGTTTATGTATTTATATAGTTTTATTAAAGCAATGCAATGCCGTTTTTTTCGCAAATTTTGTAGGTTTCGCTGTCCCAAATGCTGGACTGAACCTCGCCTATGTGAGCACAGCCAATAAGGAGCATACAAAGTCTTGACTGACCTATTCCGCCGCCTATTGTAAGGGGTAATTCGCCGTTTAAAAGCATTTTGTGGAACGGTAAATTCCGTCTGTCGTTACAGCCTGAAATTTTTAATTGTCTGTCAAGGCTTTCGGCATTAACACGGATTCCCATTGAGGAAATTTCAAATGCACGTCCCAGAGTGTCATTCCAAAACATTATGTCGCCGTTAAGCTCCCAGTCGTCGTAATCAGGTGCTCTGCCGTCATGGGGCTTACCTGAACGGAGTACTCCGCCGATTTGCATAATAAATGCGGTTCTGTGCTCCTTTAAGTATTCGTTTTCACGCTCATGTGAGGAAAGGTCGGGGTACATATCCTCAAGCTCCTGAGACGTTACGAATGAAATATCCCTTGAAAGCTGAACGTCAATAACGGGAAATTGCTTTTTAAGCTTTTCCAGGGTGTCGCAGATAACGTCAACAATATTCTGAACCGTGCTTTTAAGGTAATCTATTGTTCTGTCCTCGGGCAGAATAATCTTTTCCCAGTCCCACTGGTCAACGTAAACCGAATGAAGATTGTCAAGCTCTTCGTCACGGCGGATTGCGTTCATATCGGTGTAAAGACCCTCGTGAACAGTGAAATTGTAACGCTTTAAAGCGAGTCTTTTCCATTTTGCAAGGGAGTGCACAACCTGAGCGTCTTCGCCCACGGCGGGAATGTCAAAGGATACAGGTCTTTCAACACCGTTAAGATTGTCGTTAAGACCTGAATTTTCTGTTACAAATAGTGGTGCGGAAACTCTTTTAAGACCGAGTGCGTCCGCAAAGCCGAATTGAAATGTCTGTTTTATGTATGAAATAGCACGTTGCTGGTCATAACTGTTGAGCTTTGAAACATAGCCCTTGGGTACTGTTACGGTGTTCACGGCTAAGACTCCTCCCTGAAAAAATATGAAAATATGATACCACAACGAAAAGTGTCCGTCAATAAAAAATATTTATAAAGCGTATTTTTCAACTGTCTTTGCAAGACCGTCCTCGGCATTGGAAAGAGCTATGTAGCGAGCCTTTTTCTTTAATTCTTCACAGGCATTTCCCATTGCAAAGGAATATTTTGTAAATTCAATCATTTGAAGGTCATTCATAGCGTCGCCGAAGGACATTGCCTCTTCGTTTGTAATATTCAGCATTCCGCAAAGATGCGAGAGTGCGTCGCCCTTGTTTGCCGACGGAACCGTAGCCTCAATTTCATCTTTAAGCGATGCGGTGACAAGCAGTCCTGATTTTTGGAAATATTCACTTAAAGTCTGCCTTACACTTTCGTCTGCCGAGTAAACGGCTATTATTTCCGCACTTTGCCCATTTAGTGTTTCACAAAGATTTTCGCAAAGAACGGAGGAATTCATAAAAATTTTCAAAAAATCTGCAGGAAGCTCTCTTCCACTGTAAAATTGCTGTTTGTTTTCCTGAATGTAAGCAGTGCCGTCAACATAAGTGTTGTAATAAACCTTTGAATCATTTAATTTTGCTAAAATTTCAGCGGTCAAATTCGGCGGAATATGGTTTTTATAAATTATTTTCTTTTTATGTAAATCGTAAACGCTTGCACCGTTTGAAAAAATAACGTAGTCGATAAAAGGAATTTGGTCTGTGACAGGGGTAATAAAGCCGAGGGTTCTGCCCGTTGCAATGGCAATTTTAATCCCCTTGTTATGTGCATTTAAAAGTGCCGTTTTCGTTCTTTCGGTAACGGTGGTGTGGTCGGGCGCCATAAGCGTGCCGTCAAGGTCGGTTGCTATGATTTTGATTGACATATTAACTCCGAAAAATTTTATGAATAATGAATAAATCTGGTTGAAATTTGTAGGGGACGCCGACTCGGCGTCCCGTTTTGCCCTTCATCAGTCACTTCGTGACAGCTTCCCTCTCGGGGAAACCAAAATGAGCATTTTCACAAGGCGGGCGAAAACTTTCAAATTTAAATTCCGAAATACTTTTTCGCATTGTTGAATGAAATATCCGCGACTACCTGTGATAAAAATGCAATGTCGCAGGGGTACTTGCCCTCTTCAACAAGGTTACCGAGCATCTCGCAAAGAATACGGCGGAAATATTCGTGACGGGGGTATGAAAGAAAGCTCCTTGAATCCGTTATCATACCGACAAATTTGCCGAGCACGCCGAGAGAAGCAAGGTCTGCTAATTGTTTGCGCATACCGTCGTAATGGTCGTTAAACCACCAAGCAGAGCCGAATTGAATTTTTGACTGTGCTTCACTTGATTGGAAATTGCCGAGCATTGTGCCGAGCACCGTGTTGTCCTTGGGGTTAAGCGTAAAGAGTACGGTTTTCGGAAGAAGTCCGTCTTTTTCAAGTGAGTCCATAAATCTTGAAAGCTTTTCTGCTATTTGGCAGTCGCCGACTGAGTCAAAGCCCGTGTCAGCACCCAAACGCTCAAACATTTTTGTATTGTTGTTGCGCATAGCGCCGAGGTGCAATTCCATTACCCAGCCTTTTTTTGCATATTCTCTGCCTAAAAACTGCAAAATTGCAGTGCGGTATTTGTCAAGCTCGTCAGTTGTGAATTTTTCGCCGGCAAGTGCTTTTTTAAATATTTTTTCGAGTTCTTCGTCTGTGCTTTCACTGTATGGGCAGTACATAAGAGCGTGGTCTGAGGCACGGCAGCCCATCGACTCAAAAAAGTCAATTCTTTTTCCGAGTGCGGTTTTTAAATCTTTAAATGAAGTAATTTTCATTTGCGCAGCGTCTTCCATAGCCTTAACCCACGGAACAAACACGGGAGAGTCAATAAGAAAAGCCTTGTCGGGTCTGAAGGCAGGTAAAACCTTGCATTTGAATGAGCTGTCCTCCCGTAAAAGTGCGTGATATTCAAGCGAATCTGCGGCGTCGTCAGTTGTGCATACGCAGGCAACATGGGATTTTTCAATAAGCTCTCTGGGGGTGAATCCGCCGTTTCTGATTTTTTCATTGCACTTTTCCCAAATTGCGGGTGCAGATTTATGAGATAACGGCTCGTGAATGTCAAAATAACGCTGAAGCTCAAGGTGAGTCCAGTGATAAAGCGGATTTCCGATGCAATAGCTGAGCGTTTCGGCATATTTTAAGAATTTTTCATAAGGCGACGAATCGCCTGTTATGTATTTTTCATCTACACCGTATCCACGCATTGCACGCCATTTGTAATGGTCGCCGCCGAGCCAAAGCTCTGCTATGTCACTGGGAGTTTTGTTTTCGTAAATCTCTTTCGGAGAAAGATGGCAGTGCCAGTCAAAAATGGGAGTGTCCTTTGCTCCGTAATTAAATATTTCCTTTGCCGTGTCGGTTGTAAGAAGAAAATCTTCATCCATAAACGATTTCATAAGCTGTCACCTCTAAGGTATTTTTATGTATTTTAGCATATTTTTGAAAATTTGAACAGTATGTTGAAGCATTTTAACAAAAAATTTAATTTCCTTTGCCGCACAATTAAATTAAATGTTGACTATTGAATTATACGGCATTATGTGGTAAAATGAAGAGTAAAATTTTATAATGCAAGAGGTATAGCTATGTCCGGACATTCAAAATGGAGTACAATTAAAAGAAAAAAAGAAAAAACAGATAACGCCAGAGCAAAGGTGTTCACTAAAATCGGCAGAGAGATTGCTGTTGCAGTTAAAGAGGGCGGGCCGGACCCTGCCGGCAACTCAAAGCTTAAGGACGTTATTGCCAAGGCAAAGGCGGCAAATGTTCCGAATGATAATATTGACAGAATAATCAAAAAAGCCGCAGGCGAGGGCGGAAGTGACAATTATGAAGATATAGTTTACGAGGGTTACGGTCCGTCGGGAATTGCCGTTATTGTTGAAACCTTGACCGATAACCGCAACAGAACTGCGGCAGACGTTCGCCATGCATTTGATAAATTCGGCGGAAATATGGGAACGAGCGGCTGCGTTTCGTTTATGTTCAGCCGTCAGGGCGTTATTCTCTTTGAGAAAGAGGATATTGACGAAGAACAGCTTATGATGGACGCTATTGAGGCGGGCGCTACCGACTTTATAACAGACGATGAAATTTACGATGTACGTACTGAGCCTAACGATATGGGCGCTGTGCGTGACGACCTTGAGGCAAAGGGCTACAAATATGTTTCGGCAGAGGTTGAGTATGTTCCGTCGTCATATACCGCACTTTCAAACCCTGATGACATTAAGAATATGGGCAGAATGCTTGAAATGTTTGAAGATAATGACGATGTTCAGAATGTTTATCATAATTGGGAGAATGAAGACGATTACGAGGGCTAATACCTTTTTGGAGGGTATGTTTTGAATATTCTTATAGTATCTCAGCATTTTTATCCTGACAATTTTCGTATTAACGATATTGCAAAAATGCTTGTCGATGAAGGACATCGTGTAACGGTGATTACGTCGCTTCCCGATTACGCAACGGGCAGAGTACCTGATGACTGCAAGGGCAGGAAAAACAGAAAAATCAAATGGAACGGTGTAGATGTTATCCGTTGCTTTTCAGTTGCAAGAAGAAGCGGAATTCTTTTCCGTGCTCTTAATTATGCTTCCTTTTGCCTTTCTTCAACGCTTAAAGCTAAAAGGCTTAAAGGGGATTACGATATTGTAATTTGCTATCAGACTTCACCCGTGCTTATGGCAAACGCTGCAAGAGCATTTGCAAGGAAAAGAAAAATCCCGTTTTTCCTTTATTGCTTAGACCTTTGGCCTGAGTCGCTTAAGGCTTGGCATGTGGGTGAAGGCAATCCGCTTTTCAAAATAATGCACAAATATTCAAAGGGTATTTACAACAGTGCGAGCTGTGTAGGAGTAACCTCAAAGCCTTTTATTGAATATTTAAAAACGGTGAATGAGGTTCCCGAAAATAAAATAATATATATCCCTCAGCATTCCGAGGATATGAATTTATCACCGAAAGCTCATAAAGACGGCGAACCGTATGTATTCTCATTCGGCGGGAATATCGGCAGTGTGCAGAATATTGACTGTATAATTGAGGCTGCGTCATATCTTCGTGACAGAAACGATATAAAAATTGAAATTTACGGCGACGGAAGCGAGCTTCAAAGCTGTAAGGCTCTTTCGGAAAAGCTTGGTACGGAAAAGACTGTGACATTTTTCGGCAGAGTTTCAAAGGACGAGCTTTGGAAACACTATGAAAATACAGACGCATTTTTGCTTACGCTTAAATCCGACGGAGTAATCGGGCAGACCGTGCCTGCAAAGCTTCAGGAATATATGTCGGGCGCAAGACCCGTAATTGCTGCTGTCGGCGGTGCGGCGGAGCAGATAATCAATGACTCGCAATGCGGAATTTGCGTTCCCGCAGGTGACAGCGAAGCCTTGGCGAAAGCGATTGAAGATTTTGTAATGAATAACGAAAAATGTTCGGATTACGGCGCTAACGGAAGAGTGTTTTATAAAAACAATTTTACAGGCAGAAGCTTTATGGACAAGCTGACAGGCATTTTTTACAGTTTAATCGGCTCTTCGGAGGAAAATAAATGAAAGTTCTTCAAATAAACTCTACCTGCGGCTTCGGCAGTACGGGAAGAATAGCTGTTGACATTTTAAATACAGTCTGTGAAAACGGCGGAGAGGGGCTTATTTGCTACGGCAGAGGAGAGGCACCCGCTGGCGTGCCGTCTTATAAAATCGGCTCGGAAATGCTTGTGAGAATTCACGGCGTGCTTTCTCGCATTACTGACCGTCAGGGCTTTTATTCAACTAATGCCACAAAGGCTTTGGTGCGAAAGATTGAGGAATATGACCCTGATATTATTCATCTTCATAATATCCACGGCTATTATCTTGACATAAGAGTTTTATTTGATTATCTTAAAAAATGCGGTAAGCCTATTGTTTGGACGCTCCACGATTGCTGGGCATTTACGGGTCACTGCGCATATTTTACCGTTGCGGGCTGTGATAAATGGAAAACGGGCTGTAATAATTGCCCGTCAAAAAAGGATTATCCGCAAAGCTTAGTTGTAGACAATTCCGAAAAGAATTATAACGAGAAAAAAGAGCTGTTTACAGGGCTTCAAAATGTTACTTTGGTTACTCCGTCAATTTGGCTGAGTGAGCTTGTAAGTGAATCATTTTTGAAAGAGTACCCCGTAAAGGTTATAAATAATGGGATAAACACTGATATTTTTAAACCGACCGAAAGTGATTTCAAAAAAAGATACGCCATTGAAGATAAAAAGGTATATATCGGCGTTGCGAGCGTATGGGAAGAACGTAAAGGACTTCGGGATTTAATAAAGCTGTCAACGCTCCTGAATGAGAACGAAAAACTTGTTGTTGTAGGGCTGACCGAAGAACAGGTATCCGAATTGCCCGACGGTATAATCGGTCTTAAACGGACGGAAAATGCAAAACAGCTTGCAGAAATTTACACTGCGGCAGATGTTTTCCTGAATCCCACATATGAGGACAATTATCCTACTACAAATCTTGAGTCAATTTGTTGCGGAACTCCTGTTGTGACATATAACACGGGCGGAAGCCCCGAAAGTCTTGCAGGCGGCAGAGGAATTACGGTTGCGGTCGGTGACACCAAGGCTTTGTATGAAGCGGCACAAAAGCTTGTAGGTGTAAAAACAGACAACACAGACGAGTTTGACGCACAGAATAAATATCTTGAATATAATGGGCTTTATAAAGAATTGCTTGAAAAATGAGGGGGATTTATGGATAATTTTGATTATTTACCCAAGCTTCACAGTTGTGAAACACTTATTGTAAAAGAGGTAAAGAGAATTTGCGAAGAAAACGGAATTAAATATTTTATGATTGCAGGCACTCTTTTAGGAGCTGTTCGACACAAGGGTTTTATTCCGTGGGACGACGATATGGACATCGGTATGCTTCGTGAAGATTATGAAAAATTCATAGAGCTTGCAAAGAGAGATATGAGAGAAGAGTTCTTTCTTCAAACTACTGAAACAGACAGTGCATACGGATTAAATTTTGCGAAAATTCTTCTTAATGGCACATTCATTGATGAGTCATCAGCATCCAATAAAGCGCAAAAGGGTATTTCGATTGATGTTTTTCCTTTTGATGCTGTTCCCGATAATGCAGAGGACGTTGCAAAGCATAAAAAACGGACATATTTTTTAAGACGGCTTTTACTTGCAAAGCAAAATTACAATGTGTGCGGTAAAAAGGAATACGTTAAGCGAATAGTTTACGGAGTTCTTAATTTTATTGCGTTGTTTTATTCACGTGAAAAAATATGCGAAAAGCTTGACAGCGAGTGCAAACGGTATAACAGGCAGAATGAAAAGCCGACAAAAATTGTTAACATAGGCGGCGCTTACGGATATGACAAAGAGACGATTCTCCGTGAATGGGTTGACAGTACCGAAGAACTCCCGTTTGAGGATTTTACGCTTTGCGCTCCGGCAGGCTACAAGGAATATCTTGAATATTTTTACGGCGATTATATGACTCCTCCGCCCGAGGATAAAAGATATAACCGTCACGGATTAAATAAGGTGGATTTCGGCTCATATTAAAGCGAATAAAGCTTAAATACAAGGAGATTATTATGAAAAAGGTTATAACTTACGGCACATTTGATTTGCTTCATTACGGGCATATCAATCTTTTAAGACGTGCAAAGGAGCTTGGCGATTATTTAATAGTTGCGCTCTCGACTGATGAATTTAACTGGAATGAAAAGCAGAAAAAGTGCTATTTCTCTTATGAACAAAGGAAAAAACTTCTTGAAGCTATAAGATATGTGGATTTGGTTATTCCCGAGGACAATTGGGAGCAAAAGATAAGCGACGTTCAGGAATTTAAGGTTGACACCTTTGTTATGGGCGATGACTGGAAGGGTAAGTTTGACTTTTTGAAGGATTACTGCGAGGTAGTTTACCTTGAAAGAACACCTGAAATTTCAACAACTCAGATAAAAAAAGATTTAGGGAAATAAGCCGGAAAACGCTTAGGATTTTGAAATGAAAAAAATACTGATTTTTGCACCTACGGCGCCGTCAAGCGGCATAACGCAGTACATAATTAACATTTTGAGTAAGATTCAGCAAAATGAACTGCACGTTGACATTCTTTCTTTCCGTAACGACCGCTTGAAAAAATGGACCGAGACGCACGGAACTGAATATTTTGAGCTGGATATTTCAATGTATAAACATCCCGTTCTTTACAGACGCTTTTTGAAAAAAGTATTTTCAAAGGGTTACGATGTTGTCCATTTTAACATTTCTACAATTTCAACGCTGACAATTTTTAAATATGCAAAAAGATGCGGCGTAAAAAAGATTATAGTACACTCTCACAGCAGCTTTACAGATTTGGCTTCAAAGCTAAAAAGAGTCGTGTTCAGCAATTTACACAAGTTTTTAAGAGTATTTGCGAATAGGTATTATGACGTAAAATGCGCCTGCTCGGTTCCTGCCGCCGAATGGATGTACGGTAAGAAAAATGCACAGGACGCATTAATACTCAACAATGCGGTTGATACTGATAAATTTGCTTACAGTGCAAAAAATGCAGATGAAATACGCACGAAATACGGTGTAAAAACAAAATATCTGATAGGTCATATCGGGCGTTTTACGGTTCAGAAGAATCATTCTTTTCTTATTGACACTTTTTCTCATCTTGTTAAAATCCGCAAGGACTGTACGCTGATGCTTGTGGGAAACGGAGAGTTTCTTCAAAGCATAAAAAATAAGGTTAGTGATTTAAACCTTAATGGCAGTGTGATTTTTGTCGATTTTCAGGAAGATATATATAAATATTATTCCGCAATGGATTTGCTTTTGCTGCCGTCGCTTTTTGAGGGGCTTCCGATAACCCTAATTGAAGCACAGGCGAACGGACTTTCTTCTCTTGTCAGTGACGCAGTCACAAAGGAATGCGATTTAACGGGGCTTGTTGAGTTTTATCCGTTGTCCGAAGGCGCCAAAGCGTGGGCGCAAAAGATAATCGAAATTTTGGAAAGCGGCACAGAGCATAAAACAGACGTTTCAAAACTGCTCCGGCAAAGCGGCTTTTCGCTTGACGGTCAGGCAAAGGCTGTATTAAAGCTGTATTTTGAACAATAACGGGGGAGAACAATGCAAATTTCAGAGAAGGTTAAAAATTCAATAGTATTTTATTATAAGATAGTACTTTTTATTTTTCTTATTCCTACGCTGCTTGTTCCGTGCGTGTCTTTTTGCTATAAGCTTATGTTTGTTATGCTGGGAGCCGGAGCAATATTATTGGTTTATGACTTATTTACAAAAAGAAAGTTTCTGAAAGCACGGGGAATGTTTTGGCTTATTTGCTTTATGATAGTTTTTGCCGTTTCCGTGGTTCTGAACTATAAAACGGGGCTTAATCTCAATGCGGCAAGCTGGGGGTACACGGCAATAGCGCTTCTTTTGCTCTATCCGGATTCTCTTGATAAAACAAAGGAGCGTTCGCTTTTTGAGCTTTCGGTATTAAATAACATTTTTATTGCAATGACGACCGTGCTCTCAACAATTTCAATGGGAATGTTCATTTGCCTTTATAATAAGGAAGTATTTTTCGGCGACCAAAAGTATGCGGTGGGGTGGTCGCAGAACAGACTTTTCGGTCTTTACAGCAACACGGGATATATGATAACGGCTTTAGCTATTGCAATTGCGGTTCTTCAGGTTGCAATAACCAAAGCCAGAGGGAAAAAGATTACCTTCCTGTACGGATTTTTTATTATTTACACATCGGTCTTTAACTTTATGTCTATGTGTATGGAAAATGCAAAGGGAGCGTTTATTTCGCTCTTTGCATTTGTATTTTTCTTTGTGCTGTTTTCTGTTGCAAAGAAAATTTATGAAAAGAAAAAACTGTCAACAGTCAAAGCGTCATTTGTCGGAGCATTTTCAGCGGTGCTTGCTGTCGCACTCCTTTTCGGGGCAATAACGGTTTCACGGAAAGGACTTTCGTATTTGCCCAGCATTTACCATTCACTTGGCGGAGAGTATTATGTTGACGGAAATGATGTAACTCCGGACCATGTTCCTGAAGAAAATGAGGACAACAAAATAACCGGTGTTGAAATTGACCGTAACATCAGCGAAAGCTACGGATTTTTTACGGGAAGAACAGTTATTTGGAAATTTGGTTTAGAGCAGTTCAAGGAAAAACCGATTTTCGGATACGGCCCTCAGTCACACAGAGACCATTATATTGTGGATAATTACCTTCGCCATTTCCATAACCTTATAATACAGATAATAGTCAGCGTCGGTGCTGTCGGCTCTGTGTTCATATTTGCATTTTTTGCGATTATGGTCATTTATCTGCTGAAAAATATATTTATACATATAGGAAAAAAAGACAAATATTATTATGTATTTGCGTCGTTATTGGCTCTTCTTGCAATGTTTGCGGTTAACAGTATGGCTGAGGTTACAATACTGTTTATTACAAGGTTCTCAATGTTCATCTTCTGGATGTATTTAGGATACATTCAGGTCTTTGCAGATGACGACAAAAAGCTTAAAACAGATTCAGTTACCGAAAAAATTGATTTGCTCATAGCAAACATTTTAAATAAAATTACAGGAAAATCTAAAAAAGATGAGAAGTAAAAAAGTTTTAATCAATTCAATATTCGGTGTCGGCGGTTATGCGATTTTAATGCTCAGCAACTTTATTACAAGGGCTGTGTTCGTTGCCGAACTGGGCCTTTCAATGGGCGGCGTTGACACCACCTTTAAAAACTTTCTTCAGGTTTTGTCTTTAGCCGAATTGGGCCTTAGCACGGGGCTTCTTTACAAGCTTTACAAGCCGATTGAGGAAAAAGACAATGCCGCAATTAAGCGAGTTCTTAATTTCTACAAGCAGGCTTATAAGGTAATTGCCTCCGTCTTTATGGGCGGTGCACTTATATTGTCTTTTGCCGTTAATTTCGTAATTAAAGATACAGACAAGCCGAAATGGTATATCTCGCTTCTGTTTATTCTTTATGCGGCGGATACGGTTGCATCTTATCTTTATGCTAACCGAAAGGCGTTAATTGTTGCCGACCAGAATAACTATGTTGTTAACAGAAATGACGCTTTTGTTTCGCTTATTACGCTTGTAAGCCAAGTGACTCTCTTGAAACTCACTCACAGCTTTATTGTTTATGCGGTTGTTAAGATTGTTTGCAGGCTTATAGGCGCTGTTTCCATAGGTCATCAGTTTAAAAAACGCTATCCTGAGATTGCCGCAGATAAATCCAAGGACACAATTACCGGCGAAGAGAGAAAATCGCTGACTCAGAATATGGGCGCAATGCTTTGCCACAGGGTTGGCGGCGTCAGCGTTACGGCGACAGGCTCGGCGATTATAACTTATTTTATCGGCACGGCAACTGCCGGTGTTTACGGTAACTACACTCTTATTACCAATGCATTAAATCAACTTGTTACGCAGGTTTTCAACGGAATTACCGCAAGCTTCGGCAACATTATTACGGTTGAAACAAAAGAAACTATTTACAATCGCTTTAAGCTTTTATACTTCTTTAACTATCTCATATTTTCATTCTTTACCGTGTCCTTCGGCGTTTTGGCTCAGCCGTTTATGCGTCTTTGGATGCACGATGAAGAGGGGAGCTTGTTCCCGACAGTTACACTTATACTGTTGGTAGTTTACTTTTATGTTTACGGTATGCGCCGTGTTGTTCTTATGGCAAAGGACAGCGCAGGGCTTTATAGGCAGGACTGCGGCTTTGCAATTTTAGAGGCGGTAATTAACATTACTCTCTCGATTTTCTTAGCTTGGAAATTCAAGTCAATCAACGGCGTTATTGCAGCAAATGTTTTAAGTATGCTGATAATTCCTATGTGGACTCAGCCGTATCTTGTTTATAAGCACGTTTTGAAGCATAAACTGTCATCTTATTACTTAACCTATGCTCTGTATGCCGTGCTCACAGCAGTCGAATTTGCGGCAACATGGTTTTTGGCTGAAAAAGCAACCGCATTTACGGACAATTTGTTCGCAGAGCTTATTATAAGGGTAGTTCTTTGCGTTGCAATTCCAAATCTTCTGAATCTTGTTGTATTCATAAGAACACAGGAAATGAAGGATTTAATTACTCTTCTTTTGGGCGTATTAAAGCGTAAAGCGCCAAAAAACAAAGGCGGTAAAGAGAATGCCTGATAAAGAATCAATTAGAAACAAACGTCTTTTTTTGCTTGATATGGACGGAACAATTTACGAGGGGGCAAGATTGTTCCCTTATGTCAACGAATTCCTTGAATATGTCGAAAATAGGGGCGGACGGTACATTTTCATAACGAATAATTCGTCACGCTCGGTAAAGGATTACGTTATAAAGCTCTCTAAAATGGGCGTTAAGGTGACGGAGGATAATTTCTTTACCTCGGCACAGGCAACCGCACTATATCTTAACGAGCATCATAAAAATAAAAAAATCTATTGTATGGGTACACGCTCAATGATTACCGAAATGGAAAAAATGGGCGTTTCGGTAACGGATAAAACGGATGACGCCGAGTGTATCGTAGTTGGATATGACACTGAGCTTACTTACCAAAAGCTTATTGATGTTTCGTTCCTTTTACAGACAAAAAAGGACATTCCGTACATCGCAACTAATCCCGACAGAGGTTGCCCAACAGAATTCGGATTAGTTCCCGATTGCTTTGCAATTTGCGAGGCGATAAACTATGCGGCGAAAAGAAGACCTGTTTACATAGGCAAGCCTGACAGGTTTATGATTGAATATGCTGTTCAAATGAGTGGGTTTAAAAGGGAAGAAGCTGTCGTAATCGGCGACAGGTTATATACAGACATAGCGTCGGGCGTTAATGCAGGTGTTGACACTGTCTGTGTTTTAAGCGGCGAGAGCACGTTAGAAGACATAGAAGAAAGCGACATAAAGCCGACTTACATTTTTAACGATATTAAAGAAATATACGGTATATTACAGGAGAAAAATTATGGAGTATGATGCGTTTGATGCGGGAATAGAGCTTGGCGGACTTCGCAACAGAGATGACATCCGCTTGCTTGTGTGCTATTTGCTGAAATCAGTGGATTCTCCAATGACGCGCCAAATGCTTAATGAAGCAATGCAGGAGGACGGGCTTGCAAATTATTTTGAGGTCGGTCAGGCGATTGAGGAGCTTTTGAAAACTGCCAATATTACGGCGGATATTGTAGGCGATGACGAGGTTCTCACTGTAACACAAAAGGGCAGAGAGGCGGCTGAAATGCTGCAGACAAGTTTGCCGAGAACGGTTCGCGAAAGAGCTGTTAATGCGGCAATCCGTCTTATTACAAAAGCACGAGTCGAAAGAGAAAATAAAATTGAGGTCGTCAAAGAGGAAAACGGCGGATATACTATTACATTTACGCTGTTTGATAAAAACACACAGTTTATGAAGCTTTCCGTCTATGTTGTTGACAGCTTACAGCTTGAACAGGTAAAGCAGAATTTTATAAATGACCCCGTAAAGGTTTATTCCACGATAATAACATCGCTTACAGTATAAGGAGAGAAAAATTAAATGGCAAAGGAACTTGAAAAACAGTATAACCCGAAATCCACCGAAGAGCGGATTTATAAAACATGGGTTCAAAACAAATATTTCCATGCAAAGCGTGAAGAGGGGAAAAAGACTTATACAATAGTTATTCCGCCTCCAAATATTACAGGTCAGCTTCATATGGGCCACGCCCTTGACAATACGCTTCAGGATATTCTCATTCGTTATCACAGAATGGCTGGGTATGACACTCTTTGGCTCCCCGGCACTGACCACGCTTCAATTGCGACTGAGGCAAAAATTGTTGAGGCTATGCGCAAAGAGGGCATAAGCAAAGAAGATTTAGGCAGAGAAAAATTCCTTGAGCGTGCTTGGGACTGGAAAGCACAGTACGGCGGAAGAATCATTGAACAGCTTAAGAAAATGGGCTCTTCCTGCGACTGGGACAGAGAGCGCTTTACTCTTGACGAGGGTTGCTCAAATGCGGTTAAAGACGTTTTTGTACGTCTTTATGAGAAAGATTTGATTTATCGAGGCAACAGAATGGTTAACTGGTGTCCCCACTGCAACACCTCAATTTCAGACGCTGAGGTTGAGTATGAAGAAAAGGACTCAAACTTCTGGCATCTTCTTTATACAGTTAAGGAAACGGGCGAAAAGTTAGAGCTTGCAACAACCCGTCCCGAAACAATGCTCGGCGACACAGCGGTTGCTATCAATGCGGATGACCCGCGCTATGCTCATCTTCACGGCTGTCACGTAATTTTACCGCTTCTTAACAAAGAAATTCCGATTGTATGCGACGAACACGCCGATATGACAAAGGGTACAGGTGTTGTTAAGATTACACCTGCTCATGACCCCAACGACTTTGAGGTTGGTCTTCGCCATAATCTTCCCATTGTCCGCACATTTACCTATGACGGTTACCTTACGGGCGCAAAGGAAAAGGCTGAGGCGGACGAGCTTCGTGCGTCAGGCAAGGCTACACAGAATGAACCTGAGGTTCTTGACTGCGGTAAATACGCAGGAATGAGCACAATGGAAGCAAGAAAAGCTATACTTCACGACCTCGAAGAGGGCGGATACATTAAAGAAATCGAACCCTTAAAGCATGAGGTAGGCACTTGCTACCGCTGTCACACAAGCATTGAACCGATGGTTTCAAAGCAGTGGTTTGTACGTATGGAGCCTCTCGCAGGACCTGCAATTGAGGCTGTTGAAAAGGGCGATATTAAATTTATTCCCGAACGCTTTACAAAGAATTATATGAGCTGGATGCGCGGCACAAGGGATTGGTGCATTTCACGTCAGCTTTGGTGGGGTCACAGAATCCCTGCATGGTACTGCGATGACTGCGGCGAAACGGTAGTTTCCAAAACAGACGTTACAGTTTGCCCGAAATGCGGTTCAGCTCACTTAAATCAGGATCCCGACACGCTTGACACTTGGTTCTCCTCGGCGCTTTGGCCGTTCTCAACACTCGGCTGGCCCGAAGAAACAGAGGATTTAAAGCATTATTATCCGACAAATACGCTCGTTACCGGTTATGATATCATCGGTTTTTGGGTTTCAAGAATGATTTTCTCAGCTCTTGAATACACAGGCAAAGCTCCGTTTGACACAGTTCTTATTCACGGTCTTGTTCGTGACGCTTTGGGCAGAAAGATGTCAAAATCTCTCGGCAACGGTATTGACCCGCTTGAGATAATCGACAAATACGGTGCAGATGCGCTCAGATTTACTCTTGCAACGGGCAACAGCCCCGGAAACGATATGAGATTTTCCGACGAGAAGGTTGAGGCAAGCCGTAACTTTGCAAATAAGATTTGGAATGCGGCACGCTTTATCATAATGAACCTCGGTGAAAACGAGCCTGCGCCCTATATTCCTGAAAATCTTGCGATTGAAGATAAGTGGATTCTTTCACAGTACAACGACCTTATAAAAGCTGTTACGGATTCTCTTGAAAAGTATGAATTAGGGCTTGCGGTTCAGAAGCTTTATGACTTTATTTGGGATGTATTCTGCGACTGGTACATTGAGCTTGCAAAAATCCGCCTTAACGGTGAAGATGAGGCGGCAAAGGCAACGGCAAAGGCAGTGCTTGTTTATGTTATGTCAAACACACTGAAACTCCTTCACCCGTTTATGCCCTTTATTACAGAGGAGATTTGGCAGACGCTTCCACACAGCGGCGAGTCAATTATGATTGCCGACTGGCCTGTATATTCAGATGCGCTGAACTTTGAGTCAGAGGAAACCGAGATGGAAAGAGTTATGACGGCAATTAAGGCTGTCCGCAACAGAAGAAGCGAAATGAACGTTGCGCCCTCAAAGAAAGCAAAGGTTATTATTGACACAGCTTTTGAGGATACCTTCAGGAACGGAGCGGATTTCTTCACGCGTCTTGCTTCCGCCAGCGAGGTTGACATAATTTCAGGCTTCGAGGACGACGGCGCAGTAACAATAATCACTGCCGATGCAAAGATTTATATTCCGATGGACGAGCTTGTCGATTTTAAGGCAGAGCTTGAGCGTCTTAACAAAGAAAAAGCGGCTGTTCAAAAGGATATTGACTTTGTTTCCAATAAACTCAATAATCAGAATTTCGTTGCAAAGGCTCCTGCAAAATTAGTTGAAGAGCAGAAGGAAAAGCTTGCGAAATACACTGAGAAAATGAATATGATTGACGAAGCAATTAAGAAAATCGCAAGCAAATAATAACTAAATAGGCTGCAAAAAAACTCCGAGCGATTGTGAAGCTCGGAGTTTTTTGCTTTTGCTTTAGTAACAGTCATTGCTTTGACCTACTAAACTGTAATTTTTCTGTATTTTACATTGACTCAGGCACTGAAATGTTAAACATTGTAAGCACGTTTGTAATGGTAGTCATAACGCATTTGCAAAGGTGTAGTCTTGCTTGCATAAGGCTTTCGTCCTCGACTGCAACACGGCAGGCATTGTAAAACTTATGGAAAAGCGTAGCCAAATCAACGCAGTAGCGTGTGATTTTTGCGGGATCGTAGTTCTTTGCAGCGTTTTGAATTTCGCCCGTAAACGCGGCAAGGTGGCGGATAAGCTCAATTTCCTCGGGAGCATTAAGGCGCATAAGCTCTGCTTTTTCACATTCACGGATTTTTATGCCGTCGCTCTCAATTTTCCTGATAATGCTGTGTATTCTTGCATTGGCGTACTGACAGTAATAAACAGGGTTCTGCGAGGATTGCTCAACGGCTAAATCAAGGTCAAAATCCATAGCTGAGCCCGGCTCACGCATATTAAATAAAAACCGTACTGCATCAACGGGGATTTCGTCCAAAAGGTCGGTAAGAGTAATTGCCTTACCTGTACGCTTGGACATTTTAACGGGTTTTCCGTCCTTAACAAGGTTTACAAGCTGCATTAAAATGACGTCAAGCCTTGATTCGTCCAAATCGAGCGCACGCAAAACGCCCTTCATTCTTGCAACGTGACCGTGGTGGTCTGCACCCCAAACGTCAATCGCCTTGTCAAAGCCCCTTGTAACAAGCTTGTTGCGGTGATAGGCAATATCTGCCGCAAAATATGTGGGATTACCGTTTTGGCGGATAAGAACATCGTCTTTAAGCTCAAGAGCGTCAATTTGCTCCTGCGTTTTGCCCAGTTCCTTTAACATTTCGGTCTGCACTTCGATGTTTTTATACCAAAGAGCGCCGTCCTTTTCATAGGTAAGCCCCTTTTTCGTCAGATAGTCAATGCAGTCTTTAACATCACCGCTGTTGTGAAGAGTGCTTTCAAGAAACCATGTGTCGTAATTTATGCGGTATTTCTCCATATTTTCGTGCATCTTCTGAATGTTAAGCGGAAGTGCAAAATCGACGAGAGCTTTTCTTCTTTCCTTGGTCGGTTTGTTAATATATTCATCGCCGAATTTTTCACGGAACTGTGCCGCACGCTCGGTTATATCCGCCCCGTGGTAGCTGTCCTCGGGGAGCGCAACGGCATCCTCGCCCAAAATTAACTGCTGATAGCGAATGTCAAGTGAAAGTCCGAACTTTTCAATCTGATTTCCTGCGTCGTTAACGTAAAATTCACGCTCTACCTCATAGCCTGCGAAATCTAATACTGCGGCAAGGCAGTCGCCGAGCGCACCGCCCCTCGCATTACCCATGTGCATAGGCCCTGTCGGGTTGGCAGATACAAATTCTACATTATATTTTTTGCCTTTGCCGAAGTCGCTTTTGCCGTAATTTTCGCCGAGATTGTGAATGTCAATTAAAACATCAGCATAAAACTCCGCCGATAAAAAGAAATTAAGAAATCCTGCGCCCGCAACCTCGCATTTTGTAAAATATGAGCCGTCAAGAGAAATGTTTTTTACTATCTCCTCAGCAATCTGCTTAGGTGCTCTGTGAAATGCTTTTGCGCAAACGAATGCAGCATTTGACGAATAGTCGCCGTTGTCACGATTTGCGGGGATTTCAATATTAAACTGCGGAATTTCTGCCTCGGGCAAAGAGCCGTTCTCGATGGATTTTTCAATTGCATTTACGATTAAGCTATATAAAGCGTCTGTTGCATTTTTTACAATTTTTGACATCTGAATTTCTCCTTTTTACTGCTCCTCTATTTTTACCGTAACATTATTTACCGAATAGAATTTACCCGAAAACAAAAGGTCGTATGAAAGCTTTAAAATTCCCGTTTTTCCGTCATAGTCAAAGGATACAAAATTGCCCTTTGTGCTCAAATCCATTACACCGTACGGGGTTAAATAATTGGCAGGGATTACCTTTCCGTTTCGGATAAACAGCCTGCTTTTGTAGCCTGCGCCCTCACGGTCAATTTCGGCTCTGCCGTCCGTGTGCACGGTAACGGTGACTTTTTCCGTCATATCGCCGTCTTTGCGTGAATATGAAATGTGCGTTTTTGTTTCCTCGAAATCCATTTCGCCGAAAACGGGAAAACTCTCTGTTTCCTTGCCGTCCTCGCCGTCACGCTCAAAGGTTAAATGCAGTTTTATCTGTTTTTTATCGCTCATTTTTCTTCTTCCTGTCTTTCTATTGCCAGTGTCAGCAGTCTGTCAATAAGGTCAGGGTAAGATATTCCTGCTTCTTTCATTAACATCGGGTACATACTTATGCTTGTAAAGCCCGGGATTGTGTTCGGCTCGTTTAAAAGCACTGAGCCGTCGCTCTCACGCACAAAAAAGTCGATTCTTGTAAGTCCTGAACAGCCGAAAGCCTTATATGCTTTTTTCGCAATTTTCTTAATTTCTTCCTGTTTTTCCTTTGAAATTCTTGCGGGAATGTGAAGAGCCGTACTGCCGTCAATGTATTTAGCCTCAAAATCGTAAAACTCATTGCAGGGTACAATTTCGCCGACTTCTCCTACAATAAGCTCATTATTGCCGAGTACGGCACTTTCAACTTCCGCACCTACAATGCCCTCTTCGACAACAACTCGTGAGTCAAAGAAAAGGGCATATTTCAAATCCTCATAAAGACTTTCTTCATCAGCGGACTTTCTGACTCCTACGGAAGAACCTGCATTTGCAGGCTTAACAAAGCACGGAAATCCAAGATATTCGGCACATTTTTTGGCAAATTCTCTGCCGTTTTTCTCAAAATCGTATCTCGTAGTGTAAAGCCATTTTGCCTGTGCTATTCCGTTGATATCACAAATGCTGTTTGTTATCGCTTTGTCCATACAAACAGCGGACGCAGTTGTACCGCATCCTACAAACGGAATACCCGCAACGGTTAAAAGGCCTTGCATTGTGCCGTCCTCGCCGTTCTTGCCGTGCATTACGGGGAAGCAGACATCTATGTAAATCGTTTCAGTTTTGTCACCGTCAAAAACAATTACGCCGTGGTCATCACGGGAGGATGAAATCACAGCCTTTTTAAGTTCATTTTCATTTGACAGCCAACCGTTGTTTTCTATCTTTTCAAAGTCCCCCGTATAAAGGTAAGATTTACCGTCCTTTGTAATTCCAAGCATATACACATTATATTTGTCCCTTGGAATATTTGCGAGAACCGATGTTGCCGAAATGCAGGAAATGTCGTGCTCGCTTGAAACTCCGCCGAAAATAATAAGTGCGTTTTTCATTTTAATTCACTCCGTAAACAGCCGTAAATAACGGTAAAATAATCGTACTTTGTTATTCTACCATAAAATATATGCATATTCAACTTGCAAAAAGAAAAAAATTTAATGACAAACGCTAAATAATATGTTATACTTAATTGAATATTGATAAATCATAGTGAGGTATAAAATATGCTTGACAGAAATGAGGCTATGAAAGCCATTCACAAGGGTTGTGCGGATAAGTTTCAATCACTCGGCTTTGCTTTTGATAAAATAAACGAGGACGAAAGCGGCGTTTATGCCGATTTTACAAAAGACGGCTTTACGGTAAGGCTTTTAAGCCATGATAATCTTTTAGATATTCTTGAGAAAAATGCCGACGGTGAATTTTCAAAAGCTTCGGTAAATCTTCTTGATTTGGACGACTGCGATGAAAAATCACTTAAATCGCTTTGCAATGAAATAAATGACACTGTAACGGAAAGCTACGGGGTAAAGGCGGTTAATAAACAGTCGAAAAAAGCGCCCGCAACCGTTTCAAGAGCGGCTGTAAGAGCCGGTATGTCTTACGACCCGAATACTCTTGCAAACAAGATTTTGCTTGTGTACCCCGAGCTTAAAGACGCTTATAAGGAAAACATTGAAAAATACGGGCAATTTTTATGCGATGACTTTTTCGTAAATCACGGAAATAAATATATTTTGTCGACAGTTAAAAGCGGTGACGCACAGATGCGCAAAAAGCTTTTCAAGATTTTTACCGATATGTATCTTGACGGCACAAGCGAAACTCAGAATTTAATTTGCGTTACAATTTTGGGCGAAATTGACAATGACCCCGATATGATGGAAGTTTGCGAAAAGTATATTACAGATAAGGATTTTTACGATACGCTCAAAGCTGTAAACGAGCTTTTAGCATCAAATAAGGGCAAAAGGCTTAAGGAAAAGCTTAAAAACCCGCCGAAATACAAGCCTGAAAAGAAAAAAGGCGGCTTAATGGGAAGTATGCTTGATGCGAGTGCAATGCAGCAACAGCAATAAACTTAATACACGGGCGGTTTTCCGTCCGTTTTTTCTTTTTACTCCTAAAAGTATAAAACTAAATTTATTGACTATAAATTTATTGTTTGATACAATTAAAGAGTTAAATTTTTCGAGGTGAACAGAAAAATGAATTTTATTCCGTTTAATTCACGAAGCACATATTTTAAAAGCAAATTCGGAAGTGTTACCGAGGGTGAGAACGTAACATTCCGCATTGCGGTGCCGTGCAGCTTTAACATCGGCGGTGCTTTTTTTATGATTAAAAAAGACGGAGAAGAATATCAGGAATATAAAATGAATTACGAGAGCAGAACGGGTGAGGACTCCGAAAGTTATTCAGTAACCGTAAAGCTCGGAGATTGGGGCCTGTACTTTTACCGTTTTGATTTTCTCGGCGCATTTGGCAGGAGCAGTATCCTGAACAGCGGCGACGGCGTGGGAGCATTCTCAGACGGAACGGAAAATTTTGTCGATTGGCAGCTTACCGTAGCCAAAAAATTTGACACGCCCGAGTGGCTGAAAGGCGGCATAATCTATCAGATTTTTCCCGACAGATTTATGAATTCGGGGAAAGAGAAAAAAGGTGTTCCGTCAGACAGAATTGTCCGCTCCGACTGGGGCGGTGAGCCGTATTTCCGTCCAGACAAAAACGGAGAAGTTCTGAATAACGATTATTTCGGCGGCGATCTTGAGGGTATTCGCCAAAAGCTTTCTTATCTTAAAGACTTGGGCGTTACCTGCATTTATCTGAATCCTATATTTGAGGCTCATTCAAACCATCGCTACAACACGGCAGATTACAGTAAAATAGACCCTCTTTTAGGTGATGAAAACGATTTTAGAAGGCTTTGCGAAAGTGCAGATAAGCTCGGTATTAAAATTATTCTTGACGGCGTATTCTCACACACAGGTGACGACAGTGTTTATTTTAACAAAAAAGGCAGATATAACAGTGTCGGTGCCTATCAGTCCGAAAACAGCGATTATGCGAAATGGTATAAATTTCAGAATTTTCCCGATAAATATGACAGCTGGTGGGGCTTCAAAACTCTCCCCGAGGTTAAGGAGGAGGATGAGTCTTACAGAGAATTTATCTGCGGAGAAAACGGCATAGCCGCAAAGTGGCTTAAACTCGGAGCGAGCGGATTCCGACTTGACGTTGCAGATGAGCTACCCGACGTTTTTCTTGACGACCTGAAAAAAGCAGTTAAGCGTGCAAAGTCTGATGCTCTTTTACTTGGCGAGGTTTGGGAGGATGCAACTAATAAATTCAGCTACGGTGTGCGTCGCCGCTACCTGTTAGGCGACCAGCTTGACTCGGTTATGAACTATCCCTTTGCTGAGGCTATTCTCGACTTTTGCCGCACGGGCAATGCGGAGCAGTTTATGTCAGGTGTTATGAATATTGTTGAAAATTACCCCAAGCAGTGCCTTGATGTTATGATGAACCATATAGGCACTCACGACACAGTGCGTGCAATTACACGTCTTGCAGGCGAAAGCTCTGATTACCGTGACCGTGAATGGCAGTCATCACATAAGCTCAGCTTTTTTGAATACAGTCAGGGCATTGAGCGGTTAAAGCTGGCGGCGGCTTTACAGTACACACTTCCGGGTGTTCCCTCAGTTTATTACGGTGACGAAGCAGGTCTCCAGGGTTACCGTGATCCGTTTAACAGGGGCTGTTACCCGTGGGGCAATGAAAACCGTGAGCTTATTGATTTTTACAAGACTATCGGTAAAATCCGAACGGAAAACAAAGTTTTCAAAGAGGGACGGTTTATACCTGTTTCGGCATACCTTGGCTGTGTGGCATATATCCGTGAGGATAAAAACGGCAGTGTTATGGTAATTGCGAACAGAAATGTTCATGAAATATACTACAATCTGCCTGAAAGCTTTAAAAAATCGACTGCACTTTACGGTGAAAATCCTAAGGATGGGAGTGTTTGCGTACCTGCCTGTTCTTTTGCCGTTCTTTCAAAATAAATGTTGATAAATTTATCACGGTATGGTATATTTATATTGTATATTATTCTGTCTCGGAGGGACTCATTATGAAAAGCAGAAAAATGCTGTTTGCAATAGTTGCAATTTTTATTATGATTACGGTACTCTTTGCGGCATGCAAAAAGAAAAATGTCGAAGGTGCGGCTTATGTTACCGATGAAAACGGAGTTCAGCTGACAGACGTTAACGGTGAGCCTATCACAATTATTCCCGAGACATCGGTGGTTACGATTACTGACGGTAACGGCAATGTTGTTACAAATGCAAACGGTGAGCCTGAAACATCTATTTATTACAAGCCTCAGCAGGTTGTTGTTCCCGTTACAAATGAAAATCATGAGGCGGTTACAGGACCGAACGGTGAAATTTTGACCACAGTTATTTGGTTCCCTGCCGACCCTACTACAACAGCAATTGAAACAGTTACGGTAACTGATTCAAACGGTAACCCTGTAACAACCCCCGAGGGCAACCCTGTAACAGAAACTACAATAGTTTCCGCCGCAAACAAGAGCTTTTTGAAAACAATAGGCGGAACAACAGGCTTTGACGAAGCAATAGCGATTGAACCTGCCTTGGACGGAGGTACTTTTGCGATAGTTTCCGGTACATCAAAGGACGGGCTGTTTGCCTCAATTTCAAATACAAAGGATAATGCTTTTTCGATTTGCAAGCATGATGCTGAGGGTACGCTCGTATGGTCAAAAGCATTCGGCGGTGCATCAAGTGTTTCCGCACAGGATATTTGCACAACGAGTGACGGCGGAATAGTAATTGTCGGTCAGACAAGAGCAAATGATTTTATGAGTGTACACGGCTCGGAATATGACGCATTTATTATGAAACTTGACAAAGACGGCAATGAGGTATTCAGAAAGCCTTGGGGCGGTACATCAAATGAAAATTTCTTCGGTGTAGAAGTGGCTCCCGACGGCAGTATTTATGCCGCAGGTTTTGCATATTCACAGGACGGTGATACAGCGTCCCTTGCTATATCTGCAGGTGATGCACGTGCAGTTATAGTTAAATATGACTCAAACGGAAATGTATTAAAAACAGTAGGTGTATGCGGCTTCGGCGATTACTTTACAGATATTGATATCGCAAAGAACGGTGATGTTTTTGCAGTCGCTTCAATCAGTGCAAGCAGTACGCAGAACTTGTTTGAGAAAAGAGGACGCTCCGATGCAGCCGTTTTCAAATTTGACAAGGATTTAAATGTTAAATTTTCAAAATTGTTCGGCGGATCCGGAATAGACCGCTTTGAAGCAATAGCTACAACTGATGACGGAGGCTGTGTAATTGCAGGTGCTTCAACCTCAAGCAACGGCGATCTCGGTTCGGAATATGTTAAGAACAAGGGCGGAGAAGATGCGGTAATTGCAAAATTCTCAGGCTCAGGCAGTCTTCTGTTCGTGAAATCATTCTACGGTGACAAGAATGAATCGTTCAAAGATGTCACAATAACGCCTCAGGGATACATTATTGCTGTGGGCGAATCACAGTCTGCAACGAGAGATTTCATAGCAGTAGGCAAGAACAAAGGCGGAAAAGATGCATTTGCCGTTAAATACGATGCAAACGGAAATCTTCAAGCTGCGGAAAAAGGCTTCTGCGGGTCAGCGGATGATTCTGCTTTGGCAGTTTGTGTAATGACAAACGGACAGGTTGTAATGGCAGGCAAGAGTACAAGCACAGATGAAGATTTCAGCGGTAAAAAGCCTGCAAGCGACGGAACAAACAGCATTGCAGTTATTAAAACACTTTCATTTTAATATTTTTAGAACGGTAGACTTATGCTGACAGATTACGGAAAATTGCCAAAATCTTATAAAATTTTATGGATAGCTCTTCGAACGGTTATTATCGCTTGGGGTATATTCGGGCTTTTTCACGGCTCGGTTGTTGAGTTCCTTGAAGCAATTTTTGCAGTAATATTTACGCATCTTTGGGATTTTTTCCAAATTTTCGGTACACGTTCATTCATAATTGAGGTTTCGCCCGATTCGGCAACAGGACTTAATATTTTTATTTTTGTTGCCGTTTGCATCGGTTCAACCGTCAACAACAGAACGGATTTTGACCATATTGACATTTTGACTCATTTCATTGCGGGCCTTATTTCAGCCTATTTCGGCTATGATCTTGCCAACATCATATTCCGTAAAAGGGGCTATTTAGGCCCTGCGGTTTCATCGTTCTTCTCGATTTGCTTTGCACAGTTTATTGCTGTCGGCTGGGAGATTTACGAGTTTTCTATGGACAGTATTTACGGAATGAATTTACAGCGCCGTGAAACAGGCGTTCTTGACACGATGACAGATTTTTGCATCTGTGCGGCAGGTTCTGTTATCGGAATGCTTTTGGTTGCATTTTTGCGCAACGGAATTATCGGCAAAAACAGGCAGAAAATCCGTGAAGAAAACCGTAAAAAAGAGGAAATCAGGCTGTTAAAAGACCGTCTTTACGAAGACTATTTGAAAGGGGCAAAAAATGAGTAAAAAATTTATTTCATTATTTCTTGTCCTTATTGCTGTTTCTTTAACTTTTTTCGGCTGCGGAAAAAGCGAAACAGTTAAAATTAACGGAACAAAAATCGACAGTGAAGTTACTGCTTATTTTAAAAATACTGCTAAAGAGGGCGAGGATGTAAACCGCCTCATTGCAAGGTACGTTGCAATTAATTCCGAATTTAAAAATCATTCGCTTTCGGTTCCGAAAAGCACACGTGCATCTGTTTCTGCCGATGTAAATGACATTTGGCATATGTGGGGTAATTATTATCAAGGCTTGGGTATTTCCAAGGAAACAATTTATAAAATTGAACTGTCCAAGGCTTATGAAACTCTGCTTTTAGAGGAGTGCTACGGAGAAAACGGTGTTTATCCCGTGAGTGAAGAAGATATAAAGCAGTTCTTCCGTGAAAATTACGGTGCTATCCGCTTTGTTACAGGCTATCTTTTTGAGATGTCTGAAAACGGAACAATCGAAATGACAGATGAGCAAAAAAACAAGCTTACTGAAACTTTTACATCTGCCGCCGAATCGGTGAACAGCGGAACGGGAATTGAAGAAGCTGTTAAAATTTTGGGAACTGCGGAGCTTCACAGTACTGTTGTTAATTCCAAAGGTAATGATAATTTTCCTGACGGCTTTTGGGAAGAGGTTAAAAAAATAGAAATAAATAAGGCTGCGGCTATAAAAATAGGCAGTTATGTATTTTTGGTTCAGCGTGTAAGCGGCGAAGAGGGCGAATATGAGTGCTATTCACAGTATCGCTCAGACTGTCTTTATCAAATGAAAGGGGAGGAGTTTGAAAAGACGGTTGACTTCTGGACGGAGAATTATACCGTAAAGTAAAAGCTCATTACATAAATTTACGTTTATTGAATATATTTTTACATAAAAACAACCCGAATGGATTTTGTACCGTTCGGGTTGCTGTATTGTATTTATTCAATTACTGCTCAAGCTTTTTCTGCGACTCCGCTTTAAGATAAGCGTTGATAAATCCGTCAAGGTCGCCGTCCATTACATTTGAAATGTTGCCTGATTCAAAGCTCGTGCGGTTGTCCTTAACAAGCTGATATGGCATAAATACGTATGAGCGTATTTGGCTGCCCCATCCGATTTCTTTTTGGTCGCCCTTAATGTCGGATATTTTGTCAAGATGCTCACGCTCTTTAATTTCAATCAGCTTTGATTTAAGCATTGTCATACAAACCTCTCTGTTCTGGTGCTGACTGCGCTCAACCTGACAGGAAACAACAATTCCCGTAGGAATGTGAGTAAGTCTAACGGCGGAAGAGGTTTTGTTAACCTTCTGACCGCCTGCGCCCGAAGACCTGTAAACGTCCATTTTAATGTCCTCAGGGGCAATTTCAACCTCAATTGTGTCGTCAATTTCGGGCATAACCTCAACTGAGGCAAATGACGTATGGCGTCTGCCCTCAGAGTCAAACGGAGAAACACGCACAAGGCGGTGAATACCCGTTTCGCTTTTCATATATCCGTATGCGTTTTCGCCCTCAATAAGGATACTTGCAGATTTAATTCCTGCCTCGTCGCCGTCAAGATAATCAAGCGTTGTAACCTTGTAGCCGTGACGCTCGCCCCAGCGGCAGTACATTCTGAAAAGCATCTGTGCCCAATCCTGCGCCTCTGTTCCGCCGGCTCCCGCGTGGAATGTGAGAATTGCATTTTTTGCGTCATATTCACCCGAAAGGAGTGTTGAAAGAGTCATTGTTTCAAGGTCACTTTCAAATTTAACAACGCCGTCGGTACATTCCTCAATTAAGCTTTCGTCCTCTTCTTCATTTGCAAGCTCTATCATTACAAGCGTATCGTCAAAATCTGCGCAGAGCTTTTCATAAACTGTAACTCTGTTTTTCAGAGCACTCTGTCTTTTAAGAACGACCTGCGACGCTTTAATATCGTCCCAAAAGCCGTTTTCTGCCGTTTTAGCATCAAGCTCGGCGATTTCATTTTTCATTTTTTCAAGACCTAAGGCGTCCGCAAGGTCACGCAGTGCGTCCTCGTGCCCTAAAAGTCTTAATCTTAATTCTTCATACTGAAGCATAAAAAGTCCTCTCTGTATATAAAAATATAAAAATCTAATACGAAAAATTCTTCACTTGTCCGTGTGTTTTTGCGTAATATGTATCAGTACCGCTCGGCAAAATTTTTGCGACGGTTTTAAGATATACGCTACGGTGCCGCAGAAGAAGACTCTGCGGTGCTGTTTTCTGTTACGGTCTCGGTTACGTTGTTCCCGTTCTCATCGGTTACATTTTCACCGTTTTCGTCGGTTACATTCTGCGTTGCAGGTGCGCTTGATTCTTTAGAGGCAGTATCTGCCTTATCAAGCAAATTACTGCTTTCAGTTGTAGCTGTGGCAGGAGTAAGCGTTGTTGCTGCTTCGGGAGTGGTCGTTGCCTGAATTGCGGAAATAAACTGTACGCCGTCCTGAACACGAAGTGTAACTTTTATGTATTTGTCGGGTTCTGGCTCAACCATTGACCCGTCAGCTCCCTGCTGCCAAGCCTCACCTGATATGAGCGCAACTGTAAGGATTATTTGACCGGAGCTTTCTTTTTTGTCAATAACCTTGGGCGTGTAAATCGGCACAATGCCCGTAATGGGGATTGTGTAGGTTTTAGCGTCTGCGTCATAAGTAAATGCATATTCATACCCTTCAACGGTTGCGTGAACGGGAGTAACCTCAGTTCCGAACAGCTTTTTAAATTGCTCGGTAACATCCGCCTCCGGAATTATTATTCCGCCCTCGCCGACAGAGTATGTGTCGGGGGAAATATCACTTTTCAGTATTGCCCAAACAGACATTTCAATAAGCTCGGACATATCCGCCTTTGTAATATCGTCAAAGCCGCTGGGGTCAATAAGCACAACGGGAGTCAAAAGCTTGTTGTATTCGGTATAATCCTTATTTTTTGATGCTAAATTTTTAATGCCTGTGCCGATAAGAACAATTACTGTGGCAAGACCTACAAGGGCAAGTACAGTTACTGCAATTCCCACAGGAAAAGCAGCCTTATGAGTGCCTTTATGCTTTTTTGTTTCTTTGACAGCCATTTTGAACCCCCTGACCGAGAAAAAATAACAGTTGCGGTAAAATGCAAGTGGAAAAACACAATCTGTTTAATACGCACATTTATACAATATTCATTATATTCTA
Source organism: Ruminococcaceae bacterium UBA7217 (assembly GCA_002490425.1). Classification (GTDB taxonomy): domain Bacteria; phylum Bacillota; class Clostridia; order Oscillospirales; family Acutalibacteraceae; genus Fimenecus. Next base: position 47,751 of record DKTZ01000043.1, read on the forward strand.
CCATACTATTATAATTATTGCAATAATTACGGATATTTTTTTCGGGGCGTATGCATTTGCAGGGAAGGTCTCCAAGGGGGTAGGGACATTGCGGATGCCAGGAGGACACTCGCAACCCGTCCGACATTCCGGACAGAGAATTTTAGAACAAAAAAACAGGGGCAAAATGCCCCTGCCGTAAACTTAATTTTATTTTATTCTTCTGTCGGCTCAATAAGTCCGTAGCCGCCGTCTGCTCTTTTGTAAACTACGCAAATATCGTCTGTTTCGGCATTGCGGAACATATAAAACTGATGGCCGAGCATATTCATTTGAAGAATGGCCTCATCAGGTGTCTCGGGCTTTAAAACAACAGCTTTTCTGCGGACAAGCTCAAAATCGGTTTCCTCTTCCTCGGCTGAATCCGCAATAAATACTTCATCAAAGGACACATCACGCAGTCTTTTTGAGAGCCGTGTTTTATTTTTTCTTATCTGACGGATAAGCGAATCAACGCATTTGTCAAGTGCGTCCTCAAGGTCGTCGCTTCTTTCCTGTGCTCTGAAAATCATACTGTTTTTAATAAGCGTGATTTCGCAGGACTTGGAATTTTTCTCAACAGAAGCAGTTACCTTCGCCGTTGCGTCAGGACCGAAAAATTTTTCAACCTTAAGAAGCTTTTCTTCTGCCCTTTCTTTGAAACTATCTCTCGGCGTACATTTGCGCCCCGTGATTGTAATGTTCACAACGACAACTCCTTTGTTTTCAATTGAGCAATATGTCTTTTTCTTTTGCTCAATTGTATTATATCACATTTATACATAAAAATAAAGGAGTTTTTTGTAATTTTTATAAAATATTTACAAAATTTTCATAATATGCCGTGTGACATGGCAGCCGACATTTACCGAAACGGGAAGTCCCGCAATGTGGGTGGCGCTTTTTTCGATATTTACTGCAAGCGCAGTTGTCTTTCCGCCGAAGCCTTGAGGTCCTACATTCGTTTCGTTTACCGCTTTGAGCATTTTTTCTTCAAGCTCGGCATAAAACGGGTCGGAATTTCGCATAGAAACATTTCTGCACAATGCTTTTTTTGAAAGATATGCGCATTGCTCAAAATCGCCTCCTATCCCTATGCCCAAAACCATAGGCGGGCAAGGGTTTCCGCCTGCCGTTTTGACAACATCTACCACAAAGCTTACAATGTCCTCAACCGTTGCGGACGGTGTAAACATCTTTATTTTGCTCATATTTTCACTGCCGAAGCCCTTGGGTGCAACGGTGAATTTAATTTTGTCTCCGTCTACTATTCTTGTGTGTATAACCGCAGGAGTATTATCGTTTGTATTAACACGTTTTAATGGGTCGATCACAACAGATTTTCTTAAAAGTCCGTCTGTGTAGCCCTGACGGACGCCCTCATTGACTGCATCTTCAAATCCGCCGCCCACAATGTGCACACCCTGCCCGATTTCGGCAAAAATTACCGCCATACCTGTGTCCTGACAAATGGGAATATCAAGCTCCTTTGCACAGGTAAGGTTGTCGCAAATCGTTTTCATTATGCTTTTGGGAAGCTCGTTCTTTTCGCTTTCAAAGCCCTGTTCGATTTTTCCGCAAAGGTCATTCGGCAATATCTTATTAGCCGTAATGCACATTTCACGGATAAGTCCTGTTATTTCTTCTGCTTTAATTTCTCTCATTTCTTTTTCCTCAAAACAAAAGGGCAGAAAAACTGCCCTTAAATATTGCACGTTATTATTTTATTTGCGTCTGTTGCCGCCGCGTTTGTCAGTATTGCGCTTAAGGTCGCTGATTTTATCGTCGCTCTGAGCCTTAAAGCGTGCCATCATATCTTCAAATGACATAGGCGTATTCGGATTTTGCTGAGGTGAGCCTTTCCAACCCTTGCCCGCATTGTCACGAGCTCTTGGCTTTCTCGGCTTCGGTTTATCTTCGGCTAATGCCTTTTTAATTGAAAAGCTGACCTTTCCGCTGTCACTGATTTCAATAACCTTGACCTTCACGCTGTCGCCGACAGCAAGTTTTTCCGAAATGTCACTGACAAATTCGTTTGCAACCTCGGAAATATGTACCAAACCAACTGTTCCGTCGCTGAGCTTAACAAAAGCCCCGAATTTTGTAAGACCTGTTACTGCTCCCTCATAAACAGAACCGATTTCAACTGCCATATAAAATACCTAAATCCTTCCCCGAAAGGTTAATTATAAATAAAGTTATTTGCCGGGAGTTGTGTCATAGAAAACTTTTTCATTCGGATAGCCGTAGCCTTGCTTGCGAGCCTCTTGCTCAAGAAAATCGCTCTTATCATCACTTTCAAGAACTGATTTTAAATAATCGTTTTCATTCTGTTGCTGTTCAAGCTCCTGCTGTTTTTGAGCCGCTTCCTGATTCTTTTCGCGAATTTCAAGCTGTTTGCTGACAATGGTTATTGTAAAGAAACCGATAATTAGAATAAGACCCAAAATGAGAATAAAACTTCTTTTCGGCCTTTTCAGTTCCGTGCGGGAATTTTTAGTCCGCATTGTTCTCAGCTCCCTTGTCTTGACTTTCCGAATTTTGCTTTCTATTAAATAGATTATACAACAAACATTTATTTACTTTCAAGGGGTATTTTGATTTATTTTCACTTTTTTTAGATGATTTTTTATGCTTTTTCAGAAAATCACGCAGTTTTTTCCAAATTTTTCTAAACGGCAGGGTTAATGCTTTAAAAAATGCGGCAATAGCTTTTTGGATTGAGTTAAAAATTTTCTCAAAATATATTGCAAAAGTAAAGCCCACCGTAAACAAATACACTGTAAGTCCAAGTGCCTCACCCAAAAATGCAAAAAGGCGTATTTCACCCTCGTTGAAGCTTAAAAAAAACAGAAAATTTAAAAATCCGAGTGTTATCAGATAAAGTATATCCGTAGTCCGATATACCCATTTTTTACTGCCTAAGCATATGCGCATTGCCCTGAAAATATCATAGACTGCTCCTGCAAAAAAACCGAAGCCGAGCGAAAGAAGAAAAAGCCGTGTTTGAGAGGCAAGACTTACGGAATAAAGGTAATCCGTCATCGCAGTATTTTAGAGAAAAATCCCGATGATTTGGGCTTAATGTCAGTATATGTTAAGGATGAAATTTCGCCTTCAAGCGTCAGCTCACCCTGCTCTAAATTCAGCTTACTTACATGCAAATCCCAACCCCTGACGGTTATTTCACCCTTAACGGTGTAGGCTACTACAGTTTGCTCGTCAAAGGAATCAACATCTGTAACGCCCGAAACGGACAGCTTTTTTCTTTCCTCCAAAATTAAATTGTGCGGCATATTTACTATTTTATTGTCTTCTTGCATAAGTCTTAATTCCTTTCATATTATCAAAAAATAAAACCTTCTTGTCCCGATATCTGATAAAGAATATGAGTACAAGAAGGTATTTATGATAATTTAACTGCTGATTTTAATTAATTATTTACAACATTTTGAGGATTTCCGTTAAGATATGCCTTAACATTACTCTCGAGAATTGCCATAAGGCGTTTTCTTGTTTCAAAGCCTGCCCACGCAATGTGCGGAGTTATAAAACAGTTGGGTGCTGTAAGCAGAGGATTGTCGGATTTCGGCGGCTCAGAGGACAGAACGTCCACGCCTGCACCTTTAACTTTTCCGTTTTTCAGTGCGGCGGCAAGAGCTGACTCGTCAATAACAGGTCCACGGGAGGTGTTTATTATAATTACGCCGTCCTTACAGCCGTCCAAAAACTCTTTATTGCAAAGCTTTTCGGTGTTTTTATTAAGCGGGCAGTGAAAGCTGATAATATCTGCGCACTGTTTCAGTTCTTCCGTATTAACCCATTGGAAATTTTTACGGTGAGATTGGTCTGTTTCGTGCCCTGAAACAGCAACTACATTCATTTTAAATGCTTCGGCAATATCCGCAACACGTTTGCCGATTTGCCCAAACCCTACAATGCCCAAGGTCTTGCCTGAAAGCTCGGTAAGAGGAATTTTCCAATAGCAGAAATCGGGACAGGCTGTCCATTCACCGCATTTTACGCTTTCACTGTGAAGTGCGACTGCATTTGTTATCTCGAGAATCAGACTGAAGGTAAGCTGTGCCACCGCCTCGGTTGAATATGACGGAATATTGCAGACGTGAATTTTTCTTTCCCTGCAATAATCAATATCAACTACATTGTATCCTGTTGATTCAAGCGCTATGAATTTAAGGCTCGGTAATTTTTCGAGCACATCTTTTGGAAGAGGTGTTTTATTTGTTATTACAATGTCCGCACCTTCGCACCTTTGAATGATTTTGTCCGCAGGAGTTCTGTCATAAATTTCACATTCAGTTAAATTTTTAAGCCATTCCCAGCTTAAATCCCCGGGATTTAATGCAAATGAATCTAAAATAACGGTTTTCATCAAGATTTACCTCGCAAATCAGGTGTATTTTAGAATAAGTATATCAAAAAATCCATAATATAACAACAAAAATATTGACCTTTTGGGATAAATATTATAAAATTATTTAATATAATTGTTTTATATAAACATATAAAAAACTTGTTTGGGTGAATTTATGGAACAAAAAAATCTCGACCGCAAGGGTGCCCTCAATTTCAGTGCTGTATGTCTTTTTGCAGGTGCGGCTGTTCTTTCTGTTATCACAATAATTATGAGTTCAAAAATCGGCGAAGGCGGTTGGGCGGAATTTATGGCAAAGCTTGATGAAATGCTTGAGCTTATCCGCTCGCTTCCCAACAAATGGCTTATGCTGATTGCAATTCTAATGGTCTTTCTGCTCAAAAATTTTATTCCCATTCCTTTTCCGTTTATCTTCATTATGTCGGGTGTAATTTTTGACTCTTATAAGGCTGTTGCCATCAATGTTATAGGGTTTTCAATCGTGCTTATGACAAAATATTATTGGGGCAGAAAATTCGGCGGCGGTACAGCTGTTAAACAGCTTCAAAAATATGACAATGTGCGTGAAATGATGTATCGCCCGGGCAATGCAAAGCTGGGAGTGCTTGTGGCTCTCAGGCTTATTCCGTCAATCCCTGTTAATATGGTAAGTAAGGTCTACGGCGGAATGAAATTTCCTGCAGTTCGGTTTCTTATAGCATCTGTCATAGGATTTTTACCTAAAATATGGACTTATTCCGTTGTGGGCGGCAACGTTTCACAGCCGTTTACATGGCACTTTATGGGCCCGATTGTGGCACTGTTTCTTTTGTCGGGCACGGTAACACTTATTGTAAATATTATTCTTGAAAAAACGAAAGGAAATAAGAAAAATGCCGAATCTATATGAAACTATCGAAGAATTACAGAACGGCGGATTTGCCGAGCGCCTTAAAAAGGTGTACCTCACTGAGAGCGAGGCGAAAAAGCAAACTGAACGTTACATTTCTCTTGCAAAGGATTTTGAAGAAATTTTTGGAAACAGAGAAAATATTCGTTTTTTCTCTGCTCCCGGCAGGACTGAAGTCGGCGGCAACCACACTGACCATAATCACGGAAGAGTATTAGCGGCGGGCATTAACCTCGATGCCGTTGCCGTTGCTGCAAAAAACGATGAAAATATTGTTCGTGTTAAATCAAGAGGATATAAAATGGACACGGTTGACCTTTCAGACCTTTCGGTTGTCGATGAAGATATGGGCCATTCAAATGCTCTTGTAAGGGGTATGTGCGATGGGTTCCGGAAGAGGGGATACAAAATCGGCGGATTTGATGCCTGCACTGTATCAAGTGTGCTTTCAGGCTCAGGACTTTCATCGTCAGCCGCATTTGAGGTGCTTTTAGGCACGTGCCTGAACTATCTTTACAATGACGGTAAGGTTGATGCAGTTACAATTGCTCAAATTGCTCAATATGCGGAAAATGTTCATTTCGGCAAGCCCTGCGGACTTATGGACCAAATGGCGTCGTCAGTGGGCGGATTTATAACAATTGATTTTGCCGACCCCGAAAATCCCGTTATTGGGAAGGTGGATTTTGACTTTGCTGCCTGCGGACATGCTCTTTGCATTGTTGACACAAAGGGAAATCACGCAGATTTGACTGACGAATATGCCGCAATACGTACGGAAATGGAATCGGTCGCATCACATTTCGGTAAAAAGGTTTTAAGAGATACAGATGAAGCGGAATTTTATAAAAATATTCCTGCGATTCGTGAAAAATTCGGCGACAGAGCGGTGCTTCGTGCAATTCATTTCTTCTGTGACAATGCAAGAGTTGTTTCTGAGGTTGAGGCTCTCAAGAACGGTAATTTTGACGAATTTAAGCGCCTTATCTGTGAGAGCGGCGCATCGTCTTATATGTATAATCAAAATGTTTATTCGGTTAAAAAGCCTGCGGAACAGCCTGTTGCCCTCGGTCTTGCAATTTCGGAGCAGGTGCTGAAAGGCAAAGGCGCTTACCGCGTTCACGGCGGCGGCTTTGCAGGAACAATTCAGGCTTTTGTTCCGAACGAAATGCTTGATACATACAAAAATGCAGTTGAAGCTGTTTTCGGCGAAGGCTCTTGCTATGTACTTTTAATCCGTCCCTTAGGCGGAACAGAGGTTTAATTTATATATCATATATTATTGTAGGGCGGGGGCTTGCTCCCGCCGTTGTATCGTTTGCGGTGAAAGCAGGAACGGGAAAAAACGTTCCGACTTTTTTGCGCTGATTAAAGGGCGATTGCCTTTAGGAGTTTTTATCATATTATGGTAAAATATTTAAGCGGCAATGATGACAAGTTGATTTTTAACTATTTGAATAAAGACTGTTCGGCATTGCTCTCCTGCATTACGGAATATTATCCTAATTGCTTTTTGGAAAACGGCGTTTTTGCGATGCAGTACGAGAAAAACACACCTGCAACGCTGATTTGCCGAGGCGGTTCATTTTCGCTTGTATTTACATCGGAAAAATCGGATTTTAACGAGCTTTTATTTACTGTCGGCAGTGAAGTCCATTCGCCGAACATTTTGCCGTTACCTAAAGCCGGTGAATATTATCTTTTGAAAAAATCGGTTCTGCCTGTTCAAAATTCGATGAATGAAAATAAATGTAAATATGAGGATTTTAGGGCGGTTCTCGATCTTAATAAAGCTAACGAAACGGTTAATTTGCAGTATCTTTTCAAAAAGGGCAGTATTATTCCCTCGCTTTTTTCCGAAAACGGTGAAAATATAGGCGGAGGAATTATTATCAACTCGGAAAATTACGCCGTTATTTCACACGTTTTTGTAAAAGAAGAATTTAGAAGAAAAGGCGTCGGAATGCAAATAGTTAAAAATCTTCTTAAATGTTCTGAGAACAAAAATGCGTATCTTTTAAGTGAAAAGAATAATCTTGAATTTTACGGCAGACTTGGGTTTACACCTGTCCTGACCGTTTATAAATATAACAGCTAAAAAGGAAAATAATTTTATGTCAGAATTTTTTGAAATAAGCAACAGAATTGAAGAGCTTTCCGAAAAGGCTCTCGACAGAGCCTCAGAGCAAATAGCAAAGATTGATAAAATAACCGAATACAATCAGCAAAAGGTGCTTGCCGCTTTCATTAAAAATAAGGTTGACGAAACCGATTTCAACACGTCCACAGGCTACGGCTATTCGGACAAGGGCAGAGAAAAGCTTGACTGCCTTGTAGCAGACATTTTTAAAGCGGACAGTGCGATTATCCGTGCAGGAGCGCTCGCAAGCGGCACGCATACTCTCGGTGTTTGTCTTTTCGGAATACTTCGCCCCGGTGACATTATGCTTTGTGTTTCAGGCACGCCTTATGACACAATTCACTCGGTAATAGGTCTTGACGGCAAAAACAAGGGTGACGGAACGCTTGCCGATTTCGGCGTTATTTACAATCAAATCGACTTAACAGAAGACGAAAAATTTGACCTTGACGCAATCACCGAGGCTGCGAAAAATCCGAATGTACGAATGGTTTACATTCAGCGTTCCCGCGGATATGAGCTTCGCCACAGCATTTCCGTGGACGAAATAGCCGATGTCTGTGAAAGAGTTCACAGAGTTAACAAGCGTGCAATCGTTATGGTTGACAACTGCTACGGCGTTTTCACCGAAAAGAAAGAGCCTACTGAGGTTGGCGCAGATTTGGTTGCAGGCTCGCTCATTAAAAATATGGGCGGCGGAATTGCGCCGTCGGGCGGTTACATTGCAGGCCGTGAGGATTTGGTAAAGCTTATCGGCTACCGTTTAACCACGCCGGGACTGGGCACAGAGCTGGGTGCAACCTTGGGGCAGAACCGAAATATTTTTATGGGTGTATTTAATGCTCCGCACATTGTGGGAGAGGCGCTCAAAACAGCAATTTTTGCCGCATCTCTTTTCGATTTGCTCGGCTTTAAGGTAACACCCAAATTTGATGAAACACGTCACGATATTATTGAGGCTATATGCCTTGAAAACGAAGAAAACTTAATTGCATTCTGTCAGGGACTTCAAAAGGGCGCACCTGTTGACTCCTACGTTGTTCCCGAACCGTGGGATATGCCCGGCTATGACAGCAAGGTTATAATGTCCGCAGGCGCATTTACGGGCGGCTCTTCCATTGAGCTTTCGGCAGACGCACCATTGCGTGACCCCTTTGCCGTTTGGATGCAGGGTTCGCTTAATTTTCACAGCGGTAAACTCGGCATTATGCTTGCGGCGGAAGAGATGTATAAGAGAGGGCTGATTTAATGAGCTATTTAACACTAAAAAGCGGAACAGATGTCAGAGGAACAGCGGTTGTAACTGCCGCGCACCCCGAATTTGAGTTGACGGATAAAACTGTATCCGATATTTCGGCATCGTTTATCCTGTTTTTATCGGAAAAGACAGGCAAAAATATGAATGAGCTTAAAGTTTCGCTCGGTCACGATTCAAGAATTTCAGCAATGCGAATTAAAGATGCAGTAGCAAATACTCTCGTTAAAATGGGCGTTAATGTGCTTTACTGCTCTTACTGCTCAACACCTGCAATGTTTATGACAACGGTTACGGAAAACTGCGACGGCGCAATTCAAATAACCGCAAGCCACCACCCGTATGACCGCAACGGACTTAAATTTTTCCTTAAAAGCGGCGGACTGTCCGGTGAAGAGCTGACAGAAATTTTAACAGTTGCCGATACGGTAAAAATTCCTGAAAACGGCGGCGGAAGCGTCACCGAGATTGACTACATCTCCAAATACGCCGAAGCTCTTCGGGGTATGATTAAAAACGGCGTTAATGCCGAGGATTTTGAACACCCGTTAAACGGCTTTAAAATTGCGGTTGATGCAGGCAACGGCGTGGGTGGATTCTACGCTTCAAAGGTGTTAGAGCCTTTGGGCGCAGATGTTTCTGCAAGTCAGTTCTTGGAGATTGACGGTATGTTTCCGAATCACATTCCGAATCCCGAAAACAAGACAGCTATGGAATTTATCCGCAGGGCGACTGTGGAAAACAGCTGTGATTTAGGTGTTATTTTTGACACAGATGTTGACAGAGCGTCCTGTGTTGACGAAAAAGGCGACGAAATAAACAGAAATTCAATTGTAGCTCTCGCCGCGGTTATTGCCCTTGAGGGGAACGACGGCGGAAGTATTGTTACGGACTCCGTTACAAGCGACGGACTGCGTGATTTTATTGAAAACGACCTCGGCGGAAAGCAAATCCGCTTTAAGCGAGGATATAAAAACGTTATTGACGAGGCCATACGAAGAGAAAATGAGGGCGAAAATGTCCCTCTTGCCATTGAAACGAGCGGTCACGCGGCATTCCGTGAAAATTATTATCTTGACGACGGCGCATATCTCATAACAAAAATTATTATCAAAGCGGCTCTTCTTCGTAAAGAAAATAAAAAAATCGGCGATTGCATCGCTTCTCTTCATAAGGCTCTTGAAGAAAAAGAGCTTCGCTTTAACATTTTAACTCCCGAATTTAAAAAAGTCGGGCAAAAGCTTATAGACGATATTATTAAGACGGTAAACGCAATTGACGATGAAGTTGCCTGCCTTGCCTCAGACAATTATGAGGGAGTAAGAGTTAATTTCAAAGACCCCGAGCTTAACGGATGGTTTTTATTAAGACTTTCGGTTCACGACCCTGTTATGCCGTTTAACACGGAAAGCGACACAAAAGGCGGCTGTAAAGAGATTTGTAAAGCGTTCTATGAAGCGGTTCGGGACATAGCCTCAATTGATTTTTCACCGTTAAAAGAATATATCGGCGAATAAACTAATATAAAACTATTGACAAAATAAGTAAAAGAATTTAGTATTATATACACATTAAGAATTTGAGAAAAGAGGTGCTAAAATGGTTTTTGAAAAAATCCGTGCAATTATTTGCGATCAGCTTGAGCTTGAGGAAGATGCAGTTACACTTGACTCCGTTCTTCTTGAGGATTTGGGTGCAGACAGCCTTGACCTTGTTGATCTTGTAATGACATTTGAAGACGAATTTGATATGGAAATCCCCGATGAGGAGCTTGAAAATATTAAAACTGTCGGTGACATTGTTCGCTTTATTGAAGAGCACTGAGCCGATTTTACATTATTAGTTAGAAGGAACATAAAATTATGGCTGAACAGAAAAAGATGGTTGAGGAAATCACCTCAATGGACGTTGACTTTGCCAAATGGTACACAGACGTTGTTAAAAAAGCAGAGCTTTGCGAGTACACAAGCGTTAAGGGCTGTATGGTGCTTCGCCCCTACGGCTATGCTATTTGGGAAAACATTCAACGCATAATGGACGGAATGTTTAAAGAGACAGGGCACGAAAATGTTTGTATGCCTATGTTTATCCCCGAAAGCCTGCTTCAAAAGGAGAAAGACCATGTTGAGGGCTTTGCTCCCGAGGTTGCATGGGTAACACACGGCGGAAATGAGGAGTTAGAGGAAAGACTTTGCGTAAGACCGACCTCTGAAACGCTTTTCTGCGAGCATTACAAGTCAATAGTTCATTCCTACCGTGATTTGCCGAAGCTTTACAACCAATGGGTGTCGGTTGTACGCTGGGAAAAGACCACAAGACCGTTCCTTCGCACACGTGAATTTTGGTGGCAAGAGGGACACACTATCCACGCAACCGCCGAAGAGGCACAGGAAGAAACAATCAGAATGTTGAATGTTTATGCAGACTTTTGCGAAAACGTGCTTGCAATTCCCGTTGTTAAGGGAGTTAAAACCGCAAAGGAGCGTTTTGCAGGCGCTGAGGACACATACACAATTGAAGCATTGATGCATGACGGCAAGGCTTTGCAGTCAGGTACCAGTCACTATTTCGGCGACGGCTTTGCAAAAGCTTTCGGTATTCAGTTTCAGGATAAAGACAATCAGTTAAAATACCCGTTCCAGACCTCTTGGGGCACAACGACTCGTCTTATCGGCGCACTTATTATGACCCACGGCGACAATAACGGTCTTGTTCTTCCGCCGAAAGTAGCGCCCGTTCAGATTGTTGTTATTCCCGTTGCATCTCACAAAGCAGGTGTTACGGAAAAGGCAACTGAAGTTTATACAAGGCTTAATAAAATCTGCCGCGCAAAGATTGACAACAGCGACAATTCACCCGGCTGGAAATATGCCGAATATGAAATGAAGGGCGTACCGCTCAGACTTGAGATAGGTCCCCGTGATATTGAGAATAATCAATGCGTAATTGTTCGCCGTGATACAAGAGAAAAATATTTTGTATCGCTTGACGAGCTTGAGGCAAAGATTCCCGAGCTTCTCGAAGCAGTTCACAAGGGAATGTACGAAAAAGCGCTCCAACGCCGTACCGAAATGACCTATACCGCTCACAATATGAACGAAATGAAAGACATTGCGGACAACAAGCCCGGCTTTATTAAGGCTATGTGGTGCGGGGACAGAGCGTGCGAGGATAAGCTCAAGGAAGACGTCGGCGTAACATCACGCTGTATCCCATTTGAACAGGAAAATATTTCGGATGTTTGTGTTTGCTGCGGCAAAAAGGCTGACAAAATGCTCTATTGGGGCAAGGCATATTGATTTTAACAAATTAAACAAAATAAAGCATAAAGCAAAGACGGGAAAGTCTGTAGTTGCTTTATGCTTTTTCTTTTAAAATAAAATGTAGTTATACGTGCAATAAGTTTTTAATAAGAACCGACATATTGTTCAATAACAGCTCTTTTCAAGAAAAAATATCTTGCTTCACAAACGAGAACGCTGTCTGATGTATTTACATTGTTTTTATTACAAAATTCAGTAAATTCATCCTCGGCGATTTCTGTTTGATTGAATTGTGCCAACGCACCAATCAGTAAACCCTCTTTAATTTCTGCTTCGGCTGATTCGGCGCACATAAGGAAAAAGCTGTTTTGATCGACAACCAATACATCGGAATAATAGTCGTCTAACGTCATATTCAATGTTTCGGCTGCTTTTCTATGTTCGTCAATTACTTTTCGTGAATAATCTCTTAAATCTTCATATGGAATATTAAATTTGCAACAGTCAAAAGCGTATTTTAGAAATGAGGACCTTAATTCAGAAAATTTTTCAAAATCATGCTCACTTACTTTCAGCTTAAACAAATAATCGTAAAAGTCTTTAAAGCTTGAATATCCCTCTTGTGATAGAAAATCTTCCGTGTCTTCCATTTCGGTATAATTATAAATTCCGTTAATATTCATTTTTACATACTCGGCGTTTTCCAAACCATACATTTGAAATAACTTATCGTTGAAGTCAAACGTCAGTGGTTTGCTGGGAATTGTATTAAGCAGACTTTCCTCAAGCTCATCTCCCAAATATCCGTATCCGAATAACATTTTCATTTCTGTATTTTTATGTATTACATTATCGCTTTTATCAAAAATTTCCAAATTAAATTGTATTACGTTGCCCTTTTCTAAAGGAGTATTCTTTATCGGTTTCATATTATAATAAACTGATAAAATAGAATCAATATTTTGAGAAATATACGTAAAATCTCTTATCGGAAGCGTTGAATCAAACTGTGCAATTTTATTGTAATCTATTTCTTCAATTGTGCTGTTAGTAACATTCACCGCGTTAAGATAATCGGTTGATATTTTGCTTATTGGGATTTTATTAGTATCGGTTGTCGGAGTAACATCAGGCATTTTTGAAGCGCATCCAAACATAAAGAAAACCAAAAGAAAGAAAAGCGCTGAAATCTTTTTCATAATAGTTATCATAAAATACAAATTTATACAAAAATGGTTTATATAATGTATGTCTGTATTATTCCTTTCCTAATATCGGTATATTGCAGGCGGCTCACCGCCGCCTGCTTAATTTAGATTAGTAGGCTTCTGCGCCGAAAGAGGCTTTAATGTTACTTGCTTTAATAAATACGCTTTTGTTCGAAGTATTTCCTTTATAAATTCCGACGGCCTTTCCGGACACTGTACCGGTATTAGTAATGTATGTTACCGCACCGCTGTCTCCTGAGCCACCCATTATTCTGTCAGACAGTAACATATCGTAAAAATAGACATTACCGGAATAAGCTGCAAAGCTTGTTGAGTTGACATAACCGATTGTTAAATATGTAGTTTGACCGGATTTATAAATTTGTGAATTTAAAGATGCCGTAGCTTGCGTACCGTCAAGAACGGTTCCGGGTCTTGTTACTCCGGGCTGGGAACTTGTATAATATATTGCATTTCCATTTGAGTAACCGGAATTTGTCATACGTATAAATGATACGTCTATGGTGTTTTCGTATGAGCGTGCAAGTATTACTCCGAGCTTATGAGCAGGATCAGTATCGTTTTCCATATATACGGAATTTCCCACACTAGTTCCGTGTCCGCAGGTAACAAATCCGTAATATATAACACCATTATCTTTATACTTTGCACGGTATCCTGTACTTAATTGAGAACCGGTTCCCTCATTGGGATTGTTATAAACCATTATTTTTCTACCCGGACGCCAAGGCTCTGTTGCAGCCTGATCCTCGATTATATATTCTGATTTTGAATTTGTACAATACGAAATATCAGGCTCGTTTAAAATGCTGGATTTGAAAGTGTCAACTGCATTGTTGTATTTTTTTATTTCCGATATTTCGGATTGAGAATACTGTGCTTTTGAATCACACGCCAATTTACCGTTTTTGTCTTTTATGGATTTTTCAATCGCTTTTTCCGTTTCTTCGCTTACTGAAAAAATTATAGTTATGGTATTGTCTTCATCGTTGTATTTTGTGCATGGATATAACTCCATCATTTCTTTTTCATCAGCGTTAATGTTTTTACCGTTGACCTTCTCTTCTTGCAATGAAGCAATTTTTTTATTTATTTCGTTTAATTTTTGCTGACCGTAATAATATGAACCTTTACCCTTTTCAAAAATAATATTTTGAAAATCAAAGTTTTCTTTAATATAATTTTCGCAAAAATCAGTTTCGCAGCAAAGCGAGATAACCAAATAACCCTCATCATTTATCTTTGCACCTGAAAAGTGTGAGCGTAATTCATCGTTATATGTATCAATATGTTCAATAATTTGATTATAATATATCGTTGCTTCATAATTCCTTGTTTCGCAGTCTGCATCCATAGGCTGTGCCTGAATGAGTGCGGAATTAATATATTCATTTTTAAGCTCTTCGGCACAAGCGAAAATATTATCATCTTTGCTTTCGTTTAAAGCTGCTGCATTACTGGGGAAAATGCCGACAGAAAGAATAAATGTAAATGATAAAATAACGGATATTATTCCGAAAAATTTTATTTTCATAGCTAACCCCCAAGAAATATCAAATGTTTTTCGTCTGATGTAAAAGTAAATTTAATTCTTCAGTTTATTTAACCACCGGACTCCCCTCCGTTTCTAATTTATTTGTAGCATATTTTTAGATTTATGTCAATAATAATTTGGGAAAAAATACCAAAAATGTTAAAAATATACAAAATCAAAAAATAAAGCCGACACCTAAAAGCTATCGGCTTTATTTTGAGCTCCTTACAGGGGCAAAAACTTTTGCACTTTTCACGGTTACTTATTACCTCCAAAGTCCTAAAGGTGTTGGGAACAAAGAGAAAAAAGTGAATAGTGAAAAATAAAAATCGACAAGTGCCTTTCGGAACTTGTCGATTTTTGGTGGACCTGAACGGGATCGAACCGTCGACCTCTCGGATGCGAACCGAACGCTCTCCCAGCTGAGCTACAGGCCCAAATAATAATTTATTTAAGTATATCATATTTTTTGTAAATTGCAATAGTATTAATTTTAAGACTTTAGTAAAAAGTGAAAAATGAATAGCGAAAATATTATAAAATCTTTTCAGAAGAGTGAATAGGAATGGAAAAGAAAAAATTATACAAGATGAACATATGGATTCGATTTCCAATTAAGTTTAATGTTCTTGTTTAAATGCGGGTAAAAAAACTAACGCACCCCACTTTGTGAGGTGCGAACTTGTATGCGGCACTTGCCGCCGGAGCGGATAATGGGGCGAAGTTCCGAGTGCCGTCCGGTGGACGAAACGCACGAGCAAAATGAGGTGAAAAAATAAGGAGTAATACGAGCGGTAGCGAGTAGAACGACTATATTTTTGAGGGGGAGGGGGTCCACTGGACACCTTTGAATACGAAGTATTCAAAAGCACCGACCGAGACGAAAGGCGAGAAGCGAAACAGTTTGATTTCCAATTAAGTTTAATGTTCTTGTTTAAATGCGGGTAAAAAAACTAACGCACCCCACAAAATGGGGTGCGCAACTTGTGTGCGGCACTTGCCGCTGGAGCGGATAATGGGAATCGAACCCACCTCCTCAGCTTGGGAAGCTGATGTTCTACCGATGAACTATATCCGCAAAGTTTTAGTAATAAGTAAAAAAGAACAGCGAAAAGGTGTAATTATTTTTCTTTCTTATTTTTATTCAAATGAGTGGCGGACAGACATAAAAATGCAGACCCTAAACAAAAGAACACTACTGCTGTATGGGTATCCTTGTCTATAAATTTCGTTACAGCTATAATGTAAAAGCAAATTGAAGCGACAAGAAAGCTCCAGAAGTTTATTTTATCATTTTTATTCATTTTTCTGCCTTTCGGTTAATCTTTAATCAATAAATCATTAAAATAATTATTTGCGATTATTTTATCACAGCTAATTCACAAATTCAACCGTATTTTCCGTTATTTTTTCATTTGGTCAATGGCTTTTTCAAAAGACGGCACAAATTCTTCAATGAAAATTTTTGCCTCTTCGCAGTCAAGGCGTTGCAAAGCTTTTGTTATGGATTTTTCCGCTTCGCAAAACTCTTTGTTGCCTGCATTTCTCTCTTCAATGCATTTTAAATATGCGCAGATTTTGTCCGCCGATTTCACAAGCCGCCAAAGCTCCTTGTCGTCCGTCTTTTTCTTGAAAAGAGGCTCGTAATTTTTACGTAAATCCTCGGGGAGCATTGAAAGAAGCTGCCTTGACGCATTTTTTTCAACCGCCTTATATGCGGATTTAGTTTCTTCGCTGAAATATTTAACGGGCGTAGGTAAATCCCCCGTGATAATCTCGGGTAAATCGTGGTAAAGTCCCAAAAGCGCCGCACGCTCAGCATTATAATTTTTACCTAATCGTTCGTTGCCGATAACAGCTAAAGCATAAGCAATTTCAGCCGCCTGAGCAGAGTGCTCGGAAAGCGTTTCGTAGCGTGTGTTGCGCATAAGCGCCCAGCGGTTTATGTATTTCGTCCTTGCGGCAAATGCAAAAAAATCGGATATTCCCATATTTTTATATATCCTCTTCTCTGAAATTTATCGTAAGTTCTTCGTGCGCCATAGTGATTTTGGTGTATTTAACGCCTGCCGCATCAAACATTCGGCGTGAAGCACGGTTGCCGACGGTGTCATAATATTTGTCGGATATGTAAATTACCTCTTTAATTCCGCTTTGAATTATCGCCTTTGCACACTCGTTGCAGGGGAAAAGCGCAACATAAATCCTTGAGCCTTCAAGATTTCTGCCGCCTGCATTGAGAATAGCGTTAAGCTCCGCATGGCAAACATAGGGGTATTTCGTTTCGTACTCATCGCCCGACCTCTCCCACGGGAAAGTATCGTCGTCACAACCTTTTGGGAATCCGTTGTAGCCCATAGACATAATTTTGTTTTGCTCATTCACAATGCAAGCGCCCACCTGTGTGCTCGGGTCCTTGCTCCTGTAAGAGGAAAGCATTGCGATGCCCATAAAGTATTCGTCCCATGAAATGTAATCTTTTCTTTTTGCCATATCTGTTCTCCTTATCTTTATTCACCTTTGATTTTCTTCCAATACTCTTTTGACGCGGTTTCGTTTTTATTTTCACCGAATTCATAATATTTTTTGCCTTTGATTGCATCGGGAAGATATTGTTGATTGACCCAGCGGTTCGGATAATCGTGGGGATATTTATAAAACTGACCGGGGGTTGCGTTATCTTCGCCGTCAAAATGCTTGTTTTGAAGCGTTCTCGGGATTCTTCCGTAATTGCCCGAGCGGACATCTTCGAGCGCCTCGTCAAGGGCTAAATGCGCCGTGTTGCTTTTAGGACTTGTGGCAACCAAAACAACAGCGTCGCCGAGGGGAATTCTTGCTTCGGGCATTCCGACCTGCAACGCAATATCGCAGGCACTTTTAACAATCGGAATTATGTTCGGATAAGCAAGACCCACATCCTCGCAGGCGCAAACCAAAAGCCTGCGGATTGCCGAGGGCATATCGCCCGCCTCCAGAAGCCGTGCAAGGTAATGGAGTGCGGCGTCTGGGTCGCTCCCACGCATTGATTTCTGAAATGCGGATAAAATATCGTAATGCTCGTCGCCGAATTTGTCATAACGGAAGGTGTTTTTCGCCGTAAGACTGCCTATTTGCTCAAGCGTTATGTTCCTTTCACCGTTTTTGTCAGGCTTTGCGGCAAGCACGGAAAGCTCAGTAAAATTAAGAGCCTTTCGCACATCTCCGCCGGAGGCGACTGCTATATGCTCGGGAACGTCGTCCTCAAATGTGATTTTACCGCCAAGTTCTTCTTCCAAGAACTTAAAGCCTTTTATAACAGCAGGTATAACATCTGACGGCTCAACAGATTTGAATTCAAACACCGTACAGCGTGAAAGCACTGCACTGTATATGTAAAAATAAGGATTTTCCGTAGTGGACGCAATAAGCGTGATTTTCCCGCTCTCAATATATTCAAGGAGCGACTGCTGTTGACGCTTGTTAAAATACTGAATCTCATCAAGATAAAGAAGTATTCCGTTGGGGGCGGCAAAGGTGTCAAGCTCGCTGACAACATCACGTATATCAGCCGTTGAAGCGTTTGTGCCGTTCAGGTGATGCAGCTTTTTGTCGGTCATTTTGGCGATAATGCGTGCAAGCGTTGTTTTGCCCGTGCCCGACGGTCCGTAGAAAATAAGGTTGGGGCAAACGCCGCTTTCAATTATGTTGCGAAGAGGCATACCCTCGCCCAGCAAATGCTTCTGACCGACAATATCTTCAATTTTCTGTGGGCGGAGCCTGTCCGCAAGCGGTGTAGACATGTGTTTATTCCTCTTTTAAAATATCAAAAATATCGCTGGGCTTTTCAATTATATAGTCAGCCTTATATTCCTCAAATTCGGGTCTGTCGCCGAATCCGAACAGCACCGCACAGCAGGGAATAGCTGCCTCGTGCGCACCCTGAATGTCAAAAAGCCTGTCGCCGACCATAAGGGTGTTGTCTGTATTTGCGCCGAGAGCAGTCATTGCGCTTTCAATAACAACGGTTTTACTCTCTTTAATATTGTCAAACTGTGTTCCGCCGATAAAACTGAAATATTTTTTAATATCACGCTGTGTGCATATATCGTCAATAAATTTAATCGGCTTTGATGACGCCGTGCTGAGAATATACCCCTCGTTTTGAAGCTGTTCGAGCATTTCGGGGATGCCGTCATAAACACGGTTTTCAAGATAACCCTTTACCTTGTAGCGCTCACGGTATTTGTCCGTCATTTCAAAGGCGTGCTCTGAGGAAAATCCGCAAAAATTTGTAAAGCTGTAATGAAGAGGAGGGCCGATAAATTTTCTTAAAAGCTCTTCGCTCGGCGTGCCGTGACCCATTTTCTCAAAAGCGTAGGTAAGGCTTTTGAAGATACCCTCGGAGGAGTCTACAAGCGTTCCGTCAAAATCGAACAGAATATATTTGAATTTACTCATAAATTACAATTTCATACTCCTTTTTAAACTCTTCATTGGCGACAAGTCTGTTACCCCATTCGCGTTTAGTCAAATCGCAGTCAAAATCTGCCGAGTCTGCTCTGCCGTACCACGGCTCAATGCACACAAACGGCGCATTTTTCTTGACGGGCGACCATATTCCGAAAAGGGGAGCAGTGAAATTTACTGTAACAAAATCTTTTACACCATCCGAAAGAGAAACGCTTGTAACGCCGCTGTTTTCAATTATGAGAGCGTCACGGTCAAAAATGTCATCTGTTAAGACAAAACTGCTCTCGACCGGGTACTTTCCGGGAAGGTAAAGTCCGTCGCCGTTCAGAACAGAATATTCTAAATTATCTTTGTTCATTGAAAGGACGGTTTTGCCCTTTTCGCAGTTAAACGCAGGGTGAGCGCCTATTGAAAAGTACATTTCAGTTTCGTTTGTATTCGTAACGCTCCATTTTACGCGGATTTTATTTTCATTCAATTCAAATGAACAGACAAGGCGGAATTTGAACGGATAATTTTTGAGCGTATCTGCATTTTCCGTAAGCTCAAACGAAACTGAATTGTCAGTTTTGCTTATAAGCGTAAAATCGCAGTCCCTTGCAAAGCCGTGCTGGGGGAGCGAATATTCCTTACCGCCGTAAATAGATTTAAGGTTCTTGTATTTGCCTACGACGGGGAAAAGAACAGGACTCCTTCTGTCCCAGTATTTACTGTCGCCCTGCCAAAGGTATTCACGCCCGCTTTTAACGCCGACAACAGACGAAAGCTCTGCGCCGTGCTCGTTTATTTGAATTTTTAAAATATCGTTTTTTAGTGTTTGCATACTCATATTTAAGTTCTCCTGAAATAGTGATATAATTATACAATATTAAATAAATTTATTCAATAAGTTTACAAACATTTGTTTCGGTGTTTTTGACAAAAATAAAAAAATGCAAAAAAACTCTTTTATTTTATATAGAATGGTGATATACTATATAAGGCATTTATGGGCGTATTTTGCCCATTTCGACACAAGTTTTTGTCTTTTATCAAATTTTTTCTTTTGTTTTAGATTTAAATCGGAGCAACGCTCCTGCTTTGCTTGCAAATAGCAGAGCTTGCGACCGATTGCAACCTGTGCAGGGAGCGTTAGCTCCTCGGGGTTTCAGTGTGAGATTATAACTCCCACTGAAATTCCAATATGGCTCCCGCCGCCTATAGAGGCGGGGGACATCTGCACTTAGAGTATATTTTGTTTTGAGGGGGGACGAGCCCTTGGAAAAAATCATAATAAACGGCGGAAATGCTCTTCACGGCGAGGTTGAAATCAGCGGAGCTAAAAACGCCGTAGTTGCGATTATTCCGGCTACACTTCTCGCAGAAGATGTTTGCAGAATTGAAAATATTCCAAGCATCAGCGACGTTAATGTAATGATTAAAATTCTGCAGCAATTGGGCGCAGAAATTAAAATGATAAATAAAAGCACACT
Source organism: Ruminococcaceae bacterium UBA7217 (assembly GCA_002490425.1). Taxonomy (GTDB): domain Bacteria; phylum Bacillota; class Clostridia; order Oscillospirales; family Acutalibacteraceae; genus Fimenecus. The sequence continues at coordinate 68,396 of DKTZ01000043.1, forward strand.
TGAAATAGATACAAGGCACGTTTTTTCAGATAAAATCGGTCACGAAATGAGCAAGCAGATGCGAGCGTCATATTATTTCATAGGCGCACTTTTGGGCAGATTTAACCGTGCACGTGTTGCAATGCCAGGCGGCTGCTCGTTCGGCATTCGCCCTATTGACCAGCACATTAAAGGCTTTGAGGCATTGGGTGCAAATATCAGCATTGATAAAACAGGTGTGCTTAACGCTGAGGCTGAAAAGCTTATCGGCAGCAGCATAAATTTTGACGTTGTTTCGGTCGGCGCTACAATAAATCTAATGCTCGCGGCAGTCAAGGCAAAGGGACTTACAATTATTGAGCCTGCGGCAAAGGAACCGCATATTGTTGACCTTGCAAACTTCCTCAACTCTATGGGGGCGGACATAAGAGGCGCAGGTACTGATACAATAAAAATCCGAGGGGTCGAAAAGCTTCACGGCTGTGAATATGCAATAATTCCCGACCAGATTGAGGCGGGCACATATATGGTTGCGGCGGCAGCAACAAACGGCGATGTACTGATTAAAAATGTTATCCCAAAGCACCTTGAGTCAATTTCCGCAAAGCTTGTGGAGTGCGGAGTGCTTGTTGAAGAATTTGACGACAGTATTCATATTAAAGGGACAAGCAGACCGAATCACTGCAATGTTAAAACAATGCCCCACCCGGGTTTTCCGACGGATATGCAGCCGCAGCTCGCAGTTCTTCTGTCAATTGCCAACGGTAACAGTATGATTTCCGAGAGTGTGTGGGATAACCGTTTCCGTTACACTGAACAGCTTATTCGTATGGGCGCTAAAATTGCGGTTGACGGTAAATCTGCATTCATTGAGGGTACGGATTCACTGCACGGTGCACCCGTCAGAGCGGACGACCTTCGTGCAGGGGCGGCAATGGTAATTGCAGGTCTTGTGGCTGAGGGCACTACTGAGATTGAAGAAATTTATCACATCAAACGCGGATATGACCATATAATTGAGAAATTACAATCCCTGGGCGCTGATATTTATCTCCGTGATGACCCTGACAACACGGGTGCGGTTTTAGAGGTAGGTTAATGCAGTTAAAGATTTGGCGAATCAAGTAATTCTTGATTCGCCTTTTTAGTATAGAAAGAGAAAGGCAGAAAAATGGCTAAATTTTGTCCCCTGTTTTCAGGGTCGTCGGGCAACTCGACTTACATAGGCTCAGGCTCTGACGGCATTTTAATAGACGCAGGCGTCTCGGCGAGAGCGCTTGAGCAGTCGCTTTGGCGAATAGGCGTTAATACTGAAAATGTAAAAAATATATTTATAACTCACGAACATTCCGACCATGTAAAAGGACTTCGTGTATTCACAAAGAAATTCCCCTGCAAAGTGTTTATGACCGAGGGTACATACAGCGCTCTTTCGGAAACGGACGCTCTTCAAAATGCAAAAGAGTGCATAATAATTCCCGAAAACGGCGTTGAAATCGGTAATATGTGCATAAAAAGCTTTCACACATCTCACGACACAAAAGAGCCGTGCGGATATACAATAGAGCTTGCCAACGGCAGAAAAATGGCGGTGGTTACGGATTTGGGCGTTGTTACCACCGAGGTTTTGGGAGCGGCCCTCGGCTCGGATTTAGTGCTTATTGAGTCAAATCACGATGTTAATATGCTTCAATGCGGAAATTATCCTTATATGCTTCAGCGTCGTATTTTGGGCGCAAAGGGACATTTGTCCAACGATGCGTGCGCCGAAATGTGCATAAAGCTTGTGCGAAAAGGCGCAACAAGGCTGATTTTGGGGCACCTTAGCCGAGATAACAATATTCCCGCTCTCGCCTATCAGACAACTGAGTCTGCGCTTTCAGGCATTGGCGCAAAAGAGGGTACGGATTATCTTATCCGTGTTGCAAAGCCCGAATGGGACGAAAAGGCGATGATATTATGATGAATGTCCAGCTTATAGTTTCAGGCAAATTAAAGGAAAAATATATGAAAGATTTTTCGGTTGAATACGAAAAACGGCTTTCCGCCTTTTGCAAATTAACTGTTACGGAAATTGAGCCTGTGCGCCTTTCCGATAATCCGTCGGAAAAAGAAATTGAAAATGCGCTAAAAAAAGAGGCAGATTTAATAAAAAGCAAAATGCAGGGAAATTCCTTTGTGTTTTCAATGTGCATTGAGGGAAAAGCGATTTCATCGGAAGAGCTGTCACGTAAAATTGAAAATATCGGCGTTTCGGGGCAAAATAATATAGTATTTATAATCGGAAGCTCCTTCGGACTTTCGGAGGAGATAAAAGCTAAGTCAGATGTCCGTCTTTCTATGTCGCCTATGACTTTTCCGCACAAGCTCGCCAGAATTATGCTTTTAGAGCAGGTTTACAGAGCGTTTTCAATATCTCACGGAAGTAAATATCATAAATAACGAAAAATCAGGCAAATATTTAAAAAAATACAACAGTTTGTTATTATTTTGTTAAAATTTAGGGGATATAATTTCCTTAATAAATGAGGAGGTAAAAATATGTCAAAAGGAAAGATTCTTGTAGTTGACGACAATGCTAATATCTGCGATTTATTGCGTATGTATCTTGAAAAAGAGGGCTTTGAGGCAGTTATTGCAAATAACGGAAATGACGCAATCAAAGTCTTTGAAGAGAACTGTCCCGATTTGATTCTTCTTGATATTATGCTCCCTGAGCTTGACGGCTGGCAGGTTTGCAGGGAAATAAGAAAAACGAGTGATGTTCCTATCATTATGTTAACGGCTAAAGACGAAACCTTTGACAAGGTTTTAGGGCTTGAGCTTGGCGCTGACGATTACATCACAAAGCCTTTCGATACAAAAGAGGTTGTTGCACGTGTTAAGGCGGTTCTGCGTCGTTCGGCGGGTAAGAATAATTCCGATGTTAAAGAGGTTCATTACGATAAGCTGTCAATTAACCGCACAAATTACGAAATGAAGGTTAACGGAGTAGCGGTTGACACTCCGCCTAAAGAATTGGAGCTTATTTATCACCTTGCGTCAAATCCTGACAGAGTTTTCACAAGAGATCAGCTTCTTGACGAGGTTTGGGGCTTTGATTATTACGGCGACAGCAGAACGGTTGACGTTCACATTAAAAGACTCAGAGATAAACTTAAAGGAGTTTCACCCGAATGGGAGCTTTGCACAATCTGGAGTGTAGGCTATAAGTTTGAAACGCATGGAAAAAAGTAATAAATTAAAAAGCTTTTGTGCTGACAGAGTTTCAAGGATAAAACGCTTTTTTACACATCTTCCTCTTTTTGCAAAATTTCTTGCAATAATGACATCGCTGATATTAATCAGCTATTTGGTGCTTTCAACAGCACTTGTAGTGTTTATGTCAAATCACTGGACAAAAACACAGCGTAAAGCACTTATGGAGAGCGTTACGACAAATGCACAGTACTGCGAGCGTATCCTTGAAAACTGCCAAACCGAAAGCGAAATACAAAGCGCAATGATACTCATTTGCAATAATATAGGCGTTGCGGCAAAATCAACCGATACAGATATGTTCCTGTGTAACACCGACGGCGATGTTATTGTGTGCAAGGACGCATTCCAAAACGGATATTCCTATTCAGGTGAAATGGTTTGTTTTTCCCACAGGGGCTACAAAATGCCGTCTGCTGTTTTGAAAGAAGCAGAAAAAGGCGGATATTTTGCCGATGAAAAAATACAGGGACTTTACAGCGAAAAAACCTTTCTTGCGGGTGCACCCGTTAAAATTGGTGGAAAGGTTTATGCCTATGTCTTTTCAGCCGCTCCCGTGCAATACAGCTTTAAAGAGTATACAAAAAATATTTTTAATATGTATGTTTCATCGGCACTTTTCTCAGCGGCACTGTCATTCATTGTGGTTTATGCTTTTACAGAAAAGCTGACAAATCCTCTCAGGCAGATGTCAAATGCTACAAAGGCTTATGCTAAGGGTGATTTCAGTCGGCGTGTCGATGTGAAGGGTAAGGATGAATTTGCGGATTTGTGTCAATCATTTAACCGAATGGCATCGTCGCTTTCGGTTATGGAGTCTTCCCGGCGAAGCTTTGTGGCGAATGTGTCACACGAACTTAAAACGCCGATGACCACAATTGACGGATTTATTAACGGTATGCTCGACGGCACAATCCCTGAGGAAAAGCGCGACGAGTATCTGAAAATTGTTTCGGATGAAGTCGGCAGGCTTTCACGTCTTGTAACCTCTATGCTCAATCTTTCAAAAATAGAGGCAGGCGAGCTTGAGCTTAAGCTTTCTGATTTTGATTTAAGCAATACGGCGGTTGCGTGTCTGCTGACATTCGAGCAGATGATAGAAAAGAAGCATATTGAAATTAAGGGACTTGAGAATCTTGAAAAAACCGTTGTTCACGGCGACAGCGATATGCTTTATCAGGTTGTTTATAATTTGATTGACAATGCGGTGAAATTTACTCCTGACGGCGGCAGTATCGAGATTTCGATTACTAAGAGTGCCCGAGGAGAAGTGCATTTTTGGATAAAAAATTCCGGCGCAGGTATACCGCCTGAGGAAATAGGCAGAATATTTGAAAGGTTTTACAAAGTAGATAAGTCACGAAGCTATGACACAAAGAGCGCAGGTCTTGGGCTTTACCTTTGCAAAACCATTATTGAAATGCACGGCGGCAATATCTATGTTCAGAGCGTTCAGAACGAATTTACACAGTTCGGCTTTAAGCTTTAAGCTTTAAGGAGATATATTTATGGATAACAATTTTGAAAACAGCAACTCTTTTACAGAGGAAAACGGCAGTGAAAACAGTGTGCCGAATGCGGAGAAGGCGGGCAATACCTTCTCGCAGAGCATAGGACCCGACAGTCAAAACACTACGGCTCAGTCACAGCAGTATACAGGCTCGCAAACAGGCGCACCGCCGTTTACCCCGCCGCCCTATACGTCTTACTATGACACAAATAACGGCTATTTCCGCTATGGGGCAGCTCCGCAGAAAAAGCAGGCGGAAAAGGTAAAATCCAAGAATAAAAAAATCGGCATTGCAGTTGCTGCTGCTATTATAGCAGTTTCGCTTATCTGCGTTTCGGTTCTTGGCGTATTCGCTTTGAGAAACAAAAAAGCAAATCTCGGGAATAACGACAATAAGGAAAAAATCGAGGCAGAGGTTCCGCTTGCGGACGCTGACAAGGGTAATGCCGCTGAAGGTACTGCACAGGCTATTTACCAAAAGGCTTATGAGTCAAATGTAGGCGTGCTTGTTTATGCAAATAATAAATCTACAATAGCGTCCGAGGGCTCGGGAGTTGTTTTACCCACGGTTATAAGCGGCGGCGACAGCAGTAAAACTTATATTGTAACCTGTGCACACGTGCTTGAAACCTCGTCTGCTTATAAAACGGTTGTCAGAACTCATGACGGCGAGCAGTATGACGCCAAAATTGTGGGTGTTGACAGAAAAACCGATATAGGAGTTATTTATGTTGAGAGTGCTGAGCTTAAAGCGGCTGAGTTTGCTTCTTCGTCAAACATTATGGTAGGCGATACGGTTTATGCGCTCGGAAATCCCGGCGGTTCAACCTTCTTCGGCTCATTTACAAACGGAATGGTTTCCGCAATAGGCAGACCTGTTGACAGCCCCGTAGGTTATGAGGTTTCCTGTATTCAGCACACTGCCGCCATAAACCCCGGAAACTCAGGCGGTGCGCTTCTCAATTCATCAGGTCAGGTAATCGGAATTAACTCTTCAAAAATTGCCTCAACCGAATATGAGGGAATGGGCTTTGCAGTTCCGTCGGAAACTGTTAAGGAAATAGCTGAAAATATAATCGCAAACGGTTATGTAACAGGCAGAGCCGTTCTCGGCATAACTTATTATCCGTCAACATACAGTCAGGTTCATTCTGCAATTGTTCAGAGCCACGACCTTCCCTCAGGCTCTCTTATTATACGTTCAATATCCTCCCAAAGTGACCTTGCAAACAAGGACGTTAAAGAGGGCGATTTAGTAATCGGATTTAACGATAAAGACCTTGAGAATTACGCTGACTTGCTCGACTTTATAGAGAACAGCAGTGTTGGTGACAAGCTTACTCTTAAGATTTGCCGAATAGATCAAAACTATAAATTGAATATTTTTGAAGTTGAAACAAAGCTTGTTGAGGACACAGGAGATGTAATTGAAAATAACGGTTAAGAACTGTTAATTTAAATTAAGAAAAAAGGCTGAATTATATGAAAATTCAGTCTTTTTGTTGTAAATGGGCAAAAAATAGCCAAAATTTGTATAATGATTTTGTAATAATATGCATTAAAAACTATTTACAAAGGCAAAAAAATTTGTTAAAATATATTCGGAAAGCTTGGCTCGGGTAAGTCGAAGCTTTCCGGGTGTCATAATTACGGCGGTTGCGGAGAATATTCTTTGGCAATGTAAGAGCAACGATGACCATTTATCCTGCTACTGTGAAGCTTATCTGCTTTCTAAGGCTTTGTGGGTTTTAACGCAGGGTGCTTGCAATTCATGCGGTGATTTTCGCCATGCTTTCATTTGTGGATTTTACCTTATGCTTTTATGAGGCCTCTGTCCGCGGCACATTATGTTAAGTTTTTGTTGCAACGCCATTATGAAATGTTATTTATTCCATAGCTTTTGATTCGGAAACTTTAGCAAAGCTGATTAGTTGTAAAATTATTCAGCCTGTTTCAGTGGAAGGGTCTTGAGCGAGGTTGGGGAGAGCTTGGTACACTCTTTCCGTTTCGGCGGCAGTAAGTTTCATTTTGTAGCGGTTAAAACTTTCGTTGTTTATTATGAGGCCCAAGACGGCACATCGTAAGATGGAGCCGTCTTAAACTTTTTATATGCATTTTTTTGCCGAAGTGTTAATTTACTTCGGCATTTTTTAATAAATCTTGAAAATATAGGCAATAATACCGTATATTACCGCCGCCGCAGTGCCGTATGCAATGACAGGGCCTGCAACGGTGAAGATTTTTGCACCCGTGCCCATAATGATTCCCTCTGCCTTAAATTCAAGAGCAGGCGACACAACTGAGTTTGCAAAGCCTGTAATGGGGACAATTGTACCTGCACCTGCGTGCTTGGCAATTTTGTCAAATACGCCTATTCCCGTCAGTATTGCAGTAAGAATTATAAGCACGGACGGCGTCATAGCCTTAACGTATTCTTCGTTAAAGCCTGCTTTCCCAAACAAATAATTCAGCACCTGCCCGAAAAGGCAGATAAGTCCGCCTATAAGGAACGCTTTAAGGCAGTTGAGAAATACCGGCGAATTAGGCGAAGCCTTTTTTGCCATTTTGTCATATTCTTTTCCTGTTGTTGACATAAAAATTACTCCTTAAAATTATTTTAAAACAGAATTATTTTGTCAATATTTTAATTAAATATTCTTTCGCTAACTTATACATTGAAACGGAAAGAAAAATATGGTAAAATTATAAAATAATAGAATTATTATGAATAATGGTTTACGTATTGAGAGGTGGCACTTTTGGTCGGATATATTGATGTGGGCGGCGGTATGCGTGACGTGTACGGTGCGGGAGTATTAGACTACTGTCTTGATAACGGAATTGACTTTTCATACTATATAGGCGTTTCGGCAGGCAGTGCAAACATTGCTACTTTTTTGGCAAACCAAAAAGGAAGAACTCTGCACTTCTACCGTGATTATGCCAAGCGACGAGAATATATGAGCTTAAGTAATTTTCTTAAAACCGGCTCTTATGTAGGGTTGGATTATGTTTACGGGGAATTAAGTCGGGACGGCGGAGAAGATGCTCTTGACTATGATTGCATTATCAGCCGAAATAAACCGTTTTATGTTGTCACCACCAATGCCGCAAGCGGAAACGCAGAGTATTTGGATTTTGTTAATGATAAGAGGAATGAATACAATTTTCTTAAGGCGTCATGCTGTATTCCGATAGCGTGCAAACCGTACAATATAGGCGGTAGGCTTTATGTTGACGGCGGAGTGTCAGACCCCGTTCCTTTCAAAAAAGCCTTTGAGGACGGTTGTGACAAGGTAATTGTAGTTTTGACACGTCCTGTGGAATACAGAAAAAAGCATAGAGTTTCCCCACATATTTTTGATATGGCTATGAAGCAGTATCCCGCTGTCGCAAAGCTGCTTGATTCATCAATTGATAAATATAATTATGACTTTGAGCAGTTACTGCTGTTGGAAAAACAAGGCAAGGCGCTGATAGTAGCGCCGAAAACCTGTTGCGGAGTAGAAACACTGTCAAGAAAGAGAAAGAATATTGAACAGCTCTATGCGCTTGGCTACAAGGATGCCGAAAGGATTATAGATTTTGTAAAGGAATAGGTGAATTTATGAAAAAGATTACAGTGATTTTTGTATTATTAACCTTGATTTTTTGCTTTGCCTCCTGCGGAAAAACGAAGCAGTATAAGAAAATAGGCGAAACACCATCTATAACGAAAAAAAGTTCAACTACGGAAGAGGTTACAGAGAAGAGCGAAAGTGACATTTCCGAAGAAGATACAAGTGTGGAAGAAAGCAGCCGGGATGAAACATCTTCAACCACAAGAAGGTCTGTTCCCGTTCAAAACTATGTTAGACCGAGCAATACCTCTCCGTCAAATAGTACAACAACACCATCATCATCGTCGGCAACTGAGCCGACCTCACAAAATCATAATGAACCGTCGGAAGAAAACACATCAAATGAACCGCCTGCTTCTTCTGAGCCGCAACCGTCGGAGAGTAATTCAGCGGATGCAAGCAATGCTTAAAAAATAAATCAAACAGAGCTTTGAAAAAGCAAGACTTTCTGTAAGAAATTGGGTGGCGCTGTTGCTGAGAGAAGAATTTAACGCAAAAACATATATCGGTAAGATTTTGATTGCGTGCGTACTTGTTTGGGGATTTGTAGGACTGTTTATGTATCAAACAGTGTCTAATCCTAAAACAGCTTTAAATGATACCGACGCTTATGATATGCTGTCAGAGCAAGGGTATTTTGCATCTTTTTTTGCAATGAGCTATAACGCTGAGTATCCCGATACAAAAATTTCAAGGCATATTTCGGCAGCTGACGGTGCTTCCAGTATTGATTATATGATATTTGAGGACACAAAAAGTGCGGCAGATAAATATGATTCCGCATTAAATGAAGATTTTTCGTGGATTTTTAAGAATGACGAAAAACGGCTTGAATCGAGCGGAAGCAAAGGTAATTTCCGGTATTATAAGCTTGAAACAGATAAACATTATGTTCATATAATGAGAATCGAAAATACGCTTGTAACTGCCAGCAGCCCCATTGAAGGTAAGAATGAAATTGTAAGCGTATTGGATAAGCTTGGTTATAATTATGACGTTCTGTCCGACAAAACGGGATATATAGGTTCAAAGCAGTTTACAAATGCGGCGATGATATTTTTTGCTGTATCTTTGTTGATTTGCTTTTTTAGCAGGAAGCTGTATTTTATTAAGCTGTGCGAGGTGTGCGGCAAAGACCTTTCGGAAGTAAAATACAAAATGGCCGAATTTCTCGAAACGTCACGAAGTGTAGCTGCAAGAACGGCAAGCTTTGAAGAGTGGATATACCGAGAAACCACTGAAAAAATTAAGGCAAAAAAACTGATGTTTATGTATAATTATTCGGCTTTTCCGAGCCTTGTATTCCTGATTTTGACAATATGCTTCAGAAATAACGGAGCATACAACGGAATACTTTTTGCGGCTGCCGTTCTCATATCGGCACTGATGATATATACAGTAATATTTTTTGTGAAAAATTATCTTATAAGATTTATAAAAAATCGGTAAAAATAAAAATCCCTTGCGGCAGAAATGCTTCAAGGGATTTTTGGGTATAGATACAGAATTTTATTAATAATAACGGTAAAGGGCGATAACCTTGCCGAGAATGATTACCTCGTTTGTGATAATCGGTTCAAACGCATCATTTTCGGGCTGAAGACGGAAGTGACCGTTTTCTTTGTAAAAACGCTTTACCGTTGCCTCGTCCTCAATCATTGCAACAACAATTTCACCGTTCATGGCAGTGGGTGTTTTTTCGGCAATAACAATGTCGCCGTCTAAAATTCCTGCCCAAAGCATACTTTCGCCGCGAACCTTTAGGGCAAATAAGGAATTATCCCGTGAAACTCTGCCGTTGTATGCAATATACCCCTCAATTTGCTCAACAGCCAAAATCGGCATACCTGCCGTGACCGTGCCGAGGAGCGGAACGCTTGTAACATTTTCAGCCTGACCGAGCACACGGATTGAACGCTTTAAAAGAGGGTCACGCTCAATGTACCCTGCTTCTTCAAGGGCGTCAAGGTTTGCCTGAACAGATGAAGTAGAACGAAGTCCGACTGCTGCACCGATTTCACGGACTGACGGCGGAACACCGCACTGACTGCGTTCGCAAAGAAATTCATAGATTTTTTGCTGAGTATCGTTAATAGGGCGCATAATATACCTCCCGTAAATCTTTACGGCTCAAATTTTGCTGAAAAAACAGCCGTTTATTATTAAAAAAACGATTTTCTTAATACTTGCAGATATATTCTAACATATAATTTTCAAAAAAGCAAACATTTGTTG
>DKTZ01000059.1:0-11863 GCA_002490425.1 Ruminococcaceae bacterium UBA7217
AGGTATTATGAATATTTCTTGTAATGACCCGAGATTACCTTATCTTGTTAAAGATTTTTTGGTATATATGGATGTTATTAAAAATAAATCTGCATTGACAATCAGCGAATATGCATCTGATTTAACCCTTTTTTTTAAATTTTTAAAATTGTATAAAGGTCTCGTCCCCTCTTCAACTGAATTTGATGAAATCGAAATAAGCGACATTGACGAAAAGTTTATTAAAGACATATCTCTTACGGACGCTTATGCGTTTCTCTCCTATTGCAAAAATGAACGTGATAACCACGAAGCTGCAAGGGCGAGAAAGGTTTCAAGCATAAGAGCATTTTTTAAATACATTTCAATGCAAAAGCAAATTCTTGAAGAAAATCCTATGCAAGTTCTCGATTCTCCCAAACTAAAAAAAGCCTTGCCCAAATATTTGACTTTGGAGCAAAGCTTAAAGCTGTTAAATTCAATTGACGGTAAATATAAAGAAAGAGATTACTGTATTTTGGTATTCTTCCTGAATTGCGGTTTGCGTTTATCTGAGCTTGTTGCGTTAAATTATAATGACATTCGTGATGACGGCACAATGAGAGTTACAGGTAAAGGCAATAAAGAGAGAACCGTTTACCTTAATAACGCTTGTATGGACGCATACAAAAGCTATATGGCAGTGCGGCCAAAGGACGGTATTCCGTTTTCTGACAGAAACGCATTGTTCATAAGCTGCAGGCTTAAAAGAATCAGTCCGAAAACTGTTCAGCACATTGTTTATACTGCTCTTGAAAATGCGGGACTTGAGGGGTATTCCGCTCATAAATTGCGTCACACAGCCGCAACGCTGATGTATCAGCACGGTGGTGTTGATGTGCTTGTATTAAAAGATATTCTCGGGCACGAAAATTTGGGCACGACTGAAATTTACACGCATATTGTAGATGAACAATTGAAAAGGGCTTCTGAATCCAATCCGCTTGCGAATGTAAAACGTAAGACTACTGAAGACTGATTTTGGTGCCGAAGGATGACAACAACAGAGAGTTAAGTAATACAAAGAGCAAATCAAAAACCGCAATCAAAATAAACCTTATCAAAAACAGCTGAAGAAGACCTTCTTGGGCTGTTTTTCTTTGCATAATGCAATTTGTCATGGATTTACTCATAACATATCCTTCATTTGTCATTGCTATAAGTATTGAAGCAGTAACAGAAAAATACGGCACAAAAAATATCAGTAAAAAGAGTACTCCGTTAAGCTCATATTTATTATACATCAAAGCGCCTATGTAACCTGCTAAAAAAGTTTTTGCAACGGGAACAAGCGAAATGAAAATGTTGCCGAATAGGTTTGTCCCTAAAATAAAGCAAGCTACAATAAAAATTATCTCTATACTGCACAGAGTTTTTAATGTATTTACGAAGCTATCGCCCTGTAACTGTTTTATAAGATTTACAAAATATTCCTGAAATGCCGGAGACGATTTTGAATAAAACAGAGATCCGAGCAAAACTGAAAAAACAGAGGCAAAAGATACGGCAATTTTAAAAATATTAATATTTTTGTCCTGCGGTTTTACATCAACATTTCTTTTCGGCCGTGATGTAATTTTTTTTCTTCTTCTAAACCTAAATCTTTTTAAGCTTATAACCTTGTTCATAAACTTCCACCTTTTCTTAATTTATTTTCTTCTTTTTGTATTTGCCGAAACTATTCCGCCAAGGGCAAAAAATGCAGTTGTAAGAGCATAAAGAATACCTGTTATCGCCTTTATTTGCCCATCAGAAACAAATAGAAGAATTACTGTAAGCATTAAATTGTAAACCAATGAAGAAATTAAACCCGAAAAAAGGCCTTTAAGCGTGCAAAGCTTTGAAGAAATAAAGCCGCCGATAAAAGCTGATGCAACTGAACACGCAAAAAAATACATTATGTAGCTGTCGGCAACGGTTTCGGATTTCAACAAAACTAAAGATATAATTGCAGTAAAAATTACAAGAATTATAATTGAAACGGCAGAAGAAACGGTTATTCCAATAATATTTTTTGAAAGAGCCGAACTTGTTTTTACCTTTGGTTTATTATTTTTACGCATAAAAAATCCCTCACATTCTACAAAAGAATATGAGGGATTTGCTTTAAATATTACTAATTATTCGTCATCCTTCGGTCTGTCGTCAACGCTGTCTTTGGCTTTTGATTTCTTTTCTTTCTTAGCCTGCGCCGCAGACTGTGCAGCCGCCTTTGCAGCCTCTTGCTCTGCCTTTAATTTTTCATTTGCAGTCTGATTTGTACCAATAGCGAATTTCTTGAATTTAATCTTTGTTCTGTCAGAGCCGGTTTCAATTGTGATAGTGTCGTCTTTGATTGCAACTACTCTGCCGCAAATACCGCCGATTGTAGTAATTTCATCGCCAATTTGTGTATTATCACGAAGCTCCTGCTCTTTCTTCTGCTGTTTTTTCTGCGGTCTGATAGTAAAGAAATACATTGCACCGAAAAGCGCAGCCATCATTATAATCATACCTGTTGTACCGCCCATACCGCCTGTTGAAGCAGCAGCGGCAAATGTTGTAAAAATATTCATTATTTTCCTCCGTAAAAAAAGTTATATTTGTATTATACAAAAAAAATACAGCCTTTGCAACAGTTTTTTTAAATTTATATTCTTGTATCGAGCCTGTCTACGTATTTTTGATAAAATTCTTCAAAATTACCCCTGTCAAGAGCATCTCTTATCTTTTCCATAAGTGAATTATAGAAATACAGATTGTGCATTACGCAAAGCCTTGCCGCAAGCATTTCCTTTGCTTTAATTAAATGATGTATATAAGCACGTGAAAAACCTTTGCACACAGGACAGTCGCACTCGGGGTCTATAGGCTGTAAATCGTTTTCATATTTTTTATTGTTCATATTTATAATGCCGCTGTCCGTAAACAAATGACCGTGGCGTGCATTACGTGAGGGCATTACGCAGTCAAACAGATCGACTCCCCTATTTACTCCCTCAAGAATATTGCCGGGAGTGCCGACTCCCATTAAATACCGTGGCTTGTCCTTTGGCATAAACGGCTCGACAGCCGAAATTATTCTGTACATATCTTCTTTCGGCTCACCAACAGCAAGACCGCCTATTGCGTAACCGTCTAAATCTAAGCTTGCAATCTCTTTCATATGACTAATCCTAAGGTCATCGTAAGTACAGCCCTGATTTATGCCGAATAAAAGCTGATTTTTATTAAGTGTATCGGGCAGGCTGTTCAGGCGATCCATTTCATTTTTGCATCTAACAAGCCACCTTGTAGTACGCTCACAGGAGCTTTTAGCATAATTATATTCAGCTGGATTTTCAACACACTCGTCAAAAGCCATTGCTATTGTTGAGCCGAGGTTTGACTGAATCTGCATACTTTCCTCAGGCCCCATAAAAATGTGATGCCCGTCAATATGCGACTGAAAATACACGCCCTCTTCTTTGATTTTGCGAAGTGATGCAAGCGAAAACACCTGAAATCCTCCGCTGTCTGTGAGAATCGGTCCGTTCCAGCCCGTAAGTGTATGAAGTCCGCCAAGCTCTTTAACACGGGCATCGGTAGGTCTTAAATGAAGATGATATGTATTGCAGAGCATAACCTGTGTTTTAAGGCTTTCCTTTAAGTCAAGCGCAGAAACACCGCCCTTAATAGCGCCTTGTGTTGCAACATTCATAAACGCAGGTGTTTGTACCGTTCCGTGTACGGTTTCAAATTCACCACGTCGGGCGTTTCCTTCTTGTTTTAATAATTTATACATAAATTTCTCCTATTATTATATAATTTTAAGTTCCTTTGCCGCTTGTATCCAATATTTTTCAGGTAAGATTTTTCCGCCTTTGAAATTGTCTTTTTTTGCTTTTTCCCAAGCTAAAACTACGCACTGATATGCAATATCGCCATGTGCTTGCAGACTTTTTATTATACATTCGGAAAAAATCGGCGCATATTCGGTTAAATCGCTTTTTCTGTAATCTTTAATTAAAGTATCTGCATCATACTCAATATCAATAAAATCTGTTTTCCAATTATTATCAAAAGATGTCAGCAAAGTAATCCAAGTGTGCCCGTATTTTTCTCCGTCCTGGGGTAATCCGAGGCTCGGGCAAAAAATAATTTGTTTGTCTTTTACGGAAACAACCTTTCTGTGGTGTGTGTGACCGCACAGCAAAATATTGCCTTTAATTTTTTTGGCATATTTAAGCTGAGCGGATGAGTTCGGCAGTATGTTTTCTGTTGTGCTTTTGGGTGAACCGTGACACGCTGTTATAATTGGCATATCATCAATTTTTATTTCTAAACAATTTGGCAAGCTACCGAAAAAATCTAGATCTTTCTCCGTTAAATTCTCGTATGTATATAAAAATGAACCGACGCTTGAACTGTGTACCCACCCGTCATTTAGATTTTTACGATGCTGTAATAAATAATCTTCACGGTTGCCGCGTAAAAACCAACATTTATATGCAGATTTACATTTATATAGCAGTTCCATTGTTTTTTGAGGATAAGGAAAATCCGTTAAATAATCGCCGAGGAAAATTATGCCGTCAGGGTTTATGCTCTTAACTGTTTCAAAAGCCGATTCAAAAGCGGCATAGTTTGAATGGATGTCGGAAATTACAATAATTTTCATAGTTTAAGCTCCATATAACCGCAGGTAAAAGGGAAAAAGTCGTACTTTTTTGTATGTGTATGAATAAATCCAAATGAGGAATACCATTCTTTTAATTCAGTATTTTCTTCAATAATTGACAGCGTGAGCTTATCTGCTTTTTTCTCAACTGCTCTGTGTATTGCAAAATTCAATAATTCTCTGCCTACTCCATTATGCCGATATTTAGGAAGGACACAGAGATTGTTTAATTCACAGTTACCGCACGAAAACTCCAAAGAGAAGAATCCGATGATATGTTTGTTAAGCACATAAACATACATCTCACGCCCGTTTAAATACTGCTCTTTCAGCTTTTCGGGAGTAACAGAAAAAGCAACATACCTCGGTGCATTCTCTTTTGTAATATTGAATTTGAGAGCGACAGGCAGAAAACTTTCTTTTATTACATCGGAACAAATCTGCATTTCGCTTAAATCAGCTTTTCTAATCATTTAAAATATCCTTTTTATTCAATAAACATACAATCAACGATGTTTACGGGATATAAGATTGGTAAAATTTCATTACCAATCGGTAATATTTCAGCTGTCAGCAGCACCGTATTCCCGTTTCATTGCTTCTGCCGAAACTACCCACTGCTTACCAAATTTACATACATCAACTCCGTTAACAAGTTTTCCGTAAGTGACTGCTTTGCGGAGCGTACTTTCATTTAAATTCCAAAGTTCGGTGGCGTCGCTGAACGCCATAAGTCCGTCAAACGGGGTATTTACCTGAACGCCGTTTTCCCACAGCTCATCGCAGGAAAGGTCAAGTTCGTCGTTCCAAATGATACCATATCCGCCTACATCGACAGCTACGCCGAAAAATTCTTCTTCATTTTGCAAAGCGGTGAAAACAGGCAGTTGTTCAAACAACAGTTTTACATCATAAATTTTTGTAACGCCCTCGCAAAATTGAACGCTCAATTTATAGTCAGGCATAGCCGAAACAGTTTTTATTTTGTGAAACATAGCGAGTCCTCCTTATTCAAGCGGTGAAATACTTCTGAAATCCTGTGTTTCCCAAATTTCTTTTAACTCGTCCTTATGCAAGGTAATCCATTCTTGTACCATTGCAAGCGCCTTGGGAGGCAAATATCCTTCCAACACTTTCCCGGTCATAAAATCAATTGCCGCAACATCATCGTTATATATTGCGTGGATATGCGGCGGATTATGTTCTTTCTGCAAAAAGTACATTCTAATGATTATTCCATAAAATCTCGACAAAACAGGCATATCAGTACCTCCGATTTTTTCTTTATCATATTATATCACGATATCGTGATATTGTCAATGGATTTTTAAAATTTTTTATCTGCAAAAAGTGTAATTTTTTAAGTTCAAATGCCACCAAAATTAAATTACCAATTGGCAAAATAGCTTTACCGATTGGTAATTATGCACATATATAACCCAAATTTATTCTTTTAGTTTGTACGCTTTATATAATTAACATCGCGTCACCGAAACTGAAAAATCTGTATTTTTCTTCAACGGCAATTTTATATGCCTCAAGAACCTTTTCTCTGTTATAAAATGCGGAAACAAGCATTATAAGCGTGCTTTCGGGTAAATGAAAATTTGTTATAAGCGCGTCAATGCATTTAAATTTATATCCCGGATAAATAAATATATTTGTCCAGTCGTCAAACTCCTTCATTTCGCCTTGACTTGTCATAACGCTTTCAAGAGTTCGGCAACAGGTTGTACCCACAGCTATAACTCTGCCGCCGTTTTTCTTCGTTTCATTTATTGTATCTGCAGTTTCTTTCGGTATATGGTAATGCTCTGAATGCATTTGATGGTCTTCGATATTTTCTGCTTTAACGGGTCTGAATGTTCCTATTCCGACGTGCAAGGTCACATAGCAGATTTTTACACCCTTCTCCGTAAGTCTTTTAAGTATATTCTCGGTAAAATGAAGCCCGGCAGTGGGCGCAGCGGCAGAGCCCAGCTCTTTTGAATAAACGGTCTGATAACGCTCCTTATCCTTTAACTCTTCAGTTATGTAATGAGGAAGAGGCATCTCCCCTATTTTATCAAGCACCTCATAAATATTTGTGCCGTCATAAGAAAATTTTGCAATTCTGTTTCCGTTTTCAAGCACTTTAATTACCTTGCAGGCAAGTATTCCGTTACCGAAAGTAAATTCAGCGCCTTCCTTTGCACGCTTACCCGGGCCTGTTATTGCTTCCCATTCGTCATTGCCTAAATTATTTAAAAGCAAAAATTCAACGACAGCGCCTGTGTCCTTTTTTGTACCGTAAATCCTTGCGGGAAGAACACGGGTATTGTTAAGAACAAGGCAGTCGCCGTCATTCAAATAATCCAATATATCATAAAAATGCTTGTGACAAATTTCACCGTTTTTGCGGTTAATTACCATCATTTTAGATATGTCTCTCTGCTCGAGTGGCGTTTGAGCGATAAGCTCTTTTGGTAAATCATAATAAAAATCAGACTTTTTCATATAAATTCTCCGTTAATCCTATAAAATTACTAAAAATATTTGACACATTGAAAGTTAAATGTTATTATATATCTACGATTGAGGCGCAATAAATATCAGTATGCCGTTTGAAATCTTCGGGGATTGGCGATAACGGTCAAAAAGGATTTATTGCCGAAGCTTTTGCTCGCCTGAATGTTCAAAAGCTGGTTGCATTATTAACAGTAATGTGACTGTCATCATTTGATGGAGTGCTTTCGTATTATTGATTCGTCATAATACCAAAACTTTATCAGTAATGATGACATATCATTACTGATTTTTTAATACAGATGATAGAATATCATTTTTTGGAGGTAATTGCAAGTGAAAAAGTATAATGTTGGAATTATTGGCGCTACGGGAATGGTCGGTCAGCGTTTTATGACGATTTTGGAGAACCATCCGTGGTTCAATGTTACCGTTCTTGCCGCAAGCCCGAGGTCTGCCGGCAAACGCTATGAAGAGGCCGTCGGCTCAAAATGGTGTATGGATGTTGAAATCCCTGAGAAAATGAAAGACATTATCGTTAAAAATGCTACTAACGATATTGAAGAGATTGCTTCAGCAGTTGACTTTGTTTTCTGCGCAGTTGATATGAAAAAAGATGAAATTAAAGCATTGGAAGAGGCTTACGCAAAGGCCGAATGTCCTGTTGTTTCAAACAACAGCGCACACAGACACACGCCTGATGTTCCGATGATTTTGCCTGAGCTTAACGACAGCCACGCAGAGATTATCCCTGCACAGCGCAAAAGACTTGGCACAAAGCGCGGATTTATTGCAGTTAAGCCTAACTGTTCTCTTCAGGGCTATGTTCCTGCCCTCTTCCCCCTTGACAAGGCAGGCTTTAAGGTAAAAGACGTTCTCGTTTGCACATATCAGGCAATTTCAGGCGCAGGCAAGACATTTGACACATGGCCTGAAATGGTTGACAATGTTATTCCGTTCATCGGCGGCGAAGAAGAAAAGAGCGAAAAAGAGCCGCTTAAAATATGGGGCGAAATCAAGGGCGATGTAATTGTTGATTCACAGACTCCCAATTTTACGGCGCAGTGCATTCGTGTTCCCGTTTCAAACGGACACATGGCAGCCGCTTTTGTAAGATTTGAGAATAAACCCACTAAAGATGAAATATTAAATGTATGGAAGAGTTATAAAGGCAAGGCTCAGGAATTAGAGCTTCCGTCCGCTCCAAAGCAGTTCCTTAACTACTTTGAAGAGGAGAATTTCCCGCAGACAAAGCTTCACAGAGATCTTGAGGGCGGAATGGCAATTTCCATAGGCAGACTGCGTGAGGATACTCAGTACGACTACAAATTTGTTGCTCTTTCACACAATACACTTCGAGGTGCCGCAGGCGGTGCAGTTCTTATGGCAGAGCTTTTGGCGGCAGAAGGCTATCTTGACTAAAGGAGAAAATTATGAGTACTAATCCTATTTTTACAGGCGCAGGCGTTGCAATTGTTACTCCGTTCCACGAGGACGGCAGTGTAAATTATGAATGTCTTGCAAAAATCCTTGAGGACCAGATTGAAAATTCAACGGACGCTATTGTTATTTGCGGAACAACGGGTGAAAGTGCAACCTTAACGCCTAAAGAGCATTTGGACGTTATTAAATACACGGTTGATGTTGTAAATCACAGAATACCTGTTATTGCCGGAACAGGCAGTAATGAAACGGCTTATGCTGTTGAGCTTTCAAATGATGCTGAAAAAGTAGGCGTTGACGCTCTTTTGATTGTTACGCCTTATTACAACAAAGCATCACAAAGAGGACTTGTAAAACATTACACATATATTGCGGACAGAGTTTCTTCACCCATAATCATTTATAATGTACCGAGCAGAACGGGTGTTAACGTACTTCCCGAAACATACGCAGAGCTTTCTGAGCACAAAAACATTGTTGCGGCAAAGGAAGCATCGGGCAACCTTTCGCAGATTGCACAGACGATTGCGCTTTGCGGTGATAATTTAGACGTTTATTCAGGTAACGACGACCAAATTGTTCCGATTATGTCACTCGGCGGTAAAGGCGTTATTTCAGTTCTTTCAAACATCTGCCCCAAAATTGCTCACGACATTCCATCGCTTTATCTTGATGGCAAGTGTAAGGAGAGCGCAGAGCTTCAGCTTAAATACTTAAAGCTTTGCAACGCCATGTTTATGGATGTTAACCCGATTCCCGTAAAAGTTGCAATGAATATGATGGGAATGGATGTAGGCCCGCTTCGTCTTCCTCTTTGCGAAATGGACGATGCTAAAACAGAAAAGCTCCACAATATTCTTGCTGAATACGGTTTAGTTTAATTTTTGATAGGATGTGAAAAATATGAGGATTCTTTTATGCGGTGCTAACGGCAAAATGGGTAAGGTTGTTTATGAATGTGCGTCAGCATTTGAAAATACTGATGTAGTAGCAGGTGTTGACCCATACGGTGAAAACGATAATTTTCCGGTTTACCGTTCATTTGACGATATAGATACTAAAGCTGATGTAATTATTGATTTTTCTCACCCTGCCCTTCTTTCATCAATGCTTAAATACGCAACAGAAAATAAAATTCCGGCAGTCGTGGCAACGACGGGTCTTGACGAAAACGGCTTGAACCTTATTAAAGAAGCTTCAAAGGAAATACCTGTATTTTTCACCGCAAATATGAGCCTCGGCGTTAACCTTATTTCAGAGCTTGCCAAAAAAGCGGCGGCGGTTCTCTCCCCTGATTTTGATATTGAAATAGTCGAAATGCACCATAATCAAAAAATCGACGCTCCGAGCGGTACCGCTCTGTTGCTTGCAGACGAAATTTCGAGTGTGCTTGAAAATGAACCCGTATATGAATTTGACCGTCATTCAAAGAGAATGAAACGCTCTAAAAATGAAATCGGCATAAGCTCCGTTCGCGGCGGAACAATAGTCGGCGAACACGAAATAATTTTTGCAGGCACTGACGAGGTTATTAAAATTTCACATTCGGCTTATTCAAAAAAACTGTTTGCAAACGGCGCTATAAATGCCGCAAAGTTTATTGTTAATGTTAAAAGCGGTTTGTATTCTATGAAAGACGTACTTGAGGAGGCGTAAATATGGCATACGAAATTTCAGTAACAGAAAATGTAACGCTTATTTCTTTAAATGATTCAACATCTGACATAGGCATTATTGCGAAAATATTTGAATTTCTTTCAAATGACAGAATTGACGTTGATATGATTTCGCAAATTCCCCCTCATTCTTCAACTCCTTGCCTTTCATTTACCGTAAAAGACGATGACCTCGGCAAGGTTTTTGCTACAGCCTCACGTCTTCGTGAAATTCTACCTGAGGTTAAGCTTGGCATAAGCTCGGGAAACAGTAAAATTTCAGTATTCGGTGAGGATATGAAAGATTGCCCCGGCATTGCGGCGAAAGTATTCTCTGCTGTTTCTGAAGTCGGCGCAGAAGTGCGAATGATTACAACTAGCGAGGTTGATATTTCAATTCTTGTTTTCAGTCATGACAGTGCGGCGGTTTGTTCGGCAATTGAAAAGGTATTTTAAAAATTTAGCTCGGCGCTGAAAGGTGCCGAGCTTTTTTCGGAGTAAAATTATGAAATTAGAAACCGAAAGGCTTTATATGCGGGAAATGACATACAGCGACTACCCTGCTCTTTGTAAAATATTGCAGGACGATGAGGTTATGTATGCTTATGAAGGCGCATTTGATGACAGCGGCATTCGTGAATGGCTTGATAGGCAAATTAGCCGATATAACGAATATGAACACCTTTACGGGCTGTGGGCTGTTATTCTTAAAGAGGACGGTGAGATGATTGGTCAGTGCGGTATAACAAAGCAGGACTGTGACGGTAAAAATGTTTTAGAAATCGGCTATCTTTTTCAAAAGGCATATTGGCACAAGGGCTATGCTACAGAAGCGGCGGTTGCGTGTAAGAAATACGCCTTTAATAATTTGAATGTTGATGAAATCTATTCAATAATCCGCGATGACAACGTTGCATCACAAAATGTGGCAAAAAGAAACGGTATGACTCCGAAAGGAATGTTCACTAAACACTACCGCGGTGTAGAAATGCCGCACATAATTTTTTCTGTTAAGAAAGAGGCCGATTAAATGAATAGGAATATGAAATCATATCTTGATTATACCAATACTCCTTGGGGAAAGCTGTTTTATCAATGTGTTTGGGAACAATTACCCGCTTGCAACGGCAAAAATATTCTTGATTTCGGAAGCGGGTTTGGAATTACCGCAAATCATTTAGCTGTAAACAATTCAGTTACAGCAGTGGAACCTTCAAGAACAATGATTAAAGCACGCTGTAAAGAGTATGATTACAATCAGCTTAAAGGCTCGGTTGACATTTTAAAGAAAATTCCGGACAATACTTTTGACTGTATAATATGTCACAATGTACTTGAATATATAACTGAACGCAAAGAATTATTGTATGAGTTTACTCGTATTTTAAAAAATGACGGGTTTATTTCAGTTGTTAAGCACAACAAAGCAGGACGAATAATGCAAAAAGCGATATTCGATTATGACCTTAACAGCGTAAACACAATGCTTGACAATAATAATTTAAAATCTGAAAATTTCGGCGAGATAAATATTTATGACAATTTTTCACTTGAGAAATATTCAGATTATAAGCTGAAAATAGAAAAGATTTTGGGTATTTGC
>DKTZ01000059.1:12118-12617 GCA_002490425.1 Ruminococcaceae bacterium UBA7217
AGAAAAGATTTTGGGTATTTGTACGTTTTACGGTTTACAAAATAATGATATAAAATCAGACCCGAATTGGATTACGGATATGAAATCACTGGAAATGCGTGTTTCTGAAATTAACAAATTTCGTGATATTGCTTTCTTTCATCATATTATTCTGAATAAGAAATAGTTTTTATAATAAGAAAAAACACCTTTGACAGCGCAATGAACTGCCAAAGGTGTTCTTATAATATTCACTTATTTGAGAATTGCTTTATAGAACACTTTTTTGCCCTTTTTAATTACAATGTGTCCTTTTTCAAAATCTGCTTTGGAAAGCTTTTTAAAGGCGTCTGTGACCTTTTGGTCGTCCACAGAAACGCCGCCCTGCTCAATAGCTCTTCTTGCCTCGCCCTTAGACTTAACAATTCCCGCCGTAAGCATAATATCGGCAACTGAAATTTCGCCGTCGACAAGGTCGATTTCATGAATTTCAACCGTAGGCATATTTTCTGCATTTCCT
>DKTZ01000059.1:12883-38603 GCA_002490425.1 Ruminococcaceae bacterium UBA7217
GTAGGCATATTTTCTGCATTTCCTGCACCTGAGAATATAGCTCTTGCGGCTTCCTGTGCTTTTTGTGCCTCTTCTTCGCCGTGAACAAGCTTTGTAAGCTCGAATGCAAGAATTTCTTTAGCGGTATTCAGCTGACTGCCTTCCCAAGAGTCCATTGCTTCGATTTCTTCCATTGGTAAGAATGTGAGCATTCTGATACACTTTAATACATCGGCATCTGCAACATTTCTCCAATACTGATAAAACTCAAAAGGAGTTGTTTTATTCGGGTCAAGCCAAACTGCATTTCCTGCCGTTTTGCCCATCTTTTTGCCCTGTGAATCGGTAAGCAATGTTATTGTCATTGCGTGTGCGTCTTTACCGAGCTTTTTACGGATAAGCTCAGTACCGCCGAGCATATTGCTCCACTGGTCGTCACCGCCGAACTGCATATTGCAGTCATAATTTTTAAACAGATGGTAAAAGTCATAAGACTGCATAATCATATAGTTAAATTCAAAGAATGAAAGTCCCTTTTCCATTCTCTGCTTGTAGCACTCTGCACGGAGCATATTGTTGACGGAGAAGCAAGCACCTACCTCTCTTAATACCTCAACGTAATTAAGATCAAGAAGCCAGTCGGCATTGTTTACCATAAGTGCTTTGCCGTCAGAAAAGTCAATGAACCTTTCCATTTGTCGCTTAAAGCACTCTGCGTTGTGGTTAATGTCTTCACGGGTCAGCATTTTACGCATATCCGTTCTGCCTGACGGGTCGCCGATCATAGTTGTGCCGCCGCCGATAAGAGCAATTGGTTTATTGCCTGCCATTTGAAGTCTTTTCATAAGCGTAAGCGCCATAAAATGACCTGCTGTAAGGCTGTCTGCCGTGCAGTCAAAACCGATATAGAAAGTTGCCTTTCCGTTGTTAATCATTTCTCTTATTTCGTTTTCATTTGTAACCTGGGCAATAAGTCCGCGAGCAACAAGCTCTTCATAAATCTGCATATTAATTTCCATAACCTTTCCGGCTACAATAGTTCATTAAAAATTGCTTACACGCTTTGCTGTAGCCGGACAATGCGTATAATGGAAATTTAGCCATATCAAAATTATGCCGTAGGCAAATTTTGATGGCAATATAATTTTTTAGCGTGATTTTTTCACGCTAAATCCTCCTAAAAATAAAGCCCCCTGCAAAAAGCAGAGGACGAAAAACCGTGTTACCACCTCAATTTACCGTTCTCTCACAAAAACGGCCTTAACGGGTAACTGACATTACCCTGTTCTGTAACGGGAACACCCGTTTGCCCCTACTTTTTTCAGGGCAACGACTCGGCGATGTATTTCACATTGCTCTCACGCTTTCTTCCACCAACCGAAAACTCTCTTTGCTTTAAGCGAATGCTACTTCTTCGTGTCACAGTCTTTAAAAATATTATACATAAATTTTATTTTTTGTCAAGAAAATAATTGTTTGCAAAGTCAATAAGCTCTGCCGCCGCCTGTTTTGAAATATCCGTATTCTCAATTCCACCGATTATTCGTGAAAGCTCATTTACACGTTCCGAGTATTCAAGCGGCATTACACTTGTAAAGGTTTTACTGTCTTTTTCTGACTTGGATATTAAATAATGACTGTCTGCAAATGCGGCAATTTGCGCTAAATGTGTAACGCAAAGCACCTGCCTGTCAAGAGAAACCTCTTTAAGCTTAATACCGATTTTTTGAGCGGTTCGTCCGCTTACGCCTGTGTCGATTTCGTCAAAAATAAGCGTCTGAATTTCATCGCCTGCCGCAAGAACATTTTTAATAGCAAGCATAACTCTTGAAAGCTCACCGCCCGAGGCAATTTTTGAAAGTGCCTTCGGCTCTTCGCCTATATTAGCGGAAATAAGGAAATATATTTCATCCTGACCATTTTCATTACACTCCGTTTTATTTCGTACTACCTTGAAAACTATTGAGGGCATTTCAAGGAAAGCGAGCTCTTTTGAAACTTGGTCTGCAAACAGGATAGAAGCTTTTTTTCGGATTTCACTTAGTTTATCTGCTGTTCTTTGCATTACAGCTTGCTTTTCATCTGCCTCAGCTTTTAATCTCTCTTTAATTTGGTCGGAAAAGGTTATTTCTTCAAGCTCTTTTTGTGCGTTTTCAAGGTACTCTAATACTTTTTCTTCTGTTTCTCCGTATTTTTTGAAAACCGTTTCAAGAATTGAAAGTCTTTCCTCAATTACATCAAGCTCTTTCGGGTCAATATCAGCTGAAAAGAGGAAATTATTGAGTTCCGATACACAGTCGGAAAGCGAATAAGAAATGTCAGTAAGTGTTTCGGAAACGCTCTTCAGAGTGTCATCATATTCGGCGGCGTTTTGCAGAGAAGACGCAGCAAATGAAAGTGCCGAAACGGCTCCGCCCTCGCCGTTCTCGCCGTCAAGGGACTGCAAAGCAGCATTAACATAAGAAAGAAGAGCTTCGGCATTTTGAAGAAAATTTCTGCGTTTAATCAAACCGTTATACTCTCCTGTTTTTATGTCAGCCGCTTCAATTTCTTCAATCTGATATGTCAGAATGTCAATCTTTCTTGCTTTTTCGGATTCATTTTCAATAAAAGATTTATATTTTCGTTCTGCTTCTTTATAATCACCGTATGCTAAAATGTATTCATTTTTATATACGTCATCTTGAGCAAAAGCGTCGATATAGTCAATATGAAAATCCTCATTAAGAAGATTTTGGTTGTCAAGCTGACCGTGAATGTTAATAAGTGCACGGCCTAATTTTTTGAGCATTGACACTGTTACGGACTGGCCGTTGATTTTACAGACATTTTTTCCGTCAGCAAATATTTTTCGCATAATATGAAGAGTTCGGTCTTCCTCGCTGTCTAATCCTATTTCTTCAAGAACAGATTTTACACCTGTGTTTATATCGGAAAATAGTGCGGAAACCTCAGCAAATTCATTGCCGGTTCTGATAAGCTCACGTGAGGTTCTCTCACCCAATACAGCGTTTATTGCATCTATAATTATAGATTTACCTGCGCCCGTTTCACCCGTTAAAACATTAAGACCGTTATTAAAATCAATAACAGCCTCTTTAATTATTGCTATATTGCTGATTTTAAGATTTTGAAGCATAAAACATCAGTCCTTTAGCATTGAGAGAATAGCGTTGCGGTTATCCTGAGCATTTTCAAGAGAATCGCAAGCAAGGAAAATAGTGTCATCTCCTGCGATTGCGCCGACAACACCTTTCATATGGGCATTCTCGAGTGCAACACATGCAGCATTTGCCGTGCCGACATAACATTTAACAACAACAATATTCATAGCCAACTCCACAGATAAAACAGAGCGGGCAAAAATCATAGCAAAATTATTGTGTGTTTCGCTTTTACTTATAACATATCTTGTTTCGTTCTTTCCGAAATGCTCTTTAACAAGCTTTAAATCCTTAATATCTCTTGAAATTGTAGCCTGAGTGACCTTGTAACCGTTAGCACTAAGCATTTTAATAATTTCATCTTGGGTAGAAACATTGTTGTTTTCAATAAAATCTATAATCAGCTTTTGTCTGTCCTTTTTCATTTTATGTTCTCCTTTGCGTAAGCTTTCTGTTTAATACGTCAAAAAATTCGTCGGATTTTATTCTGATAAATTCAGCGGAAATGTCCGATTTTTCGATAATAACCTTACCGTTTACGGGCAATTCAATATTTGTTTCACCGTCAAGAGAAATTACAATATCCTTATCGGGATTATTCGGAGCAGTTATGCTGATTTTTGAGGAGCTGTTAAAAACCAAAGACCTGTTAAGCGGCGAATGAGTGCAAAGCGGAGTTAAAATTATACACTGCAAAGCAGGGTCAATTACAGGACCGCCCGCAGACCAAGAATAAGCCGTTGAACCTGTCGGTGTAGAAACGATTATTCCGTCGGCTCTGTAAAAATTTACAATTTTACCGTCGCAATATGCGTTAAGATTAAGAACATTGAAGGCTTTACCCCTTGCAACAGCAATATCGTTTAGGCAGTAGCCTATCATTTCTTTCTTACCGTCAACCTCTAAATAGCATTTTAACATCATGTGCTTTTCTTTTAAATAATTGCCGTTTAAAAGAGATTTAAGCAATTCAAGCTCATTTGCTTCAACACCTGCTAAAAAGGCAAGATTACCCGCATTTATGCAAAGCACAGGCTTACCTGAAATAGCACACTGCTTTGCTGTATGAATAAAT
Organism: Ruminococcaceae bacterium UBA7217; assembly: GCA_002490425.1. Taxonomy (GTDB): domain Bacteria; phylum Bacillota; class Clostridia; order Oscillospirales; family Acutalibacteraceae; genus Fimenecus. Next base: position 17,102 of record DKTZ01000059.1, read on the forward strand.
GAACCGTCACCGCCGATTGCAATTACAATATCGGATTCCTGATACAAATTTTCCGAATATGTGAATCGGTTGCCGAAAAAAGGTTTCGTATCAGGTTCAAAAAAATATTCAATATTGAGCTGACGGAGCATATCAGTTACAGCGTAGGTAACGCTTTCAGCTTTTTCACGGGTAAGGTTTGGAACTATTCCGACTTTAATCATTGTTATCACCATTTAAATTATTATGTGATGCTTCTGCAATTTCAGTAATATAAGCCTCATCAAAGGACAGAAAGCTCTTTCCGTCTTTTGAAAGGAAAACTAAGTATTCAATATTACCCTCAGGACCTTTTATCGGAGAAAAAGTTAACCCCTGAACAGAGAATCCTGTTTCAACCGCAAACTTAACAATTGAATTTATAACCTCAATATGAGTGGTTTTTTCACGGACAACACCTTTTTTGCCGACCCTGTCCCTACCCGCTTCAAATTGCGGTTTTATCAGAGCAACACATTTTCCGCCGTTCTTCAAAAATTCGAAAAGAACAGGCAGAATAAGTTTGAGTGAAATAAAGGAAACGTCAATACTTGCAAAATCAATTTCGTCCGATACTGTTTCTTTTGTAAGATAGCGAAAATTAGTACGCTCTAAATTGACTACTCGCTCGTCAGTACGCAGTTTCCACGCAAGCTGACCGTAGCCGACATCAATTGAATAAACCTTTTTTGCGCCGTTTTGGAGCATACAGTCTGTAAATCCGCCTGTAGATGCGCCGATGTCCATACAAATGCAGTCCGAAAGCGTAATCGGAAAAGACTTCATAGCTTTTTCGAGCTTATATCCGCCTCGGCTGACATAAGGCATCTGTTTGCCTTTTAATTCAATTTTATCGGTCGGTTTTACGGAATATCCCGCTTTGGTTTCCTTTTGACCGTTTACATAAACCGATCCCGACATAATGAGTGCAGTCGCTTTTGAACGGCTATCGCAAAGCCCAAACTCAAAAACAGCAGTATCAAGTCGTTTTTTGTCAGCCATTTTTTCTCTCCGAAAATTTATTGTAAATTGAATCTCTGTCTAATCCGAATTTTTCCATAAGTGAAGAAACAGACGCATGATGAACAAATTCATTATTAACTGCAATATGCTCAAATTTACCGTTATAGCCTTTTTCTGCAAGTGTTTCGGCAAAAGCCGTACCGACTGAGCCTGATTTTTCGGACTCCTCGTAAAACACTATTTTTCTGTACGTCATAGCAATATTAAATACATCTTTTACAATAGGCTTAATGCAGTTCAGGACAAGCAAAGAAACAATAGTATTTTCTGTTTTAAGCTTTTCAATCGCAAACATTGCCTCGGATGAAACTCTGCCGTATGTAACTATCAAAGCGCCGCCGTTTTCATTGAACAAGTCATAATCCCTTTCACTTATTTCATATCCGTTCGGCAAAACGGTATCGTTACCTCTCGGATACCTTACTGCAAAAAAGCCGTCTTGTTTTATCGTATTTTCCAAATCGAAATTTAGACGTTTAAATGTAAAAGGTGAATAAACTTTTATGTTCGGAACAGACAGGAGCATCGGTACATCAAAAAGTCCCTGATGCGTTACGCCGTCCTCGCCCACAAAGCCTGCTCTGTCAACAGCTATAACCATATTTGCATTTTGAAGTGAACAGTCGTGTATAAGCTGGTCGTAGGTTCTTTGCAAAAATGTTGAATAAATCGCAACGACCGGCTTCATTCCACCCTTAGAAAGACCAGATGCAAATGTAATTGCGTGTTCTTCGGCAATACCCACATCAAAAAATCTGTCTGAATATTTTTCTGAGAATTCTTTAAGCCCCGTACCCAAAGCCATAGCAGCAGTAACCGCGCATACTTTTTTATCAGATTCAGCAATTTTACATATTTCAGAGCCGAAAACGGAAGAAAAGTTTTCAGAACCGATATTTGTTTCACCGTTATCAATGTTGAATTTCGATATGCCGTGAAATTCACTGGGAGATTTCTCCGCAAAGTCATATCCTTTACCTTTTATTGTATTAATGTGTAAAAGCACAGGTCCCTTAACGAGCTTGGCGCTGTCAAGAGCTTCGGATAGCTGCTCAAGGTTGTGACCGTCAATCGGTCCCATATAACGGAATCCCATATCTTCAAAAAATGTACTTTTATACAACCTGTTTTTTATAGTTGTTTTTATGTTGAATATTTGCTTTGATAACAGTTTGCCGATAAGAGGAATTTTATTTAAAACAGACTCTGTTTTTGCTTTTAAACGGAAGTATTCGGGCTTTGAACGGATTACCGCCAAGTACCTTGCAACACCGCCGACATTTTCGGATATTGACATTTTATTATCATTAAGAATTACAATTAGTCTTGCTTTAGAACGTCCTGCATTGTTAAGCGCCTCATAAGCAAGCCCGCCTGTGAGTGCCCCATCTCCGATTACTGCAACGGTATAGTCCTTTTTACCGTTCAAAAGATTTGACATTGCAATACCGAAAGCAGAAGAAACAGAGGTACTTGAATGACCGCTGTAAAAAATATCGTGTTCGCTTTCCTCGGGCGAGGAAAATCCCGAAATACCTCCCTCTGTACGCAGTGTATTAAACTTTTCATATCTGCCTGTAATAATTTTATGTGTATATACCTGATGTCCTACATCCCAAATAATTTTATCGTTCGGTGAATTAAAGACCTTATGAAGCGACACCGAAAGCTCAACAACACCGAGATTGGAAGAAAGATGACCGCCGTTTTTTGAAACAGTTTCAATCAATGTATTTCTTATCTCAGCGCAAAGCTCGCCCAGTTCATCATATGACATCCGCTTAATATCATCAGGTGATTTAATTGCAGATAATAATTTATCGTTTGCCAAAGTAAAATCTCCAATCAAAACTTGCGCTCAGCAAGTGCCAAAGTTAAATTTATAAGCTTTTCGCTTTGCCTGTCAAAAGAGTTCAAAATAGAAATCGCATTTTCCGTAAGACTGTTTACAAGCTCTTTTGACTTATCCAAGCCGTAAAGTCTTACAAAAGTAGGTTTATTATTTTTCTCGTCGCTGCCCACAGGCTTTCCGAGGGTTTGGGAATCGCTTGTTATATCGAGAATATCATCCCTGATTTGAAAAGCAAGTCCCAAATTTTCTGCATACTCACAAATTTTGTTAATTTGAGCATTATCCGCTTTTTCGCCTGTAAGATAACCTAAAACACAGGCACATTTTAAAAGCGCACAGGTTTTAAGGGAATACATCTTTTTAACATCGTTTAATTGGGGTTCGGTATCTTCAAACTGCAAATCAAGCACTTGACCCATTACCATTCCACGTATTCCTGCAAATTCGGAAAGATATTTAATTGCAATAATTGCATTTTCGGGCACAATTCCGCTTTGCGACGCCAAGAAAAAAGCCTCAGTCAAAAGTGCGTCGCCTGCTAAAAGTGCATTTGCCTCGCCGAAGGCAATATGACAGGACGGCTTGCCTCTGCGCATATCATCGTTATCCATACACGGTAAATCGTCGTGTATAAGCGAATATGTGTGAATCATTTCAAGCGCACAGCCGAGTTTTATTGCAGCCTCTCTATCACCGCCGAAAAGCTCTGAAAAATAAAGCGTCAATAACGGGCGTATTCTTTTTCCGCCGTTTTTCAAGCTGTAATTCATTGCATCAAGCACAACTGAATTTTCAGCATTTTCAAAGGCACAGTTTTTAAGGAAATCGTTTATAGCATTAATATCGTTTGTGAATTCGGAAAAATCAGCCATTTTCAGTAACCTCATTGATATTAGTTATTTTAAGCTTTGCCTCACTTAACATTTTTCTGCATTTATCCGAGAGAAGCGCTCCCTCTTCATAAAGCTTTAAGGAATCTTCTAAAGAAAGATTACCCTCTTCAAGCCTGGAAACTATTTCTTCAAGCCTTTTTACCGACTCTTCGTAATTCATTTTCATTTATTTCACCTTATCTGTAATTTTTGTTACCGTTGCCGAAACTTTGCCGTCCGTAAAACAAAGCTCTATTCTGTCATTTACCTTTAACTGACTCACGGACGATACAACGCTTTCATTCAATTTAACTACGGAATAACCTCTTGAAAGAATTCTAAGCGGATTTAAAGCATCAAGCTTTGAAAGCAGGACAAAAGCACGGTTATATTGGTTCTCATATATCGCTTTAACGGCAATATTTAACGATTTATTTAAATCAGAAATTTTCTTCTCACAGTCATCTATAAAGTCGGCAGGCTTTCTTAAATAACCCGAATCTGACAGCTTGTCGAGCCGCATTTCTTCAAAAAGTATTTTGGAGTTTATTGCTTTGTTCATTTTACTGTTTATTAAATTAAGATATGCTGTCAACTCGTTTATATCGGGAACAGCAAGTTCAGCCGCTGCAGACGGAGTGGGTGCTCGCAAATCAGATACAAAATCGCAAATTGTGAAATCGGTTTCGTGCCCGACACCTGAAATAATGGGAATTTCGGAATTATAGATTGCTCTTGCGAGTGTTTCACTGTTAAATTCCCATAAATCTTCGGCAGAACCGCCTCCGCGGGCAATAATAATTACATCTGCACATTTAAGATAATTAAAATCTGACACTGCATGAGCAATTATTTCACCTGTGCCGTCACCTTGAACAGGTACGCCTGCAAAAATTATTTCAGCAAGCGGAAATCTGCGGGAAATAATGTTAACGACATCCTGAACCGCCGCACCGTTCGGCGAAGAAATTACACCAATTCTTTTCGGAAACGGTGGAATTGGCTTTTTCTTGACGGAATCAAACAACCCTTCCTTTGAAAGGCGCTCTTTTAGCTGTTCAAATGCTACGGCAAGCGAGCCTATTCCCTCAGGCTGTATATCATCAATGTAAAACTGATATGCACCGTCACGCTCATAAAGCGACACTCTGCCCCTTGCAATGACTGACATCCCGTTTTCAATACGGAATTTAATTTTTGAGGCATTCCCAGCAAACATTACGGCTTTAACGGAAGAATTGCCGTCCTTTAATGTCATATAAAGATGCCCGCTTCGTGCATTTGGTGAAAAATTAGAAATTTCACCGCGAACAAAAACATTGTTGAGGTTTTCATCGCCCTCTAAAAGAGAGCGGACATACATATTCAGTTGTGACACCGAAATTATAGAACGTAAATTCATTTGATTTTCTCTTTTTCATACATAGTGTAAGCCAAATATGCTATTCCGCAGGCATTGTCGGAAGAAAATACAGGTTCTGCAAAATAAGCACCGAATTTTTTCTCAAAGTCTTTGCGGATTATTGAGTTTGACATTACACCGCCGGAAAATATAACGGGTAATTTGCCGTAATGTTCTAAAAGCGAATTACACGTTTGTGAAAGCGCTGATTCGATATATTTTATACAATATAATGCTATGTCACAGGGGTTTTCATGATTATTTAACATCTGTTTACATTTATTTTCAACACCCGAAAGGCTGAAAGAAAAATCCTTGTGAAACACTTTAATATTATCAAAATTTTTATCTGACTGTAATGCCAATTTTTCAAGCTCAGCACCGCAGGAAAATTTTAATCCGAGCATCAGTCCTACTCTGTCAACCGCCTGACCCGCTTTAAGGTCAAGAGAGTCGCATAAAAGTTCGGTTTTAAATCGGTCGCCGCTCGGCGAAACAAGAAGTCCTTGGGAAGTACCGCCGGAAATGTGAAAAGCGAGGAATTCTTTATTTATTAAATCAGTTTTACCGCAGGAATAAAGTGCCGCCGCAATGTGACCGTCCTGATGTGAAAACTCATAAAGCGGAATTTTTAAAGCAGATGAAATCCCCTTCGCAACAGATATTCCTGTCAAAAAACACGGCATATATGAGCCCTCCTGATTAGACGGCTTAACCGATACACCCACTGCGGATATATCGGCAGAAATTTCTGAACACAGGCTGCTTAAAAGCTCCGGCAACTGCACAGTGTGATGAAAAACAGCATCACTTTGACGCATACCCTTTTCGCCGTTCTTTACAGGCAAAAGTTTTTTTCGAAAAATCATTTTTTCGCCGTCGAAAGCCGAAACCGAAGTGGTGTAATTGCTGGTATCAATACCTAAAACCAAGCTCATTTTAATCGCCACATTTCTTTATTTTACTTTAAATCTTTTTCTCTTATAACCTTACCGAGAAGACCGTTAATAAATGATGCATCATCTTTTGTGCCGAATTTTTTAGCAAGCTCAACCGCTTCATTAGCAGAAACCTTAACGGGGATTGACTCAACATAAAATATTTCGCAAAGTGCAAGACGGAGAATTGCAACCGAAACCTTCGGCAGACGCTCAATACGCCAGCCAACCGCATTTTCAGCAATAATGCTGTCAAACTCTTTCTTGTGTTCATCTGTCATCTGTGCAAGGGAAATTGCAAAAAGATTATCGCTTTCGAGCAGTCCTGCGTCTATCGCAATATCGGCTATTTCGGCAACCGTTAATTCGTCATTAAAGATTTTTTCAAAAATAAGCGTAAATGCAAGCTCTCTTTCTTCTCTACGGGTCATAATTTCCTCCAAAAAATATGCTCCCCGCCAAAAACAACGGGGAGCGTTATAGGTTTTCAGCGGTACAAAATGTATATACATCAATTTTTGTATATTGTACCACTTGAACCTGAAAATATCAATAGAAAAATGAATAATTATACTTATTTTAGTTCAATGACGGTTATGTTGTCGGAAGAAACATTAGAATTTCCTGTTATTATGTCTTTGATTGTTACTAGTTTCTCATCGGATAAAGTTCCTTTTGGCAGTATCACCTCAAGCTTTGAATCGTTTAATGTAACAAGACATTTGCAGTTTAGCTTTGCGGTAATTAAATTCTGAATGTCAGTTTCCGTCTTTATTTCGTTTGAAATATCGAGCAGTTTTTTCTTTGCCGCTTCTTTTTCTTCCGCATCAACATTCTCGTCGTTAACTATTGATTCCAAATATTCCTTTGCAGTGTCGTGGGCCTTTGAGCGGTTGATTTCTGCATTAGTAAAATAATCGGCTTCATTTACTACATTTGTGCCGTTTACATACTGTGCGTCGCCGAGATTCACACTGCTTGATGTTTCGGGAGTGTTTTGAATATTTGTTCCCTGCTTTGTGTAATACCAATTGAGGAATACCGCTGTGCAAAGTGCTATTGCCGCCGCACCTGCCGCAATTTGCCTTTTTTTCAAAATTTTACTTTTCATTATTTACCTCCGTAGATGTCATTTTTGATATTGAAATTCTTGCCGTGCTTATCCCTAAGGACGCACTTACACAAGAATAAATTCTTTGTTGAACGGCAGGGTCGTCACCGCCCTCACAAACAACGGCAACACCTCTTATTTTCGGATTTACCGTTTTTACAAGCAAGCCGTTTTTTCCACCGTTTCCGTCCACAATAACATATTCTTTATCTTCGTTTTCCTGTGTATTATCTTTTCTGTCGGATGAAACATTTTGAGCATAAACATATTCCTCCGATTCTTCTATTGTTAAGAACACTTTTGTCTTACCTGCACCGTCTACTGCCGATATAATATCAGCGAGTTTTTCCTCAGTTTCGTTTGAATACGAAACATAAGTTTTTTCTTTTTCCTTATTGTTTTTTTGATTTTTCGGGAAAACTTCGGATACAAAAATAAGTAATATTCCCAAAAGCCCTGCAATAAAGCAAATAAAGGTTTTTTTATTGTTTTTTATGAAATCCGTGCTTAAAAGCTTCTTTATATTCAACTCACATTCACCTCAAAGCCGTAATCGTTTTTGAGTTTTTCAGCAACTGCCGGAGCTTTGCTTTCGTCATTTAGCTTTATTTCTATAAAATCAATAACAGTTTCTCCGTCCTTTTCTTTTTCATGAACTGATATTTTTTCAGCCGAGCAGTTTTCCTCATCGCATACCTTTTTTACAGAAATCTTAATTAACTCCGAATATCCGCTTGAATAGTCCTCGGTGTATTTTATACTTTCCGACTCGTAAAAATCCAAATCGCCACTTGAACTTTTAAAGGGGGCAATCATATAAAACAACAAGAATAAAGAGAGAAATATGTTCACTGTTTTTGTAAGCTTCGATTTATGCAATATTATTTTTGCAACAGAAATTATTATGCTTGCACCGCAGATAGAAAATATATAGTTCTTTATCAGTTCCATATTATTTACCCGAAACAATAATTATTCCTGTTGAAATTATTAAAACAAATGTTATATAGAACAAAATAATATTTATAAGCGAAACAACCGATGAAAGCTCTTCAATCGTTTCTGAAATTTCGCTGTTGCCGAAAAGGTCGGCGGCTATTGAGCAAAACTGTAAAGCAAAATACCAAATCAGTAATTCAATTATAATCGGGAGAAAAATCAACAGTATTACTACGATTACAATTACCCCTGCTGTGTTTTTCATTACGGAAAGACTGCTCATAACAGAGGCTACCGATTCACTTACTCCTGCACCGACAACAGGAATAAATGTGCCTGAAAAGAACCTTATTCCTCTGACCGTTAAGCTGTCGGACGAAACTGCAAGAATACTTTGAGTTGTTAGAAGTCCTGTATAAATTGTGGAAATCAGAGAAAGTATAATAATTATCAGACGTTTTACCGATTTAATTATTTTATGCTTATAGGATTCAAAAGTGAAAGATGTTAAGATATTGAACGTAAACAGCATATTTACAACAGGTATAAAGAAGTTATCGGCAATTTCTGTTATAAACGCAGACAGTGCAATTGCAAAAGAATTATAGGTAAAAGCAAGTTTTATATTGCCCGATGCGGCTATAATCGCTCCGAGAATGGGAATATAGCTGTCTGTAAATATTGCCGCTGTTTTAATAACTGCACCCGTGTTTATTATCAATTCCTTTAAAGGAACGATAATAGCAGTTACAATGCAAAGAACCGAAATGTAGTTCATCGCCGTTTTTGCTGATGTATTGTCACCGATAAATGACGAAAATATCGCATTGACAATTATCACAGCTGTAACAATTACAAGAACACTTGATATCCTTTTGGTCTTATCGGTGATGAGCGAAAATAAAAATTTAAATACGCCTTTTAATGAAACGTCGGCAATACCCTCTCCGTTTTCGCTGTCAACACCGAGTTCTTCCAAATAATCCTTTGTTTGCGAATCAATACTCTTTAACACAGATTCACTGCCACTTTCTGCGTTTGACGGAAAACAAAAAAAAGTAAGTAAGAAAAATATTAAGAAAATAACTGTCAATGATTTTTTCATTTTATTAAATCCTTGCAAATCATTATAATTCCTTTCAGTACAGGCAGTGAAAGAGAAATAATCACAATTCTTGATGCCACTGCAACAATTCCTGCAAGGGAATTGTCTCCCGAATCCTTTAACGTATCTATCAAAAAGTCCGACAGAATAGCTACTAAACCTACCTTTAACAGCAATCTTAAATTATCAGTCGAAATATTAAACTGATTGAATATTTCGTTGAACTCCTCGAGTAAGGGCTTCGCCTCGTCAAGCAGTAAAAATATAATAATTATTATTGCTGAAAATCGAAGCAGCATTGTATATTCCGGTCTGTATTGCCTGATAAACACTGCGCAGCAAATAAAAATCAAGGTAACCGCCGCAATTTTAACAAGAACAGTCATAGATTAAAAATCTGTTTTATATCCGAAAAAAGCGAGCTTAACTGAGGAATAAGCATTGCAATTATAACTATTATTCCCGTAAGTACTGTAAGCGTAGCATATTCCTCACGCCCTGCCTTTGAGAGCATTTGATTTAAAACGGCAACAATCAGCCCAATAGCCGCAATTTTAAACAAAAATGATATATCCATATTTTCCTCACAGAATTATTGTTAACAGCAAAAACGCTGTTCCGAGCAAGAGTGCAGTACCTGTTTTAATTTTTCTTTCTTCGGCAAGTTTAGCGCTTTCCTGCTCTGCTTTAAAAAATTTTTTATAGGTTTCACAGTTTAAAAGCTGTCCGTCAACATCAGATTTACCAAGCATTGAAAAAAAGCCGCTCAACAGCTCACAGGAATAAGGTGAAAACATATTTGCTGTTTTAACCGAGCGAAAGCTGTATTGGGAAAAATCTTCGGAAAAGTCCGATTTTTTAAAATCCTTTAAGAACACAAGCAGCTTAAATTTTTCCGAACTGTAAATATGTTTAAAAATATCTTTTAAATCTAAGCTTTGATATTTAATTGAAATTTCGATAAAATCTATCATTAAATACACTTGCCGAAGCGCCTCGGTGCGGTTTTTAATTTGCCTTATATAGCTTATATCCGCTAAAACTGCCGACGCTGTCACCAGAATTATTCCCGCCGTTTTGAGTAAGCTCATCAACTCCAACTACCTTTTTTATCTTTCCGGGCGAATCAGCACCCGATAGGAAAGCTATTTTGGAAAAATTTCCTTTTCTGCAGAGATTTAAAAGATCACCTCTTGTCAAAAAATCTGTTTCATTTGCGTGTGCCGTTATAATAAAATTTACCCCGCAGTTAATTCCGTAAATTATTTCATCGGTTTCTCCGTCTAATGCAACCTCATCGCATATTATTACATCAGGTGACATTGTCCTTACAGCCATTGAAACAGCAGTTTTCTTCGGAAACCCTCTTATTATATCAGTATTCGGCCCTAATGCACTGCTGTCTCCGGATATTTCAAAACGCTCGTCTATAACACATACTTTATAATACTTTCCGAGTCTTCCGTCCGAAACCTGGTATGCCAAATCCTTAATCACAGTCGTCTTTCCCGATGATGGCGGACCTATTATCATCAAACTGGTAAGTCCGTCAGAAAAAACAGATTTAATCAATTCTTCAGATGCACCTTTTACGGTTCTTGGTATCCTGATATTCAAACAGGTAATATCCTTGACGGATTTTACAGCACCGTTTTCGTAAACAGCTGTTCCGCAGACACCTATTCTTGCCCCGCAGGAAAGTGTTACAAATCCGTTCACAAGATCCTTGGAATACGAGTGAAGAGAGTATCCGCAGCACTTATTGAGCGTGTCGTTAATCTCATATTCAGCGGCAACAAGGCATTGGTCTGAAAAAATTTGAGTAAGCCTTCCTCCTTTTGTTATAAACGAACTGCCCTGCTGTGTAACTATGACGACAGGCGAGTTTTTTCTCAGTCTGATTTCAAAAATTACTGTATTTTGTAAATTTTCAAGCGGAAGTCTTATTCTCGGAGAAATGCACTCGAAAACTTCTTTCGTTACAGTGGTTTTATAATCCATTTTTTTCACCTCTGTCAAAGAATATGAATCCTTGTCCGTATTTAGTACATTTTTCTTGAAAAAACAGTATATATATGGTAAAATTTATAATGCAAATTATTTGATTGGAGTAACGATTTTGGAAAAGCTAAAACAATTCGGCAAAAATAATATTTATACATTCGTTACGGGCGGCATCGCAATTTTTGTTATTCTGCTTGTCTATTTTTGTTTTGACATAATCCCTTTCGGTGACAGAACTGTTTACCGTATGGATTTATATCACCAGTACGGACCTCTCTTTTCAGAATTATATGACAGATTAACGAGCGGTGAAAGTTTAATCTATTCTTGGAATTCGGGATTAGGTCTTCCGTTTATAGGCAATTTTTACAACTACCTTTCAAGCCCAATTTCGTTCATTGTTCTTTTGTTCGGTCACAAGAATACCTTTGAAGCAGTCGCAACACTGATTGCAATCAAATCCGTTCTATCGGCTATGTCAATGGCTAACTATTTAAAAAAATCACAAAAGCTCAATTCACCGTTGATTTGCGCTTTCGGTATCCTTTATGCTTTTTCGGGATATTTCATCGCATACTATTGGAACGTAATGTGGATAGACGCTATGTACATTTTGCCGTTTGTTGTACTTGGCATTGAGAGAATTATAGATAAAGGAAAGTCGGGTCTTTACCTCATTTCTCTTGTATACTGTATTTTTTCTAATTATTACATCGGCTTTATGGTCTGCATTTTTTCATGTCTTTATTTTATTTACTACTATGTGTGTAGATTTGATGTGCTGAAAGCTAAGAGCAATGAGCTTGAAAGTGAATATTTCATTGATAAAATGAAAAATCTCTTTATTGTAAACAGCGCTGTTAAATTTGCGGTTGCGTCGCTTTGCGCAGGTCTTATTCTTCTTTTTATGCTTATTCCTGTTATGTTTGCATTAGGCTCTTCATCTGCTACAAAAGGCATATTTCCAACTGAATTTAAGTTTTATTTTAATATATTTGATTTTCTCGCAAATCATATTGCAAGTCTTGAGCCAACCATTCGCAGCAGCGGAGATACAGTTTTACCTAATATTTATTGCGGCATACTTACGGTGATGCTTCTTCCCATATATATCCTGTCAAATAAAATCCCGTCCAAAGAAAAAATTGCGTCCACTGTCCTTTTGATAATAATGTTTTTTAGCTTTAACATTAATTATCTTAACTTTGTTTGGCACGGATTTCATTTTCCGAATGACTTGCCGTACAGGCAGTCGTTTATGTATTCCTTTATTCTCGTTGTGCTTGCATTTAAAGCAATTAAATATATTGAATTTACTGACAGGAAAACAATTATCGCTTCAGGCGGAGGTTTAGCACTGTTTGTTGTTTTAGTTCAGGAAATTACATCTAAAAATGCAAACGATACGTCTATTTACCTTACTCTTGCATTTATTTTGTTATATACTGTAGTTTTAGGTCTTCTTCAAAGCAAAAAAAATCAGGCCTTTGCGCTCTCTGTAATGATTGCCTGTTCAGTTACTGCCGAAGCCGTTTCTGCAAGTACCGACCATTATGTGGCAAATCAAACTAAATCGTCTTTTACAATTGATTATGACGATTTTAAGAATATTCAGTCAACAGTTCATTCAGAAAATAAGGATTTATTTTTCCGTGAAGAGACAACAAAATCAAGAGCAAGAATGGACCCTTGTTGGTTTGATTATAACGGTGTTTCAGTATTCTCATCCATGGCTTATGAAAAGGTTGCAAATTTACAAAAGAGCCTCGGGATGTACGGTAACAAAATAAACAGTTACACCTATAATCCTCAGACTCCCGTCTACAATTCCTTATTCTCATTAAAATATATTTATGACAAGAACAACTACATCGGTGAAAACAGTTATTATAGAAAAGTAGCGGAAAATAATACATTTTCTGCTTTTGAAAATCCGTATTTTTTAAATATTGCTTTCCCTGTGTCACAGTCTGTTATAAATTTCAATGCTGATGAAAGAAAAAATCCCGTCGCAGTTCAGGAAGAACTGTTTGAGTCAGTTACGGGCATAAGCGGACTGTTCAACAGAATTTACGACTATGAAATTCTTTACAGCAATCTAATGACCGTTGCTGAATTTGAAAAGGAAAATGAAACCTTTAGACTTTCTAAGCTTGAAACAGGAAGTAAGGCGGCGGCTACAATACTTTTCCCATCGCCTGTTGACGGTAATGTATATATTTATGTTTCCTCAAGAAATGTTGATAATGTAGTTGTATATTCACCTGTAATTCAAAACACTATGACCGTTTCGGATGGGTATATTCTTGATTTAGGCAAACACAAAATCGGTGAAGAGATTTCGGTTGAAATTCCTTTAAAAGATGATGCAGCATACGCTCAGCTTGAATTTTGCGCATTCACTATTGACGAAGAAAAATTTACTCAAGGTTATGAAAAACTGAAAGACGGTCAAATTGAATACGAAGCATTTGACGAAACATACATTAGGGGTAAATATACTGCTGAAGATAATGAAATACTTTTCACATCAATTCCTTATGACAGAAGCTGGAATGTGTATATTGACGGTAAAAAAGTGTCAAAAGACAGTATTGTTAAGATCTCAGATGCACTATTGGGAATAAAGACAGAATCCGGTACTCACGAAATCGTTTTCAAATATGAAATTCCGTGCTACACTCTTTGTATCGGAATTTCGGCAGGGTTTACTGTACTGATTCTCATAATTTATATACTAAAATGGCGCAAACTTCTGTTCTTTAAAAATTCAAAGAATATTTGGCAAAGAACAGATAATACAGATGATGAACTGACGGAAGACATTTATCCTTGTGATTTTATTGACCTTGAAGCGCTTCAGGAAAAAATCAAAGACATAGATAATGATGACGTTATTAAAGAAAACTACGATGACGATGACGATGGCAATGACCAAGACAACAGTCAAAACGGTAATTAAACAGAATAATAAATGATAAAAAATGCAGGCAAAACGCCTGCATTTTTACTGCATTTATAAGAATGCTTATAATATTTTTTTCAAATACTGTCCTGTATAGGATTTTTTACATTTGGCTATTTTTTCGGGCGTACCCTCTGCAACGATTGTTCCGCCTCTGTCGCCGCCCTCAGGACCTAAATCAATTATGTGATCAGCAGATTTAATAACATCAAGGTTGTGCTCAATCACAATTACTGTGTTACCTGCATCGACAAGACGCTGTAAAACATCAATGAGCTTGTGAACGTCTGCTGTATGAAGACCTGTTGTTGGTTCGTCAAGAATATAAACAGTTTTGCCTGTTGAACGCTTTGAAAGCTCCGTTGACAGCTTTACCCTCTGCGCTTCACCGCCCGAAAGAGTTGTAGCGGACTGACCGAGTTTAATGTAACCTAGTCCTACTTCGGTTATTGTCTTTAACTTTTCACGGATTCTCGGCTGACTGTCAAAGAAAACGAGCGCCTCATCAACAGTCATATCAAGCACTTCAGAGATATTCTTACCCTTGTATTTTACCTCAAGAGTTTCTCGGTTGTATCTTGCACCTTTGCACACATCGCACGGAACGTACACATCAGCCAAAAAGTGCATTTCAATTTTTTTGATTCCGTCACCCTGACACGCTTCGCACCTGCCGCCTTTTACGTTAAATGAATAGCGGCTTGCGGTATAGCCTCTAATTTTTGACTCCTGTGTTGCGGCGAAAAGATTTCGTATATCAGTAAATACTCCTGTGTACGTTGCAGGATTAGAACGTGGAGTTCTGCCGATTGGCGACTGGTCGATATTTATAACCTTATCCGCATTCTCAATCCCTAAAATTTCGGAAAATTTTCCTAAAGGTTTCTTTGCACCGTTCAGTTCATTTGCAAGGCATTTATAAAGCACCTCGTTGACAAGTGAAGATTTGCCTGAACCTGATACGCCCGTTACGCACGTAAATGTACCAAGAGGAAAAGTAACATTTAAATTCTTTAAGTTATTTTCTTTAGCGCCGATAACTTTAAGACAGTTGCCGTTACCCTTGCGCCTAACATTTGGCACAGGGATTTTTTTTGTACCCGAAAGGTACTGCCCTGTTATTGACTCCTTGCAGTTCATAATATCCTCAGAAGTACCTGCGCAAATCACTTCACCGCCGTGAATTCCTGCACCTGGGCCGATATCAACTATAAAATCTGCTTCTCGCATTGTGTCCTCATCGTGCTCAACAACTATTAAAGTATTTCCCAAATCTCTTAAATGCTTTAAAGTGCCTAAAAGCTTATCGTTATCCCTTTGGTGCAAGCCTATGCTTGGCTCGTCAAGTATATAGAGCACGCCCATAAGAGAAGAACCGATTTGAGTTGCAAGACGGATTCTCTGACTTTCTCCACCCGAAAGTGTGCCCGAAGAACGTGAAAGAGTTAAATATTCAAGGCCGACGCTTTGAAGAAAATTAAGTCTAGAAATAATCTCTTTTATGATAGATTCACCTATGATTTTATCACGATTTGAAAGATTTAGATTTTCTATATATTCTATTGCTTTGGTTACGGAAAGACGGCAAAACTCGTCAATATTTTTCTCGCCTACCGTCACAGAAAGTACCTCGGGCTTAAGCCTTGAGCCTTTGCACGCAGGGCATTCGCAGGTTGTCATTACCTGTTCAATTTCCCAGCGAGCCCAATCGCTTTTTGCCTCTTTATAACGGCGCTCCATATTGTTTACAAGTCCCTCAAAGGTGTTTGAATAAACACCCGTCCCGTAAAGAGTAGGGCGCTTCATTTCAAGCTTTTCTTCAGTTCCGTAAAGAAGCGCATTGATTCCCTCGTCTGAAATATTCTTAAGAGGAGTATCAAGAGTAAAGCCGTATTTTTTACCGAGCGCTTTATAATACATTTCGGCTATAGTACCCGAATCCGCTTTACTCCAACCGCTTGCACAAATGCCACCGTTTGAAATTGACAAATTTCGATTCGGCATAATAAGGTCGGGACTCACTTTGAGAAAAACACCGAGTCCGGAACATTTTTCACAAGCGCCAAACGGATTATTAAAAGAAAACATACGGGGCGAAAGCTCATCAATGCTTATTCCGTGCTCGGGGCAAGCATAATTAAGCGAATAAAGATGTTCCTTTTCACCTATAACATCAATTATTACATTTCCATCTGATTCTTTGGTTGCCGTTTCAATTGAATCGGCAAGACGGGAACGGATTTCATCCTTAAGCACAAGTCGGTCAACAATTATTTCAATGTTGTGCTTATTTTGCTTTTTAAGCTTAATTTCGTCCGACAGGTCATACAGCTCACCGTCAATTCTCGCCCTTACAAAGCCCTCTTTTTTAGCGTGTTCAAGCTCTTTTACGTGCTCACCCTTTTTAGCACGGACAATCGGCGCTAAAACCTGAATTTTTGTTCCTGTCGGATATTCAAAAACAGTGTCAACAATTTGGTCAACGGTTTGCTGTTTAATCTCTCTTCCGCAAACGGGACAGTGCGGAACGCCAACACGCGCGTACAAAAGTCTTAAATAGTCATAAATTTCCGTAACCGTTCCGACAGTTGAGCGTGGATTCTTGGATGTTGTTTTTTGGTCGATTGAAATTGCGGGAGAAAGTCCGTCAATCGATTCAACATTCGGCTTGTCCATTTGTCCTAAAAACATTCGAGCATATGATGAGAGTGATTCAATATACCTTCTCTGCCCTTCTGCATATATTGTGTCGAAAGCAAGCGATGACTTGCCGGAACCCGAAAGACCCGTAAAGACAACGAGCTTATCTCTCGGAATTTCAATATCAATGTTTTTAAGATTGTTTTCTTTTGCACCTTTAATTACAATTTTGTTGTTATACATTTCTACTCCGTTATTTTTCTGATTTTAGTTTTTCAATTTTATCTCTTAACATAGCCGCATGCTCAAATTCAAGAATTTTAGCTGCCGCTTTCATTTCCTCGGTAAGAACAGCAATAAGCTTTTGCTTTTCTTCACGGGACATTCGCTTGCCCGATTTATCTTTCTTAGATATTTCAAGAATATCCCTAACATCCTTTTTAATGGTTTTCGGTACTATTCCGTTGAGCTTATTAAATTCCATCTGCTTATTTCTGCGCCGGTAGGTTTCGGTTATGGCACGCTCCATTGACGGAGTGACAGAGTCGGCATACATTATTACTTTGCCGCTTTCGTTTCGTGCCGCACGGCCGATAATCTGAATAAGAGAGGTTTCGGAACGTAAAAATCCCTCTTTGTCAGCATCAAGAATAGCAATAAGCGAAACCTCGGGTATATCAAGACCTTCTCTGAGAAGATTGATACCTACTAATACATCAAACTCGCCTAAACGCAAATCACGGATAAGCTCCATTCGCTCAATTGTATCAATATCGTAATGCATATATTTTACTTTTATGCCGTGACCGGAGAGGTAGTCTGTCAGGTTTTCTGCCATCTTTTTAGTAAGAGTAGTCACAAGTACACGTTCTTTTCGCTCAACTCTTATATTGATTTCGGAAATTAAATCATCAATTTGCCCGTCTGTTCCCCTAACCTCAATTTCAGGGTCAAGAAGTCCCGTAGGTCTTATTACCTGCTCGGCTGTGCAAACGCTCTTTTCCATTTCAAATGGTCCCGGCGTTGCACTTACAAATATTTTCTGCCCAACCTTGTCATAAAATTCGTCAAAGGTTAACGGGCGGTTATCGTAAGCTGAGGGCAATCTAAAACCGAAATTTATCAGACTTTCCTTTCTCGAACGGTCGCCGCCGTACATTGCCCTTACTTGCGGAATTGTTACGTGAGATTCATCGACAAATAAAATGAAATCGTCAGGGAAATAGTCCAAAAGCGTAAACGGCGGGTCGCCCGGCTTTCTGCCTGACATTACAGCAGAGTAGTTTTCAATTCCCTTGCAAAATCCCGTTTCACGAAGCATTTCCATATCATATTCAGTACGCTGTCTGATTCTCTGAGCCTCAATAAGCTTACCTTGCTTTTCAAATTCTGCAACGGAATGTTCCATTTCCTCAGTAATTTGTGCAAGCGAACGTTCAAGCTTATCAGGTGAAATAACATAGTGCGAAGCAGGATAAACTGCAACGTGAGAAACAGTATTTTTAACAACGCCCGTCAGCGGATTAACCTCACAAATTCTGTCAACCTCATCGCCGAAAAACTCAATTCTGACGGCAGTATCACTTGAATAAACCGGAAAAATCTCTATAATATCGCCCTTAACTCTGAATTTATTACGGATAAAATTTATATCATTGCGCTCATACTGCATTGAAACCAGCTTTTTAATTACATCGTCACGGCTGATTTGTGTACCCGTGCGCAGGGATAAAACCATATTTCGGTAATCAATAGGGTCGCCGAGAGAGTAAATGCAGGAAACGCTCGCAACAATAATAACATCACGCCGTTCCGACAGAGCAGATGTAGCAGAGTGACGCAGTTTGTCAATTTCATCGTTTATTGAAGAGTCTTTTTCAATATAAGTGTCAGTTGTGGCAATATATGCCTCAGGCTGATAATAATCGTAATAAGATACAAAGTACTCAACAGCATTTTCAGGGAAGAACTCACGAAATTCTGAGCAAAGCTGTGCCGCAAGCGTTTTGTTGTGAGCAAGCACAAGAGTAGGTCTGTTAACCTTTTCTATAATATTAGCCATTGTAAAGGTTTTACCGCTGCCTGTTACGCCGAGCAATACCTGTTCTTTTGCACCGTTTTTAAGCCCTTGAACAAGCGTGTCAATGGCTGCCGGCTGGTCGCCCATCGGCTTAAATTTTGAATGTAAAACAAACTTGTCCAAGTAACTGCCTCCTTCAATAAACATTTGTTCGATTGCATTGATATTATATAACATTTTTTTCAAAAAAACAAGTAGCTGCATAAAATTCCTAAGAAAATTATACAGCTATTTTCGTAATATATTCGCTAAAATTTTTTGTTTACTTTTGCGCCATAATTAAATTGTAAAGTTCTTTGGTTTCGTCAGCAGTTTTTCCGTTTACAACAAGTATTTTACCGTCAACTCGCATTACTACGCAGGAGTCGCTTTTATTATAAGAATAGAGAGTATAATCGCCGAACTCATCATTTCGAAAATTGCCCAGTGAAAGTCTTGCTGAGCCAAGACCGTTAGTGCGATTACCTTTATCAAATGTATCACGGTATTCTGCATTTTCAATTTTATCGCAGTCTATTTGCAAATCGCTCCAATAGTCAGCTTCAATTTTAAGCGTGTTTTCCTTAACTTGATACTCAACATCACCGGTAAACATAAGGAGTGACGCAGCTATAACAATAAGTGTACCGATAATAAGACTGATTACTGCAACGATTTTCTCGCCCTTGCTTTTCGGAGCAGATTTATAAGAAATGCCCGATTTTATATGCTTTTTGTAAATTGAGTAAGAATAAACAATAGGAGCGATTATAAGCGTCATAATTATTACTGATGCTATCGGAATCACGAGCTTATCAGGTAATAATACCGAAGCTATAAGAATCAAGCCGCCGAAGAACCATATCTTTCCTGCAAATCTATGCGTTTTGTCCCAATTTTCCTCATTGTTAAGCGTCCAATATACCTTTACGCCAAAGGTGCTGTTCTGCTTAACTTTCGGCAAATAATTTCCCATTACAGCGAACGGCACACCGAGCATTAAAGGCATAAGAAACATCGGATTGAATTTTTTGCCGAATGCTACGCTGTACATAAGCGTATTGACAAAAATTGATATAAAAGGCACTATCCAAAAAATCATACCTAATGCTTTTTTATTTTGCTCTTTTTGGTTTTTGTCAAAAGATGTTGCAATCAGGCAAACCCAATGCAGTATTAAAATGATAATCGGTAACCCAAATACGCAAAAGGCTTTATTTGAAGTCCCGTCTGCATTTCCGTCAATTCCCCAGTGAATAAACATTGTATCAGGCAATTTATCCCAAAGAATGATACCGAATAATGCGGGAAGCAGTGTTAAAAGTGACGACATAACCGCTTTTATTTTATTGTTTTTAATCATTGTCATTATCCCCTTTCAAATCGGCAAGCCATAGCATCGTTTCTTCTAAAACAGATGTATTGATTTGATAATAAATGAACTGTCCTTCACGTGTATCTCTTACTAAATCAGCGTCCTTCAAAACAGATAAATGCCGTGAAATCGAAGCACCTGTAACGGGAAAATGTTCGCAAATTTCACCGGCTGACATTCTGCCCTTTTTCAGCATATTCAGAATTTCACGTCTTATTGGGTCTGAAAGAGCCTTCAAAGTTTCCTGTAAGCCCATATATTCATCTCTCTTTCATAGTATTAACATTTAACCTAAATGTTAAATATATTATAGCATATATTTTTGCTTTGTCAAGCAGATTTATGTTTTTCTTACAAATAATATTTACATAACAAAAACGGGCAAACTGCTAAAGTTACCCGTTAAAGTTTATTTTAAATTACTTAATTTCAAAGCTTTCTGTTTTAAATCGCAATAATATCTGCCGCTCTGAGCGGTGAATTTCAGAACGCAATAATCAGGGTTGGTTACACCGTTTTTATAATATATTGTATCTCCCATTTTCCAAATCATATTTTTGGTTTCCACATCTGTCAAAACCTCCATTTTGCCTTTTAACATAACACCTGTATATTTTACAAGACCTTTGTGATAAAAGTAAACAGCCGCATTGGGATTGTTTATGTATTGGCTGACCCTCATAGAAGAAGTATTTGTGGAAAAATTAAACTCTTTTATACCGTTTCTTTTTCTGGGCTTCAGCATTGCTTTCACATTTGGGTAATTGTCATCATCAACAGAGCATATAAAGCTGACCTTTTGCCTGTCAATAAATTTTTCTATTTTCTTTATATCCATAAAACTTCACATCAATTTTAAATTGTAATTTGTTACTTAAACGATTTAATCCATTTATCGAAAAACTCATTTTGTTCTTCCATATTTGGATATTCTTCGTTATTACTATAATCATACAAACTTAATATACCTCTAGCTTGTTGTCCTAGTTCTACTAAATAAACTTTATCACTTGCACTTGCCATTGGTGATTGTATAGCATTCGACTTTGCACCAACACATTGTAAGCCATATCCTAATTTTAATAATTTATCTTTTAATTCTTTAAATGATTCAAAATATGATTCATTACAAGAACAATATTCTTTATTATCAATTACTGTAGATAATACAATATTACCCGCTTTATCTTCATCTTCTA
>DKTZ01000008.1:0-646 GCA_002490425.1 Ruminococcaceae bacterium UBA7217
CTTAACTACATCCAAAGACCTGCTCATTACGAATGAGCTGCTCTGCCATTGAGCCACACCAGCGAATTATTAACTTTTTATTTTGATACATCACAGCAGAAAATTATCCTTAACTACATCCAAAGACCTGCTCATTACGAATGAGCTGCTCTACCAACTGAGCCATATCAGCGTATTTAGTTTTGTAAAATTTGTATTTTGCTGTGCTGTGGGTTTTGGAAAAAGCATACTTAATTACATCCAAAGACCTGCTCATTACGAGTGAGCTGCTCTACCAACTGAGCCATATCAGCGTATTTAGTTTTGTGAAATTTGTGTTTTTGCTGTGCTGTGATTTTGAAAAGTATTCTTAACTACATCCAAAGACCTGCTCATTACGAGTGAGCTGCTCTACCTGCTGAGCCA
This sequence comes from Ruminococcaceae bacterium UBA7217, assembly GCA_002490425.1. GTDB lineage: Bacteria > Bacillota > Clostridia > Oscillospirales > Acutalibacteraceae > Fimenecus. The sequence continues at coordinate 406 of DKTZ01000008.1, forward strand.
CAGTAGCGTGTTTAGTTTTATGATTGGTTTTTGCTCTGCCACGTTTTTTGAAAAGGTGCTTACCTTTAGAAAAAGTCTAGCTCAAAAAGTTTGGGGGGTTGGAAAGTAGTCCCTCAGAAATATAGTCGTTCTGCGCACTGCCGTTCGCATTACTCCTTATTTCTTCACCTCATTTTGCTCGTGCATTTCGTCCGCCGGACGGCACTCGCAACTTCGCCCTTAACTACATCCAAAGACCTGC
>DKTZ01000008.1:936-10549 GCA_002490425.1 Ruminococcaceae bacterium UBA7217
CTCATTACGAGTGAGCTGCTCTACTTGCTGAGCCACAGTAGCGTGTTTAGTTTTATGATTGGTTTTTGCTCTGCCACGGTTTTCTGAAAAGGCGTTTACCTTTAGAAAAAGTTTGACTCAAAAAGTTTACGGGGATTTTGGAAAAGCTATCCTTAACTACATCCAAAGACCTGCTCATTACGAGTGAGCTGCTCTACCTGCTGAGCCACAGTAGCGTATTTAGTTTTATGATTGATTTTTGCTCTGCCATGTTTTTTGAAAAGGTGCTTACCTTTAGAAAAAGTCTAGCTCAAAAAGTTTGCGGGGGTTTTGGAAAAAGCATACTTAATTACATCCAAAGACCTGCTCATTACGAATGAGCTGCTCTTCCCTCAAAAACATAGTCGCACTGCTCACTTGGGGCGTTTCGCATTGCTCCTTGTTTTTTCACCTCAGAACTTCGCCTGTATCTGCCACCGGCAGCGGCTCGTTCTTTGCCCAACTGAGCCATATCAGCGGATTGGGCTTTAGATTGCATTTTGCCTAAACAACCGAAAAAGTTTTGAAAGACTGAACTGTTTAACAGGCATAAACTGCGTATTTCAGTCAGCGGAAGATATTATAAAATAATTCTTGGATTTTTTCAAGTCTTTTAATGCAATTTGTTAAAATTTATGTTAAACTGATATATAAATATTTCTCAAATGATTTTAAATGAAACGGGGCGAAAAAATGGTTGCGGTCATTACAGGAGCAGGCAAAGGAATCGGCAGAGCAATTGCCCTGCGGCTTGCAAAGGACGGATACAAAATTGCCGTTTGCTATAACAGTTCAAGGTTAGCGGCGGAAAAAACGGCGGCGGATATTATTTCTGCGGGCGGAACGGCAAGGGCATATGAGCTTGACATAACGGACAGCCGAAATGTAAATTCCGTAATTGCGGAGATTGAGAAGGATTTAGGCGAAATTGCTGTGCTTGTTAACAATGCAGGAATTGCAGAGCAGTCGCTTTTTACTGACATAACTGATGAGATGTGGCAAAAAATGCTCGATACAAATTTGAGCGGAGCATTTTACTGCGCACGGGCGGTTTTACCGTTTATGATTCACAGAAAAAGGGGCAAAATTATAAATATAGCTTCAATTTGGGGCGAAACGGGCGGCTCGTGCGAGGTGCATTACTCAGCGGCGAAGGCAGGACTTATCGGTATGACAAAAGCGCTTGCCAAAGAGGTCGGTCCTTCGGGGATTACCGTAAACAGCGTGTCGCCGGGGGTTATACTTACTGATATGACCTCACATTTTGATGAGGATACAATGAACGAGCTTAAAGATGAAACGCCGTTGGGAAAAATCGGAACACCTGAAGATGTTGCAGGGGCAGTGGCGTTCCTTGCCTCAGCTGATGCAGATTTTATAACAGGGCAGAACATTGCCGTTAACGGCGGAATGAATATATAACTTGGGCAAGATGTCCCCCGCCTTTTAGGCGGCGGGTAACATTTCGTATTCAGTGGGGGAATAATCCCCAACTGAATACAGGCAGGCTTAAGCCTGCCCTTGCCACATTGAATAACGGGGCAAGCCCCTTATTGAAATTGGTATGAAATCAGGCTGCCCTGTTTGTTTTATTCGTGGGGAGACTATATTCATCGAACAGTAGGGGCTGTCGACCTGACAGCCCGTTACATAGTTTGATATTATTGTCCATTTTCCACGGTGCGCCGAGGTCGTCAGCCCCTACCTTGTATTACAGTATTTGCAAGGGGTGGTGCTCCTGTCAAGAGCAACATCGGTACTAGGAGTGCAAGGGCATAGGTAACACATTACAATCCGGAAATGAAACAATTCAATCTGCTATCTGAAACGGAATTAAATTCGGCAACATATATTAATATTTTTTGTTAAAGTGAATAAACAGAAAACGGACAGGCTTTCACGTCTGTCCGTTGCTTTGCTGTTATAAATATTTATCTTTACTGCGCTAACACGTTTAAAATTACTTTTTCAACAGCTTAAAAATCTGTGTGAACTTGGGCGGCTTGCCGTACATTAAAATTCCCATTCTGTATATGAGAACGGCGAGGTAGCCTATACCTATATTCGACAAAACAAGAATTGCTATTGAAATTGCGATGTGCACGGGGTTGACGGTGCTCATTGCAATGCGTGCGAACATTGCCATCGGCGAGCAGAACGGAACGAATGACAGAATTTTCATAACAGGACTGTCAACCTTGCCTGTGCTTATGCTCATAATCGGCACCATAAATGCAAGAACCATAACAAAGGTAAGCGGTGTTGTGAGAGTGCCTATGTCCTCCATTTTTGACGCAAGCGAGCCGAGCGCTCCGTAAAGAAATGCATAAATTAAAAATCCGAGCACAAAGAAAACGGCTGTGTAGGCTATGAGTGAAAGCGGCATATCGAAAATCGACGCAACGAGGAAATTATCCTTCCAGAAAGGTGCGTTTATGCGGTAGCAAACGAGCGCCCATAAAAGAATTACGAGTATTTGCGAAAGACCTGCGCAGCCTGTGCCGAGCACCTTGCCGAAAATCAGGCTGTCGGGTTTTGCACTTGTAATGAGCAGCTCCATTGCCCTTGAGCTTTTCTCCGTTGCAACGCTTTGCGCAATCATCTGACCGTATGCAATAACCGACATATAGAGCATAAACAGCAGAATGTATGTGTAAAGAAAGCTTTGCGATTGGTCTTGCCCTACGATTTTGTATTCGGGAACGGCGACAGCGGACTGAATTTCGGCAATCTGACTTTCTGTAAGCCCGAATTCCGAGAGCCTTGCTTCACGGTATTTAAACTGTAAAAGCTCACTGATAATATTTGCGGTTTCGTCGTAAAGACCCATATCGTTTACGGAATAAGTATAGGTAAGGGGAGAGGTTATGACAACAGAGCCGTCAACGGATTCGTCCTTTAAAAGTGCGTCGGCTTCATCTGCGGTTTTGCAGAGTGTGATTTCATAATCGACCATATTTGCCTTTATAAATTCTCCGTAGTTTTCTGAGGAGTCAAACACAGCGAGTTTTGTGGGGGAACTGTCTCCGATTGACGGAGCTTTGCCGTCACCCTTAAATCTTGGATAAAACAGCACGACAGTAGTGCCGATAAACAAAAGCAATGTTAAGAAAATAAACGCTTTGCTCCTGATTATGTTTAAAAATTCAAATTTGAATACCTTTGTAAACTGTTTCATACGCTTCCCTCCGTGTAGTGAATAAAGATGTCGGCAAGAGTCGGCTCTTTAACGTAAATTCCGTCAATATCGGGCAAATTTTCCGCCGCAAATTTAATAAGCTCAGGCTTGCTTTCTTCGTTTTTTAGGGTTACAGTAAGCTTTCTGTCCAGTATTTCAACCTTGCTGACAAACGGCAAATCGGCATTTTGCAACACATTTAATGACTTATAACTTTCCTGCGTGGCGATTTCAAGTACATTTCTTGCATAACTGCGCTTAATTTTTTTGATGCTGCCGTCAAGAACGGATTTTCCGCCGTTAAGAATGATAATATCATCGCAAAATTCTTCAATGTAGTTCATTTGGTGGCTGGAAAACAGCACCATTTTGCCGTCTTTAATAAGCTCTTTTACAATATTTTTAAGCATTCCTGCATTAACAGGGTCAAGACCCGAAAACGGCTCGTCAAGAATAACAATGTCAGGGTTTGCAATGAGCGCCGCAATAAGCTGAATTTTCTGCTGATTACCCTTTGAAAGCGTGTCAAGCCGTACATTTTTGTACTGCTCAATCCCCAGCTCATTAAAGTATTTATCGGCAGTTACTTTTGCCTGCTTTTTGTCAACACCCTTAAGCTCTGCAAAGTACAGAAGCTGAGTCATAATTTTCTGCTTCGGGTAAAGCCCACGTTCTTCGGGCAGGTAGCCGATATGCACTTTTTCTGTGTTTATCGGTTCTCCGTCAAGAAGAACAGTGCCTGCGTCCGCTCCGAAAACCTGCATAATAATTCTGATAAGCGTTGTTTTGCCGGCGCCGTTTCTGCCTAAGATTCCGAGCGCCTTGCCGCTTTCGGCGGAAAATGAAATTCCCTTAAGAACATTTTTTTCGCCGAAGCTTTTGTAAATTTCATTTACTGTTAAATTCATATTTTTCACTCCTTGTGTGATAAAATCAGATACGAAATAAAATGAACGGCTGTGCCGATGCATATTACCAAAGAAAAGTCGGACGCTTTATCCATATCGCCTTTTATCGCCGAAATAATGCTTAATACGGCGCAGGAAATTACCAAAACAAAGAATGCAACAGCAGTTGAACGGTTGCGAAGCGAAACGAGCCGTTCGTCTTTTTGCGCCGTTTCCTGTTCTTTTCTGTATTTTGGATTTTTCTTCATTCTAAGGATGCGTATTGAGTTTGCAATTGCAACCAAAAGCAAGCCTGTTGCGCCTCCGAAAAAGTAAGAAGAGGAAGCGCCGCCGTTCTTCTGAAAATAAAAGCCTGCAAAAAGTGCTCCCGAGAATAAAAGCATAACAAAAAGTGTGGATATTACATTGTATTTCATAGATTTACATTTCATCTTCATCACCCTCATATATAAATATTTCCTCAATGGATGTGCCGAAAAACCTTGCAATTTTAAATGCGAGAGTTATTGACGGGTTGTATTTGCCTTTTTCAATTGATATTACTGTTTGCCGTGATACTCCTAATGCTTCTCCAAGCTCGTCTTGACGAAGAGAGCGGGATTTACGCAGTTCTTCTAATCGGTTTTTCAAATCATCACCTCTTAAAATGTAAAGGTTACTTTACTTTTATTATAGCAACAAAAGCAAAAATGTCAAGTGTATTTTACATTTTTTCTTGTAAGACTTTTGTAATAATTATTAAATTGTTGTCACAAATGTTGCTTTTTTTCTGTTTTTCTTTATAATCAAGATGATATAAAGGAGTAGTATGATGTCATTTGTGAAATCGCCGAAAATTCAAAATTCACTTAAAGCCGTTCGCTCGTTTTTCTTAACAACCGAGTGGATGATAATGCTTTGCTGTCTTGCGGCGGTTTTTACTACTTTAGGCTTCTATGTTTGCGGCACGCTTGTATTCGGCTTCATTGTCGCAATTGTTTTTCTCCTCAGCGACGATTTTATGGCGCCGCTTTTGCCATTCCTTTTAACGGTAATGATTGCTATTCACTGCTACGATTCATACAATACATTTATGCAGTATAAATTATTGGCAATTCCGCTTGTGATTTGCATTATTTTGCATTTTGTTTTTTATTGGAAACCTATTAAAATTCAAGGCTCTCAGTTTTGGCCTATGGTGTTTGTATCTGTTTCCATACTGCTCGGCGGATTGGGCTTTATTACAACTCAGGAATATTTTGCGCCTACATCTCTTTACCATATGGCAGGTCTCGGCTTTGGCATGGTTTTTCTTTATTTGCTTTTCTTTGCAAACATAGAGGTAAAAAGGGACTATTCACTAATCGAAGTGCTTACCAAAATAATGGTTGTTGCAGGGGCATTCGGCTCGTTTATGGTGTTCTCATTTTACATTATAAACATTGACAAGGTGCTTGATATTAAAGGCATTTTGTTTATGCAATGGCGAAATAATCTGTCAACTTTACTTATGATAATAATGCCGTTCCCGTTTTTACTTGCAAGCCGTAAAAGCTATGCAACGGTTCTTGGCTTTGTGTATTTCTTTGCGATTCTGTTAACGGGTTCACGCGGCGGAATGGTTTTCGGAGGAATAGAGCTTGTTATGTGCATAGTAATGTATACACTTTATGACAAGCGCAGAAGAATGGCGTATGTGTTAATTTGCGGATGTATTTTGTTTGCTGTTATCGTGTTTTTCCGACAATTTGTTGAGCTTTTTGGATATACAATAAATAGGTTAGTAACGGCAATAAGCGATTTTCTTATGGGCGAATCCACTGAGATACGTGCAATTCACTGTGCAAGGGGTATTAACGACTTCCTCAATCACCCTATTTTCGGGACGGGGCTCGGCTATATGGGCAACCGTGACGTTCATGCATCAAAGGAATTTTCGCTTTGCTGGTATCACTGTGAACCTATTCAAATTGCGGCTTCACTCGGAATATTGGGAATAATTGCATACATTATTCAGTTCATACGCAGAAATGCTCTTATTTGGAGAAAGGTTACGCTGTTTAACATTACAGTGTTTATTTCGTATGCGGGAATTGAAATGATGTCGCTTGTAAATCCGGGTATTTTCTGCCCGCTGCCTTATCTTATGCTTATAACATTAATGCTCGTTATTGTTGAAAAGTGTGACACAGGCGAATACCAGGAGAAAATAAGCGTTTTTAAACGGCGAAAAATGCGCAGGGAGCAAGATAACGGGAACAGTAAAATTGTAAAAATAGGTTAAATAATGCTTGACTTTTCGGTTAAGTATTGATATAATTTTTTTCTGCCGAGAAAATCGGCGTCCTTCCCCTTGGGGTGACGAACAAGGGGCAAAGTCCATAAGGAGGTGCAAAAGATGTCAAAATATGAATCGGTATTTGTCTTTTCAGTAGCCGCAGGCGAAGAGAAGGCAGCAGAGCTTAATGCAAAATTTAAAGCTCTCATCGAGGCAAACGGCACTCTTGAAAGCGTTGATGAGTGGGGTAAGAGAAGACTTGCTTATCTTATTAACGACGAGGCAGAGGGCTTCTATGTGCTTTACAACTTTGAAAGCGCAGCAGATTTCCCCGCAGAGCTTGACCGTATTGCAAAAATCACTGACGGTGTACTCCGTACATTGATTATTAAGAAGTAAGCGGAGGGAAAATGCTATGTTAAATTGTGCAGTTATTATGGGCAGGCTTACTGCCACTCCCGAGCTTCGTACAACTGGTACAGGCATTTCCGTTACTTCATTTACTGTTGCCGTTGACCGTGCTTATAAAAGCGGTGATGAGCGTCAGACGGATTTTATTAACGTAGTTGCTTGGAGAAGTACTGCTGATTTCGTTACACGTTTCTTCACAAAGGGTCAAATGATTGCAGTTCAAGGCTCAATTCAGACACGTAATTATGAAGATAAAAACGGCAATAAGCGTACAGCGGTTGAGATTGTTGCTGACAGTGTTTCATTCTGCGGAAGCAAGAGTGAGAGCGGCGGCAACACTTACGCTCAGCCTGCAGCAGCCGCACCTGCGGTTTCTTACCAGAGTGCAGACGCAGGCAGTTTTTCGGTTTTACCCGATGATTCTCAGGGATTTCCTTTCGGTGCAGACGATGACGAAGGACTTCCGTTTTGATTTATTCTAATTAGGAGGAATATACAATGGCTTACGAAAAAGGCGCCAGACCTATGAGAAAAGCACGCAGAAAAGTTTGTGCTTTCTGTGTAGATAAGGTTGATACAATTGATTATAAAGATGCTGCAAAGCTTCGCCGTTACACCTCAGACCGTGCAAAAATCCTTCCCCGCCGTGTAACAGGTACTTGCGCATATCACCAGAGAGAGCTTACAACAGCTATTAAGAGAGCAAGACAGATAGCTCTTCTCCCCTACACAAACGACTGATAAAAATTTGAGGGCATTAAATGCCCTCTTTTTTTATACTCATTTTGTTTTTTGCTCGGCTGGAGCGGAAATCCGCAGACCTATCGCTGTTTACTTGATTTAGCGCTTGACGATGAAATTGTATTTATGCAAATTAGCAAATAAACTTAAAATTCCAATTTACACTGTAATTTTGCCAAACAGCTCTTTAGCCGTTCTTTTTGCATTTTCTACATCGCTGTACGGCAAGAGCAGTCTGTTCATTTTGCGCCGTGCGTCTCTGCCCTCGTAAACGCAGGAAACGGCGTTTTCAAGATATGTATTTTCCGCTTCGTGTAAAAGGTCACATTTGTTCTTAACCTCTTTTGGAACTAAAGTGAATTTTTCCGTATTTATTCGGTATGTAGGAGCAAATGGTAACGGGTGATTTTCGTCAGAACGGACAACCGCAAAGCTGCTTTGCGGCAGTAAAATCATTTGCGGGACGGTACGGTGAAACATATCGGGAATAAGTATAAATTCTTCGTTTTCGTCCAAAAGTCTGTCACGGATTATCCCCGCAATTATTGCGGAAGAGAAAGCGGCGCTGTCTTGAAGCTCAATAACGGTTTCGTAATTTTCAAACACGGTGTCCCAAAGGGTGTGTATGCCGAGAGGCATTACGGCAGAGAGAAATTTAATTACAGGCGGACCTTTTTTTGACGGTATCGGCAACTTCTTTAAAATCCGTTTAAGAGCATTTATCAATCTGTCGTCTGCAAGGTAATCGGACAAAAGCGAATTTCTGTTTTCCTTGCAGACAGAAGCAAGGCTTAAAAGTGAAACAGCTTTTTTATACTGCTTTTTTTCGGTCGAATAATATTTTGCAAGCTGATTTTTTTCGTTCTGCGTGATTTTACGGTTGCTCGAAAATATAATTTCATTTTCGCATATTCCGGGCGTTACGGGGCAAACTCTGCTGTAAGGCGAATCGGCAAGAATATAAGTGTCAAGATTTTTAATGTAAATTCCGTTCGGCGTTTCATCGTAAAACGGGCAATATGTTACGGTGCTGTAACCTTTGAAATGCTTTATAAGCTCGTCATAAAAAACAGCTCTTTCAAAATCTGTTCCGTCGTTTATTATGTAAAATTTACTTTCAGGGTACTTTTCGCACAGAATTTTTAAGTTGCACAGCAGTCCCGATGCTGTCAGTACGGATGAATAATACTTTTCCAAAAAAATCACCTCATTTTTATATTATTCACTGTGCCGTTATTTGTTAATTTGTTGACTTTTTGTCCGCAATGGTTTATAATCACAAGCGGAAAAAATTTTAAGGAGTGGATTATTATGCCATTAGTAAATGCAAAAGAAATGCTTACAAAAGCAAAAGAAGGCCATTACGCAGTAGGTCAGTTCAATATCAATAACCTTGAATGGACTAAGTCTATTCTTCTCACTGCACAGGAAATGAATTCTCCTGTTATTCTCGGTGTGTCTGAGGGCGCAGGTAAATATATGTGCGGCTATAAAACTGTTGTCGGAATGGTTAACGGTATGCTTGAGGAACTTAAAATTACAGTTCCCGTTGCTCTTCACCTTGACCACGGCTCATACGAGGGTGCAAAGGCTTGCATCGCAGCAGGATTCAGCTCAGTTATGTTTGACGGTTCTCATTATCCGATTGATGAAAACATTGAAAAGACCAAAGAGTTAGTTGCAATCTGCAATGAAAAGGGTCTTTCAATTGAGGCTGAGGTTGGTTCCATAGGCGGAGAAGAAGACGGCGTTATCGGCGCAGGCGAATGTGCTGACCCCAATGAATGTAAAATGATTGCTGACCTCGGCGTTACAATGCTTGCGGCAGGTATCGGCAACATTCACGGCAAATACCCCGCAAACTGGGCAGGTCTTTCATTTGAAACACTTGAAGCTGTTAAGGAAAAGACAGGTGAAATGCCCCTTGTTCTTCACGGCGGCACAGGTATTCCTGCCGATATGATTAAGAAGGCTATTTCACTCGGCGTTTCAAAAATCAATGTTAACACAGAGTGCCAGCTTGCATTCCAGGAAGCAACAAGAAAGTACATTGAAGAGGGAAAAGACCTTCAGGGCAAGGGCTTTGACCCCAGAAAGCTT
>DKTZ01000008.1:10815-11155 GCA_002490425.1 Ruminococcaceae bacterium UBA7217
AAAGCTTTTAGCTCCCGGCGCAGAGGCAATTAAGGCTTGCGTTCGTGAAAAAATCGAACTCTTCGGTTCAGCAAATAAAGCATAATAATTATTGTAATTAAATTTGAGAATTAAAATAACCACTAACAGCTATTGACCGTTAGTGGTTATTTGTTTATTTCAGTATTATTAGTTCTGCCAACGATATAATCAAGAGATACATTATAATAATCAGCGATTTTAATTAATTGTTCAATAGGCACATTAATTCTGCCGTTTTCATAGTCACTATATGTGCTTTGATCTATTGAAAGATATTTTGACAATTCTTTTTGCTTTAAATCTTTATCTTCTCTTAAAT
>DKTZ01000060.1 GCA_002490425.1 Ruminococcaceae bacterium UBA7217
TTTACTGACGCCCGTCACTTCCGCCAATTCATCTAAGGTCAAATTTCTATTTTGTCGTGCTGTTTTTAATCTTTTTCCGATATTTAAGTCGCTCATATTTACCCTCCTGCAAATATGCAAAAACATATTTTAAGATATTATAACATATCCATTTGAGGTTTTCAAGTCAGCTATGTAAGGCAAAAGAGGAAACAGAGGGGTAAGCCCCTCTGTTTTTCTTTCGTCCTTTTTCTAATAGCTCGGACAGCCATAGCCGAGGATTTCATAATATCCTACGGGGTAGCTGTTCTGTCGGCAGCTATCGCCGGAATTGCCCTCCACGGTGTAGACAGTTCCGTTCTCGACTTTCTCAACGATTCCCACATGGTCGGATTCTCCGTCCTGCGGGCCTGACGAACCTTTGTCGTCCCAATCGAAAAAGATAATGTCACCGGGGCGGGGTTTGTAGTTTCTGTCCTGCCATAGTCCGCGATCTCTGAACCATTCGACACCCCAGACGCAGCCTGCAAATTTCGGGATAACGCCTGCGTCGATATATCCGCACTCGTTGGCACACCACGAAACAAAGCAAGCACACCATTCCACACGGGAGTTAAAGCCGTACCACGACCAGTAAGGTTCGCCGCCTACATTTCCGATCTGCGACAGAGCAACCGTTACAATCTCGCCGTCGCCTGTGCCGATACCGTAAAGAACAGCGCTCCACAACCTTTGGTTTTCATCGGCAAGAAGCTCGGCAAGCTGTTTTCGCTGGTCGGCGCTGAAATTGTACTGATCCGCCATTTCCTCGGCGGTCTTATGGGTGACCGTGATATACAGATAGGTTCGGCTGACGGTCGTTCTTGTTTCCACAATGTTCCCGTGGCCGTCGTCGGTTTCGGTAATCACTTCCTCGGTCTTTGTTTCGGTGCGGGAGGATATTTGATTCATCTGCCAGAAAATATCTTTTAGAATTGCCTTTTTGGAATCGTCCATCGTGGCGACCTCTTGTGCACCCACGGGGTCGGTGGTGGTCTTGACCGCATAAACGGCAAGCACCTCCGGCCAAACGGCGCGGGAGCCGGACATTTCCAGCACATCATAGGAGATATTCGCCTTTGTGGTGTCAAGCTGCGTTTGGTAATCGGTATTGATTTCCTGAACGACCTGCTGCATAGTCTGACCCGATCCGCTGTCCTCGCCCCCAAAGAAGATATGTGAAAGCATTTGGAATTTTGGTGCTTTGACAATTGCTTTAACTGAAAAAATGTGATACACTAAAATCTAATGAGGTGATTTTTATGAAAAAGATGAAAAATCTTATTACCGCTTTGGGCACAGTAGGTGCAGGTGCGGCGGTGCTTTATTCAAATGTATTGAAAAATAGCGCAAAAAGACCTAAACTTTCTGAGGGTAGAAGCTATTTTACAGACGAGCAAATAACAGAATATGCGTTACGGCTTCAAAAAATGATTCAGTGCAAAACTGTTTCAAAAAAGGATAGCTTTGACGATACCGAATTTAAAAAGCTCAGAGATGCGGTCGAGGAACTGTTTCCGCTCTTCTCCGAAAAAAGCGAAAAAATGACCTTCGGTGATGACTGCTGGATTTATAAAATCGCAGGTGTGGACACAGCGCATAATATTATGCTTATGTCTCATCATGACGTTGTTGCGGCTGACGGTGACTGGTCGCACGAGCCGTATTCAGGCGAGATAGCTGACGGAAAAATCTGGGGCAGGGGAACGGTTGATACAAAAACACCTCTTTTTGCAGAGCTTTCCGCAATTGAAGAGCTTTTAACAGAAGGCTTTGAGTTTCCTTGCAATGTTTACATAGGCTCATCGCATAATGAAGAAATCGGCGGCGACGGAATACCGAAAGCAAACGAATACTTTAAAGAAAACGGAATTAAATTTGATGTAATCCTTGACGAGGGCGGTGCGATAATTGAACCCCCACTCGGCGGAATGAAATGTGAAAAATGCGCAATGATTGCCGTTCACGAAAAGGGCAGGTACTATTTCAATTGCACTGCAAAGGCGGAAAATGCACACGCAAGCCTTACAAGTGCCAACAACCTCAATGTAATTGAGCGAATGACCGCATTCATAACCGAAACAACAAACGGAAATATTTTTATAAGAGAAATAAATCCGCAGGTCAGCGCAATGCTTGAACATCTTGCGCCGTACAGCTCACTGCCGATGAATATTATATTTTCAAATCTTTGGCTGTTTAATCCTGTTCTTAAAAAGCTTATGCCAAAAATTAACGCACAGGCAGGCGGACTTATCGGCACTACCTGCTCATTCGGTAAAATTGAGGGGGACACCGCAAATAAAATTTGCACTGCAAGAGCATTTTTAAGACCTGTCAGTGAAGAAAATTTTAAAAAGGACATAGAAGCGTTTAAGAGCGTTGCAGAAAAATACGGCATAGAGCTGGAGCTTGACCCGACAAGCGAATATCACGCTCCTGCCAATATGGATAAACCACAGTTTGTTTATCTTAAAAAGTGTGTTAGTGACATTTTTCCTCAGTATCCCGTCGCTCCATTTATTTTGCCTGCCGGAACAGACGCAAGAACGCTTACAGATGTTTGTGAATGTGTACTCAGATTTGCGCCGATAAAGCTGTCAAAACAGCAGCTTGACTCCGTTCATTCCGAAAATGAAAATATCGACATTAGTGCTGTTGCTGATTGTGTAAAATTTTATAAGCATTTTTTAACAAATTATCAGATATAAATCTAAATCGAAGCTAAAAAGACTGACGCGCTTTTAAACGAGTCAGTCTTTTTTTGTAATACGGTCTGTATTTTTAGATTATTTGTTTTTATGTTCTTTAATTACTGCGAGAACCTCTTTTTCTTTGTAGAAGGCAAATGCAATAACAGCAAAAATGAAGAATCCACCGCCGACTATTGCCGTTAAGAACAGACCTGTTTTGCCGATGTTTTCACCCTTAACTGCACCGATAACAACAAGTGACGGAACAATCATTGTTGCAATTGAGGTGCCCATCTTTGTAATAAAGCTTCTTGCCGCACCGAAAACGCCTTCCTGATTAACTCCGCTCTTTATTGTATCGTATTGGATAACATCTGCCATCATTGAGCCGGGGAGAATGTTGAGAACTGCAAACGGGAATGAAACAAAAAGTGCAAATATAATTGCCGCAACCATTCTGTTGCCCGGAATAATATCAACAAAGCATATAACAAATTCTGCAACTGTAAATACAATACAGCCTATAAGCATAGGAAGCTTTTTGCCTTTATTCTTCGCAATTTTGTTTATAAACGGGTAAAGAACAAGTGAGCCGACAATTGACGTCGCCATTATGATTACCGATTTATCTTCTGAAAGTCCCATAAGGCTTGTTATGTAATACATAATGCAGGCCTGGAAGAAAGACATTCCCGTTCCCTCAAAAAGCTGGCCTGCCGTGAGAATTACAAAGTGTTTGTTTTTGAAAGCATGTTTAAGAGAAGAACCAAGCGAAACAGTTGGGCGAACCGACTGAACATAATCTTTTTCTTTGATGACAAACGGCGGTATCAATAAAAGCACAATGCCTATAACTGTAAATACCGTAAATGTAGCTCTCCATGCCGAAACAGGCTCAAGTCCCGTTTTCTTCATCATTGAAACAAATGCAGGCGTAACATAGCCGAGCATACTTCCCGTAACAAAGAAAAGCGAATGGAAGGTGTATGCGTCAACGCGCTTTCCGCCGTCCGTAATCATTTCGGGTAAAAGAGCGTTGTGAGGTATCATATAAAGTGTATAGAAAACGTAATAGGCCCAAATAAAAACCGCAACCCAAATGTTGTTGAGCATAGACGGCGAGCTTGTCGGAGTACAGAATATAAGCAGTGCACAAATTCCGAAAGGAACAGCGGAATATTTCATAAATGGTATTCTTCTGCCGTTTTTGTTTTTGCTCTTATCGCTTATTCCCGCAATTAGAGGGTCTGTAACAGCGTCAATTACGTGACCGACAGCCTTAATAAACCCGATTACTGTTAACACGCCGAGAAATACATACCCTTGCGTAATAAGAGTGGGTATGCCCGATGCTTTTGACGGCTGATAAAAATAAATCAGATAGTTGTTAAGCATTGTTGTGAACAGCCCGACTGCAAATTGCGGCAGACAGTAAAGAATTATCAGCTTCTTTGTAACGCTTTTCATAGATTTTCACTGGAACAAGTCCTTTAAATGATAATAGGCTTATTCGTACCCCTTTTCCTTAAAATTATTTTATAATTATAATAGTATATTAAATTATGATTGTCAATGATTTTGAAGTTTAATAAGTAGACCCGCTGCGGACAAAGCATGAACAAGTTTTCGTGTTTTGGAATAGTATTTAAAGGAAATAAATTCCAAATACGAAAAAAGGAGACGTATTTTTTGAATAAATTTTTAGAAGATTTAGATAGAAACATTCAGAAAACCTGCTTCTGTGACGAAGAAAAAACTGAATGTCAGCCGAGATATAACGGAATAACCAAACTCCCTGAAAATCCTGTAGTTGCAATGGCTTATGTGCCGTTTCAAATTTGCACTGAACAGTATGATGCAGAAAAAGCATTGTGTCAGGGAACATTATTTCCGAATCTTGACAAGCCGTTTTTGGGAGGTAAATGTATATGACAGACCGTGAAACTTTACTTCAAAAGCTTTCAGTGCTGCAGTTTGCCGCTTGGGAATTACATTTATATTTAGATACCCATCCCGATGACTGCGACGCATTAGAACTGCAAAAGAAATACAATTGTAAGAGCAAAGAGCTTGCAGAGCTTTTTGAATCAAAATACGGGCCGCTTAGGTCTATGTCAGGTTCGGGCGAAATGTGGCTGAAAAATCCGTGGCCATGGGATTTAAAGGAGTGTGCGATATAAACAATGTTTCAATATGAAAAAAAATTACAGTACCCTGTAAATATAAAAAAACCAAACCCCAAATATGCGCAAATCATAATCAGCCAATTCGGCGGACCGGACGGGGAGCTTGCAGCGTCACTTCGTTATTTGTCACAGCGTTTTTCAATGCCGTATCCTGAGCTTAAAGGTCTTTTGACGGACATCGGCACGGAAGAACTCGGACATCTTGAAATGATAGGCGCAATAGTTTATCAGCTTACAAGAAATCTCTCTATTGAAGAGATTAAAAAATCAGGCTTTGACACTTATTTTGTTGACCATACAACGGGAGTTTATCCTGTTGCGGCAAGCGGAGCGCCGTTTACATCGGCTTACTTGCAGTCAAAAGGCGATGTCATAACCGACTTGCACGAGGATTTAGCGGCAGAGCAAAAGGCGAGAACCACGTATGACAATATTTTGCGTTTGGTTGACGACCCTGATGTGCGTGAGCCGATAAAATTCCTGCGTGAACGTGAAATTGTTCATTATCAAAGATTTGGCGAGGGCTTAAGACTTGCAACGGACAAAATGAATGAAAAGAATTTCTATGCATTCAATCCGAGCTTTGATATGCAGTGCAATAAAAATTGCTTCCGCAGAGATAATATGAAAAAATAATTATTAAGCAATATTAAAATGAAATCACCGGCTGAATTTACAGTCGGTGACTTTTGTTGTTTCTTCAGCAAAGAGAAAACCCTCGGTTCTAAAAAATCGGTGGTTATTTAACGCATTATTAAAAATCAGTCTTTCCAAATAAATTTACGGTTAATGGATTCGCCGCCGTCAACAACAATGCTTTGCCCTGTGCAAAAGGTATTTTCAACCGTCAAAAAGTAAGCCCAATTTGCGATTTCTTCGGGAGTTGCCCATTTTCTCAGAGGGGTTTCATCCATAATCTGCGCCCAAAGATTTTCATCACTCATTACGCATTCGTTCAACGGAGTTATTACACCGCCCGGGTCAAGGCTGTTGCAGATGGCACCAAACTTAGCTACACGCATTGCAACATTTTTTGTGTATGCCAACAGACCGCCCTTGCTTGCGCAGTATTCAGGAAATTCAGAGCCCGTATGCGCACTTGCAGAACCGATATTTAAAACTGAGTGTATGTTGTCTTGAATACCGTATTTTTCAGTGAAATGAATAACCGCTTTTAAATTTATGTCAATATCGTCCTCATTCTGTGTGCCTGCATTATTTATCAAAATATTGACATTTTTTATTTCAGGGAGATTTGCATAATCACGTACGTCAAGCCTGTAATGCGTATAATTGTTATGGTCAATTTTACTTGTTTGACGATCAATACCTATTACTTCGTGGCTGTTTTGCAGAAACTTTTCTGCAATCGCTTTTCCGATGCCCTGAGATGTACCCGTTATCAGTATTTTCATATCATTCACCTTTAACAAATTCAAGATATTCTAAGCCTACATTATTCTTTTTCCACTTGTTTACAATTTTATAACCGAAAGGGGAAAAAGCAATTTCCATAATAAGCTCAGCCGCAGCTCCCGTCAAAGCACAGGTTACGCATTGAAGTACAGTCCAATGAAATCCGTCCCAAAATACAGGCGCAAAGCCTACAAAAACAATAACCGAGAAAATCAGGTTATCAATAAACTGACCGATAAATGTGGATATGTAAGTACGGGCGGCAAATGCAAGCTTTCCGTCGGGATTTTTGGAGAAGCCTTTGCCGATAGTCCAGTTGAGAAAATTGTTAATAACTGCTGAAGCAAGAAATGCAATTGTACTTCCCAACAGAATAAACCATGTACCTCCTAAAATTGAATTTAAAGCGGTATAGTCGTCTGCGTCTGACGGAATAATGCTGACTATGTAAAAAATCAAACAGGTAAGCAGATTTATTGATGCCGCAAGAAGTGCAATTTTATTTGACGCCTTCGGCCCGAAATATTTTGTAATAATATCCATACACATAAAAGACAGCCAGGATATTAAAATACCGCCGTCCAGCGCAATATAATCGGTCTGAATAAGCGTTTTATTCGCGAGCAGGTTCATACATATAACGCTCACAACGAACAGCGAAACAGCCGTTGCAGGGATACATCTCAGCAAAATTTCCGTTTCTTTTTTCTCTTTTTTTAAATTTGCTTTGACGGTAGATAAAAATGAGTTTGTGTTTGTGTTTTTTTTATTCATATTCTTCTCCTGAAATCAGACCTATACATAACATATAAAAAACGGCTCTGCAAAACGCAAAGCCGCTATCATTATATAATTTATGAATAGCAGTCCTGGTTTTGGTTTACGACAGGATGGTACAAACGAACTGTCGGCACTTGTAAAATGCTTATAAATTATATATCATATTTTATAAAAATGCAATATGTTTCAAAAAAATTTAATATTTAATCATTTCTTAGCAATAAAAATGTAAGCGTTTTCTGTTTCATATTGCTGTGTTAAACATAAATCGGTATTTTTGATACATTCCTTTATATTTTCAGGATTATCAGGGTAAACAGGAATTTTGCGTGTACCGAAATCAATAAATTTATCTTGATTTTTGTCAATTGATAAAACGAATATACCGTTTGGATTTAACAGAGAAGCTGTTTTGCTGATAGCGTTCTGTTTTTCTTTTATGTGCAGAAACGTGAGTGACGAATAGATGATATCGAATTTTGTATGAAAACCGTATGTCAAAAAATCATCGCAAATTAAAATGACATTACCGTATCTTGAAAGGTTTTCTTTTGCACGCTCAATTGTTTTGGCGGATATATCAATACCGCAAAAGCACTTACAGCAGGGGGCAGTTCTTGTTGCAAGACGTCCCGTTCCTACACCGATTTCAAGCACGGATTTGGTATTATCCAGCTCCATTCTGTCAATAAAATCTTTTCCGTCCCATTTGTCCATATAGTCCTGCAACGGCTTTAGGTCGTGAACCGGGTCGTTGCCCTCATCAATCAGAGAATTGTAATGACGGATTACATCGTTACTTACAATATATTCCTTATGAAGCTCAATTGTTTTCTTAAGAAACGGCAAATCTTCTTTATTAGGATTGTCTGTTCTGAAAGTGCATCCGCGTACTTTATTAAATTCTTTTCCGAATATAATCTTTTTTCTTCCGCCGCCGCATGAGCCGCATTTACCGCAAAAATCAATGTGCTTATAGGCGGTTTCTTTGACTTTATCATCAATATTCCCGCTTTCAAAAGCCTTGCAATTGTCGGACCAAACAGTCCACAGGTTTTCGGGTTCGTCAGGGTCTTTTACGGCTATAAATCCAACAAATTCACCGTTGAATTTAAGATGATAATATATTTTGCTTTTCCAACAAGTGCCGTTATCTTTATAAAACTCAATATCATTTTCTCTTAAAAAAGACACAAAGTCTAAAGCAATAGTTTTGGCTTCATCAGTTAAGAATTTGTTTATGTAATCTTCAATTTGCATAATAGTATTCTTCATATCATTACCTTAAAGCTCAGCCGGAACTTGAGCGTTAAAATCAATAGCGCATATTTTACGGTTCACTTTTTTACTTTTAATATTAGTTTCCCACGTTGAAATATTACTGATACAGTCGCTTATAAATGCTGAAAAATAGAAATTTTTATGCTTTTCCGGATTTATAAAAGTAAAATTTATTACTTGCACGGGATTGTTTTCAATCAAACAATTTCTCAATTCAAAAACGGATAAAGCATTATTATTGTTACCGACAAAATAACAGTTAAACGATGGGTCTAACACAATAAAGCGTTTTTCTTCACTTGAATAAACGGAAACTACAAAATGTACCCCGTTTTCTTCTGAACGAAGACATATTGGTAACGCCTTAATTCCGTAAGCTATTAAAATATCGGTTAAAGCGATTGCTTTGAAACGGCAGTTAAGTGCGTCTGAAAATTCTTTATCAAAAGAATAATTTAAAATATCCAAAGTGTTATCAGGAAGAAAGTTTAGACTTGCTCCGCAATAATGAGTGTGTTTTGTTAAATAATCCATAATATTTAAAGCATTTTCAATATCAGTTAACTTTTCGTTGTACGGGAAATCATAGATTTTTTTGATAATGTTGTATTCTTCGCTATACTTAAACAAATTGTCAACATTGTAATCTTTCACAGCGAATTTATCGTTAGCAGAAATGCTTAACGGTTTATAATTTTCAGTTTCAAAAGTTTTTTCGTATCCTTCAATACTTGTTATAGCCTTATTCCTCATTTTAAATTTAAAAATATTTCGCTTTAAGAAAAATACGGTATTCATTTTTATCCCCTCAAAAATAGTAGTTTTATTTGTATTGCGGAAATCTTTTGAAGAATTCACGGTCTGCCGCTTCGCAAAAGATTTGAGGCGTTGAAATTCTGCTTTTAAGTCCGATATTCTCCCATGTAGCCGCCCAGATTAAATATGGCGCTAAGGGAAGAGAGTCCTTAACTTTAAGGTGAGCGCCGTCACGTACAGCCAAACCGTCAGTTACAATTTTTTTCATATCTAAATAAATTCTTGCGCCCGTTAAATATTCTGCATTTTTGTTCATATTGATTTTGCCACACTGCTTGGAATTTACAACAAGCTCACCTGCAACGTTTTTTCCGAACATAATATAATCGCTGAAGTCCTTCGGGTCGCCGAGAATACTGCCGATAGGCTTGTCTTCAGTGATTGCACCCTCTGATTTCAAAAGGTTCCAGCATTTAAGGCAACCGTCTTTTTGAATCCGCTCCCAATTTTCCAAAGATGTACTGTGTACCGAATATATTTGTTCACTGTCACGCAAAATCGGTTCGCAAAAGCTGTGCCCAATGTAGCTTTTTTGTGCTGACTCTAAATCTTCTTCGCTCATGACAAGAATAATGTTTTTATCAATTTTAGTATTAAATCCGATGAAATCACAAACAGACATTTTCCAATAATCGGAATATCGGCTGTATTTAACTGAATAAGCACAGCCGTTAAAGCTCCCTACCATTTGATTGTACTCTTTTGAATCGGTAAGCTGACAAATTATCCACGACTCGTCATACGGTTCGTTTGTAATTGGATTTATACTGTTTTCTTCAAACTTATCAAGCCGATAAATCATATAAGCACCCACAAAGTTAAAATCTAATTACATTATAAGCTGTTTTTGAATAAAACACAATAACTATATATCAATATAAAACAAAAGTGCTCTTACAAAACGTTAAAATTCTGTAAGAACACTTTAACTGGTGCGGGTAGCAGGGGTCGAACCTGTACACCTCTCGGCACAAGATCCTAAATCTTGCGTGTCTGCCAATTCCACCATACCCGCATATTGAATTAAGCGAATTGATTTACTGTTGAAGAAAATCAATAAATGAATTATAACAAAAAAAATATGTTTTTTCAATAGACAAATGACAGTTTTTGGTATAAAATATTTATATAAATGTTTGGAGGAAATTATTATGGGATTTATGAAAACACGCTGGACTGATTCTGTTGACAGGAATGCACCTTTGCCGGAATATCCAAAACCGCAGTTAGAACGTAAAAATTGGATGTCGCTTAACGGAGTTTACGAATATGCAATTAAGGATTCTGCCTGTGAATGGGCAGACACCTTTGACGGTGAAATTGTTGTTCCGTTTGCGATTGAATCTATGCTTTCGGGCGTAGAAAAGGCGCTTTTACCTGCCAAAAGGCTTTGGTACAGAAAGAAGTTTACTTTGCCTGATTCATTCGGCGGTTTGCATACAATTCTTAATTTTGCCGCAGTGGATTGGCAGTGCAAGGTTTATGTAAATAAATCGCTTGTCGGCACGCATACGGGCGGTTACTGTTCATTTTCTTTTGATATTACAGATGCACTTGTTGACGGTGAAAATGAACTTACGGTTTGCGTTTACGACCCGACAGATGCAGGCTGGCAGCAAAGGGGAAAGCAGATTTTAAAGCCGAAAGGCTTTTGGTACACCGCGACCTCGGGTATTTGGCAGCCTGTTTGGATTGAGGCGGTTGAGCCTTGTCATATAAAGAATCTTCGCATGACTCCTGACATTGACGAAAAATCACTTGAGATTAAGACAACGGTTTCCGGCGTATATGACTGTTCTCTGAAAGTAACCGTTACAGATGACGATTCAGGAGAAACAGTTGCTTCTGAAATAACTCCGCTTGACGGTATAATTTATTTTGACAGTATAAATCTTTGGACACCTGAAGCGCCGTTTCTTTACACATTGAAATTAGAATTGATACTTGACGGAAAGGTTACCGATACCGTTTACAGCTATGTCGGCATGAGAAAATTTTCAGTCGGAAAGGATAAATACGGAATAAAGCGTTTTATGCTTAATAATGAACCGTATTTCCAGCGAGGTCTTCTTGACCAAGGCTATTGGTCTGACGGCGGGCTTACTCCGCCCAGCGATGAAGCTATGGTTTATGATATTGTAACTATGAAAGAATTAGGCTTCAATATGCTCCGAAAACACATAAAGCTTGAGCTTGACCGATGGTATTATCATTGCGACCGTTTAGGAATGCTTGTTTGGCAGGATATGATGAGCGGCGGCGCATACATCGGCGATTTATATGCCGGCGTGCTCCCGAACCTCGGAATACCCGTAAAAGACAACAATTACAAAATCTTTAAACGTGAAAAGAAAGAGGCAAGAGACGACTTTAAGCGTGAGCTTAATGAACTGTTAAATCAGCTTTATAATCACACGTCTATTTGTATGTGGGTACCGTTCAATGAGGGTTGGGGTCAGTTTGACTCTGTTCAAATTGCAAATGCTGTTAAAGAATTTGACAAAACACGCCTTGTTGACCATGCAAGCGGTTGGTATGACCAGGGTGCAGGCGACTGCAACAGTATGCATAAGTACGTTGTGCCGATTCCACAGCACATAAATAAAAAGGACGAACGTATTTTTGTAATTTCCGAATACGGCGGTTATCAGAATACTATGTCGGGGCACACGTGGTCTAACGACAGACCTTTCGGGCTGTATTTGAAATTTAAGAATAAAGATACACTTACAGCCGCCTACAAAAGACTTCACGAAAAGCAGGTTATTCCGCTTATTGAAAAGGGGCTTTGTGCTACCGTTTACACTCAGGTCAGCGATGTTGAAAATGAGCTTAACGGAATTATGACCTATGACCGTGAGCATATAAAAATAGACGAGAAAGTCCTAAGAGAAATAAATAAAAGAATGGATTTTGTGAAATAATATGACTGCTAATTCCAAATTAAGGCTTTTATATATCCGTGATATACTGTCTGAGCATTCTGACGAAGAGCATCCGCTTAATTCAACCGATATAATCTCTCTGCTCGAAAGCAAATACGGTATTTCATGCGAGCGCAAAACAGTCTATGACTGTATTGATGCTTTGACTGATTACGGTTATGATATTATCAAGGCGGGTACTAAAAAAGGCTTTTTTATGGCATCCCGTGAATTTGAGCTTCCCGAAATTCGAGTGTTGATTGACGCTGTTCAGTCTGCGGATTTTATTTCACCGAAAAAGTCAAAAGCTCTTTTGGGAAAATTGGGAAAATATGCAAGTAAATATCAGTTCTCCAAAATTGAAAAGCAGGTTTACATTGAGAACAGAAATAAACGGAATAACGAAAGTCTGTTTTATACAATAAACGAGCTTCACGATGCAATAATATCAAAAAAACAGGTTGATATTATTTACAGAAAACGCAGAATTTCCGATGACATTAAACCGCATTATGAAGAAAAGAAGCTTCGTATAAATCCTTACTGCCTTATTTGGTCTGACGACCATTACTATTTAGTGGGCAATCATGAAAAGTATGACAATCTTATTCATCTACGGATTGACCGAATTAAAAGCGTTGAGCAGACAGACTTAAGAGCAAGGCATTTTTCGGAGGTTTCGCCCTATAAGGTAAGCTTTGATGCGGCAGATTACAGCAACAAGCATCTTTCAATGTTTTCGGGTGACATTAAACCTGTTGAGTTGATTTGCAAGAACGAAATAATTGAAGAAATTCTTGACGAGTTCGGTGAAAAGACAAAAATATTCCCTTATGACAGCAAATCCTTTACGGCTCGCCTGAATTTAGCTGTTACTCCCGGACTTGTTTCAAAAATTATGCAGTACGGCGACTCAATTATTGTCAGAACGCCGAATGAGCTGAAAAATATGATAATCAATAAAAGTAAATCAATTTTAGAAATTTACGACAGTGAAAAGCGATAAACTTTTAACAAATTTTGCTAATACTCTTGAAAAAAGCGTATAAGTAGTATAAAATATCAAGGAAATAATTTTGAAAGGATGATATCCAATGAGCAGTGCATTGAATAAAATGACTGTTGAAGATTTCGACGTAAAAGGAAAGAAGGTCCTTGTTCGCTGTGACTTCAACGTAAAAATGGAAAACGGCGTAATTACAAGCGACAAAAGAATAGTTGCTTCATTACCTACAATCAAATACCTTATTGATAACGGAGCAAAGGTTATTCTTTGCTCGCACCTCGGCAGACCGAAGGGTCAGGTTAATCCCGAATTTTCTATGAAACCCGTTGCCGCAAGACTTTCCGAACTTCTCGGTCAAGAAGTAAAAATGGCAGAGGATGTTGTCGGTGAGAGTGCACAGGCACTTGCCGCAGACCTTAAAGACGGCGAGGTTCTTCTTCTTGAGAACGTTCGTTTTGAGCCGGGCGAAACCAAGAATGACCCCGAGCTTTCAAAGAAGTTTGCCGACCTTGCAGAACTTTATGTTAACGACGCATTTGGTTCAGCTCACAGAGCTCACTCTTCAACAACAGGCGTAGCAGATTATCTTCCTGCTGCTTGCGGTTACCTTATTCAGAAAGAAATTCAGTTTATCGGCGGTGCTCTTGAAAATCCGAAGAGACCTCTTGTTGCAATTCTCGGCGGCGCAAAGGTATCCGATAAAATCGGCGTTATTACAAACCTTATCGACAAGTGCGATACTCTTATCGTAGGCGGCGGTATGGCTTACACATTTATGAAATCCTTAGGTCACCAGATAGGTAATTCTCTTCTTGAGGCTGACAAGGTTGACCTTGCAAAGGAAATGATGGAAAAGGCAAAGGCAAAAGGCGTTAAATTCCTTATTCCTGTTGACAATAAGGTTGGCAAGGAATATGCTCCCGATACTGAGGCAATGGTTGTTAATTCAGACGAAATTCCCGACGGCTGGATGGGTCTTGACATCGGCCCCGAAACACAGAAGATTTTTGCAGACGCAGTAAAAGATGCAGGCACAGTAATTTGGAACGGACCTATGGGCGTTTCAGAGTGGGAAAACTTTGCATCCGGTACAATTGCAGTTGCAACAGCTATTGCAGACAGCGATGCAATTTCAATTATCGGCGGCGGCGACTCTGCTGCGGCTATTCAGAAGCTCGGTTTTGCTGACAAAATGTCGCACATTTCAACAGGCGGCGGTGCATCTCTTGAATACCTTGAGGGTAAAGAGCTTCCCGGCATTGCGGCACTTAACGATAAATAATAAAAAATATTACAGGTGGGTCTTTGTACTCACCTGTAAACTTGTAAAGAGGAGTATAACTTTATGAAAAAAGATCTTCGCAGAGCAGTTATTGCAGGTAACTGGAAAATGAACAAAACCCCGTCAGAGGCAAAGGCACTTATTGAGGAAATGAAACCGCTTGTAGCTGATGCTAAGTGTGACGTTGTACTTTGTGTTCCTTTTATTGACATTCCTGCCGCTGTTGAGGCAGCAAAAGGCTCAAATATCAAAATCGGCGCTGAAAATATTCACTTTAAGGCTTCGGGCGCATACACAGGCGAGGTTTCGGCTGATATGCTTAAGGAAGCAGGTGTAGAATACGTTGTAATCGGTCATAGCGAGAGAAGACAGTATTTCGGTGAAACAGACCAGACAGTTAACCTTCGCACACTTGCCGCTTTGAATGCAGGATTTAAGGCTATTGTTTGCGTTGGTGAAACTCTTGAACAGAGAGAGCTTGGCTACACAGAAACTCTCCTTAAATATCAGACAAAAATGGCTCTTACAAATGTAACTGCCGAACAGCTTAAAAATGTTATTATCGCTTATGAGCCTGTTTGGGCTATCGGCACAGGCGTTACGGCTACTGCTGACCAGGCAGATGAAGGAAACGGCTTTGTACGTGCCGCTATTGCCGAAAGCTACGGCGCAGATGTTGCAGAAACCGTTACAGTTCAGTACGGCGGCTCAATGAACGCTAAAAATGCGGATGAACTCCTTTCTAAGGTAAATGTTGACGGCGGTCTTATCGGCGGCGCATCACTTAAGGCTGAGGATTTCGCAATCATTGTTAAAGCAGCTTCTAAATAATATTATTCAAGGTGAAAACAAATATGAAAAAACCTGTAGTTTTATGTATTATGGACGGTTTCGGTAAAAATCCGTCCGATTACGGCAACGCAATTGTTGCGGCTAAAACTCCGAATCTTGACAGACTGATGGCAGAATTTCCGATGACTTATATCGGCGCTTCGGGTATGGATGTAGGTCTTCCCGACGGTCAAATGGGCAACAGCGAGGTAGGTCACACCAATATCGGTGCCGGCAGAGTTGTTTATCAGGAGCTTACAAGAATTACAAAGTCAATTGAAGACGGCGATTTCTTCGAGAATGAGGCTCTTAAAAATGCTGTCCAGTCGGCAATTGACAACGGCACATCTCTTCACCTTATGGGTCTTATGAGCAACGGCGGTGTTCACAGCCACAACAGCCACGTTTGGGCAATTGTTGAGCTTGCCAAGAAAATGGGACTTCAAAAGGTTTATCTTCACTGCATTATGGACGGCAGAGATGTTCCGCCCACAAGCGGTAAGGATTTTGTTGCCGAGGCAGAAGAAAAACTTAAAGAAATCGGCGTAGGTAAGATTGCAACAGTTGTTGGCAGATTTTATGCTATGGACCGTGACAACCGTTGGGAGCGTGTTTCAAGAGCATATAACGCTTTTGTTAAAGGCGAGGGAATCCAAACACATGACCCTGTTAAGGCTATTGAAGAGAGCTATCAAAAGGTTGACGCTGACGGTAAGAATATAACAGACGAGTTTATTGAACCTACTGTTTGCCTTGAAAATGAGGGTAGAATCGGTAAGAATGATAGTATTGTATTCTTCAATTTCCGCCCTGACAGAGCAAGAGAAATTACAAGAACCTTTGTTGACCCCGACTTTAACGGATTTGAGAGAGAATATTTCCCTGTAACTTATGTTTGTATGACTCAGTATGATGCAACAATGCCGAATGTTTCGGTTGCCTTCAAACCGCAGTCACTTAAAAACACAATGGGTGAATACCTTTCATCATTAGGTCTTAAACAGCTTAGAATTGCCGAAACAGAAAAATATGCGCACGTTACATTCTTCTTTAACGGCGGTGTTGAGGCACAGTATGAGGGCGAGGACAGAATCCTTGTTAATTCACCCAAGGTTTCGACATACGACTTAAAGCCGGAAATGAGTGCTTATGAGGTTTCAGAAAAGGTAAATGCGGCTGTAAGAAGCGGAAAATACGATGTTGTTATCCTCAATTTCGCTAACTGCGATATGGTTGGTCACACAGGCGTATTTGATGCTGCTGTAAAAGCTGTTGAAGCAGTTGATACTTGCGTAGGAACTCTTTATGAGGCTGTTCACGAAATGGGCGGAGCTCTTTTGATTACCGCCGACCATGGCAATGCAGACAAAATGTATGAAGAGGACGGCTCACCGTTTACTGCTCACACAACTAACCCTGTTCCGTTCATTGTTGCCGATTACCCCTGCACACTTCGTGAGGGCGGCAAGCTTTGTGACATTGCACCCACAATGCTCAAAATTATGGGAATTGCACAGCCTGAGGAAATGAACGGCACATCAATTATTCTTTAATTTGTAGATTTTCTACAACAGCGGTATGCAAATTTCTGCGTGCCGCTTTTCTTTTTTTGTTGAAGAAATGTAAATTTGTGTTAAAATATAATTGAAAAGTTTTTGAGGTGAAAATAATGGATATAAATGAAATTCTGTCAAAGTGCGACCACACACTTTTAAGTCAAGGCGCAACTTGGAGTGAAATTAAAGAAATATGCGACGACGGTATAAAATATCATACCGCTTCTGTTTGTATACCTGCATCTTATGTTAAGCAGGTAAAAGAATATGTCGGCGAAAGTTTACCGATTTGCACTGTTATCGGCTTTCCAAACGGTTATTCCACAACTACTGTTAAATGCTTTGAAACAGAGGATGCAGTAAAAAACGGCGCAGACGAAATTGATATGGTTATAAATATCGGCTGGTTAAAGGATAAAAAGTACGATTGGCTTTTAGCCGAAATTAGACAAATAAAAAAAGCCTGCCACGACAAAATTTTAAAGGTTATAATCGAAACCTGTCTTTTGACAGACGAAGAGAAAGTTAAAATGTGCGAAATAGTGTCTGAATCGGGAGCAGATTACATTAAAACATCAACGGGATTTGGAGGCGGCGGTGCAACTGAGCACGATATTAAGCTTTTTGCAGAAAATGTAGCCCCAACCGTGAAAATTAAAGCGGCAGGCGGAATTTCTTCAATTGAAGATGCGGAAAAATTTATAAATTTAGGAGCATCACGACTCGGAACAAGCAGAATTGTGAAAATAGTTAAAAAAGGCAAGTGATTTTATGGCAAAGCGTGTTTTCTTAATCGTTCTTGACTCCTGCGGAGCAGGTGAAATGCCCGATGCGAGCGATTTTGGGGATAAAGACTGCAACACATTAAAAAGAATAGCAAAATCAAAATATTTCTACTGTGTAAATACCGCAAAAATGGGTATAGGTAATATTGATGGCTGTGATTATTTACCGAAAGTATATACCCCTTCTGCGGCTGTCGGCAGAATGGCTGAAAAATCAAGGGGCAAGGACACTACAACAGGCCATTGGGAAATAGCGGGTCTAGTGTCTGAAAAAGCAATGCCTACATATCCTAACGGATTTCCCAATGAAATAATCAAGGAGTTTTCACGGCAAACAGGTCGAGGTATGCTTTGCAACAAGCCGTATTCGGGGACTGAGGTTATCAAGGATTTCGGCGAAAAGCATATAAAAACAGGCGATTTAATCGTATATACATCTGCGGACAGCGTTTTCCAGGTTGCCGCACACGAAAGCGTAGTTTCGCTTGAAACTCTTTATGAATATTGCCGAATTGCAAGAAAAATTCTTTGCGGTGAAAATGCAGTCGGCAGAGTAATTGCAAGGCCTTTTAAAACAGTTGACGGTAAATTTGAAAGAACAGCAAACAGGCACGATTTTTCACTTGAACCGCCGAAAGATACAATGCTTGATACTATCTCAAAAAGCGGAAAGACTGTTTATGCAATAGGCAAGATTTACGATATATTCGCAGGTCAAGGCATAACGGAACATACCTTTACACATTCAAATGCTGAGGGTATGAAAATTGCGCTCGATGCTTTAAATAAGGATTTTGAGGGACTTTGCTTTGTGAATTTGGTTGATTTTGATATGCTTTACGGTCACCGGCAGGACATTGACGGTTACGCAAAGGCATTTGCTGAATTTGATAAATGGCTTCCGTCATTTACCAAGCGAATGAAGTCTGACGATATTTTAATAATTACTGCCGACCACGGCTGTGACCCCGGGGATGAGAGCACCGACCATACAAGGGAATATGTTCCTCTTATAATTTACGGTGAAAATGTTAAGCCGCAAAATATCGGCACACTGGATACATTTTCTGAAATAGCATCTTTTGTAACAGATTATTTTGACATACAGTTTGATTGTGCAGGAAAAGGAACATTAAATAAAATATTAAAATAAGGTGATTCTATGACGAATGAAGAACTTTGCACGCTTGCCGTAAAGGCTATGGAAAATGCGTATGTGCCGTATTCGGGATACAAAGTAGGTGCGGCATTGCTTACAAAATCGGGCAAAATATATACAGGATGTAACATTGAAAATGCCTCATATTCGCCTACTGTCTGCGCTGAACGTACGGCTATATTTAAAGCAGTAAGCGAGGGCGAAAGAGAATTTCTTAAAATTGCAGTTGCAGGCGGAAAGAACGGCGTGATAACGGGTGAGTTTCCGCCTTGCGGAGTTTGCCGTCAGGTGATGGCTGAATTTTGCATACCGGATTTTAAAATATTGGTTGTGGGCGGCGAAAACAGCTTTAACGAATATACTCTTTCGGATATTCTGCCGTTTTCGTTTAATCCCGAACACGTTAAATGAGGTGCTTTGCTATGAGAATGTATGATATAATTGAAAATAAAAGAAACGGTAAAGAATTAACCGGGGAGGAAATAGAGTTTTTTATAAAAGGATATACCGACGGCAGGGTTCCCGATTATCAGGCTTCCGCATTTTGTATGGCGGTTTATTTTAAGGGTATGACCGAAAAGGAAACCGTTATCTTGACTAAAGCTATGGCAAATTCGGGTGATACGGTCGACTTGTCGATGTTTGGCACTCTTTCTGCCGATAAACATTCAACGGGCGGAGTAGGCGATAAAACAAGCCTTATTGTCGCTCCTATTGTGGCTTCTCTCGGTGCAAAGATTACAAAAATGTCGGGCAGAGGTCTTGGGCATACAGGCGGAACTGTCGACAAGCTTGAGTCAATTCCCGGGTATAAAACCACGCTTTCGGGAGATGATTTTATCTCGCAGGTGAAAAATGTCGGAATTTCGATAATCGGTCAAAGCGGTAATTTAACCCCTGCCGATAAAAAACTTTATGCATTGCGTGACGTTACCGCAACAGTTGATAGTATTCCTCTTATTGTATCAAGTATTATGAGCAAAAAAATTGCCGCAGGCTCGCACAATATTGTTCTCGACGTTAAATGCGGTAGCGGTGCATTTATGAAAACGATTGAGGATGCCGAAGTACTTGCAAACGAAATGGTAAAAATAGGTAAAGGTTGCGGCAGAAATACGGCGGCACTTATTACCGATATGGATAGACCCTTAGGCTCGGCAGTCGGCAATTCTCTTGAGGTTATTGAGGCGGTAAAAGTGCTTAAAGGCGAACTTGACAATGATTTAAAAGAAGTTTGTGTTGCTTTAGCGTCCGAGCTTATTTCGCTTGTTCTTTCAGTTCCGCATAATGAAGCACAAAAAATGGTAAACTATTCAATAGACAGCGGAAAAGCATATGAAAAAATGAAAGAGTGGATTTCTGCACAGGGCGGTGATGTTTATTTCATAGAAAATACCGAAAAATTTCCGAAAGCAGAATACTCTTGTGACATTTTATCTGAAATAGACGGATATATTACATCAATGGACACGGAAAAAATCGGACTTGCAAGCGTAATCCTCGGAGCAGGAAGAGAACGCAAGGAAGACCGTATCGATTTTTCGGCGGGAATTATGATTTATAAAAAGACAGTCGAAAAAATCAATAAAGGTGAAACAATAGCAACTCTTTTTACAAATAACAAATCGTCTTTAGATGATGCCGAAAAAATGTACCGCTCTGCCGTATGCATTTCCGCCTATAAACCCGAGCCAAAACCGCTGATATATAAAGTTATCAGATAACAGCAATTTATTTCTTATAAAAATATATTGAAAAAATTTAATTTTATAGTTGACAGCGTTTTACCAAAATGATATAATTCTATAAATTCAAATCTTTAATTCGATACAGAGATGTCGGCAAGATTGAGTATAAAAGCTACCGTTGCGTTTTGCGCTGTGGTTCTGTTTGTGTAACTTGTACCTTACCGGCTTTTCGGTAAGGTATTTTTGTTAGGAGGGCTTTTAGTGCAGAATTATTCTAAACTGAAAAAAGTTATGATTGATAAACTCTCCGATGCTGTGCTTGGTAACGGTGATTTTGCCGATTTGGATTTTGAAAATTGCGTTATTTTTCCCGGCTTTTGCGATGTGCATGTGCATTTTCGTGAGCCGGGTTTTTCTTATAAAGAAACAATTAAATCAGGCTCTTTGGCGGCGGCTCACGGCGGATATACCGCTGTTTGCACAATGCCGAATCTGAATCCCGTTCCTGACAGTACCGAGAGTTTAAACGAACAGCTTAAAATTATTGAGAGGGACGCCGCAATCAATGTTTACCCCTACGGTGCAATTACCGTCGGTCAAAAAGGCGAAACACTTTCCGATATGGAAAATATGGCAAACTGTGTAATAGCTTTTTCAGATGACGGCAGGGGTGTTCAGTCTAAAGATTTGATGTGTGAAGCAATGCTTACCGCCAAAAAACTCGGTAAAATTATTGTCGCTCACTGCGAGGAAAATTCTCTTCTTCACGGCGGTTACATTCACGACGGTGATTATGCAAAAGCGCATAATCACAAGGGCATTTGTTCCGAAAGCGAATGGAAGCCTATCGAACGTGATTTAAAGCTTGCAAAGGAAACGGGCTGTGCTTATCATGTTTGCCACATTTCCTGCAAGGAAAGCGTTGAGCTTATAAGAAGGGCAAAAGCAGAAGGCGTAAATGTAACCTGTGAAACAGGGCCGCATTACTTGATTTTAACTGATGAAGATTTGCGTGAAGACGGCAAATTCAAAATGAATCCGCCTCTGCGTTCCAAAGAGGACAGAGATGCTTTAATTGATGGTATCAAAGACGGTACAATTGATATGATAGCAACAGACCACGCTCCGCACAGTGATGAAGAAAAATCAAAGGGACTCGAAAAAAGCGCATTCGGAATTGTCGGAATTGAAACAGCATTTCAGCTTGTTTATACGCATCTTGTAAAGAAAGATATTATTTCACTTGAAAAGGCAATAGAGCTTTTGGCAGTAAATTCTCGCAAAAGGTTTAATATACCGCTCGGCGATGACTGTACGGTGTGGAATCTTAATGAAAAAACAGTTATAAATCCCGATGAATTTCTTTCTAAGGGCAAGGCAACACCGTTTGAAAATACTGAAGTTTTCGGTAAATGTCTGCTGACAGTTTGCGGCGGAAAAACAGTTTATAAATCACTTTAATATATATTTGGAGGAAAAAACAATGGCTAAAAGAACAGATGTAAAAAAAGTATTGATTATCGGCTCCGGCCCTATCGTTATCGGTCAGGCTGCCGAGTTTGACTATGCAGGCACTCAGGCGTGTCTTGCTCTTAAGGAAGAGGGGTATGAGGTAATTCTTTGTAACTCAAACCCTGCAACGATTATGACTGATACGTCAATTGCCGACAAAGTATATATGGAGCCGTTGACGCTTGAATATATTGCAAAAATTCTCCGCTACGAGCGTCCTGACGCAATTGTTCCCGGCATTGGCGGTCAGACAGGTCTTAACCTTGCAATGCAGCTTGAAAAGAAAGGTATTCTTAAAGAGTGCGGAACAAAGCTTCTCGGAACATCAAGCGAAAGTATTGAAAGAGCGGAGGACAGAGAGCTTTTCAAAGAAATGTGCGAGTCAATAGGCGAGCCGGTTATTCCGTCTGAAATTACCTACAACCTTGAAGAAGCAAAAAAAGCGGCTGAAGAAATCGGATATCCCGTTGTTCTTCGCCCTGCATTTACCTTGGGCGGTACAGGCGGCGGCTTTGCAAACAATGAAGAAGAGCTTGTGTCAATTGGTATGAATGCTTTTAAGCTTTCACCTGTTCATCAGGTTCTTATTGAAAAGAGTGTTAAAGGTTATAAAGAAATTGAATTTGAGGTTATGCGTGACTCAAATGACCATGCAATTACAATATGCGGTATGGAAAACATTGACCCCGTCGGCGTTCATACAGGCGACTCAATAGTTGTAGCACCCATTCTTTCGCTTAACGACCACGATCTTAAAATGCTCAACGACAGTGCTATTAAAATTATCCGTGAGCTTAAAATTGAGGGCGGCTGTAATGTTCAGTTTGCGCTCAACCCCATTTCAAGTGAATATTTCCTTATTGAGGTTAACCCGAGAGTTTCACGTTCTTCTGCACTCGCCTCAAAGGCAAGCGGTTATCCGATTGCAAGAGTTACGGCAAAAATTGCTATGGGAATGGCTCTTGAGGATATTCCCGTTGCAGGCGGAACTGCCGCAATTGAACCGAGCCTTGACTATATCGTTGCAAAATTCCCCCGTTTCCCGTTTGACAAGTTTGCTGACGCTCCAAACACTCTCGGCACACAGATGAAAGCTACGGGT
Source organism: Ruminococcaceae bacterium UBA7217 (assembly GCA_002490425.1). Taxonomy (GTDB): domain Bacteria; phylum Bacillota; class Clostridia; order Oscillospirales; family Acutalibacteraceae; genus Fimenecus. The sequence goes on from DKTZ01000060.1 coordinate 23,036, forward strand.
GAGGTAATGGGTATCGGCGCAACGCTTGAAGAATGTCTGTTAAAATCTGTTCGCTCACTTGAAACAGGCGTTTGCCATTTCCACCTTGCGAAATTTGACAGCTACACTGATGAACAATTACTTAACTATATCAAAGAGTTTAAAGACGATAATGTATATGCGATTTTCGAGCTTATCCGCAGAGGTACAAGCATTGAAAAGCTCCACGAGGTAACAATGATTACCGAGCTTTTCCTTGAGTCTTATAAAAAAATCGTTGATATGGAAGAAAAGATTAAAACTAATGTGAATAACGTAGCTGTTCTCAAAGAAGCAAAAATCCTCGGCTTCTCGGACAAATTCATTTCAAATGTATGGAATGTTGCTGAAACCGAAGTTTATAAAATGAGAAAAGAGAATGGAATTACACCCATTTTCAAGATGGTTGACACTCTCCACACCGGCAAATATATAGCTTACCTCTATTCGTCATACACAGGCACTAACGATTCAAGACTTACAGACAAAAAGAAGATTATCGTTCTAGGCGCAGGTCCAATCCGTATAGGTCAGGGTGTTGAATTTGACTATTCGACCGTTCACGCAGTTCAGACAATCAAGCGTGCAGGCTATGAAGCAATAATCATTAACAATAACCCCGAAACTGTTTCAACAGACTACACAACTGCGGACAAGCTTTACTTTGAACCGCTTACTCCCGAAGATGTTATGGCTATTGTTGATTTTGAACAGCCTGAGGGTGTAATTGCATCGCTCGGCGGTCAGACAGCTATTAACCTTGCACAGCCTCTTATGGACAGAGGAGTTAAGATTATCGGTACAGACTGCGATGCGATTGAAAAGGCAGAGAACCGTGACAGCTTTGAAAAAATTCTTAAAGACCTTAATATTCCTCAGCCGAAGGGTCAGGCAGTTACAAATATCGAGGACGGTCTTAAAGCTGCAAATGAAATCGGCTATCCCGTACTTGTACGCCCGTCATTTGTTCTCGGCGGCAGAGCAATGCAGATTGTTTCTAAAGATGAGCATTTGAAACATTATCTTAAAACTGCGGTTGAAATCGATGTTGACAAACCTGTTCTTGTTGATAAATATATTCAGGGCAAAGAGGTTGAGGTTGACGCTATTTGTGACGGCAGAGATGTTTTCGTGCCAGGTATTATGGAACTTGTTGAGAGAACCGGCGTTCATTCGGGCGACTCAATAAGCGTTTATCCCACATTCTCAATTTCCGATAAAGTTAAAGGCATTATTTTACAGTATGCTAAAAAATTGGGACTGGGCATAGGTATAATCGGTCTTTATAACATTCAGTTTATCGTAACACCAAAGGATGAGGTATACATCATTGAGGTAAATCCACGTTCGTCAAGAACTGTTCCGTTCCTTTCAAAAGCAACAGGCTATTCTCTTGCTGACATTGCAACTGAGGTAATCCTCGGCAAGAGTCTTAAAGAGCAGGGAATATTTGACCTTTATCCTGAGGAAAAGCACCGCTATTACGTAAAAGTTCCCGTATTCTCATTCAACAAAATTAAGGGACTTGACGCTTATCTTTCACCTGAAATGAAATCGACGGGCGAAGCAATCGGCTATGACGACAAGCTTCACCGTGCAATGTTCAAGGCTCTTACGGCTTCGGGAATGAATCTTCAGAACTACGGTACAGTGCTTGTAACACTTGCAGATGAAGATAAAGAAGAGGCAATTCCACTTATCAGAAGATTTTACAATATGGGCTTTAATATTGAAGCTACAAGCGGTACTGCCGCAGTTCTCAAGGAAAACGGAATCAGAACCCGTGTAAGAGGTAAAATCAGTGAGGGCAGTGACGAAATTCTTGAATCAATCCGTGCAGGGTATGTAAGCTATGTAATAAATACAAGAGCGATTCTTTCTGGCGTTCATTATGAGGACGGTGTTGAAATCCGCCGTGCTGCAACTGAAAATAATGTCACAATATTTACTTCGCTTGATACCGTTAAGGTTTTGCTTGATGTTCTTGAGGAAACAACACAGACAATTTCAACTATTGACGCTTAAAGCTGAGGTTATTTATGAAACAAGTTCTATTTTCAGTAAAAGAAAATACTCCTTTAACTGATAATGTTTACAAAATGATACTGACGGGTGACTGCTCTGATATTACGGCATCCGGTCAGTTTGTAAATATTAAAATCGACGGTCTTTTTCTTCGCAGACCGATTTCCGTCTGTGACAGAGAAGGGGATACGCTTACAATAATATATAAGGTTGTCGGCAAGGGTACTGAAATTATGAGCAAAATGCCCGAGGGTACTGTTCTTGATGTTCTTACGGGCCTCGGTAACGGCTATAACCTTGAGCTTTGCGGTGAAAATCCGTTGCTTCTCGGCGGCGGCGTAGGTGTTCCGCCGATGTATATGCTTGCAAAAGAGCTTAGAAACATCGGCAAGAAAGTTACCGTAATATTAGGCTTTAACACAAAGTCCGAGGTGTTTTACGAGGACGAGTTCAAGTCGCTCGGCTGTGATGTCACCGTTACCACTGTTGACGGTAGTTACGGCAAAAAAGGCTTTGTAACCGATGCCTTGCCCGAAAGCTATTCACATTTCTGCTGTTGCGGCCCCGAACCGATGCTGAAAGCTGTTTATAAATCGACAAATACTTCGGGTCAGCTGAGCTTCGAAGAGCGTATGGGTTGCGGATTCGGTGCGTGTATGGGATGCAGCTGTAAAACAATAACGGGCTACAAGAGAATTTGTAAGGAAGGCCCTGTTATGAAGAAGGAGGAAATTTTATGGGAAGATTAAGTGTAAATCTTTGCGGAGTTGAGCTTGAAAATCCTGTAATTCCTGCTTCAGGCACTTTCGGATTCGGCTATGAATTTGCTGAAATTTATGATATAAACTGTCTCGGCACATTTTCCTTTAAGGGCACAACAAAGGATGCACGTTTCGGTAATCCCACACCGAGAATTGCCGAATGTACCGCAGGAATGATAAACGCCGTAGGTCTTCAAAACCCGGGTGTAGAAAAGGTTATTGCCGAAGAATTGCCAAAGCTTAAGAAGTGCTTTAATAAGCCTGTTATGGCAAATGTAAGCGGCTTTTCAGTTGACGATTATGCGTACACCTGCGAAAAATTAGATAAAGAAGAGCAAATCGGCTGGTTTGAGGTTAATGTCAGCTGTCCCAATGTCCACGGCGGCGGTATGAGCTTCGGAACAGACCCGAAAGCTGCATTTGAAGTTACAAAAGCTGTCAAGGCGGTAACAAATAAGCCTGTAATTGTTAAGCTTTCACCGAATGTAACCGATATTGTGTCCATAGCCAAAGCGTGTGAGGACGCAGGGGCAGACGGAATTAGCCTTATTAACACAATGCTCGGTATGCGAATTGATTTAAACAGAAGAACACCTATAATCAAAAATAAGATGGGCGGTTTTTCGGGCTCTGCGATTTTTCCCGTGGCTGTAAGAATGGTGTATCAGGTTTCAAATGCCGTTAGTATCCCGGTTGTGGGAATGGGCGGTGTTTCCTCAGCCGAAGATGTTATTGAAATGATGATGGCAGGTGCAACGGCAGTCGAAATCGGTGCGGCAAACCTTATAAATCCTTTTGCCTGCCGTGACATTATAAACGAATTGCCGCAAGTGCTTGATAAATACAAAATAAATGAAATTAAAGATATAATAGGAGTGGTCGAATAATGGGTAAGGATGTTATTGTTGCTTGCGATTTTGCAAGTGCAGAAAAAACTTATGAATTTCTTGATTTATTCACTGAACGCAAACCGTTTGTGAAAATCGGTATGGAGCTTTTTTATGCAGAAGGTCCTCAAATTGTAAGAGAGATTAAGAAAAGGGGACACAAAATTTTCCTCGACTTAAAGCTTCACGACATTCCGAATACCGTTAAAAAGTCGATGGCTGTTCTTTCAAACCTTGATGTTGATATAACAAATCTTCACGCGGGCGGAACTGTCAGAATGATGGAAGCCGCTTTAGAGGGGCTTACGAGAGAAGACGGAACAAGACCGCTTCTCATAGCTGTAACACAGCTTACCTCAACCGACCAAGAGTCTATGGAAAATGATTTGTTAATTAAAGAGCCTATTGATAAAGTCGTTATGCATTATGCCGAGAATGCCAAAAAGGCGGGTCTTGACGGCGTTGTATGCTCTCCGCTTGAGGCAGAAAAGGTGCATAATACCTGCGGCAAAGATTTCCTGACAATTACACCGGGCGTACGGTTTGCCGACGGCGATATCGGCGACCAAAAGCGTGTAATGACTCCTGCTGAGGCTAAAAAAATCGGCTCAGATTATATTGTTGTCGGAAGACCGATTACGGCGGCACAAGACCCCGTTGCGGCATACAACAGATGTATTGCGGAATTTGTAGATTAAGAAATTTGAATATAAGGAGAAAATACTATGGAACTCAAAAATCTCATAGCAAAAGACCTACTCAAAATCAAGGCGGTTTTTTTCCGTCCTGAAGAGCCCTTCACATGGGCAAGCGGTATTAAAAGCCCTGTTTACTGCGACAACAGATTAACTCTTACAGCTCCCGAGGTTCGTACAGACGTTGAAAACGGACTCGCACAGCTTATTAAAGAAAACTATCCCGATGCCGAAGTGCTTATGGGTACTTCAACTGCAGGCATAGCTCACGCCGCAATTACTGCACATCTTCTTGATATGCCAATGGGCTATGTTCGTTCAGGCGCAAAAGACCACGGCAGACAGAATCAAATCGAGGGAAAGCTTGAAAAGGGTCAAAAGGTAGTCGTAGTTGAAGACCTTATTTCAACAGGCGGCAGTGTTATAGAAGTTGTAAATGTTTTGCGTGAAGCAGGAGCAGAGGTTCTCGGCGTTGTTTCAATTTTCACCTACGGAATGCAAAAAGGTCTTGACAGACTGGAAGCGGCAAATGTTAAAAATATTTCTCTTACTAACTTTGACTGCATTGCAGAGGTTGCGGCAGAAGAAGGATACATTAAGCCTGAGGATATTAAAAGACTGATTGCTTTTAGAAACAATCCTTCGGACGAAAGTTGGATAGGAGCATAATAATGAGAAGTGTCATTGACATAGTTGACCTTACAACCGAAGAGCTTGACGGGCTTATAAAAACAGCTATTGACATTATAGATAATCCAAAAAAGTATTCCGAAATCTGTCACGGTAAAAAGCTTGCAACGCTGTTCTTTGAACCGTCAACAAGAACAAGAATGAGCTTTGAAGCGGCTATGTATGAGCTTGGCGGCAATGTTATTTCTATGACTGATGCGGCTTCTTCATCTGCTTCTAAGGGGGAAAGCGTTTCGGATACTGCCAAAACAGTTAGTTGCTATGCTGACATAATTGCAATGCGCCACCCAAAAGAGGGTGCGGCTTTTGTTGCGGCAAAAGCGGCTTCAATTCCTGTAATCAATGCAGGTGACGGCGGACATTGCCACCCAACCCAAACGCTTGCCGATTTACTCACAATTTACCGTGAAAAGGGTAGATTCAATAATTTAACAGTCGGGCTTTGCGGCGACCTTAAATTCGGCAGAACTGTTCACTCTCTTATAAATGCACTTTCAAGATATGAGGGCATAAAGTTTGTGCTTATTTCTCCCGATGAATTAAAACTTCCGAGCTATGTCAAGAGAGATTCAATAAAAGCCAAAAATATCCCCTATGTTCAGACAACTGACCTTGAAAGCGCAATGCCTGAGCTTGACATTCTTTATATGACAAGGGTTCAGCGTGAGAGATTCTTTAATGAAGAGGATTATTTAAGACTTAAAGACAGTTATATTTTAACTCCCGATAAACTTAAAAATGCAAAGAATGAATTGTCAATAATGCATCCTCTTCCGAGAGTAAATGAGATAAGCATTGCTATTGATGATGACCCTCGTGCGTGCTATTTTAAACAGGTGCTCAATGGGAAATATATGCGTATGGCGCTTATCCTTAAGCTTTTAAAGGAGGCAGGCACAATATGAATATAGATTCAATACAGAACGGTGTTGTAATCGACCATATAGCGGCAGGCTGCGGAATGAAGCTCTTTAACCTTTTAGGACTTGACGGACTTGACGCATCGGTTGCAATTATAAAAAATGTTCAAAGCAAAAAGATGGGCAAAAAAGACATCATAAAAATTGATGCGGATATTGACCTGAATCTTGATGTTATCGGTTATGTTGACCCGGACGCTACGGTAAACATTATAAAAAACGGCGTGCTTACCGAAAAAATGTCAATTGATATGCCTGAAACGCTTGTGAATGTAATTAAATGCAAAAATCCCCGTTGCATAACATCATGTGAGCAGGAGTTAGACCAAATTTTCAGACTTTCTGACAGAGCAAATAAAGAGTACCGCTGTCTTTACTGCGAAACAAAAGCAAAATAAGAATAAAACGGTTTTAAATCAGCCTCTCAAAATAAGAGGTTGATTTTTTTGTAAAAATTATCATTTACAAACGGCAGTTTTTTTAGTACAATATCTCCTTGTGAGGCGAGAAATATGAACGAAAAAGCAACAGAGAAAAGTAAAATATTTCTTAAAGGAATGAAAGACGGTGCGCCGATTGGACTCGGCTATTTTGCCGTTTCTTTTTCAATCGGCATAACCGCAAAGAACACGGGCCTTAATGCATTGCAAGGCCTTTTTCTCAGTTTACTTAATAATGCTTCGGCAGGCGAAATGGCAGGTCTTTCCTCAATAGCCGCAAGAACCTCGCTTATTACACTTGCTGTCGTAATGCTTGTCACTAATGCACGATATCTTTTAATGAGCTGTGCCTTAAGCCAAAAGTTTTCACCCGACACACCTTTTTACCACCGACTGCTGATAGCCTTTGACATTACTGACGAAATTTTCGGTATAGGTATTTCTTACCCGGGTTACCTTGAACCTGCATATATGTACGGCGCTTTTTTAACAACAATACCTATGTGGGCGGCAGGAACAGTGCTCGGAATAGTTGTAGGTAATATCCTGCCGCAGGTTGTAGTCAATGCTTTAAGCGTGGCAATCTACGGTATGTTTTTAGCTGTTGTAATTCCGCCGTGCCGAAAAAATAAGGTCATAACAGGCGTTGTAATCAGCAGTTTAGTATTAAGCTACATTTCAAAATATATTCCGTTAATTTCAAAGGCATCTGAGAGCATCAGAGTAATAATACTTACTTTGATAATTTCGGGAACAGCCGCATTACTTTTCCCGATAAAAGATAACGAAGAGGAGGAAAAGACAAATGAATAAAAGCATATACGCATACATTATTGTAATGGCGGTTGTCAGCTATTTAATAAGAGTTTTTCCTCTGGCGGTTATACGTAAACCTATAACCAATAAATACATTAAGTCTTTCCTTTATTATATACCGTATGTCACTCTTACTGTGATGACGTTTCCTGCGATTATTTATGCGACTGACAGCAAAGTAGGCGGAATTGCCGCATTGGTTGTGGGTGTTTTGTTAGCCGTTTTTACACGTAATTTGTTCATAGTTGCCTGCGGGTGCTGTTTAACAGTTTTAATACTTTCATTCGTTATATAAAAATATACAAAATACGACAAATTTTGATGCTTAAAATTATGAAAGAAAACATACTGTAAAACATCTAAAATCCTTGACTAATACTTTTGCTTTATGATATAATTTTCTATGTTAGAAGAGTTGGTTCTTTGCGACTGACGGAATAATTGTGGAGCACCACGAAGGAGCAAGGAATTTAATATTTTGGCCGACCGTCTGGGCACATTTAACTGGCTTTTAGGGTTAAGTGTGTCTTTTTTATTTTATTTAGGAGGTTTTTGTATGAAAAAAGTCGGAATTATTATGGGCAGTGACAGTGATCTGCCGATTATTCAGAAATGCACCGATATGCTTGATTCTCTTGAAATCCCATATACGGTTCATGTTTTCTCAGCTCACCGTACACCTGAAGAGGCGGCATCCTTTACAAAATCAGCGAAAGCTAACGGATATGGCGTAATTATTGCTGCAGCAGGTATGGCGGCTCATCTTGCAGGTGCAGTTGCCGCAAATACAACGCTTCCAGTAATCGGAATCCCGTGTAAATCTTCTGCACTTGACGGAATGGACGCGCTTCTCTCAACCGTTCAAATGCCTACGGGTATTCCCGTTGCAACAGTTGCTATTAACGGCGGCGGTAATGCGGTGCTTCTTGCGGCTCAGATTCTTGCTCTTTCGGATGAAGAGCTTTCGCAGAAACTTATAGATATGAGAGAAGAAAATAAAAAAGCTGTTTTAGCGAAAGACGCTAAAATTAACGCTCAGTTTAATAAATAATATTTTTATAAGGAGTTTTAAATTATGGAAAAGACACTTGAGCTTTATGAAGGCAAGGCTAAAAAGGTTTTTGCAACAGAAGACCCTGAATTGGTAATTGTTTCTTATAAGGATGATGCTACCGCTCTTGACGGACTTAAAAAAGGTACAATTGTCGGTAAAGGCGCTATTAACAACCGTATGTCAAATTACCTTATGCAGATTCTTGAGAAAAAGGGTGTTAAAACTCATTTTGTTGAGGAGCTTAACGATAACGAAACCGTTGTTAAAAAGGTTTCAATAGTTCCTCTTGAAGTTATTATCAGAAATATTTCCGCAGGTTCTTTTGCAAAGCGTTTCGGCGTTGAAGAGGGAATTGTATTCTCTGAGCCTACAATCGAATTTTCTTATAAAAACGATGAGCTTCACGACCCGCTTATGAACTCTTATCACGCACTCGCTCTCGGCGTTGCAACTAAGGAAGAGATTGACACAATCAAGTCAATGGCATTTACTGTAAATGAGGTTCTTAAAGAGTATTTCAAAGGACTTGGCGTAAAGCTTGTTGATTTTAAACTTGAGTTCGGCAAAACAGCTGACGGTACAATCGTTCTTGCTGATGAAATTTCACCTGATACCTGCCGTTTTTGGGATGCAGAAACAAATGAAAAGCTTGATAAGGACCGTTTCCGCAGAGATATGGGCGGAGTTGAAGATGCATACAAAGAAATGATGCACAGAGTTTTCGGCGAATAATCGGAGGAAAAATAATGGGTGGATTTTTTGGAATCGTTTCCAAAAACGACTGTATGTTAGATGTTTTTTTCGGTGTTGACTACCATTCACATTTGGGCACACGCCGAGGGGGACTCGCCGCATACGATAAAGAAATAGGCTTGCAGAGAAAGATACACAATATCGAAAATGCGCCTTTTCGTACAAAATTTGAACATATTTTTGATGAAATGAAGGGTACATCGGCAATCGGCTGTATCAGCGATACTGACCCTCAGCCGTTGCTTATCCGTTCAAGGCTCGGTACATTTGCAATCTGCACTGTCGGAATTGTTAATAATGCAGATTATTTGATTGACGAGTATCTTATAAAGGATTCGGGTCATTTTGACGCAATGACGGGTGGCAAGGTTAATTCAAATGAGCTTATTGCGTCACTTATAAGCCTTAAAGATAACTTTAAGGAAGGTATTGAATTTGTGCAAAATGTAGTTGAGGGGACTGCTTCAATTCTTTTGCTTACCGAAACAGGTTCGATTATTGCCGCACGTGATAAGCTCGGCAGACTTCCGATTCAAATTGGAAAAAATGATGACGGCTACGCTGTTTCATTTGAGTCCTTTGCTTATGAAAAGCTCGGTTATGAGCTAATTAAAGAGCTTGGGCCTGCCGAAATAGTTGAAATTACTCCAGATGACTTAATTCAGCTTAAAGCTCCCGAAAAGAAGAAAAAAATATGTGCTTTTCTTTGGAGCTATTACGGCTATCCGACCTCAACCTATGAGGGTGTTAACGTTGAAAAAATGCGTTACGATAACGGCAAAATTATGGCTGAGGCTGATATGAAAACAGGAGTTTGCGAGGGCGTTGACTATGTAGGCGGCGTTCCCGATTCGGGCACTCCTCACGCCATCGGCTATTCAAACAAAAGCGGAATACCCTTTGCGAGGGCATTTATCAAATATACTCCCACTTGGGCGAGAAGCTTTATGCCCACCAATCAGGCGGAGAGAAATAAAATAGCAAAGATGAAACAAATTCCGGTTAAGGAGTTAATAGTCGGCAAAAATCTTCTTTTTGTTGACGACTCAATCGTTAGAGGTACACAGCTTAAAGAAACTGTTGATTTTCTTTATGAGAGCGGTGCAAAATCGGTTCATATGCGCTCTGCCTGCCCGCCTATTATGTACGGCTGTAAATATCTCAATTTCTCCCGTGCAACAAGTGAAATGGAGCTTATTGCTCGGCGTGTTATTATGGAGCTTGAGGGCGAAGAAGGCTTTAAATATATTGACGAGTATTCTGATTCTTCTACTGAAAGAGGTAAAAAGCTTCGTGAAAACATTTGTGAAAAGCTTCACCTTGCATCTCTTGAATTCCAAAGCTTAGACGGTATTATTAAATCAATCGGACTTCCCGCAGAGGACCTTTGCACATATTGCTGGAACGGAAAGGAATAAATTATGAATAATAATTCTAAATCAGATGTTTATGCACAGGCTGGCGTTGATATTACAGCAGGGTACAAGGCTGTTGAACTTATGAAGAAACATATTTCCAGAACTCGTAATGAGGGTTCTATTGATGATGTCGGTGGTTTTGGCGGATGCTTTGACCTTAGTTGCATTGCTGGAATGGAGCATCCTGTTTCCGTTTCAGGTACTGATGGTTGCGGCACAAAGGTTAAGTTAGCTATTCTTATGGATAAACACGATACAATCGGCATTGACGCAGTTGCAATGTGTGTTAATGATATTATTTGCGTTGGTGCAAAACCCTTATTCTTCCTTGACTATATTGCATGCGGTAAAAACTATCCTGAGAAAATTGCTGAAATTGTTAGTGGTGTTGCTGAGGGTTGTGTTCAGTCAGGCTGTGCCCTTATCGGCGGTGAAACTGCAGAACATCCGGGATTGATGCCGACGGAAGATTATGACCTTGCAGGTTTTGCTGTAGGTGTTGTAGATAAGCCGAAAATGATTGATAATAGCAAAATGTCTGTCGGTGATATTGTTATTGCGCTTTCTTCAAGCGGTGTTCATTCAAACGGCTTTTCACTTGTAAGAAAGGTATTTGACGTTGAAAATTCCGATATTAAATCTCCTGTCCCTGAACTCGGCGGAAAATCAATCGGCGAAACACTCCTTACACCTACTAAAATCTATGTAAAACCTGTTTTGGCTTTGCTCCAAGAGGTAAAGGTTAAGGGTATTTCACACATCACAGGCGGCGGATTTTATGAAAATATTCCGAGAAGTATTCCTGACGGTTTGTGTGCAAAGATTGACAGAAAGTCTGTTAAGATTTTACCGATTTTTGATTTGCTTGCAAAAACAGGCAATATTTGTGAAAGAGATATGTTCAACACCTTTAATATGGGCGTTGGTATGAGCATTGTTGTAGCTAAAGAGGACGCTGAAAAGTCACTTGATATTTTAAAGGCAAACGGCGAAGACGCTTATATTATTGGCGAAATCGTTGAGTCCGATAATAAAATTGAGATATGCTGAAGAAAGTAATTAACGGAATTTTTGCAGGTATTCTTATTTCAATCGGCGGAGCGGTTTACCTTTCCTGCGATAATAAATATGTGGGAGCAGTTCTTTTTTCTGTTGCATTGCTTTGTATTTGTTATCAGGGGTATTCGCTTTATACGGGTAAAATATGTTACATACCTCAAAAACACGGTAAAGAAGAATTTTCCGTATTGTTTACGGGGCTTTTGGGAAATGTGCTTGCAACCTCTGTTTGCGGCTATGCTTTAAGGTACGCTGTACCTAAAATAGGTGTGGTAGCTTTAAACTCCTGCAATGCAAAGCTTGAACAAGACTTCTTCCAAACATTTTTAAGGGCGGTATTTTGCGGAATATTAATTTTTCTTGCTGTTGACATATTCAAAAAGTTTAAAACACCTATTGGAATATTGTTTTGCATACCAGTATTTATTCTGAGCGGATTTGAACATTCGGTTGCGGATATGTTCTATTTTGCAGCATCGGGAATTGTATCATTTGAAGCATTTGTTTTCATTTGGATTGTGATTTTTGGTAATACTTTGGGGGGAATGTTAATTCCTGCTCTTTCGCTTATCGGAGGAAAAAACAATGACTGATAAAAAAATGAATATAGCAGTTCTTGTTTCGGGCGGCGGAACAAATTTACAGGCTTTAATTGACGCACAAAACAGGAGAGAGCTTGGAAACGGTGAAATCACTTGTGTAATATCCTCAAAATCCGATGCCTACGCTTTGGAGCGTGCAAAAAATAACGGAATTAAAACCCGTACTCTTATCAGAAAAGATTTTACGGATATTGCGTCATACAGCCGTGCTATGAGAGATATTCTTATAGAAGAAAAAGCAGATTTAGTTGTTTATGCAGGCTTTATGACAATACTTGACGAAAATGTTTGTGATGCTTTTCAAAATAAAATGATAAATGTTCATCCTGCTCTTATTCCGTCGTTTTGCGGAAAAGGCTTTTACGGACTGCATGTTCACGAAGAAGCACTGGAAAAAGGCGTTAAGATTTCGGGTGCTACTGTTCATTTTGTTACAGCAGAGTGTGATGCAGGTCCGATAATTTTGCAAAAAGCAGTAAATGTTTTGGAAAACGACACTCCCGAAACGCTCCAAAGGAGAATTATGGAGCAGGCTGAATGGAAAATTCTTCCCAAAGCTGTACAGCTTTTCTGTGACGGTAAAATAACCGTTGAAAACGGAAGGACTGTTATAGATGAATGAGAATAAATTTACAGGAAAAGCCGAAATCTATGCAAAATACCGACCTTCGTATCCTGATGAGCTTATAAATTGGCTTTATGAGCGCACTGGTGCAGAAACAGTTGCGGATATAGGCGCAGGCACGGGAATTTTTACAAAATGTTTGCTAAAAAAAGATTGGGAAATAACTGCTGTTGAGCCTAATGACGATATGCTGTCGGAGCTTACTCGGGCTTTAGGAAATGATGTAAAAATCGTTAAATCTTCTGCTGAAAATACTGCCTTACAGTCAAATTATTTTGATTTGATTACGGTTGCACAAGCTTTTCACTGGTTTAACAAAGACAAGTTTAAGACAGAGTGCAAACGGATTTTAAAGCCGAGCGGTTTTCTCGCGGTTGTTTTTAATTCACGCTGTCAAACCGATGTTGCAAAAGAACGCAACAAGGTTTGTATGAAATACTGCGGTCAGTATCACAGCGGACATGTTCACACAGGCTATGCTGATTTTGACGGGGAAAACTACTTACAGAATGAATATTTCAGTAAGTGTCAAACTCTGAAAATTGAAAATCCTTATTTTTTAACAAAAGAACAGTTCATCGGCGATAATTTGTCACGCTCCTATGCATTAAGCGAGAACGATGCGAACTATGAAGGCTTTGTTGCTGAACTTGAAAATGTATTCAATAAATTTTCTCAAAACGGTGTTGTTGCACAACCGTATATCACGGAATGTTTTTTAGGCACATTTTAATATATTCTTGAAAGGAAATTTTACTTATGGAGATTAAATCAATCAAAGAAGAACTTAATTCTCTCGCTTATCACGGCAGAGGAATTATTATCGGCAAAAGTGCTGACGGCAAAAAAGTGGTTACTGCTTATTTTATAATGGGCAGAAGCGAAAACAGCAGAAACCGTGTGTTCATAGAGGACGGCGAGGGTATTCGCACTCAGGCCTTTGATGAATCAAAGATGGTTGACCCGCACCTTATTATCTACGCTCCAGTAAGAGTGCTCGGCAATAAAACAATTGTTACAAACGGCGACCAGACAGATACAATTTACGATTTAATGGATAAGCAGATGACCTTTGAACAGGCTCTTCGCACAAGAGAATTTGAGGACGATGCTCCGAATTACACTCCCAGAATTTCAGGTATTATTCACCTTGACGGCGGTGAAATGAATTACGCTATGTCGATACTTAAATCAGCAGACGGCGACGGTTCTTCATGCCAAAGATATACCTATGCTTATTCAAACCCGATTGCGGGAAAAGCAAAGTTTATTCACACATATAAGTGTGACGGCAATCCTCTTCCGAGCTTTGAGGGTGAGCCAAAAACAGTAGAGCTTCCCGATATGGATATTGACTCTCTGACAAGCCTTATTTGGGAAAATCTTAATGAAGATAACAAGGTTTCACTGTTTGTAAGATACATCGACATAGAAACAGGCAAACACGACTCAAGAATAGTTAATAAAAATAAATAAGAGAGGTTTGAAATATGAAAGAATTTGAACTTAAATACGGCTGTAACCCCAATCAAAAGCCTTCAAAAATTTATATGTATGATGGTTCTGACCTTCCCATTGAAATTCTTTGCGGCAGACCGGGTTACATTAACTTCCTTGACGCATTTAATTCATGGCAGCTTGTAAAAGAGCTTAAAGAGGCACTCGGACTTCCTGCTGTAACATCGTTTAAGCACGTAAGTCCTACCTCTGCGGCAGTTGGAATTCCTCTTTCCGACACTCTTAAAAAGGCATGCTTTGTTGACGATATTGAGGGTCTTGATGAGTCGCTCCTTGCCTGTGCTTATGCAAGAGCGAGAGGCACGGACAGAATGTGCTCTTTCGGCGACTGGGTTGCTCTTTCGGATGTTTGTGATGTTACAACAGCTAAAATGATTAAGAGAGAAGTTTCCGACGGCGTTATTGCTCCCGGTTATGAGCCTGAGGCACTCGAAATCTTAAAAACAAAGAGAAAAGGCAATTACAATATCGTTAAAATTGACCCGAATTATGTTCCCGCTGAGCAAGAACACAAGCAGGTTTTCGGAATTACCTTTGAGCAGGGCAGAAATAACTTTGAAATCAACAAAGAACTTCTTTCAAATATAGTAACCGCTAATAAGAATATGCCCGAGTCGGCAGTACGTGACCTTATTGTTGCGCTTATTACTCTTAAATACACACAGTCAAACTCTGTTTGCTATGCCGTTGACGGACAAGCTATCGGCGTCGGCGCAGGTCAGCAGTCAAGAATCCATTGCACAAGACTTGCAGGCACAAAAGCTGACACTTGGTTCTTACGCCAAGCTGATAAAGTTATTAACCTTCCGTTCAAATCCGACATCGGCAGACCTGACAGAGATAATGTAATTGACGGTTATATAAACCAAAATGAAGAGGATGTTTGCGCAGAGGGTATTTGGCAGAAATACTTTACCGAAAGACCCGAAGCGTTTACAAAAGAAGAGCAGGCGGCATACCTTGCAACTAAAGATAATGTTGCACTTGGCTCTGATGCTTTCTTCCCGTTCTCAGATAACATTGAAAGAGCATACCGCTCGGGCGTTAAGTATATTGCCGAACCGGGAGGCTCAATCCGTGATGACGCTGTTATTGAATGCTGTGATAAGTACAATATGTCAATGGCGTTTACAGGTATGAGATTATTCCATCACTAATATAATAAGAGGTAAAAACCTATGAAAATAATGGTTGTCGGCGGCGGTGGCAGAGAACACGCCATAATCAAAAAAATAAAAGAAAATAAGGCTGTAACCGAAATTTTTGCTCTTCCCGGTAACGGCGGAATGGCAAAGGACGCCACGCTTATTGATATTGCGGCTACCGATATAGAAAAAATTGTAAAATTTGCAGTAGAAAACAAAATAGATTATGCTGTTGTAGCTCCCGATGACCCGCTTGTGCTCGGCTGTGTTGATGCGCTTGAGGAAAAGGGTATTCCGTGCTTCGGACCGAGGAAAAATGCGGCAATAATTGAGGGCAGTAAGGTGTTTTCAAAAGACCTTATGAAAAAATACGGTATTCCGACTGCTAAGTATGAAGTATTTTCTGATGCCGACAAAGCTCTTGAATATATTGAAAGCTGTCCTATTCCGACAGTAGTTAAGGCTGACGGATTGGCTCTCGGCAAAGGCGTTATAATCGCAATGACCCGTGATGAGGCAAAAGATGCGGTTATTTCTATTATGAAAGACAAGCAGTTCGGCAAAAGCGGTGATAGCATTGTTATTGAAGAATTTTTGACAGGCCCTGAGGTTTCTGTGCTCTCATTCACAGACGGTAAAACAGTAGTTCCAATGATTTCGTCAATGGATCACAAGCGTGCAGGCGACAACGACACGGGTCTTAATACGGGCGGTATGGGAACAGTTGCTCCAAACCCTTATTACACAAAAGACATAGCCAAAGAATGTATGGAAAAGATTTTCCTGCCGACAATCCGCGCTATGAAAAATGAGGGGAGAACCTTTAAGGGCTGCCTTTATTTCGGACTTATGATTACCGAAAACGGACCTAAAGTAATTGAATACAACTGCCGTTTCGGTGACCCCGAAACACAGGTTGTACTTCCGCTTCTTGAAAGCGATTTGCTTACTGTTATGCAGGCTGTGACGAATGAAACACTCGGTGAGTGTGAGGTTAAATTTGCAGACAAAAATGCCTGCTGTGTTATTATGGCGTCAAACGGCTATCCCGTAAAATACGAAAAGGGATTTGAAATCACAATTCCCGAAGAGCTTGAACAAAATGTATTTGTCGCGGGCGCAAAGTTAGAAGACGGTAAGCTTTTGACAAACGGTGGACGTGTTCTCGGCGTTACAACAGTAAAAGATACCTTAAAAGAGGCAATAGACGCTTCTTATGAAGCGGTAAGTAAAATAAGTTTCGGTAATGCTTATTACCGAAAGGATATAGGACAGAAAGCATTGAATTGCAAGGAGGGCTAAGTCTTGGTTTACAGAATATTTGTTGAAAAGAAAAAAGAGCTTGCAAATGAAGCAAAGGCACTGCTTAACGATGCTAAAAATCTTCTCGGCATAAAGGGACTTTCAGATGTTCGCATCATTAACCGTTACGATGCTGAGAATATAACATCAGAGCTTTTTGATTATGCAGTTAAAACTGTTTTCTCCGAGCCTCAGCTCGATGTCGCTTCAAGTGAAATCGAAACTGACAGTGCAGTAGTGTTCGCAGTTGAGTATTTGCCAGGTCAATTCGACCAGAGGGCAGATTCTGCCGCGCAGTGTATTCAAATTATCTCTCAGGGTGACAGACCGATTATCCGTTCCGCAAAGGTATATGCTCTTTACGGCGAGCTGTCGGATGAAGATATTGCTGAAATCAAAAAATACGTAATTAACCCTGTTGAGGCAAGGGAAGCAACTCTTGATAAATTCGATACACTTAAGGTGAATTACGAAATTCCCACAACAGTTAAGACACTTCAGGGCTTTAATGCTTATTCGGAAAGTGAACTTTCTGAATTTGTTGAAAGCTACGGTCTTGCAATGGATAAGGATGACATTAAATTCTGTCAGGATTATTTTAAATCCGAGCGCAGAGACCCAACGCTTACCGAAATCCGAATGATAGACACCTATTGGTCTGACCATTGCCGTCATACAACATTTTTGACTGTAATTGACGATGCAAAATTTGAAGATGAGCTTTTACAGAAAGCGTATGATGATTATATTGCTGTTCGTAAGGAGCTTGGCAGAACAAAGCCAATTTGTCTTATGGATTTGGCTACCGTTGCCGTTAAATATCTTAAAGTAAACGGTAAGCTTCCGAAGCTTGACGAATCTGAAGAAATAAATGCATGCACGGTTAAAATTGAGATTGAGGTTGACGGCAAAAAAGAGCCGTGGCTTCTTCTCTTCAAGAACGAAACCCATAACCACCCGACTGAAATTGAGCCCTTCGGCGGTGCCGCTACTTGTATAGGCGGCGCTATCCGTGACCCGCTTTCAGGCAGAAGCTATGTTTACGGTGCAATGCGTGTTACAGGTGCGGCTGATCCGACAGTTCCAGTAAGCGAAACAATCCCAGGTAAGTTACCTCAAAGAAAGCTTGTTACTACTGCGGCGGCAGGTTATTCTTCATACGGCAACCAAATAGGACTTGCAACAGGCATTGTTGACGAAATCTATCATCCGGGTTATGCCGCAAAGCGAATGGAAATCGGCGCAGTAGTTGCGGCGGCTCCTGCCGAAAATGTACGCAGAGAAGTTCCCGACCCGGGCGATATTGTAATTCTTTTAGGCGGAAGAACAGGCAGAGACGGCATAGGCGGTGCTACAGGCTCTTCAAAGGCTCATAATGCACATTCTGTTGAAACCTGCGGAGCTGAGGTACAAAAGGGTAATGCCCCCGAAGAGAGAAAACTTCAAAGATTATTCAGGAATAAAGAAGCCTGTCTTATGATTAAGCGTTGTAACGATTTCGGTGCTGGCGGTGTTTCCGTTGCAATAGGCGAGCTTGCAGACGGTCTTGAAATTGACCTTAATGCAGTACCCAAGAAATATGACGGACTTGACGGCACAGAGCTTGCAATTTCGGAATCGCAGGAGAGAATGGCTGTTGTAGTTGAAAAGGAAAATGTTGATGCTTTCCTTGCTCTTGCCGCTAAAGAAAATCTTGAGGCTACTCCCGTTGCTGTTGTTAAGGCAGAACCTCGCCTTACAATGAATTGGAACGGAAATAAAATTGTTGACATCAGCCGTGATTTTCTTAATTCAAACGGTGCTGACAAGCATATTGTAATCACTCCCGAAAAGCCGAAAGCTTATGAAAAAGAAATCAACGGTACATTTACCGATAATATTAAATCGGTTGCGGCGGACTTAAATATCTGCTCAAAGAGGGGACTTTCAGAGAGGTTCGATTCAACTATCGGCGCAGGTACTGTTCTTATGCCGTTCGGCGGCAAAAATCAGAGAACACCAATTCAGGCAATGGTTCAGAAAATCAGCGTTGAGAAGAAGCATACTGACGACTGTTCGCTTATGGCTTGGGGCTACAACCCGTTTATTACAGAGAAAAGTCCGTATCACGGTGCTTATCTTGCAGTTATTGAGTCGGTTTGTAAGCTTATTGCAACGGGCGCAAAATTTGAAGATATTTATCTGACCTTCCAGGAATATTTTGAAAAGCCCGGTCAGGACGGTAAGCGCTGGGGCAAGCCATTAGCGGCACTGCTCGGTGCATTTGAGGTGCAGAAAGAACTCGGCATCGGCTCAATCGGCGGTAAGGACTCAATGAGCGGTTCTTTTGAGGATTTGGATGTTCCGCCTACGCTCGTTTCATTTGCAGTTACAACAGAAAAGGTTCAAAGTATTGTGTCACCTGAATTTAAACAGGCAGGTAATAAGGCTGTTCTCATTAAGCCTGAGTATGATGAAAACGGACTTCCCGTAACAGCATCACTTCTTAAAGTATTTGAGCAGATAAATGAACTTTTGAAGAGCGGTAAAGCTGTTTCATGCTATACTTTAGGTCTCGGCGGTATGGCTGAAGCAGTAATTAAGATGTGTCTCGGTAACGGATTTGGATTCAATTTCAAAGAAAATCTTTCTCTGAATGACATTTTCGGCTACAATTATGCGGCTTTTTTACTTGAGGTTACCGACTCTGAAGGCTTGGATGTAATAGGCGAAATTACTGAGGAAACAACGCTTAAATTTGCTGACGAAGCAGTTGCAATGTCGGAAATAAGCGACCTTTACGAGAATAAGCTTGAAAAGGTATATTCCTGCAACATTACTAAAAACGCTAAAACTGTTGAAGCATTTAATTACAAGGCGGAAAGCTATTCGGCACCTGCAATTAAATGTGCTAAACCCAGAGTTTTAATTCCTGCATTCCCCGGCACAAACTGTGAGTTTGACAGTGCAAAGGCTGTCCGTGACGCAGGGGCAGAGCCTGAGATTATTGTTATTAAAAACCTTACAGCATCTGCAATTCAGTCAAGTGTTGAGGAATTTGCAAAGCAGCTTAAAGATGCTCAGATGATATTCATTCCGGGCGGATTCTCGGGCGGTGACGAGCCTGACGGCAGCGGTAAGTTTATTACAGCATTCTTCAGAAATGCCGCAATTAAAGACGGTGTTACAGATTTGCTTGAAAACCGTGACGGTCTTATGTGCGGTATCTGTAACGGATTCCAGGCACTTATTAAGCTCGGGCTTGTTCCCTATGGCAAAATTATTGATACTGATGAGAATTGTCCGACGCTTACATTTAATACAATTGCACGCCACCAGTCAAAGATTGTCAGAACAAGAATTGCTTCCAACAAGTCTCCGTGGCTTTCACTTACAAATGTCGGTGATGTTTATTCTGTACCGATTTCACACGGCGAGGGCAGGTTCTTAGCGAGTGAAGAGCTTATAAGACAGCTTGCCGCAAACGGACAGATTGCAACGCAGTACGTTGACCTTGAGGGTAATCCCACAAATGACGTTCAGTTTAATCCCAACGATTCAATGTTTGCGATTGAGGGTATTACATCACCCGACGGCAGAGTATTCGGCAAAATGGGTCACAGTGAGCGTGTCGGCGCAGGTCTTTACAAGAATGTACCCGGCAATTATGACATTAAGATGTTTGAAGCCGCAGTAAAGTATTTTAAATAATTATCTTTTAAAATCCCTTGCTTTTTCAGAGCAGGGGATTTATTATGCCTTTTTATATAAAATTTCGAATATGTCTATGAAATAAAAAGATTTAATGGTATAATGAAATAGCAAATAAATAGTAATTTCTATTGAGGTATTATATGGAAAAATACGATATTAAAGCAATAAATTTAGTTAG
>DKTZ01000029.1 GCA_002490425.1 Ruminococcaceae bacterium UBA7217
GGCGTTCTTACAGGTAAAGGTCTTTCATTCGGCGGCTCGCTTATCCGTCCCGAGGCAACAGGCTACGGTGCAATTTACTATGCGAGCGAAGTATTTGCTCACGACGGCGAGTCAATCAAGGGCAAGACCTTTGCAGTATCAGGCTTCGGCAATGTTGCATGGGGCGCTGTTAAGAAAATTGCAGAGCTTGGCGGTAAAGCCGTTACAATAAGCGGTCCGGACGGTTACATTTATGACCCCGACGGAATCACAACCGATGAGAAAATCAACTATATGTTAGAGCTTCGTGCAAGCGGTAAGAACATTGTTGAGCCTTATGCTGAGAAATTCGGCGTGCAGTTCTACAAGGGCGAAAAGCCGTGGGGCGTTAAGGCTGACGTTATGCTCCCCTGCGCTACTCAGAACGAGGTTCGTATGGAAGAGGCAAAGAAAATTGTTGCCAACGGCGTTAAATATTACATAGAGGTTTCAAATATGCCCACAACAAACGAGGCTCTTGCTTACCTTATGGACAACGGCGTTATTGTTGCTCCGTCAAAGGCTGTTAACGCAGGCGGCGTTTGCACATCAGGTCTTGAAATGAGCCAGAACTCAATGCGTCTTGCCTGGACTGCTGAAGAGGTTGACGAAAAGCTTCACAATGCTATGGTTAATATTTACAAGAACTCCGTTGCAGCAGCAGAGCGTTACGGCCTTGGCTATAACCTTGTTGCAGGCGCTAACATTGCAGGCTTTGAAAAGGTTGCCGATGCAATGATGGCTGAAGGACTTTATTAAGATAATTTACTGAATTTCAGTTAAATATATTTACAAAGTGAAAGCTGAGAGTCATAAAGCAATGTGATTCTCGGCTTTTGTTATTCGCAATTACATGAAAATATATTAAAAATTTTGTTGACAAGAGGAAAAAAGTGTGCTACACTTAGGAAAATTTACAAAGGAGATGAACACAGTGTTTAAATATTTCGTTTCGATGCATAACGAAGTCTCAGCCGATCTTTCAGAGATGTCGGCTTATTTGTGTTGTGTTCATCGGAATTTTGATTGACAGATTATTTAAAATTTGTTTTCAAACCGTCGGTGCACAACGCATCGGCGGTTTTATTGTATCTATTATTTTTTTAAGGAGTGAAGAAAATGAAAACACCTGTTTTAGAAACAGAAAGGCTGATACTGCGTCCTCTGACAGTAGACGACGCAAAAGATGTGTATGAATGGGCAAGCGACGAGCGTGTAGCACGGTATATGGTATATCCTCGCCACGAAAACATTGAAGCTACACTCGAATGGCTTAAAACCATCGACCATACAAACGACAATGATTACGATTTCGGTTTTGTGGAAAAGGCAAGCGGTAAGCTTATCGGCTCGGGCGGCATCTATTGGGAAGAGAAAAGAGCGCAATGGCGATTAGGCTACAATTTCCGCTTTGACCGTTGGAATAAAGGCTACGGCACTGAGGCGGCACGTGAAATGGTACGCTTTGCAAAAGAAGAATTAAATGCAGAGAAAATAGGCTCCTGTCATGCAGTGGAAAACCCTTACAGCGGCAAGGTAATGATGAATTGCGGACTTGTATTCATCGGTTACAGCGAATTTACAAAGCTTGACGGCAGTAAAACTTTTAAATGCAAGGACTACTTTTGGACGAAAAGCGGTGAAGAATTAACCCACCACAAAGGAACGGTTACGCTTAAAACAGAACGGCTTGTTCTGCGGAAATTTAAAGTTTCCGACTACAAGGATATTTTTGTGTGGGCAAGCAATCCAAAGGTTAACCGATATGTGAGTTATCCGTCGCATAAAAGTCTTTCTGACTCGAAAAAAATCGCCGACATTTGGGCTGACAAAGCTAAACAAATTGACTACTACAACTGGGCGATTGAATACAACGGCAAGATCATCGGAAATATCGGTGTTGTGAGGCACGATGATCTTTGGGAAGCCGTTATGGGCTGGCAAATTGACTCACCTTATTGGAACAAAGGAATTATGACCGAGGCGGCAACGGCTGTTTTTGAGTATCTTTTCTGCAAGGTTGGTTTTCACAGAATTGTAGCTCGGCACAACACAAAAAATCCCGGTTCGGGCAAGGTAATGGAAAAACTAGGTATGAAAAAAGAGGGCATATTCCCTCAATACTATTATAAAAAAGATTCCGGTACGGGTGATGCACAGCAATACGGAATTTTAAAAGAGGATTGGTTAGCACAAAAGCAGAGTGAATATTCAGAATAAGGGAAAATTTCTTCTTCAATCAATTTTCTAAGGGATGCCGAGGTCGGCAATAAGGCTTCTCCTTGGGGGGAAGCTGTCAGCGTAGCTGACTGATGAGGGGTAAAACACGGAACGGTGAGGGCACCGTTCCCTACAAAATACGGTCATCCTGAACGCAGTGAAGGATCTTGTTGAATTGATATGAAATAATCGGTGAGATTCTTCCTTTTACTCAGAATGACATTAAAAACAGCGAGTGCTTGCGACCCGACAGCCCGTTATGAATTAACCGTCATCACTTATTTTTCCACGGGACTTTTCCGCTACATCGACGAGGGAACGGAATTGCATCTGCTGTTTTTAGATATTTTAAAAGATGATGCAACACCTCATTCACTGACAAGGAGGTCCCCCCTTTTTTGTCTTGAGGTACGAGTGGCTGATGAGTGGTAAACTGAGGGTATTTATTGATAATCCCAATTCAAACTGAATAATATTACAAAAAGCTCTGATGTAAATTCACATCAGAGCTTTATTTTATTTGGCTTGTAAATAACCGAGCTTATAAAGAATGGAGTTAATTTCATCCAATCCGCTTTCGGAATAAGCATAAACTACGGTATTATCTCTGTAAATACAAAGTTGATATACACCGTCTATACTTGCCGTGAAAATTTTGTTACCGTCAGGAAGCTGAGTTTCATACTGTTCCCGTTCTGACGGTTCTATATCACTTGAAACAGAATAAACAATACTGTTATATACAAGATTAGTTGTTTTGCCGTCAATGTATTCGTAATACTCAAACTTAATATCATTTTTCATCCCTGCGCACACATACATAATCTTTCTTTCGTCCTCACGCCAATAGGTTGTGGGTATATTTGCCGTTTCAAAGCCTCTTTCGGTAAGCTCTTCGTACACTTTTTCGCGGCTTATTTGCACATTCGTCGTAACAGTCGGTGTGCCTTGCTGTACCTGATGATTTTGCTGTGAAAATACACCCGCCATACTCAAATTGAAATAGAGCAACAGCCCTAAAAATAACAGTCCGACTATTATGTAAACAATGATATTTCTTATATGTTCTCTTTTTGCGTTTTCTTTCTCTTCGGCACGCTTTGCACTGAGCTTTTCTAAAATCCTTTCATCAATCGGATGCATATTCCTGTAAATCTTGCCTGCAAAAAGCAAGCCTAAATTAAAAATCAAAAGTATAATATTGCCGATTAAAGCAAATTTAAGCTTATCGGGATTTCTTGAAAGAGCGGTGTAATTAGAAAGCAACAGTGCCGAAAATCCTATAAAAGTACATTCGGCATATGCCTTTGTCAGACGTAAGGAACGCTTGGGGTCAGAGCTGTAATGCTTAAAGAAAAAAATAGTTTCACGCTGAGAAGCATCCATTCTTATGGTTTTCTTTGACAGCTCTATATCCTCTGAGTCGGTAAACACGGACGGCTCTGTCAGTTCAAGCTCTTCCTGCTCCTGACGGCGTTTCAGCTTCCAATATTCACCGAGGGTCATACCTGTAAGGTTCATTGCATCCTTTAACATCCACGCACCGCAGAGTAAATTTATAGGTAATAACAGCGTTGAAAATACAATATTAAACACTAAGTCATTCATTTGTAATTACCTTTCGCATAATGCAATATAATATTTTCCGTAATTAAAATTTTATTTCCAAAAAATCGTACATATCCTTTGTTTCTTTTACGTCTGTATGAATTGTAATCAATGTACAGCCTGCGTTTTTGGTAACAGCAGAGCCTGCGGCACGGGTTACGTGGTAATATGTACCTCCAAGAAAGCTGCAATAATTTGTTGCAGGGTGAATGTGACCTATTGAAACAAGACCGACATTTCCGAGTTTTTCCGTCATTTCATCAAATGCTTTATTGCCGTCTATTCCCTCATAAAAATCGCTCGGAATATGATTATAATTAAACGCACCCGTATATGCACTGCCCTCTTTGCCCGACTTTGCAAAATTCGGCGTATTCATATGGAAGAAAAAGCTAAAAAACACATCGGGATTTTCCTTTATCTTCTCCTCTGCCGTCATTTTTGCCCACTCTATTTGGTCGGTTTTCATATAATCGTACTTATGATTTTCGTCACGTGCAAGCGAGTCGAGGAAAATAAGAGAATGAACTGTTTTTCCGTCTGAATTTTTCAAATCAACCGAATACTGCGTAGCACCCGTAAGATTTTCCGCATTGCTTAAAATGCAGTGGTCATACTGCGACAGAAACGCGGCTACATCTGCAGTACTTCCCATCATTTCACCGTCATTATTGCCGGGTACATACGCCCAATACTGCGACAGCTCTTCAAACATATTTCCCATTGTTTCAAGGGCTGTTTTTTTATTGAATTTGCTGTTTTTATTGTTGCCCTCAACCATATCTCCCGAAACTACAACTAATTGAGGCTTCAGTTTTTCAATTTGCGCACGGATACTGTCAAGCGATTTAACATCTTTTTTAGTTGAACCGCTTATCAAATGAGTATCACTGATTTGCAGTATGGTGAAATCTGCGCTGTCGCTTAAAGTGAATTCAGGAACTTCTCTGCCTATTATGCTCACCTTTGACGCATATCCTGTAATATCCCCGTCAGGCGACGGCTTACCGCAAGATGACATCAATAGAGTCAGCATTAAAATAACCGTTACGACAGATATAAATTTTTTCATTGTTTATCCCCTCTTTTCAATCCATTCCACTGATTTTTTTAGTCCGTCCACTGTTTTTGTTTCCAAAACAATGCGGCAATTATTTTTTTCGGCCAAATCAAGATATTTCGGTAAATCAATTTCACCCGTACCGAGAGCTAAATGATTTTTACCGTTGCTGTTTGCATCGTGCATATGCATATGCAAAAGTTTATTTTCGTAACCGAGTATTATGCTTTCATCACGGCTTCCAATGCAATAATCGTGACCAATATCAAATGTCAATGCAAATACGGGACTTTTCATAAAGAGCTTAAGGGCGTCTAAATGAAAATCCGTAAAACCGTCGGTATTTTCCAAGCAAATTTTAATGGGAATGTCTTTAATCGCAGACTCACATACCTTTATAAAACATTTTATGCTTTCAAGGTAAATCTCTTTGTACTCACTGAAAAGATAAACTTTTCTGTCGGGAAGTGTAAAATACACACCTTTTGACAAGTGCATATTCAAAACGGGAGCTCGTAGAATTTTGGCAAGCTCTATTGTTTCAAGCACGGTTTTAATGTAAGAATCGGCAACATAAGAATTAAAATCGCTGATATTTAAGTTTTCGTCAAGGTGAATTGTGTAATAAATACCGTATTTTTCAGCTATTTGCAAAAGCAAGTCCGTATCAATTTTATTTATCTGATACTGCGGAAGATTCATATTAAGCTCAACAAACTGCAATCCGAGCTCTTTACACAATACCGCACATTCTTCAAGATTTGCAGTTTCAATTAAAGTCGGCATACCGAAATCCATTTAACTTCCCCTCTTTCCGAAAATGATTATTCTCAATATATCACAAGTGAACTATAATGTCAATGATTTTATAAAATTAACTCCCGTGAACTGCTTCACAGGAGTTTTTTAATAATATTCAATTCTAATGCAAAACGCATTTTTGACAAGGAGTTAAACCCATTTTCTTTGCTTCCGCCAAAGTTGTGGGAGAAAAATTGCCATTACCGCAGGGATTTTCATAATGATAGCGCTTACCTGTCTTTGTGTAATAAACCGTCATTTGCTCATTTTCTTCAGCTTGCACGGGAGCAGTAGCTGTAGACTTACGGGTGGCCGTTTCTTTTGGTGCTTGAGACGCGGTTGTTTTTTCGGTTGGTCTCGGCGCTGCCGTTGTAGGATTTTTAGTAGTATTTTCTGTTTTAGAAACGGTAGACGGGGGTGTTTTACTGTTTTCGGCGCCTTCCTTTTCAGAAACATACGAATTTGCCGCACTTTCAGACTCAGTAGCTTCCGTATGCTCATCAGAAACAGCTTCTTCGCTTTCACTTAAATCAGTTTCACTGAAAAATGAAGCAGAATCCTCCGAAGCAACCGTATGGCTGTTGTAGTTAACACCGGTATCAGAAGCTTTATCTGCGTCGGTTCTGATATTATTATTCGGTTTTGAAACAGCTATCGCAAACATAACAGTCAATATAGCCGCAACACAAAACAGAAATGCCTTAACCGATTTCATAGATTTCATTTAATTTCACACCCGCAATTTTCAACCAAAAGCTTAGAACATAAAGCCATTATAGCCCCACATATCAGAAAATTCAAATTTCACATATACCCTGTCGGACGGTATCCCTGCCGAATTTTCAAGGATATTGCAGATTTCGGCAGTTAATTTTTCACAGTTTGCCTTTGAGGTTTCACCGAAAATGCTCACATTTACAAAAGCGGTATTTTTATTGTCATTACCCTTAAAATAAAGATTGCAGTTATCTGTGATATTCACCATAAGCCAGTTTTCGCTTTTTCCCGGAATTAAAGCAATAGCTTTTCCGAGGTCGGATTTAATCTGTTCAATTTTCTCAGAATTAAGCTCCGCCGATGTTTTAACATCAATAAATGGCATATTAAATCTCCTTATATAATTAGTCGCTAAGAAAAGTATAACCGTTTGATTTTAAAACGGACACTGCTCTGTCAAAATTTTCGGATTTTACAAGAATATAATCCGTATTATAAGTAGAAACGACAAAAATTCCGATATTATTTTCAGATAAAACAGCGGAAATCTTTGCCAGAACGCCTATAAGAGAAAAATCCAGCGTTTCGTCAAAATAAAATCCACACCAGCCGTCGTCTCTTGTAATAACATCAAAAGGCACATCTTCTGTCTTGCAAACCAAAGATATTTCATCGTCAGTTTTAGCAAAAGAGCAGAAATCCAAATCAAGGTTATAGTCAGTAACTGAATTTAATTTGCAAATGCTCAGCTCATACGGCAGTTTTTTCAGATTCATAATCATTATTCTTTCATTTTAGTCAAGAAATATATTATCATAAAATTACATAAATAGCAATAAATATGTAAATAAAAATAAGGAATTATAGCTTTTTATATCTATATTTATTTTCTTTAGTTGCTTCAATTTTCGGTAAGGATGATAAAAAACTTTTCATATTTCTGAACCCTAAATCAACTAATCTAAAATTTCCGAATTCATTACGAATTTGATTCTGCAATTCAGATGACGTAAAACTCTTTTCAGACTTTTTCATACAAAACTCTTGAACATAATTAGAAATTTTCTCATACTTCATAGCAATAAAACATCTATTTTCATCAAGTTGAAAGTCATTTAAAGATTTAATAAAAGTTGAGAATTTTGAATATCCGTAATTTCGTTCATCAAAATCAGAATATTTAGAAACTATGGCTTGCTTTAATCCACCAAGATTAGCATTTTCATCTCTTGACACAATATATTGAGAAATAAAATCTTTAATTGATTGCAGCGGAGTAATACTTGTCTCACAAAAAACAGAATCCTCATCGACGACATCAGCTTCATTAGACAAAACATCAAGAAATTTAAACTCGTTACAAGCGCTTACAAAAGCAGGAATAGTTTGCTGTCTTCCCATTCCAATAACAGTTTTTCCATCTTCGCGTATCCTTTGCGTTAAGCGTATAAAATCAGAATCACTGGTTGCTATGCAAAAGCAGTCAATATCCTTAGTAAAAAGAATATCCATAGCATCAATAATCATTGCGCCGTCAGTAGAATTTTTCCCTGAAGTGTAGGTAAAATTTTGAATTGGCTTAATTGAATAATTATTAAGAATTTCCTTGTCCCAATTTTTAAGTGTTGGTGACGTGAAATCACCGTAAGCTCTCCTAATATCAACTGAGCCAATTGCAGAAAGCTCACTGATTATTGTATCAATATATTGGGAAGATGTATTATCGGCATCAATTAACAAAGCTATTCTTTTATTTAAAGTATTGGTATTCATAAAATAATCTCCTAAAATGTGCAAATAAAAAAGAAAAAGGATTCCTATAGGGAATCCTTAATACATTGTGTTATACACCTTAAAAACTGAACAAAGGAGTGAAGAGGAAACAATGTAGTACAAATAAGAGACCAAGTTTTAAATGGTCAAGCCCTCGACCTATTAGTATTGCCAAGCTGAACGTGTCACCACGCTTACACATGCAACCTATCAACCATATAGTCCATATGGGGTCTTACTAGCTTATGCTATGGGATATCTTATCTTGGAGATGGCTTCACGCTTAGATGCTTTCAGCGTTTATCCAAACCGCACTTAGCTGCTCGGCCGTGCCATTGGCATGACAACCGATGCACCAGAGGTGCGTCCATCCCGGTCCTCTCGTACTAGGGACAGCGCTCCTCAAATATCCTGCGCCCACGACAGATAGGGACCGA
>DKTZ01000037.1:0-10415 GCA_002490425.1 Ruminococcaceae bacterium UBA7217
TTCGGCGCACTTGAAAGTGAAACTATTGAACTGAGGCGGAATTTTGAATCTCGGCGCCCCTGAAATGAGCTTTGAGCAAAGCGATACTGTGGGGGTGATATGAAAGGGAAACTATGAAAAAAATTACATTTGTTTGCAGCGGAAATACTTGCCGCAGTCCTATGGCGGAAGCGCTTTACAGGGCATATTTAAAGAAAAATAGAATTGACGGAATCGAGGTTGCGAGCGCAGGTGTTTCGGCATTTTCGGGGGACACGGCAACGCCCGAAGCAATAACGGTTTGCGGTGAACGAGGTGTTGATTTAACATATCACCGTTCAAGGCGGCTCAATTTTGAGGATTTGAATACAACTGATTTGTTCGTTTGTATGACGTCATCGCACGCAGATGTTCTTCACGGGCTTGGTAAAATGAATACGGTAACACTCGGCGTTCCTGATCCTTATTGCAGAGGAATTGAGGCTTACAGAGCGTGTGCCGATTTAATAGAAAAAGGCTTTGAGGCTTTAACAACTGCTCTTTTGGAGATGCCCGAAATATGCGTTATGGGCGAAAATGATATTGCCGAGGTGGCAAGGCTTGAAAAGGAGTGCTTTTCAAGTCCTTGGAGCGAAAAACAGCTTGAAGAAGAACTCAGCAATCCTACCGCACGTTTTTTTGTGCTGAAATTGGGCGGAAAAGTCCTCGGTTATATCGGCGCTAACAATATAGCAAACGAGGTGTATATCACCAATATTGCCGTTTTCCCTGAATACAGAAAAAAGGGTTACGGCGAAAAGCTTTTGTCACGACTTTGCTATATATGCACTGCCGAGGGAGCGGATTTTATAACTCTTGAGGTCAGAAAATCGAACCAAAACGCAATAAAGCTTTACGAAAAGTGCGGCTTTGAAAAAGTAGGGGAAAGAAAGAATTTTTATTCAGACCCTACCGAAGACGCTTACATTTATACTCTACAGTAAAAGGAAAACAGTGGAAAAATTATGAAGATTTTATCAATAGAAAGCTCCTGCGACGAAACGGCGGCGGCTGTTGTTGAGGATGGGCGAAATGTTTTGTCGTCCGTTGTATCAACTCAGATTGAAAAGCATAAAATATTCGGCGGAGTTGTGCCCGAAATAGCGTCAAGACTTCATACGGAAAATATTTCGTATGTTGTAAATAAAGCGCTGAGTGACGCTGATTGCACACTTTCCGAAATTGAGGCTATCGCCGTAACTCACGAACCGGGGCTTATCGGCGCTCTTTTGGTCGGCGTGAATTATGCAAAAGGGCTGTCGCTCGCCTCCGGAAAGCCGCTTGTGCCCGTGCATCATCTTCGTTCGCACATAGCCGCAAATTACATAACTCATAAAGATTTAAAGCCGCCGTTTATGTGCCTTGTTGTGTCGGGCGGCAACACGCTTTTGTGCAAGGTAAAGGACTATACGGATTTTGAGGTTATAGGAAAAACAAGAGACGATGCGGCAGGCGAGGCGATGGACAAAGCCGCAAGAACCTTGGGACTTCCGTACCCCGGCGGAGTGAATTTGGATAAAATATCAAAAAACGGGGATGCTGATAAATATAAATTCCCTCATCCAAAGGTTGATGGTGCGCCTTATGATTTCAGCTTTTCGGGACTTAAAACTTCGGTTATCAATCTTGTGCATAACGCTTCTCAAAAGGACGAAAACTTAAATACGGCAGATGTGGGCGCATCATTTATCAAAGCCGTTACGGATTCACTTGCCGAAAAAACGGTAAATGCTATGAATGAGTACGGCGAAAAAACGCTTGTGCTCGCAGGCGGCGTGTCGGCAAATTCAGTACTTCGTGCAAGAATGGAAAAAGAGGCTGAAAAACACGGCTGGAATTTGTATTTACCCGACTTGTCTCTTTGCGGAGACAACGGCGCAATGGTGGGTGCGCAAGGGTATTACGAATATATAAGCGGAACAAGAGGGGACTTGTCCCTTAACGGCAGGGCAACGGCGGATATTACCGAGAATTAACATATTTTTGACAAATTATTCACAATTAGGTATTGAAAACCAATTAAGAAATGTGTATAATATATTCAATTTATAATAGCGGAGAATGTGGATTTTTTCTTTGCTGTTTATATAATTAACAATTTCGGATTACCGAATAGAATATAAAAAAGGAGTAATTTTTATGGCACTCACAAACAACAAGAGTATCCTTAATTGGATTGACGAAAAAGCAGAGCTTGTGAAGCCCGACAAAATCGTTTGGATTGACGGCAGTGAAGAACAGCTTGAAGAGCTTCGCAAGGAAGCTTGCAGTACCGGCGAAATGATTAAGCTTAATGAAGAAAAACTTCCCGGCTGCTATTATCACAGAACAAAACCCAATGATGTTGCACGTGTTGAGGACAGAACTCTCATCTGCTCAAAAAAGGAAGAGGACGCAGGTCCTACGAACCATTGGATGGAGCCTTCAAAGGCTTATGAAATGCTTTACGACATTGCCCGTGATTCTTACAAGGGCAGAACAATGTATGTAATTCCTTATTCAATGGGTCCCGTTGGTTCACCCTTCTCAAAGGTTGGTATTGAGCTTACAGATTCAATTTACGTTGTCCTTAATATGGCAATTATGACAAGAGTCGGCAAAAAGGTTATGGACGCTTTCGGCGACGAGTCAAATGACTGGGTTAGAGGTCTTCACTGCAAGTGTGACGTTGACCCTGAAAAGAGATGGATTTGCCAGTTCCCCGAGGACAACACAATTATCTCTGTAAATTCAGCTTACGGCGGAAACGTTCTTCTCGGTAAAAAGTGCTTTGCGCTCCGTATTGCTTCCTATCAGGGCAAGAACGAGGGCTGGCAGGCTGAGCATATGCTCATTTTAGGTATTGAAAATCCGCAGGGCGAGGTTAAATACATCTGTGCGGCATTCCCGTCAGCATGCGGTAAAACAAACCTTGCAATGCTTATTCCTCCCGAAGGCTACAGAGCAAAGGGTTATAAGGTTTGGTGCGTAGGCGACGACATTTCATGGATTAGAAAAGGTCCTGACGGCAGACTTTACGCTATTAACCCCGAAAACGGCTTCTTCGGCGTTGCACCCGGCACAAACGATAAATCTAACCCCAATGCTCTTGCGGCAACAAAGAAGGGGACAATCTTCACAAATGTTGCAAGAAATCTTGACGACAACACTGTTTGGTGGGAAAGCCTTGACAAGAATCCCCCTGTTAATGCAGAGGAGTGGACAGGAATTAAGACAAACGGCGTAGAGTGGAAAGCAGAGGGCAAAAACCTTGCTCACCCGAACTCACGTTTCACTGCTCCCACAGAAAACTGCCCCTGCCTTTCACCTGAATTTGAAAACCCGCAGGGCGTTCCGATTTCAGCATTCGTATTCGGCGGCAGACGTGCAAAGCTCGCTCCCCTTGTTTATCAGTCAAGAGATTGGAATCACGGTGTATTCGTAGGCGCTACAATGGCGTCCGAAACAACAGCGGCAGCCGCAGGCGCAGTCGGCGTTGTTCGCCGTGACCCCATGGCAATGCTTCCTTTCTGCGGTTATCATATGGCTGACTATTGGCAGCACTGGATTGACATCGGTAAGACTCTCGACCCCGAAAAAGCTCCCAAAATTTTCAATGTTAACTGGTTTAGAAAAGACGATGAAGGTAACTTTATGTGGCCGGGATTCGGCGACAACCTTCGTGTACTTGAATGGATTATCAAGCGTTGCGATGGTGAGGTTGACGCACAGGAAACAGCAATAGGTTATCTTCCGTTTGCAAAGGACATCAACCTTGAAGGTCTTGAGGATGAGATTACAACCGAGTCACTTGAAAAGATTCTTGACGTTGACAAGGACCTTTGGAATGAAGAAGCAAAGGGTATTGAAGAATTCTTTGCAAAGTTCGGCGACAAGGTTCCCGCAGAGCTTGAAGAGAGCCTTGCAACTCTCAAAGCAAATCTTCAGTAATTAAACTGTATAAAAACAGTGTTTTTAGTTGAGTAAAATATTTAAAGCGGCAGTAAAATATTCTTTGCTGCCGCTGTTTTTGTTTAATGATAGAAATTGAAAAAAGAGGGGTTATAGGCTTGGAAAATAAAACGATTGAGAAATGGAACAGAGCCGCAAAAGCTTATGCTGTTAGCCAAGAAGAAAGTGAATTTGCAATTGTAAATAAAGAGGTTGTTTCAAATCGTTTTCAAGACTTGTCGGGAAAAAAGGTTTTGGATTTAGGTTGCGGCTACGGTTGGTATACAGATTACTTTGCCTCTATCGGTGCCGATGTAACAGGCTGTGACGGCTCTGAAAAAATGATAGAGCTTTCAAAAAACAAGTATCCTAACTGTAATTTTGAATGTGTTGATATTGAGCAAAAATTGCCCTATAAAAGTGATTGCTTTGATTTGGTATTTTGTAATCAGGTGCTTATGGATATTGAAAAATTAGAAGAGCTTTTTGAAGAAATTTACAGGGTTACACAAAATGGTGGTATATTCTATTTTTCAATAGTTCATCCGGCTTTTTATGATTGTGATTGGAAAAAGGATATAAAAGGATTTAGAAACGCAAAGATAATGACAAGATATTTATCGGAATACAGTTTCGATAACGATTTCTGGGGGAAAACTACCCATTACCACCGTACAATAAGTAAATATATCAATACTGCAATAGAAAAAGGCTTTTGTCTTACTCATTTGGGAGAGCCTGTTTCTTATGACGGAGTAAAAAAGTCTAAGGAATTTCCTCTGTTTTTGTTTGCAGAGTTTAAAAAATGCTGATTTATCCGTTCCGTGCCCCTCATCAGTCACTTCGTGATAGCTTCCCCCGAGGGGGAAGCCGAAAAATGCCTTCCCCTTGAGGGGAAGGGGGACCGCCTCGGCGGTGGATGAGGTGTAACAGTTGTGATTCGGCGAGCGAAAACTTTTATGCTTTGTTACTGCAAAACAGCCTTTAAAATATTACTTTCCTTGCAATGCGTTACTGTTTTTGATAAAATAAATACTATAACAATTTTTAGTGTGAGTGAAAAGATATGGAGCTTAAATTTAATAACGGTAAATTTCGCATAATGCAGATTGCCGATACACAGGACACAAACAGAACCTCACCTGCAACGGTGGAGTTTATACGATATTCCCTTAAAATCGTAAAGCCTGACCTTGTAGTGTTCACAGGCGACCAGATAAAGGGTTACGGTGTGAATCTTGCGGTTGGCGACAGAAAAAGCAATGTGACAGCGGCAATCAACAATATTTTGAAACCTATTGAAGAGGCAGGAGTGCCGTTTACCTTCGTTTTCGGCAACCACGATGATACCTCGTTTTCAATATCTAAAAAAGAACAGTTTGAGGTTTATAAAGCACACAAAAATTGCTTGGCTTTTAATGCCGATGACAGTATTGACGGCTACTGCAACCACAATCTTACCGTTCTCGGTGAAAACGGCAAGGCGAAGCTGAATATTTATTTGATTGACAGCCTTTCAATGAGTGCGGGCGGTACTTGCGCCCACGTAAGCGACAGTCAGCTTGACTGGTATAAAAATACAAGAGAGAGTTTAAAAGAGGAAAACGGCGGTTATGTTCCCTCAATAGTCTTTCAGCACATTCCCGTACCTGAGATTTACGAGCTTTTGGCTGAAGTCCCCAAAGGCACAAAGGGCAGTGCAAAGGGGTACAGACAGTACAGCGGGAAATATTTCGGACTTAACCCCAAAACGACGGTAATTGACGAACGCTCATTTGTCGGCGAAACTCCAAGTATTCCTGCGGAAAACGGTGGGGAATTTGATGTTCTTAATGAAAAGGGCGATGTGTTTGCCGCATTTTTCGGGCATGACCATAACAACAGCTTTGTGGGCGAGTACAAGGGTATGAAAATGGGCTACTGCCAAGGCTGCGGATTCAATATTTACGGGCCGGGTAAGAACAGGGGTGTAAGGATTTTTGATTTTAACGAAGAAAATCCTGCCGATTTTGAAACCTATACGCTGACAGTTAAGGATTTTGAAAACTTTGACGTAGGCAACCCCTTGAAATACGCTGCATATACATATGCCCCGTCAAGCTTTGATTCAGTAAAGCCGTATATTAAGGGCGGCATCGCCGTCGTGCTGGGCATTGCAGGTGCGGATGTTATAAAGAATATAATAAAAAGGAAAAAATAATGTCATAAAATTCGGGCGGTTCATTTGAACCGCCCGTTTTGCTGTTATTTTTTTATTTCACATCAACCATTTTCATTTTTGAAAATTTCTGACCCCATGCGTTTGCCCATCCTTCGCAGTAAAGCTTATAATAAGAAACATTGTTTTTCTTTCTGTATCCTTCAAAGAAATTGCACCAAACGGCAGAGGGGAGAGCGATTACAATGTAATATAGCGGGCCTAAAAGTAAACATTGCCACGTGTGTCCGTATTCGTGTATGCGTGTGTTGTATGTCCATCTTTCGCTCTTGTGATTATCTTTCATAAAGATGAAAAGCCCCATTGAAAGTCCGCCCGAGTTCCACGGCAAGAACACAATATTGGCATATCCGAATTTTTGGTGGCGGCGGTGAAGCACCTTTGTGCAGATTAAATAAGCAATTCCGCCCACAAGGTTAACGGGCAGACCCCAAGTCCACTGAACAAGATAAAATAAAATATCAGTCAAAATATTTTTTGCGTTTCTCGGCTTTTTATCGGGCTCGGTTTTTGTAATATCAGTCATTAAATTTACCCCTCTCATTTATTTGCATTAGCTTCTTCAAGCTGTTTTTTCTCATTTTCTTTTTCAATAAGAATTATGTATTTGCCGTCTTCATTTTTGTCGAGTCCATGTTCTTCCAACGGATTGTTATTCTGCCCGAGCCATGTATTTTCATATTTTTGACCCGAAATCAGCTCACAGCGTTCAATTTCTTCATTTGTCAGCGTTACGGAGCCGTATTTATGCTTCGTTGCAACGGCGGCACGAATCATTGTGTGGTCGTCACCTGTCATTTTGAATTTTTTAAGCAGATACAGCGATATAATTGCGGAAATTATCGGGATAACCGCAACGCATATCCTAACGCCGAGTATGGCATTTTCTGACTGCGCAAAAATTTCGCCCGTTGTCTTTTCATACTGTGAAACCGTGTCGCCCGTAACAAGTCCGAAGCCTTGAAGTGTGAAACCGACCATAGCTGCCATAACGCCGCTGATGCTCTTTTTAATCAGCGTGCTGAAGGTGGCAATAACGCCCTCACGCCGTCTGCCGGTTATAAGCTCGTCGACGTCTGTAAGGTCGGGGAAAATATTAGTTGAAACAAAGCCGAGACCCGACATTCCGAACGGGTACAGAATCATACTGAGAAGCATTAAAAGAACCCATATCAGGGAAGCCTTTCCACCGCCGTGTTGCATAATAAGGCCGATTGCAAGACCTGCAATCATCAACGGCGTTACAAGATTTCCGCATTTTTTCTTGCCGTATTTCATTGTAAGGGCGTAATTCAGCGGAAATGCGCCTGCCTCTGCAACGCCTGCAATGGCATTGAACAAAGCGTATTTATTGTACTGATTCGCAAGGTATTTTATGTAGTAAACCTTTGAATTATTGTAAAATCCCGTTGAAAACTGATAAGCAAGGCTCATAAAGAAATACTGCCTGAATGAGCGGTTTTTGAATACAAGAACATATTCACGCAAAACATACTTTATGTCAAGCGGTTCGTTTTTTATATCAAGAGAGCTTTGCTCACGGGTTGTTTTAAAGGTCATAAATACCGCCGCAGAGAAGAATACGGAAAGAATTATACCTATTATCAAAAACGGCTTTTTTGAAGCGGAGGTAAGGTCATCTCCTGAACCGCACAGACCTAAAATCAAAACAACAATGCCGAATGCAGGAACCATTCCCGCCGAGTTGAAAAGATAGCCGACGGAGTTGTACTGTGTTCTCAAATTGTATTCGGGAGCAAGCTCAGGGAGCATTGCCGTGTGGGGAACGGAAATAACGGTGAACGCAGTTTTGTAAAGCATATAAACAAGAATGAAATAAACCATTGCGCCAGTCGGGTTTTCCTTGCCGTTAATTCCGTAGGAGTTCCATAAAAGCGAGTAAGAAACGAGAAGCAGGGGAATACCCCAAAGCAAATATCTTCTGTGCTTGCCGTATTTTGACCGAGTGCGGTCAGTCACCATTCCCATTACAGGGTCGGTTACGGCGTCCCAAATTGTTGCAATCATAACAACGGTGCTTGCCTGCCTTAACGAGATATTGACAACATCTGTTAGGAAAATCGTAAAATACATACTGATAATGTAGCCTGCGCCGCCTATGAACATATTTGTGTAGCTGTAATTTATCATCGGCAGTATTGCCGATTTAAAATCGCCCTCAACGCCGATAGCTTTTTTAATTTTTTCTCCCATAGTATCCCTCTCAATTCATTTATGTTAATATTTTAACACAGCGTAAGGCTTCGGTCAATAAAAAAATAAGCCCCCTTAAAAAAGGGGACTTTGAGTTAAATCAATTAAGATTAATAAGAAGAATTGCTGCTCGATGTCATTCTGAGAATGTAATCGTTAATGTGCTTAATTTGCTGCTTTACTGCCCATTTAAGAAGAGCATTGTTTGTGTTGACCTTCTTTACATAATCAGCATCAATTGTGTCAACCAAAGCATTTTCAGCATCTGACAGTATTTCATTTTTTATGTTCTGTTCCCATGCTTCGCCCTGTGACTTAACGTAGTACATAATGTGATAACCGTATTCAGTTTCCACAATTTCAACATCGCCTGTTTTTCTTGATTCGTCTATTGACCAGTTAAGGAAGTTTTTCACATAGCTTGATGAAGCAGTAATACCTTCGTAAAGACCGCCATTGTTCGGATTTCCGTCAGTGTCTACGTCTTCAGTATGCTCTTTTGTAAGGTTAATGAAGTTCTCTTCAGTTGGGTTAGCCTTGTAAAGCTCAAGAACCTTTTCTGCTTCTTCGCGAACCTTAGCTTTCTGAGCGTCGGTAATCGGAATTTCTTTTCCGTCAGCATCCTTTTGTGCTTCGGGGAATTTAAAGAGAATATGTCTTACATCGTTGCCGGAAGAGGTTGTATCTTTATGTGCGGCTACCGTGAGCATAACAACAAAGAAATCGTCCTCCGAAGCGGAAATTACTTTTTTGTCGCCAGCTTTAGTATCTGC
The DNA here is from genome assembly GCA_002490425.1 of Ruminococcaceae bacterium UBA7217. Taxonomy (GTDB): domain Bacteria; phylum Bacillota; class Clostridia; order Oscillospirales; family Acutalibacteraceae; genus Fimenecus. The sequence continues at coordinate 9,154 of DKTZ01000037.1, forward strand.
ATTGAATGCCCAATTGGCGGCATCTTCACAAATTGATGAAGTAATATTTGTTTTATAAATATTCTTCATACCTGTTGTTTCGTCAGCGTCTTTATCTTTATTTGCTTCATCCTTCTTCAGCTCTGCTGCAGCAAGTTCAATAAATGTTTTCTCGTCAGTTGCTTTTGCAAGGAATTCATCAGCCGCTGCCTTTGCCTTTTTGCGGGCCTCTTCTTTTACAGCGTCTTCTGCACCTTCATCATAGTCTGCATGGAACGGATATGCACGAAGACTTACTACATTGTAAGAGTCACGTGCAGAATCATACTTTTCGTTAATCTTCTCATCGGTTATGGCATTTTCGTTATCCGTATTGACTTTTGTAAAATATGTATTTGCAAGAGCTTGGTTTTCTAATAATCCACGGATAAGCTTTTCTGTAACACCGTTGCCGAAAATACCGCGGAGATACCGATTGGTGGAATAATCATTCTTAATGGCATCTTCTTCATATTGCTTAATTGATTCGTCAATTTGAGTTTGCTGCTCTGGAGTTATGCTTAAGCCCGCTTCTTTTGCCATTTGTGCACCGTATTTTACCTGCATCATCTTGTTGAGTGCCGAGTATTCAATAACATCGGCCCAAGTTGCAGACTCTTTACCGATATCTGCAAGAGTAATTCCTACAAATCCACTGTAATCGTCCTTGTATTCCTGATCGGCAGGAGATTTAGTGTAGTCATAGCCCGTAGCCATAACACCGCCGCCGGACATACCGTACTGTGAATACTGAGATTCGTAATTAGCTGCCGTTTCCATAATCTGATACCATATATCATAATAGTAGTAGTTGAATTCAGCCAAAGTAAATGAAAAATCTTTTGCATCCGCTACGCTGACCTTCAAGACCTTTTGAGGAGCTCCGAAAAAGTTAAGTATACCGCCGGCTGCCCCTAAAACCAAAACAACCGCCAAAACCACAGCAATTATTTTTCCCACAAGTTTTTTAGTCTTAGAAAGAGCAGGGCTCTTTTTTGCTTTTTTGGCTGCACTTTTAGCAAGGCGTGCTTTGCGCTCCTCACGGTAAATTTCAGCCTGAGATTTGTTATTGTTGTCCATTAAAAACATCCTTTGCAAACAAAATTACGATATGTGTAATTATTTTACACTATTTTGAAGAATTATACAAGAGTAATATTTAAATTTGTTTATTTTAACTTAAATAATGTCGATAATTCCGTGCATAAAGGCACTCTTTAAGCTGTGCTGAAATAATCTCAGGA
>DKTZ01000037.1:10592-22390 GCA_002490425.1 Ruminococcaceae bacterium UBA7217
GTGCTGAAATAATCTCAGGAATTTTTTGTATATTTATATTGATTAAAATACGAAAATAATATATAATAACCTCACAAAACATAAACAAAATTAAAGATTTCATAACGAAACATAAACGAATTGGAGAAATGAGCTTTGAAAAACAAGGAAATTCTTGAAAAAATTAAAGGCGGACTGATTGTATCCTGCCAAGCACTACCTGAAGAGCCGTTACACAGCTCTTATATTATGTCGAGAATGGCTTATGCGGCATATCTCGGCGGAGCGGCGGGGATTCGTGCAAACACGGTAGAAGATATTACTGAAATCAAGAAAACCGTTGATTTACCGATTATCGGTATTATTAAGCAGGTTTATGACGATTCTGATGTTTACATTACGCCCACATTAAATGAAGTCCAAAAGCTTTACGATTGCGGAGTTGACATAATTGCGGTTGACGCAACTGCCCGTTTACGCACAAGCGGCGTTTCTTTTGAGAACTTTTTTACAGAGGTAAGAAAAAAATTCCCCAACCAGTTATTTATGGCAGATACCTCTTGCTTTGACGAGGGTAAAAAGGCACGTGAGCTCGGAATTGACATTGTGGGAACAACAATGAGCGGTTATACTCCTTACACGAAGGGTACGGTATTGCCCGATTTCAATCTTATGGAGCGTTATGTTAAAGAGCTTGACTGCCCCGTTATTGCCGAGGGCGGTATTTGGACTCCCGAACAGCTTAGAAAAGCGTTGGATATAGGCGTTCATGCGGCAGTTGTGGGAACGGCAATCACACGTCCGAGAGAAATTACGAAAAGATTTGCTGACGCAATAAAATAATAGGAGAAAAACAGTATGAAAATTTTAGTTTTTGATATAGGCGGAACTGCTATTAAATACGGTCTTGTAAGTGAGAATTTTGAAATTCTTGAATCGCATGAAATATCCTCCGCAATTGATGACGAAGGGACAACTGCAAAATCCGTTTTACAAAATCTTGACAGAGTAATGACCGAATACAAGGGAAAGTATGATGTTATCGGCATAAGCACAGCGGGTCAGGTTGATTTTGAAACGGGTGTTATCGTTTACGGAAGCGACAACATTCCGGGATTTACCGGAACCGATATGAGAGGAATTTTTGAAAGCAAATACGGCGTCCCCGTAGCTGTTGACAATGACGTTAACTGTGCAGGCCTCGGCGAAGCGCATTTCGGTGCAGGCAGAGGTTCGGATTATTTCATCTGCCTGACATACGGAACGGGTGTAGGCGGTGCAATTTACCTTAACGGCGATATTTTAAGAGGAGCAAAATCAGCAGCAGGCGAATTCGGCCATATGGTTACCCACGCAGGCGGAGCTCAGTGCACTTGCGGGCGAAAGGGCTGTTATGAGGCTTACGCTTCATGCCGTGCTCTTACGGACAGAGTTTCCGAGCATTTCGGAAGATATGTATCGGGCAGAGAGATTTATGAACCTCAAATGCTCGAAGACCCATTTGTTCAACAGGCAATAAGCGATTGGGAGGATGAGATTGTAAACGGTCTTGTGTCTCTCAGCTATATTTTCAATCCACCCCTTATAGTTCTGGGTGGCGGAATTATGTCTGAGGAGCAGCTTGTAAATAATATTCGCAAAAAACTTATCAATAGAGTCGGTATAAATTATCAAAGCGTTCAGCTTGAAAAAGCACAGCTTAGAAACAAGGCAGGTATGCTCGGAGCGGCATATATTGCTAAAGAGAGACTTGACAGCTTAAAATAAATACGGAGGGGTTCTCTATGTTTTCATTTTCAAAATGTCCCAAAGCAGAGTATTACACAATTCCCCAGTTAGATTTGTCAGAAAAGACAGACGGTACACCGCCTGAGCTTGACTATTTATTTGAAAAATATGTAGTTGACGACAGCAAAGCGTATTTAGGTCATCCTGACAGCATTTTATTAAAAAACGGCGATATTTTAACCTTTTATCCCGAAGGCCACGGCAAGGGCAAAATAGTTGTAAAGAGAAGCACTGACGGCGGTAAGACCTATTTTGACGGGCTTAAAAATATGCCTTCATCTTGGGCTGACTCTCTTGAAACGCCAACTGTTTTCAGACTCGAATTTCAGGACGGCAGTGAAAAGCTTCTTTTAGTTTCGGGCAATCCGAGATGGCCCAAAACTCCGACTCCGCTCGGCTTTAACTGCTCTCTGTCAGATGATGAGGGTGAAACATGGAGTGAATTTGAACGCTTTTTTGACAGAAAAAGCGATTTCACCGTTTGCCCCGTAGTTTCAATGGCAAGCCTTATTCATCTTAAAGAAAACGGCAAGTTTGTTGATAAATGGATGGGTATTTTCCATGAAAGAAACTTTGTAAATTACAAAACAGTCCTTTCTTTTGAAAACGGCAGGATGCATTGGTCAACGCCGGAAAAATATCTTTCCGATTACCGTAAAACAGAACGGCAGATGGGCGTCTGCGAGGTTTGCGCTGTACGATCAGACGGCGGAGAGGGCGACAGAATTTGCCTAATAGCCCGGGCAAATAAAAAACGCTCCAATTCTATTCTGTTTATTTCCGATGATGAGGGCAAAACATGGTCAGAGCCTAAGTTCTTGCCGACTGCTCTTACAGGCGAGCGGCACAAGGTGGTTTATCTGCCTGACGGCAGACTTTACATTACCTTCCGTTCAATAATTCTTTCAAAAGAGGATGTTATAAAGCAACGCAGTAATTACGGCGAGAAAAATTGGTATTCCGAGGGCTTGATTGCTTGGGTCGGCACATTTGATGACCTTGTAAACTTGCGTGAGGGTCAGTACAGAATAAAGCTTGCCCATACATATTTGCCGAAGCAAAATAAGCCTACGCTTGTGGCAAATGCAGACACAGGCTATTGCGGAAACGTGTTGCTCCCTGACGGAACGGTTGTTACCTCATCCTACGGCATTTTCTTTACGGACGAAAAGGAGCACGGCGTGTATAATACGGATAAAGGCCTTCAGAAACGCAAAACCTGCGTTATTGCAAAGCGGGTTAATGTTAATGATACAGATAAGCTTTTAAAAGATATTCTTGGCTGATATTTTTTCCTTTTCCCTAATATGGCGGACTCTTTCCGCCGCAATTGAAGACTGTTCTTCAAGCCTTTCCATATTGTCCTGACGGGCAAGTACGGGGAGGCTTTTTACTGTCTTTTCAATTTCGTCAATCTCGCTGTGGTTAACAAGCAGTGAGATTTTTTTCTCTTCATTCTCCCAAATTTCAAGCACATTTTCCGTAAGCTCAATTGCTCTTTCATTATCTTTATTTTCAGCGGCGCTTTGAATTTCGCCAAGCTTTTCCGAAAGATTTTCGCAAGAGGAGTCAAGCGACAATACGCTGAAGGATGCAACAGCGATAACCAATATCAGCGCAATAACCGAAACAATAATTCTGTTCATCAAATATCTCTCCCAATCACAACGGTTTTTCCCGATTTGTCCACTGTCATAAGAAGCGTATTACCCACGTCAATATTTTGTTTCTTTATGATACATTTTAGCTTTTCATCATTCATATTGCAGTCCTCAAATGCGCTTCTTTCAATTTGTCCGTCTGTAATAACAACGCACGGTATACCGCTGTCGTCTGCGGCAATGCCCGCATTTTTATTTGTGACTGTTTCAAAATCGGGCTTCAGCATCACGCTCATTTTGCCGTTTGTTTCAATTATTGCGTAGGACACAAGGGAAATATCAAAAATATCCTTTTGCCTCAGAGCCTCTAAAATATCGTCAATAGTAAGGCGGAGCTTTTTCATTTCCTTTTGCTGTAATTCGCCGTCACGGATAATAATTATGGGATGACCCTGAACAAGAAATCTGAATTTAAGGCTTTTCATACTGGCGGCAGATGTAATAATTTCAAATGCGACAAGGAGCATTACGGGTACAACGGTTGAAATCAGTGGAATATCGTTATCTTCCATCGGCATAGCTATAATTTCAGATAAAAGCAAAGTAATTACAAGCTCAGACGGCTGTAATTCGCCTATTTGCCTTTTGCCCATAAGCCTTACAACGCAAATTACAATAAAATAAAGAATTATTGTACGAATAATTGTAACGAACATAATAATCACCTGAATGTATTTTTAACAATTGTTTTCTGAATATTACAAAAAAAACGGGGAAAAAACAGAATGGTGATAAATGTGAAAAATTGGTATAGGAAAAAGATTGACGAAATAACTGCACCGATAAAGTCAGACGATGAAAAAACACCTGTAAAGCCGACTGTTGCAGAAAATTTTAAATATCTGAAATCGAAGCTTACACCGTCTTTTGACGTAAAATACCGCAAGAGTGAAGTTGACGGAATAACCTTTGGCTTTGTAATGCTTGACGGAATGTGTGACAACGAGCTTATTACAGAGCAGTTAATTATTCCCATTATGAGGGGAATTTACGAAACCGCAGACGGTGAAAAGGTGCTTGAGGCTGCGGCTGATTTAATTTCAGGCAGTATTGACAAATCAATTCAGTATGAACTGAATACATCAATCCGTGAAATGCTTTCGGGCAGTCTTTTAATGTTTGTTGAAGGCTCTGAAAGGGCAGTTTTATTCGGCGTTCAAAAATTCCCCAAACGGTCAATAAGTGAGCCTGACTCCGAAACACAGGAGAGAGGCTCAAAAGAGGGATTTTCCGAAAGCTTCAAGGATAATGTGGCACTTTTGAGGAGAAAAATCCGCACACCTGTTCTCAAAACCGAGATTTTAGAAGTGGGTGCTACAAGTAAGACAAGGGTTTGTATTGTCTATTTGTCCGACAGGGTAAATGAAAAAACGCTGGAGTCGGTAAAAAAGAAGATAAAAAACGCTTCGTTTGATGTATGCCTTGGCTCAGGCTACCTTGAACCGTTTCTCGGGACTGAAAAAATGTCCTTGTTTTCGGGTGTGGGTTCTACTGAACGTCCCGATGTTTTAACGGCAAAGCTTTCTGAAGGGAAAATCGGAATAATAACCGACGGTACTCCCTATGCTCTTTTTGTGCCGCATATTTTTACCGAATATTTTCATTCGCTTGACGATTATCTGAAAAAGCCTTATTATGCCGTTTCAATACGGCTTCTTAAAATTGCCGCATTTTTTGTGGGAATTTTTCTTCCCGGAATTTATGTTGCAATTTGTACCTTTCACCAAGAGGTAATTCCCGAAACTATGATTTTCGATATATGCCTGCAGGAAAGCTTTGTGCCGCTCCCAGTGATGATTGAGGCGCTGATAATGCATATGGTATTTGAAATTGTAAAAGAAGCAGGGCTTAGAATGCCTAAAAGCATCGGTAATGCAGTTTCAATAGTGGGGGCTCTCGTTATAGGCGATGCCGCAGTTAGCGCAGGTCTTGTTGCCGCACCTATGCTTATAATTATAGGACTTACCGCAATAAGCTCGTTTGTTATTCCGTCGCTTTATGATGTTTCATCACTTCTCAGAGCAATACTCATAATAGTCGGAGGCATCTCGGGATTTTACGGAATAATGCTTGTTTTTGCGACCGTTATTATTAATATGGCGGCGGTTGCACCTTACGGTATTCCGTTTACTTCTCCTTTGTCGCCCACAAAATCAGGTGCGTGGCGGGATTCGGTTTTCCGTGCCGATTGGCGAATTTTAGGCACAAAAAGATTACAGACAGATAGGCTTGATAAATAATGAATTCAAAAATTTCTGCATTTCAGTTTTATTCCATACTGCTTTTAAGCCGTATTTTGATAACGCTGACCTACACTCCTAAATACACTGAGGGAATTACAGCGTCGGATAAGATTTTTCAAACGCTTTTTAGATTTATATTCGGCATAATCATTACATTACCCGTATTTTTGCTGAATAACAAAAATGAAAGTGAGCTTCAAAACAAAAACGGAGTTTTTCAAAAAATAAAAGCAGTGATTTTCTCGGCGGTTTTCTTTTATTTTTCTGTAACTACCGTGGCACGTCTTGACCTTTTTGCAGGCACGGTGATGTTTCCCGAAACAGATGTAAAATTTCTGCTTTTGCTTGTTATAGTATTTTGTGCATACGGCGCATACCTCGGCATTGAGCCTATTGCAAGAAGTGCAGTAATGTTTGTAATTCCCGTGCTTTTGTCCTTGGCGTTTATTTGCCTGTCTCTTGTGAAAAAGGTGGATTTGCTCAACTTAACACCCCTGTTTTATAACGGAGTTTTTCCTGTAGTAAAAACTTCCTTAAGCGCTGTCGGCAGAACGGTTGAATATGCCGTTATAGCCGCATCATTGCCGTTTGTTAAGGGAAACAGCAAAAAAGGATTTTTTATATGGCTGACATTACAAACAGTTATTACTGCAGCCGTCTTTTTCTTTGAGGGTACTTGCCTCGGAGCATTTTCAAATATGCAGCTTTTCCCTGTTTATACAATAGCGTCAATGGCACAGTTCTCTTTTTTCAGAGGCCTTGGCGCAATAATTACGGGAGTTTGGATACTTTGCGCTTTCCTAAAAATATCACTGCTTATTTTTCTTCAGTCAAAGCTGCTTTCAGAAGGCTTCGGCATAAAACGAATTACCGTCACTGTAGTTTCAGCAGTGTTGTTAGCAGTTGTATGCCTGTTTATTTCGGGAAATGTCAGCAGATTTAATGCTGTTGATTCATCGCTTGTTAAATTCATTTTAATTATGATTTCCGTTCCTGCTTTAGCACTTGCGGAACTGATTGTAAAGAGGGTTAAAAAATGCGTAAGGCAGTAATAATTTTAATTGCGCTGATTTGTGCAGGTTCGGCAGTAAACAGAAATGCCTTTAAATCTGACATCAGCAACAGAGATGTTGTGCAGGGCGTGGGAATTGATATAAATGCGGACGGCACTTATACCGTTACACTGGAAACGATAAACACAGAAAATTATTCAAATGCCGACGGTGCGGCAAAGCCGGTAATGAATTTGCGCACACTTCACGGAAAAACCGTAAGCTCGGCAATTAAAAGCGCTTATTCTATTGACGGTAAAACACCTGTGCTGTCGCAAAACAGGGTGATTGTAATAGGAAAAGAGCTTGCAGAAAGGGGAATACTTCCATCGCTTGATTTTTTTATCCGTGACGCTGAGAATTACCCGACGGTTCAAATAGCAACGGTGGAAGAAAAAGCGGAAGACTTTTTTAAAAATGCTTCAAGTGAATCAACGGTTGTTTCACGGAATATAGAAAAAATTTTGCTTACATCAGACGATGATATGACAGTTTCTTCAATAACTCTTTGTGAGCTTATGAACCGTTTGGAAAGCGCCGGACATTCGTTTTATGTACCGATTATCACGACCTTTAAAGAGAAGGACAGACCTGAAATAAAGTCAAAGGGTACAGCGGTTTTTAAAGAGGATAAATATGTTTGCAGTCTTAGCGAGGAAGAAACAGCATCTCTCAATTTTATTTCTGATAAGGCAAGAAAGGGGTCGGTGGATTTTAATACCGACGAAGGGTCTGCAGCAATAAGCATAATCAAAAGTAAAACAGTGCGTAAGGTGGACTGTTCTGCTGAAAACCCGATTTTTTATATAAAAATAGAAATAGATGCCGACATTGCGGAGTCAGACACTGACAAAGAGTACAGTCTTTCAAAAAGCGAAGTCGATTCATTGAAAAGCTATGCTGAAGAAAAAGTGAAAAGTGATATTGAGAAACTGTCCGAAAAGCTTTATACGGAACAGCAGGCAGATGCCGCAGGGCTTTCACGGCTTATTTACATTCATTATCCCGAATTGTTCAGGGAAAATGAAAAAAACCTCAACGAAATAATGACAGAAAGTCAGTACTTTGTTGAGGTGGAAATATGTGTTCGCCGTGTAGGGCAGGATTATGTTTCCTGATTTTTATTTTGACTGATAACAGCCGTCTGCAATTCCTCAAAGGTCATAGGCTTGCCGAATAAATACCCCTGAATGGTGCTGCACTCTAATCCTTTAAGGTAAAGGTACTGTGCCTCGGTTTCAACACCCTCGGCAATAACTTCAATATTAAGCCGCTTCGTCATATCAAGAATACATTCAATTACGGCTTTGCCTCGGTCATCCTCACAGCTGTCAATAAATGATTTGTCAAGCTTTAAAATGTCAATCGGCATAGATTTTAATAAGGTCAGTGAGGAGTAGCCGGTGCCGAAATCGTCAAGAAGAATTTTAAATCCGAATTTTCTGAGTTTGCGCAGAATTTTAATAAATAGCTTAGTGTTTTTAAAGATAGTGGTTTCCGTTATTTCAAGGTGAATACAGCTTATGTCAGCACCTGTTTCCTTTGCGGTTTCAGTGCATTTCTCAGCAATTTTATCAGCTGTAAGCGACTTTTGCGAAAGATTAACCGAAAAGTCAATAGGCTGAAGGCCCAGTGATTGCCACTTAGCTTGAAATTTGCATACCTCTTCAAAAATCAGACGGTCAAGACGGTTTATAAGGTCTTTTTCCTCTGCAAGAGCAACAAATTCATCTGGGGGGACAAATTCGCCGTTTGCTCTTTGCCAACGCACAAGCGCCTCCGCACCGCAAATCTTTTTGGTAACAGCATTTACCTGTGGCTGGAAGAAAATTTTAAGAGTCCTTTTTTCAATTGCGTGCTCAAGCTCATCTTCAAGTGATTTTCTTTCGCTTAAGGTCTGATTTAACGATTGGCTGTAAAATGCATAAACATTTTCACGCTGACCTTTAACTGTGGATTTAGCCATAACGGCTTTTGTTTGCAAAGACTGAAGATTTATTTCGCCTTTGTTTACAAGGTAAACGCCGATACTCGGAGTGAGTATGTAGTCAATAGAGTTGTTTTTGTAATATTGATGACAGCGTTCAACAAATTCGTTTACTGTTTTTTCAGCCTGTTCTTTTGAACTGCAATGCATAAGAACCGCAAATCGGTCGGCGGCAATCCTGCAAACAGCGTCGTCAGGACTTAAAAGCTCTTTCCAAAGTGAATAAATGAATCTTAGCGTTTTGTTGCCGTGGTAATAACCATAATAGTCATTAATAAGCTTAAAGCTGTCAATGTCCATAGCGATGTATGCGAAATTGCCTTTATTTTTACGGAGCAGCCTTTTTGTATCTACACAGAATTTAGCATAGGACGCTCCGCCTGTAATGCTGTCAGTGTAAAGCAGTTGGTCAATTTCCTTTTGCTTCTGTTTTTCTTCCGTTGCAATGTAAATGCCGAACAGCACAAACACGGTTATAAGAAAGAAGCACATAAGGAATATGTAAGCGAGAACGGTATTTCGGGAAGAATTAACAACTTTTTGCGGAACATAGCTTACTATGTACCAATCGTTGAATTCAAGCGGAGAATAGTAAATATAATAATCGTAATTTTTGTAAATATTTTTAGCTCTGATTATTCCTGACTGCATATTCTGCATATCGTCGGTGATTTTCCCATAAACCCTTTGAGAGCTTTGACCCTTTTCGGACATAGCGTCAAAAATATCTTTTATATTCTTTTTATCGAATACATCAAATACGGGACTTGCAATAATTTCTCCGTCCCGATTGATAACGGCGAAATGCTCCTGACCGCCGAATGAATTTGAACTTAAAAGCTGTCTTATATCGTCAATAGCATACGTAAAGTAAAAAATGCCTATTGCGTTGCCGTCTTTAATAACGGGAATTTGAATAATAAAAACGTCGGCTTTGCTGTCAATGCTTTGGCTTTTGTCAAGCTTGTATATTGTTATTCCGCCGGTCTTTACGGCGTCTTCAAGATGGTTACTTTCAGGAATGGTTGAATAAGTGCCGGTTCCGTCCTCCGAAATGTAATAACAGCGCCTGTCAAGAGAGGCAAAGCCGTAACGCAAAAGAGCACCTGTAGCATCAATTCCGCTAAGGCGTTCAACTGCCGCTTTCATATCGGTTTTTACTATATTTGTGTCAATTTCCTCCGAGAGCTTTTCAACCGTATCACACTGAGCTTTAAGCTGGTACCCAATTAAAGCGGCGTTCTTTTTAGAGGCTTCGGTAAGCGTTCTGTCAGTAACCCCGTCAAGCTTTTCGGTAAGGAACAGGGGAAAGAAGATAAGAACGGCGGCGGAAAGTACACACAGCAGTACTGTCATTAAAATTTTATTTAAGTGTTTTCTGCCGTCCGTGTTCACCGCCGCCTTTCAAAAATGATGCTGTAAAACATCAGTAAATTTCACCTGTTTTAATGTTAAAGGAAAGCCTCTGTTTGCCGTCCTCGTCAATGTACTGAATTTCTACTAAATCGTTTGTAACAAATTCAGCCGCAACAAGCTCCGGTTTCTTACTGTTGAAAACCTTAAGGAGTGTCTGCATTTTTTCATTGTCGTATTCATCCACATTATCAGAGGTGAAAAGAAGACTGCCGAATATGCGGTTTATATCAGCAATTATTTTTCTTTGCGGAAGAGTCATCTTCATATTGTTGTCACGCAAGAGGAAAACATCGGGGTCGTTAAGGAAGGCTCTGCCGTCAAGACCTCTTCTGAAAACAGTGTTTCCTAAAGCACCTCTGGTAGAAACATCTTCACGGTGAACACCGAAATTTTTACGCCAGTCAAGACCCATATCAGCGCCTATTCTGCAATAATCAACCTTGCCGAATGCAGGAGCCAACGGCACACCGCAGCCGAGAATAAGATTGTCGCCGACACATTCCCTGATAAAATCCATAGCCTCGCACATAAGCTGTCCTCTTGACTTGTTGTAGCCGGGAACAATTGACGCCGCATAAAGGAAATCAAGCTTAACCATATCGTAGCCCCACTCGTTTAATACAACATCAAAGAAATGGCGTACATATTCTCTTGCTTCGGGGTTGTTTATGTCAATACCGTAAAATCCGCCCCAGTTAAGTCCGCACTTAACCGGTTTTCCAAATTTATCCTTAATAAGCCAATCGGGGTGTTCCTTTGCAACCTGTGAATGATATTGAGCGCCTAAGGGTGCGAGCCACAGACCCGCTTTCATACCTTTTTCATGAATACGGTCGGCAATATATTTCATTCCGTTCGGGAATTTTTTGCTGTCAATGCTCAGCCAGTCGCCGACAGCTGTCTGAAAACCGTCGTCAATCTGGAAAAAGTCAATTTTTGCGTCAACCTTTGAAAGAGCCTCCAGGTCGTTTATAACTATGTTTTCATTAACATTTGAGTAGTAGTTGTACCACGTTGTATAGCCGTTTGCACGCTTTGCCTTCGGCTTTTCTATTTTCATTACCTCAAAGTATTTGTCAAATACCTCGTCCATAGTGCCTGAGAAGTGGATAATATCCATAAGCACATATTCGCCGTCAATCGTAACGCCCTCAAGCTCTTTTTCAAATACAATTTTGCTTTCAGGGCATACAGTGTTGATGATTGTATAGCCGTAACGCTCTGAAAGAGAGCCGAAAAGATTGACTGTTTCACCGTTTCTTACATAAGCGTATGAATAACCGTGGAAAACTCCTTTACGTTGGTCATATTTCTTAAAAGTGTAGTCTCCCGATGCTCCCAAAGGTGAGAAAAGCAACGGAAGAAGGCGGGCAGTGTGCATATTTACGCCGATTTCGTCAATGAAAAGCTCACGGCAGTCAGTCCAAGACTGATAGCCGTTTAAAAACACTCTGTCGTTGCAGTCGTAACTGAACGGAACGGTCATTTTGAATTTAAGGTTACTCAGTGGCGCACCTTTTGTGTTTAATACAATTCTTATGTGATCCTTATTTGCAACAGTATTCATTGAATAATGGTCTGTTTCAAAGAAATTACTGCTGTAATTTACACCGTTTGCAGTATATTTAAAACTGATTTTAAACTTATCCATAGCTATAAATCTCCTATTAAA
>DKTZ01000038.1:0-450 GCA_002490425.1 Ruminococcaceae bacterium UBA7217
GATGAAGGAGTAAATTATGGCTTTTATTGAACTTAACAATGTAGTAAAAACCTATAAAATGGGCGAGATTGAGATTAAAGCAGTCGATAATATCTCTTTTCCCATTGAAAAAGGCGAGTTTGTTGTTATTGTCGGCCCCAGCGGCGCCGGTAAAACAACGGTTTTGAATATTTTAGGCGGAATGGACACCGCAACATCAGGCACAATTACCGTTGACGGTGTGGATATTTCAAAATATAAAGAAAAGGAACTGACAAAGTACCGCCGTGACGATGTTGGCTTTGTTTTTCAGTTTTATAATCTTATTCAAAATCTTACTGCCGCCGAAAATGTGGAAATGGCGGCGCAGATTGCAAATAATCCGATTAACTCAGCCGATATTTTGGGCGAGGTCGGCCTTGCGTCAAGAGCAGGCAACTTCCCCTCACAGCTTTCCGGCGGCGAGCAGCA
>DKTZ01000038.1:700-33501 GCA_002490425.1 Ruminococcaceae bacterium UBA7217
AGCTTTCCGGCGGCGAGCAGCAGCGTGTTTCAATAGCAAGAGCACTCGCTAAAAATCCCAAGCTTTTGCTTTGTGACGAGCCTACGGGAGCCCTTGACTATATAACAGGTAAGTCAATATTAAAGCTATTGCAGGACACCTGCCGTGAAAAGGGAATGACGGTTATTGTTATTACGCACAACACGGCGATTACTCCAATGGCAGATAAGATTATTCAGATTAAAAACGGTCAGGTTGACAGAATACTTATAAATGCAGAACCGAAGCCCGTTGAACAGATTGAATGGTAAAGGAAATATAAAATGACTAAATCACTTCGCAAGGATTTCTTTACGGAAATAAAAAAGAGCAGCAGCCGTTTTATTTCCATTATGCTGATTGTGGCTTTGGGCGTTGCGTTTTTTGCAGGACTTCGTTCTTCAAACCCTGCAATGAAGGCATCGGCAGACGCACAGTACGATAAAGAAAATTTAATGGATATCCGTGTGGTAGGTACTTTAGGACTTACCGAAACGGATTTAAGCAAAATTCGTGAAATCGACGGCGTAAAAGAGGCAGAAGGCTCGTTTACTACCGATTTCATCTGTCATGTAAACTCAAAAGAGGTTGTAACAAAGGTAATATCAATGCCTGAAAGCATAAATGATATCAGGTGTACCGAAGGGCGTTTCCCGGAAAAGTACAACGAATGTCTCGCAAGCCGTGAATTCCTTGAGGAATCGGGTCTTAAAGTCGGCGATTATATGACGCTTAAAACGGGCACGGACGAATCTTTGTTTGATACTCTTGCCGCTGAAACCTACACAATTGTCGGCGTTTGTGCGTCGTCATATTTCCTTAACGGTAATATGGGAACGGCAACTGTCGGCGACGGTGTTGTTGACGGCTACGTTGTAATCCCAAAGGAGTCTTTTGCAACAACGGTTTACACCTCAATTTACTTAACGGTAAACGGCGCTTCCGAGCTTAATTGCTTCGGAAAGGACTATGACGCTTTAATTGAAGATATTACAGAAAAGATTAACGGAATTTCGGGCGACAGATGTGATGTCCGTTACAGTGAAGTTCGCTCGCAGACAACCGAACTGCTCACAAAAGCAAGTCAGGAATATAATGCCAAAAAAGCAATAGCCGAGGGCGAGCTTGAAAAAGCTTATCAGGAGCTTCTTGACAGCGAAGAGGTTCTCACTGAAAGCAAAAGGATGTTCGAAGAAAAGAAGAAATTGCTTGAGGAGTCCGAAACCGAAATACCCTTGGCAAAACAAAAAATAGCCGAGGCAAGGCAATCTGTTGAAAATCTCAGAAAGCTTCGTTCGGCATCTGCCGTCAGTGCTGAAGAAGCGGAAAAAAATGCACGTCCTTATTACGAAGAATGGAAACGACTTGCACAAAGCGGAACGGCAACTGAGGAACAGATAAAAGAGGCAAAGCAAAGATATGAAACTTTGATAGCGGTGGCGGAACTCTCAAAAGCTCAGGTCGAAGAATACACTAAGAAAATAGATGAAGCAACAAAAGAGATTGAAGACGGCGAAAGGCTGATAGCTGAGGTTGAGCCATCACTTGCCAACAAGGATCAGCTTTTGGCAGATACCGAAAAACAGCTCAATGATGCTGAAATTCAGCTTCAAAGAGGTAAAGAGCAGTACGAGATAGCCAGAAACGATATGGTCAGCGAGTTTGCCGACGCAGAGGTTGAGCTTCAAAATACTCGGAACCGTCTTAACAATATGGAAGAGCCCGAATGGTATGTGCTTGACCGCTCATCAATTGAGTCATACGCCAGTTTTTTAACAGACTCACAGAGCATCGGCGCATTGGGTACTGTTTTTCCTCTTATTTTCTTCCTTGTTGCGGCGCTTGTTTGCCTTACAACAATGACAAGAATGGTAGAGGAGCAGAGAACTCAAATCGGTACTTTGAAGGCGCTCGGCTACAGTAAGGCGTCAATTGTATCAAAATATATTATGTATGCATTCCTTGCAAGTGCAGTAGGGTGCGTAATCGGTGTGGCGCTGGGCGAATTTTCAATTCCTTATGTAATAGTAAGAGCGTACAGAATGGCTTATTACAACCTTAATTACACGGTAGTTAAGCTTAATATTTATTATGCTCTTACGGCGTCCCTGTTGGCAATTCTTTGCACTTGCCTTGCGGCTTTGGCGTCCTGCTACAAAGAACTCAGAAGTCCTGCGGCAGAGCTTATGCGTCCAAAAGCTCCGAAAGTCGGAAAACGCATACTTATTGAGCGTATGAAATTTATTTGGAACAGGCTTGACTTTGCACAGAAAGCAGCATGCCGTAACCTGTTCAGATATAAACGCCGTTTCTTTATGACGCTTTTCGGTGTAGGCGGCTGTATGGCTTTGCTTTTGGTAGGCTTCGGTATTAACGATTCGGTTTCGTCTATGGCGAAAAATCAGTACGGTAACATTTTCAAATATGACGCACTGGTGTCAGTTGACGGCACGCTTACAAGAGCGGGCAGAAGAGCAATGGTTTCCGATGTGCAGGATATCACCGCTGTAACCGATTTTACTCAGGCACACCGTTCAATCATATATTCCGCAAACAATTCAAAAGAAGTAAAAGATTTAAAATATGCTTATTTGGTAGTTCCGAGTGATACTGAAAATTTTGAAAGCTTTGTCGCAATTCAGCCGAGACGCGGGGGAAACGGTAAGCTTAAAAACTTCATAAATCTTGTTAAAGGTCAGGAAACAAAGGCAGGGGACGACGGCCTAGCTCTCGGCGACGAGGGAGTAATTATTACCGAAAAATATGCAGATCTGCTGAACGTTTCTGTAGGCGACTCAATATTTATCCGTCAGAGCGAGTCAGATTCACTCCCCAAAGAGGTTACGGTCAGCGGAATTACGGAAAACTATATGTTCAACTATGTTTATATGAGCCGTTCTCTTTACAGCTATTTTTATAATACAGAGCCGGATTTAAATGTTCTTATGATGAAGTTTGACCCGAATGCAGACACGGCTGCGACTGTTGACAGCTTGCTCAAAATCAACGGAATTACTGCTGCAACACTTAACGATGAAGTGCTGAAGGATGTAAACGATATGACGGGCAGACTCATTTATATAGTCATTATGATGATTGTTGCGGCGGCACTTTTGGCGTTTGTTGTTATATACAACCTTAATAATATCAATATAGGCGAGCGCAGACGTGAGCTTGCTACTATTAAGCTTCTCGGTTTCTATGACGGAGAAGTAGCAAAATATGTTTACAGAGAAAACATTGTGCTGACGGTACTGGGCACCCTTCTCGGCATAATTCTCGGTATTATTCTTCACAGATTTGTTATGAATACCGTTGAAACAGACGTTTATATGTTCGGCAGAAGTCTTAAGCTCTTAAGCGTTGTAATTTCTGCGGTGCTCACGGTTGTATTCTCAATGCTTGTCAACATAATTATGTACTACAAGCTTAAGAAGATTGATATGGTTGAGTCATTAAAGAGCGTTGAATAATTCGGAGGTAAAATATATGTATCAGCTTGAAAAATGTGAGAAAGGCGACAAAATCGCAACAGTAAAAACAAATATGGGTGAGATTAAAATAAGACTTTTCCCGAAATATGCTCCAAAGGCAGTGGAAAATTTTGTTACTCACGCACAGAACGGCTATTATGACGGACTTATTTTTCACAGAGTTATTGAAAACTTTATGATTCAGGGCGGCGACCCGAACGGTAACGGCACGGGCGGTGAGAGCATTTGGGGCGAGCCTTTTGAGGACGAATTTACACCCGAGCTTCACAATCTTCGCGGCGCCCTTTCAATGGCGAATGCAGGCCCGGGTACGAACGGCAGTCAGTTTTTCATTGTTCAGGCAAAAGAGGTTTCTGAGGATATGCTCGAACAGCTCCGAATGGCAAATGAAAAATATTTCCCGACAGAGTGCATTGAGGCTTACGAAAAAATGGGCGGAACTCCGTGGCTTGATTATCACCACACTGTTTTCGGTCAGGTTTTTGAAGGAATGGAAACGGTTGACGCTATTGCGTGTGTTTCTGCCGATTACTTTACCAATAAGCCGAAAACAGACGTAACAATTGAATCAATCATAATTGAAGAAAAGGTATAACAATGCTTTTTAAAAATATTACCGTACTTGATGAAAATTTTGATATACAAAAAAATATGTATGTAGGCACAAAGGAAGACAAAATTGCCTATATCGGAAAAACAGAGCCGAAAGAAGATTTCGGCGATGTTTTTGACGGCACAAATAAGGTGCTTTTACCCGGGTTTGTAAATGCGCATACACACTCGCCTATGACGCTTCTTCGAGGGTATGCCGAAAATCTGCCCCTTTCACGCTGGCTTAACGAAAAGGTATTTCCATTTGAGGACAGATTAAACTGCGACAGGGCGTATTACGGCACAGCGCTCTCAATAGCCGAAATGCTTTCAAGCGGCACAACATCTTTTTCCGATATGTATTTCTTTCAGGACGGAGTTTTAAGGGCTGTAAAGGATGCCCACGCAAAGACAAATTTCAGCCGTTCAATAGTGTCTTTTGATGATACTCCGTTTTTATCTGACGAGCGTGTTAAGGAAGCACTTGAGGCAGTTGAAAAATACCACAATACCGAAAACGGAAAAATTAAAATTGATATGTGCCTTCACGCCGAATACACAAATACTTATTCTATGATTAAACAATTCGGCGAATACACACGCGGCAAAGGGCTTGTAAATCACATTCATGTTTCGGAAACAAAATCCGAGCACGAGGAATGTAAGAAAAAATACGGCAAAACGCCTACAGAGCTTTTTTATGAGGCAGGCGTGCTCGATACTCCGACAGTGTTTGCCCACTGCGTTTGGATTGAGGACTGCGACAGGGAAATTCTTAAAGAAAAAGGCGCAACTGTTGCTCATTGCCCCGCAAGCAACTTAAAGCTCGGAAGCGGCGTGTGCGATATTTATTCTCTGCTTAAAATGGGCGTTAATCTTGCAATAGGCACGGATTCAGCCGCAAGCAATAACGGACTTGACTCTTTCCGAGAGATGTATTTGGCGGTGCTTTTGCCGAAAGGCGTAAACGGGCAGGCGGATATTGTTTCGCCTAAAGAGATAATTAAAGCGGCAACCTACGGAGGTGCTGCGGCTCAGTGCAGATTTGACACGGGGATTATAAAAGAGGGCTTTAAGGCGGATTTGTGCGTTATTGACACTGACAAACCCAGTCTTTACCCCGATTTTGATATTCTCAATAATATTGTTTATTCAGCGGAAAAGTCAGATGTTGTGCTTACAATGGTTGACGGCGAGGTCCTTTATAATAACGGCGTATTTACCTCAATTGATATTGAAAGAATCGGCTTTGAGGTTAACAAAATAGTAAAAGAGGTTGTCAGTGAGGTTCAAAATGGCAATTAAAGCGGCGGAATTTATAAAAACAAAAATACAGGGCGATTATGAAATCGGAATTATCTGCGGCAGCGGCTTAGGCGGTCTTTGCGATACAGTCGAGAACCCGATTTACGTGAATTATGCCGATATTCCGAATTTTCCCGTATCAACAGCACCCGGTCACATCGGGCGCTTTGTGTTCGGCACACTTGCAGGAAAACGTGTTGTTTGTATGCAGGGCAGGGTGCATTATTATGAGGGATACGCTCCCGAAAGCGTAATCATTCCTGTGCGTGTAATGAAACAATTGGGCGTTAGAACGCTTATTGTTACAAATGCCGCAGGTGGAATAAACGAAAATTTTGATGTCGGTGATATTATGCTCATAACCGACCATATAAATTTTACGGGAGTAAACCCGCTTGTAGGCAAAAATGATGACCGATTCGGCGTGCGTTTTCCCGATATGTCTTATGCTTATTCTCCTGAAATGCGTGAGACTGCGCTGAAATGCGCTGAAAAAATGAAGCTTAATTTGCGTGAAGGCGTTTACCTCGGCTGTTCCGGTCCGTCCTATGAAACTCCTGCTGAGATAAGAGCATTCAGAACGCTCGGAGCAGATGCTGTCGGAATGTCAACTGTAATGGAGGTTATTGCGGCAAATCACTGTAAAATGGAGGTTCTCGGCTTTTCTCTTGTTGCAAATAAAGCGGCGGGAATATCAAAAAATCGCCTAACCGAGCAGGAAGTAATAGACATAGGTAAAGAAAAAGCAAATGTTATGCAAAAACTTGTTTGTGCCGTTGTTGGTGAATTACAATGAGTTTTTTAAACGGCGCTACTGTCGGATATGATACAGTAAATAACAAAGCGGTGTTTGTTGACCAAACGCTTTTTCCGTCAAAATACATAGAAGTTTTTACCGACGATTACGGCGAAATGTATAACGCTGTAAAAAGCCTTAAGGTCAGAGGTGCTCCTGCCATAGGTGTTTTTGCAGGTATTTGCATTGCGGTTTTAATGAATAAGTCCGAAACCGAGGACGGCACAAGCTTGCTGTCGGAACTCGAAAACTTGTGTTCGGATTTTGTAAAATGCAGACCTACGGCAGTTAATCTTAAATGGGCGCTCGAAAAAATGCTTTGTGAGGGTAAACGCTCAAAAGAAAATATAAGGGAAAATCTTAAAGCCTTGGCGCTTAAAATGATTGATGACGATATTGCGGTTTGCCGAAAAATCGGCGAATACGGCGCCCCGCTTTTAAAGGATAAAAATGCGGTTTTGACTCATTGCAATGCAGGAAAGCTTGCCGCAGTTAAATACGGCACGGCGTTAGCGCCTGTTTATGTTGCAAAGGAGCAGGGGCATAATATTAAAGTATTTGCAGATGAAACAAGACCTCTTTTGCAGGGCGCAAGGCTGACTGCCTTTGAACTTGAAAATGAAGGAATAGACACTACGTTGATTTGTGATAACACCGCCGCCACGGTAATGGCAAGCGGGAAAATCCAAGCAGTCCTTGTGGGCTGTGACAGGGTCGCAAGGAACGGCGACGCCGCCAACAAAATCGGCACGCTGGGCGTGGCAATTCTCGCAAAGCATTACGGCATACCGTTTTATGTCTGTATGCCGTTTTCAACCTTTGATTTCACGATTTCGGACGGTTCAAAAATAGTTATCGAAGAAAGAAATCCCGATGAAATAACGGATTTTTGGTATAAAGAGCGAATGGCGCCTAAAGGTGTTAAAGCATTAAATTATGCGTTTGATGTAACGCCTGCATCGCTTATTACTGCGTTTATCACGGAAAAGGGCGTAATTCGCCCGTCTGAAATCGAAAAATATATTTTATTTTAAATAGGTACGGAGAGGATACATTTTGATTTACAATAATGTGCTTGAAGCTATCGGAAAAACCCCGATGATAAGACTTAACAAGCTGACAGATGAAAACAGTGCTGAAATTCTTGTAAAATATGAGGGTGTGAATATCGGCGGAAGTATTAAAACGAGAGTTGCTTACAATATGCTCTTGCAGGCAGAAAAGCAGGGCAAGATAAATAAAGATTCAATAATTGTTGAGCCTACAAGCGGCAATCAGGGTATAGGCATTGCGCTTGTGGGTGCAGTTAAAGGGTATAAGGTAAAAATCATTATGCCTGATTCCGTAAGTGAAGAGAGAAGAAAAC
The DNA here is from genome assembly GCA_002490425.1 of Ruminococcaceae bacterium UBA7217. GTDB lineage: Bacteria > Bacillota > Clostridia > Oscillospirales > Acutalibacteraceae > Fimenecus. The sequence continues at coordinate 8,271 of DKTZ01000038.1, forward strand.
TTGTTGAGCAGTACGGCGCCGAAGTTGTTTTGATTCATGATGACGGAGATATCGGCAAGTGTATTGCAGGATGTTTGGATACGGCTCTTAAAATGGCAGAGGAAAATCCGAATGTTTATATCCCTCAGCAGTTTGAAAATCCTGACAATCCGCTTGTGCACAAATATCACACGGCGGTTGAAATATTGGAGCAGGTTGAAGGTCCTGTTCACGGTTTTTGCTCGGGTGTGGGCACAGGCGGCACGCTTTCGGGCATAGGCGAGGTATTAAAGCGTCAGTATCCGGATATAAAAATTTGGGCGGTAGAGCCTGAGCATGCGGCAATTCTTTCGGGCGGAAGCATCGGCACGCATCTTCAAATGGGAATAGGCGACGGTCTTATTCCTGAAAATCTAAATACTGAAATTTATGAGGATATATGCGTAATTTCCGATGAAGAGGCGCTTGAAACCTCAAGACGGCTTGCCCGTGAGGAGGGACTTCTCTGTGGAATTTCATCAGGCTCAAATGTCGCGGCGGCAATAAGACTTGCAAAGGTGCTCGGCAAGGGTAAAACCGTTGTTACCATTCTTCCCGATACAGGCGAGCGTTATTTCAGCACAGTGCTTTTTAAGTGAGGTTATCAAAATGTCTAAAATAAAGGAATTTCTTGATTCAAAAACAGTTAAAAAAGATGTGGGAGAAGAAACATATCTTACTTGGCGTGAAACGATTTCTTATGCTCTGGGCAGGGGCGCACAGGGAATGTTCACCTCAATGACGGGCTCGAAATATCTGAACTATTTCCTTACAAACATTCTTCTTTCAAGATTTAAGAACCCTATGGGACTCGCTTCTAAAATCAGACTGTACTGCGGAATTTTTGATGCGATAAACGACCCGATGATGGGAATAATTGTTGACAAAACAAGGACAAAAGAGGGGCAGATGCGCCCGTACATACGTGTGTCACCGTGGTTTATTGCTGCTGTAATGATTTTATTCTTTTTAGGTATTCCGAGCGGTATGCCCGATTGGATGTGCGTTGCGTGGACTACTCTTTTATTTATTGGGCTTGACGTAACTTATACAGCTTTTGACATTCCTATGGGTGCACTGGCTTTTGCGATAACTCCCAACGGAACCGAACGTACAAAGCTTTACGGTGTTTCGTCAATCGTCCGTTCTGTTTCAGGCGTTTTACCCGGGCTTTTTGTGGCGTGTGCGGGCTGGCTGCCGTATTTTAATACTCACACGGCAAAGGCATATCTTACGGGCGGCATTGTTTCGGCAATAGGTATTATTCTCTTTACACGCATAACCTACAAAAATACAACCGAAAGAACGGTACATCACGAGGACGCTCCGTCAGTTTTAGAGTGCTTTAAGCTTCTGTTCACAAACAGACCGCTTTTAATGCTGTTTATTGCAAATTTATTTTTCATTTTAGTAAAGGTAACAAATCAGATTTCATTCTATTTTGTTGCAGATTTAATGTTTACAACCAAGTACAATGTATTTATTGACGTTATAACCTTCCCCGGATTTTTAATTGCGGGAATAGGTGTTCCGAAGCTTGTTGAAAAATTAGGGCAGAGGAGCGACCCAAGAAAGTTTTACAGAGTTTGCTGTATCTGCGCAATAGTATTTCACGTGCTTTTCTATGCGCTTTGCCGTGACGGCTACTTAAATAAACCCGAGGGTGCGGTGATTTCTCTGCCGATAGGCATTTTAACCGTTATTTTCACGGGACTTACGGCAATTCCTCTTGAATGTAAAAACCTTATGCAGAAAGAGATGGAGGCGGAAACCGTTGACTATGTTGAGTGGAAAACGGGAACACGTGTTGAGGGCGTAATGCTTTCAATTATGTCGTTCACGGGCAAAATCGAAAATTCCGTATCGTCCGCAATCGGTCTTGCAATCCTCTCATATACAGGTTATATTGCACACAACGAGGGCGCTTTAATCCAGAATGCGGCTACCAATAAAGCGCTTTTCTTTATGACAACGCTGCTGCCTGCAATCGGCTATGCGCTTATGTTAATTCCTATGGCATTTTATAATATTTCGGGCAAGAGCCATCATATAATGATAGAGGAACTGAAAGAGCGTCACGAGAAGCTATCCATTGACAAAGATTAAAAATTTGATATACTAATACAGTAATTATAAGTTGGCGAACTTAAATTGAAAGGAACTTATTATGGGCTATACGAAAGAAGAAATTTTAAAAATCGCAAAAGAGAAAGACATACACTTTATCAGACTTCAGTTTATTGATATTTTCGGTCAGATGAAGAATATAGCCATAACCGAAAATATGTTTGATAAAGTGCTTTCCGACGGACAGATGTTTGACGGGTCTTCAATTGAAGGATTTGTTCGTATTGACGAGTCAGATATGTATTTGAAGCCGGATTTTGACACATTTGAAATTCTTCCGTGGAAAGAGGGAACAGCACGTATTATTTGCGATGTTTACTGCGCTGATAAGATAACGCCTTTTGAGGGTGACCCTCGTTATATTCTTCGTTCTGTTGTGAAAATGGCTTCCGATATGGGATATACCATAAATGTAGGCCCTGAATGCGAATTTTTTCTTTTCCGTCTTGATGAAAACGGAAAAGCAACGGTTGATACAAATGATGCAGTAGGATACTTTGATATAGGTCCTGCCGATGACGGCGAGCAGTGCAGAAGCGACATTTGTATAGCTCTTCAGAAAATGGGTTATGAAATTGAGGCTTCTCACCATGAGTGCGCCGAAGGTCAGCATGAAATTGATTTCCGTTTTGTCGAGGCGCTTGACGCAGCCGATAAGGTGGTTACGTTTAAACATGTAGTAAAGACCTATGCAAGAAGAAACGGACTTCATGCAACATTTATGCCGAAGCCCGTTTACGGCAGTGCAGGAAACGGAATGCACACAAATATTTCTTTAATGAAAAACGGCAGCAATGCTTTTTATGACCCTGATGATAAATACGGTCTTTCCGAAACAGCATATCAGTTCATAGCAGGAGTGCTCCGTCATATAAAAGCAATCACTTGTATTGCAAATCCTTTGGTAAATTCATATAAAAGACTTGTTCCCGGGTTTGAAGCTCCCGTTTATATTTCATGGTCGGCGTCTAACCGTTCCGCACTTATAAGAGTACCTGCGGCAAGAGGTATGGCAACAAGAGTTGAATTGCGTTCGGCAGACCCTGCCTGCAATCCTTATCTTGAAATGGCACTCTGCATAGCGGCAGGTCTTGACGGAATAAAAAATAAGATGAAAGCTCCCGAAGGAATAACGAAGAATATTTTTGATATGACACCTCAGGAACGAAAAGCAAACGGTATAGAAAATCTGCCGGGCACACTTCAGGAAGCTGTAAGAGAGCTCCAGAAGAGTGATTTTGCAAAAGAAATACTCGGCGAGCATATCTTTAATAAATATATTGACGGTAAAAAGCGGGAATGGGTTGATTACACTACCCGTATTACTCAGTGGGAGATTGACCGCTACCTTACAAAATATTAATTATAATTTAAGCTATAATTTACAAAAACCGCAGTTAATGCGGTTTTTTATTGACTTAAATAAAAGAATATGTTATTATACATTTGCATATTGTTTTATTAAAAGGAGAAATTTTTATGGCAAAAGGCTTAAAAGACATTGACAATGCGGCTGCATCAAAGGGCAAGGGACTCGAAACTCTTTGGCAGTTCGTAAAATTTATCGTAGTTTCACTCGGCGCATTTGTTATTCAGACATTTTTACCCTATCTTCTCAAGCTCCCGATGAGCGAAGAATTTCTTCACAGACCCTATGAATTTTTAATTTATTCTTCTGAAGCGGCGGCAAAAGCAGGTATGGCAACAACGGGCTTAGGTCTTTTCATTGCGCTTACTGCAAGTAACATAATAGCACAAATTGTTTCTTTCTTTATCAATAAAGACAAGACCTTTAACTCTGACGCTAACACAAAGGTTGTATTCCCGATTTACATAGTATTTACGATTGCTCTTATTGCATTTTCAGCATGGCTTCAGCCGTACCTTGTAAATGTTTTAATGCCTAAGGTCGGCGATGGTGCTATTGCTATTTCCGGCGCTATTTGCGGTGCAGTTCAGTTCTTCCTTTATTTCCCTGTTGATAAACTTCTTTTCTCAAAGAAAAAGGAAAAAAAGGCTGAATAATTTTTTAAGATTGACCCGCCTTTAAGGCGGGTTGTGCTTTTTTAGGTGGGTTTACTATGGGCGAAAAGAAAAACGACCTTGCATTAAAGGTATTACTGAAAATTTTGTCGGTATTTCTGACACTTGTATTTTTAATTTCAACCCTCGGTACGGTTGCAATAACGGGTGTACGACATTTCTTCGGCGACGGTGAATTCAGAAGCTTGGTAAATGAAACCGATTTGAATGAGGTCAAATTTACCTCAAACGGCAAAACTTATACCGCAAGCGATTATGTTTACGAAGCAGTAGCTGAGGTTATGCCTGATTCCGTTAAAAATTACACGGGAATTTTAAATTCACTTTTCGGAAAAACTGCAAATATTGTGGTGAAAGATTTAATATCTTCCGATACCGTTAATTCCATAATTAAAACAACAATGATGGACTGCGTGGATTATTATCTCAACAGCGATGCAAAGGAAGCCAAAGAGCGCTTAAAGAGCGAAACTCAGGTTGTTGATAATGCCAAGGCTTACGAAAATGTTAAAACCGTTGACGGAGCCATAAGAGTTTATGTACGCTCGTTTATTATCAATACAATTGAGAATACATCGGGCATTTCGTCTGACCAAATCATTGTTTTACTTTCTGAAAATACTGCTAAGATTTTGACGGCGGCGGCTGTTATTTCGGCAGTTCTTCTGATTTTGTGCAATTTAGGATTTCTGTTTGATTTGCTTTTCCATTTCGGCAGTGCATCGCTTTTGTTCGGAATTGTAGTAAAGGTACTTCAGGGTAAATTTGAAAGCTCACAGGAGGATAAAACCCTGATAGGATACCAAATGCTAAAACCCCTTGTTGACAGCTTTTCACCAAACGCCACAGCGGGTATAATAATCGGTATTTTACTTATCGCCGCATTTTTTGCACTGTTTATTTTTTATAAAGCTAAAGGTAACGGTAACAAAAAAGAAAATGTTAAATAAAAATAATATGGAAACCTCAGCAGGATTTTGATTTAGTCACAAAGTGAAAAAAGTAGGGGACGATGCCCACATCGTCCCTTTTTTACTTACTGTCCTATAATATCCTTTATAACCTCGCCTGCAATAATCAGTCCTGCGGCAGGTGGCACAAACGAAATGCTTGCAGGTGTCCGTTCGCCGTCTGTTTTAGGTGTTTCTTCGGAATAAACCACCTTAAGCTTTTTTACTCCACGTTTTTTAAGCTGTGTCCGCATTACTCTGCAAAGGGGACAAACGCTTGTCCTGTAAATATCGCTGACCTTAAATGCAGTCGGGTCGAGCTTATTGCCCGTTCCCATTGACGAAATAATCGGAATACCGAGCTGTTCCGATTTTACAGCAAGGTCAATTTTTGCCGTCACATTATCTATTGCGTCTACTATATAATCATATTGCGAAAGATTAAATTCCTCTGAATTTTCAGGCAGATACATTTTTTGAATTGCAGTTATTTCACATTCGGGGTTAATGTCAAGTATCCTTGCCTTCGCAACCTCGGCTTTCGGCTTGCCGACAGTCGAATGGAGCGCATAAAGCTGACGGTTGATGTTTGTTATGTCAACCGTGTCCTTGTCCACAACCGTCATTTTACCTATTCCCGAACGGGCAAGTGCCTCGGCAGTGTAAGAGCCGACTCCTCCAAGCCCGAAAATGATTATATTTGAATTTTGAAGCTTTAATAGACCGTCATTGCCTATAAGCCTTTCGGTGCGTGAAAAAATATCCATAAATTCACCTCTTTGTAATTTTAACATATTGAAAAAAATTGCGCAATAGTGTATAATATCTTCTTGAAATTCAGCAAAGAGGATGTAAACCATATGAAATTAGGTATTGTCGGTCTTCCGAATGTAGGTAAAAGTACACTTTTTAATGCGATAACAAATGCAGGCGCACAGGCTGCAAACTACGCTTTCTGCACAATTGAGCCGAATGTGGGCGTTGTTGCCGTGCCTGATGAACGTCTTGATAAATTAACGGAGATGTATAATCCCGTAAAAACAACACCTGCAAGCATTGAATTTGTTGACATTGCGGGTCTTGTTAAGGGTGCTTCAAAGGGTGAGGGACTCGGTAACAAGTTTCTTTCACATATCCGTGAGGTTGATGCGATAATTCACGTTGTGCGTTGCTTTGACAATGACGACATTACCCACGTTGACGGCTCTGTTGACCCTGCAAGGGATATTGAAACGATAAATCTTGAGCTGATTTTATCTGATATTGAAATTCTCGACAGAAGAATTGCCAAGACTGAAAAGGATATGAAGGGTGACAAAACCTTAAAGCCTGAATTTGATTTTCTCAGCCGTGTGCGTGAGTCGCTTGAAAACGGCATAAGCGCAAGAGCGGTTGATACGGACGATGATGAAAAAGCAATTCTTTCAACAGTTCCGCTTCTTTCCGCAAAGCCTGTGATTTATGCTTGCAATATGAGTGAGGATGACTTTGCAAACGGAATTGACGGCAACGAAAGATATAATGCGGTTAAGAAAATCGCCGAGGCAGAAGGCGCCGAGGTCTTGCCGATTTGTGCCGAGCTTGAGGCTGAAATTTCTTCAATGACCAAGGAAGAAAAGGAAATGTTCCTTAACGATTTCGGCATTGAAAAGGGCGGACTTGACGTGCTTATTCAAAAATCCTATGACCTTTTGGGGCTTATGTCATTCTTAACGGCAGGTCAACCTGAGGTTAGGGCTTGGACGATTAAAAAAGGCACAAAAGCTCCGAAAGCCGCAGGCAAAATCCATTCAGATATCGAACGTGGATTTATCCGTGCAGAGGTTATTTCATTTGACGATTTAATGGCGCTTGGCTCCATGCAGGCGGCAAAAGAAAAGGGCAAAATCCGCTCCGAGGGCAAGGAATACGTTATGCAGGACGGCGACATTGTTCTTTTCAGATTTAATGTATAATTCCGGATTGGTAAAATCGTGTAGACCGCAAAAACAGAAAACTGTTTTTGCGGTGAACAAACCTCGCCGCTCGGCGTATCTTATACGCCGTCGGGTAACCAAAACAAAGCAAAGCTTTGCTTGCGTTCGGTTTGCCCATTCTACGCAATTTTTCCTAACCCGTAATATAAATGCTTTGATTTCAGTGTGAAATTTTGCTCTCACCGTGTAGGGGTTGCCGACTCGGCAATCCGTAAAATCGACTTTGTACGGAACATAATTTTCCGTTTTGCAAAACCACTGAAATGTAGCGGACAGGCACATAAGACCTGTCCATACTTTTCTAAAAATGAATATTCATTTAATATGCGCTTGTAGCTCAGCTGGATAGAGCGTCAGACTCCGACTCTGAAGGCCGCTGGTTCGAATCCAGTCAGGCGCGCCACAATGTGGAGGCAAAAAAGATGTCTTCTGCGAAAAGCCCGATTATATCGGGCTTTTTTGCTACCCAAACGGCGATTTTACTCTGTACCAAAACACAGATGTAAAATCGCCGTTTTCCCTTTGTGGATAGACTTGAACTCCCGAAAAGTAAATATCCGATACTCAGGCAGATAGAAAGCAAAAATCTATCTGCCTTGTTTATTACCCTAAAAAGGAGAAATCAAATATGCTACAGAAAGAATTAGCAAAACGGCTCAAGGCTCGGTACGACACCAAGATGGACGGCAACGAATGGATGGAAGTGTCCTCGGACGGCATCCCCCTCTGCCGGATAAAATACAACGGTCAATTTCTAAGCAACGCCGACCAAAACCTCTCGGATGAATACCGCAGTAAAAATGCAGACATTCAGGACAAAATCTCTACAGTGCGGGAATATGTCGGCCTGTACGAACATGCACCGCAGATGAAAGTCGACGGCGTCTCTGATTACAGACAGCTTGCAGCTTTCGGAGATACCGTGTTGGCGGCGACCTACAACGAAAAGAACGGCTTTATGTTCTGCACATGGAAACAGAATGCAGCCGGCAAGAGTCTGTTATCCGGCAGATATTCGGCAAGGCAAATCGAACCTAAACCGACTGCGCTTTTTCTTTCTGCTGTAGTGAAAGCGTGAAAAACCACAAAAAATAAATTTATCGCTTTATAACCCGTTGTGTTTTTCACAGAAATATGCTATTATATTCTTGACAGTCACTTCTGCTGTTTTCGGATTTTGTTCGGAGGAAGCAAACCCTAATTGAATCGAGGCTGACGATATGAATATTAGCTATAAAAAGCTCTGGAAATTGCTGATTGACAGGGATATGAAAAAGAAGGACCTGGAAAAGGCTGCGGGTATCAGCAACTATGTCATTTCCAAAATGACCAGGAATGAAAATATCACTGTTGAAACCGTTGGGAAAATCTGCAAAGCGCTGAATTGTACGCCGAATGACATGATGGAATTCGTGTCCGACAGTGAGTAAGAGGTTTGAGTATGAACAGCATTTTGAAAAAAATCAGGCAAAGCGATGCCTTTAATCAGGAAAACAGAATTCCCTACACAAAGGCCGTCCTGCTGATGAGCCTGTTTACCTTTACCTTTTTAGGGACTGAGTTTTTATTTGTCGATATGATTTCCCGTATCGTCTCGGGCAATCAGTCGGTATCCGCTCAAAACTATGCACTCGGTATCAGCGTGATCGGTTTTGTTCTGTATCCTCTTTTCTGCCGTATCTGCAAAGGAAAGCTGCAATCGGCGATTACTTTTGGTGCGGCGATCTTGTCCGCCGTATGCCTGTTTCTCATATGCCGCTACAGCACATACACACTCACGATGTGCATGGGGCTTTTACTGTTTCTGATCCTCGGTGCTTTCGGGAGCGCCGTATTCTACAAAACACTATGTCTGTTAGAGGACAACACCTATATTGCGCGACTGACAGGCGTTTCCTATATGCTCGGAATTCTGTTCCAGATCGCCAACAACAATCTGATTCATACGGCGACTTTTGAAGCGGGTATTCTTTCCTCCTTTATCCTGTTATTGGCTGTCATGCTGATACGGTCGGAGAATAACAGTATCGTTCCGGCTTTTTCTAAAGAAAAAACAAATGAGGACTCCGGTGAAAGCGGAAACGGCAGCTTAAAGATCGCTGTCGTTCTTATCCTTTTCGTTACACTGCTGACCTGTATTTTCAGCACGCTTGACAATGCGGTGACTCTTGTCCACGCAGGCGGAACAGTTGACATAGGACAGTGGCCGAGAATCCTGCTTGCTTTAAGCGGTTTGGCGGCGGGATTTGTATTTGACATAAAGAACCGAAAATATATGGGACTTGTCATGTACTGCGTGATGGTGCTGTCCACGATATGTATTGTCGTGCTGAAATTTGGCGGTTCATTTTTGGTGGGCTTAATTGTTTTCTACCTGTCAACGGGCTTTTTTGCGGTATTCTTTACCTCCGGCTTTATGGAGCTTTCCCGCCATATGAGAATACCTGAGCTGTGGGCAGGCATGGGGCGTGCGGTGAATAATATTACAGCCGCTCTCATTGCCAACCCTGTTTTAGCCCTGCTGTCCTATGACAGCAGTATTGCCGTCATTGTTCTGGTGCTGTTCTTATTTGTGGCTGTCAGCACTGTGGCGGTTGTATATACCTTTCAAAAGAAAGCATTTGCGGAACAGCTCATTACAGATGCAACCAACACCGTCAGCGAGAAAGAAAAGGTGCAAAAATTCATGGAATTGTTTTCTTTTACGGAAAGAGAAGCCGAGGTGTTCGGCTGCCTTGTCAATACGGAGGACAGCGTTCAGGCGATTGCCGAAAATCTGTATGTCTCCAGACGGACTTTGGAACGGTATATTTCCGCTATCTATGAAAAAACCGGTGTCAAATCCCGTGTCGGGCTACTCAATCTTTACAATAAATAATTTTTGATCTCGGAATCTGCTCTGCCGCCTTCCCTAAAACGGAAGGCGGATTTTTTATACCATTTTCAGAGTGAAAAACAGCTTTTTGCCCTGATTTTTAAGAATGGCGGAGTTCCGCCACCCCATTTTCGGCAGATTGGCGGACTTCCCTTATATACAAAAAAGCCCTCTGCCAATATAATTATAAGCAAAGGCAGTTGATATATAAGCCGATATACTCAGCCGTTAAGAAGGAGAGGAACGCATATGAAATACAAAAATCATAAAAAGCATCGGGCGCGGCTGCTGACCGCTGTATTTGCGGCGGTTATGCTTCTGTCGCTCCTGCCGATAACCGCGTCGGCAAGGGAGAGCGGGCATATCGTACTGACCGAGGATTATTACGGGCTTACCGACGGCAACGCCGCCCAAGTGCCGGGGCTTAATTATCGTTGCTCAGGTCACGGCGACAAAATGATTGAATACTACGCGGAGCTTGAGGACGACGGGCGTTACACCGTCCCCGGTATTATTGAAAAGGTCGGGAACAAACTACGTTATGTATATACATATTATTGCCCTACCTGCTACTCCACATGGAAAGAAGGCGCCAAATGGAATGGTGAGGGCGAAGTATATGACGATGGCTCGTCCACGGGAAAGAGCCTTAAAGATTATATGGAGTTTGTAGCAAACAACACGGTTGCAGGTATGGCAGCATATGGTTACTACTATCCGCCGAAGGACGATTCGGATAATGCGCCGCAAAGAAATTATACTGTCGGCACTTCAACTGTTACAGAACAGCCGGATCTGTTTCAGGTTGACGAAAATGGGTGTCTAATCGGAACTTCCGGAAAGGCGCTGACGACTGTTTCCGGAAAGAAGCCTGACGAATATGATCCCCTTGCACATTGGGATATGCCGGGCGCTTTTGCGTTTTATCAATTCTTCTATACCGGTATGTCCGAAATGATAAACAAGCCTACAACAAAGCCTTTGTAAGCTCGCTGTCTGTGGGAACGGCGTTCGGCATGGCTACCGACAGTGTTCCCGCCGTCGGAATATGGGATGCCGTTTCCGGTCTGGCAATGGGCACCTCTACGGCGGCGGACGCGGTCAGCATGGGCGGCAATGCCGAGCATCTGGCGGATTTCTTTATGGATTATATGTACTCCCGCAATAAAGAGCTGCATGTGAATACAAGCTTTGATCCAAGCGTTGTATATACCCGTGAGGAGCTGACGCAGCGGATCGCCGACGGCGCCTACGGCGAGAATATCAAGAACTTTTCCGATGCCGTGGATCTGGTCAGCAGCTGGCAAAGCATCAAGGATACGACGGTCGGCGTCTTCGGCAAAGACGGCCTCGGATGGGGCATTTTCGGCAATATGGGTGATACGGCAAACGAGATGATCAAGGGCAGCCGCGTGGCTGAGCAATATGTCGAATGGTTCAATTCGGCAGTAAAAGACTTCTACACGACCGGAACGAAGGGAGGAATGTAAGATGCAGGTAAGAAAACTGTCCTATTTGGCTATAGACCGTCTCGGCGAACTGCTCGGACTGACGGCGGACGCTCTTTCTCCGATTCACGACCTGCAGTCCGCCATTCTGGGATTGAAGAAAGCTATGCCGTCCGAACTGAAAGAGGGGCTGGACGCACAGCTGCTTGCGGAGGGCTTGCTTAGCGAGGAAGCGGAGGGCCTGCAGCCGACCGCTTCGATGAAGCTCCTTCTTACGGCACTGTATTGTCCGAAGAAATGCTATCGGGTGCGAATGCAGGAAAAGGACGGCACGGGCGACACCTATCTTCTGCTCATGGACGGTGCATGGCTCCGCATAGACGCTTTCCGCGGTGAGCTGACGGTTTCCGGACCGTTTGATCTTGCGGCAGCGGAGCTGTATTTGCGGGCGTGCGTTGAAACGGCTCTGAGGGAACCGGATATTCAGCTGCAGATCGAGCGAAGAGAAGAAGGCTTTGTTCACGGTGCGGTGATTGAACTTGACGGTAACGGATACTCCTTTGCCGGTACAGTTTTTGCACCTTCCGACACCTCCCCACAAATGTTTATTCATGCGTTTGTGGCTACCGATGAAAACCGACAGTGGATCGCCGATATGCTCATAGGCAAGCGTGAGTTTGTCCTCCCCGAAAGCGAGCAGGAAGAAGCGACCGCCGAAAAGCGTTCTTACAAAAAAGCACTGAAAGGTTTCCTGATAGCGCTTGCCGTGAATGTGTGCACCGCAATAATTATTGCCGTGCTGAAAGCGGTACTGTGAGGTGGTGCGTATGAAACTGAAAAATATACTTTCAAATGCGTTTGACGCAACGATCCGCTCATACGAGGGCAAAAGGTTCTGGCCGAGTCTCATACTGCGGCTTGTAATGGCGCTTGCCTCGGCGGTCATCACCGCCGTGTTTGCAAACACGCTGTTTTCAAAAAACAATATTGTCAATCAGATCTTTGCCGCTCTGTTCTTCTATTTTTTGATGGTGTCGGTCAGTAAGCTGATCACCGAAATCAGGCGCGGCGGCATAGGGCGGCTTAAAAGCACCGTTTGCAATATGGTGCGCCTGAAGCCTCCGGCTCTTTGGTTTTTTATCGCCGCAATCGTTATATCGCTGTTTTTGCCGTATGCCTTTGTTCTGTCTCTGGCACTGCTGTTGTTTGGCTCGGCGGTATCGGAGAATAACTCCCTGCTGCTCGGCGTAAAGAACGCCGTGACAAAGGGCGAAAATCCCGAGAAAAACGGAAAAGGACTTGCGGCATTTACAAGCGGACTGATCGCCTGCGGGCTGATTGTCTGCATACTGACGAATCTCGGCGTGCCGACGCTCTACGGCATGATAGACGGAAGCAACCCGAAGCCCGGTACGACGCAGACCGAACCGGCGGGAAAAGACGACGGTTCACAAATTCCGTCGGATACGGATAAAACGCCCGACAGCACGACAAAGCCGAACGGCGGAGATACTAAGGAAAAGGATGATTCATCTATTGAGGAAACAGCAAAGCAGCTCACGGATAAGCTGATTGAGTATGCCGGCAAGGACAAAAAGTCGTTTGCAAAGCTGTTCCGCAACACGGACGACGCGGTCATCGATCAGTATTACAGCACCTCCTATGATAAATTCCGTGAGTACGGCAAGAGCCTGATCGCCATTGCGGCACAGGACGGCGATTCCGTTTGGTTCACGGCGTTGTATTATCAGATACCTACAAACTACCCGGCAGAAAAAGAAAAATCTGTCTATCTGTCAACGATCATGACGCACGCGGATGACGGCTGGAAATTGGAATGGAACGACGATGTGCTTTCTCGGCTGCAGTCAAAATATGATAACGCCGGATTTACTCCCGAGGGGCTTTGGGCAAAGGAAAGCGGCTTTGCGTGGGCAAAGTTCTTTATTCCGTTTGATCCGGACAACACGGCGATATTCTATGAGGACACCGTCATGTGCAAGGTTACGGAAATGTATATGGACGAAAACGATAACCTGAACCTTACGGTATATGCGTCAAACGGCACGGACAAGGATGTTAAGCTCACCGGAATGGATATTTCGGCAGCAGACGGCGACAGGGTGCTGTTTGAAAAGCACTTTGATGTCGAAATAGAGCTTAATAAGGGCGGCGTGTCCCTATGCGCACTGAAGCTGTTCTCGCCGCAGGACATTGACTTTACGACATGGAGCAGCCCGAAGATCACCGACTTTACATTCAGCTATGAAAATCAATAAGGGGGAGCAGCCGATGCGCCGCAAATACTTTTATTCAAGCAAAAGACTTAACTATCATTTTCTGCACCGATTATCAGCGATTTTTCTGCTTATAAGCATGACGCTGTGCGGCTGTGCGAAAGAGCCCGCCGGGGAACCGTCGGAAGCCGTCAGCACCGAGCCGGAGACCTCGCAGAGCGAAACAACGCAGGCGGATCCGATAAATCTTGAGCAGGTGCTCTTAAAAGAACGCGGCATACCGTACGATCAATCGGATTATAAAAAGTTCCTCGGCGGAGAAAACATCATTCACGAATACGCCGAAATCGACTGTAATCTGGATCACGGCTACAGTAAAACCGTCAACGATCTCGTGGTGGCTGACGGAAAGCTGTATCAGGCAAATTTCAACTCCGTTTTGGCAAACGGCAAGAACATACAGGAGGTCGGCACCCTGCCCGGAAAAAATATCCGATATTGGCGTCTGACCTATGACGGTGAAATGGGAGAGATCTACTTAAATGACGGCTCCAGCTATAAGGTCAGCAGCTCGCCGTTTACGGCCTCGCCGATGGATAAGGCGCAGTTTCCGCTGTTCCGAAAGGTTTACCGCTATGCTTCCGACGGAAAGACGCTGGAGGATCATACGGCAGAATACTTAAATGCCGATAAGGTCTACTTCGGCGATCCGATGATCGCCGTTGCCGGCGGTAAAGTTATTAAAATTAAATAAAAAGTAAATACTTTACGTGATTTACAGACAATATCCCTGAAAAGTTGACGCTTTTCGGGGAATTTTTTATCAGTTTTGTGATTTCGGAGGGGGAAAACAGGGCAGGAGATATATTTCGACGGGCGGCGGTATGCCCATTTTAGATATAATGTTGTAACTGTAAAGCTTTAATTTGTTTTCAGCCTTAAATATTTATTTACAAAAGTTTACAATATTTTAACCAATTTTGATTTACAATATATTATAATAAAATAAAAATATGCATATTCCCCCAAAAAGAAAGGAGAATACGAAATGAACTTCACAAAATCTGAACTTGATAATTTCAAGAAAACTCACGCCGGGCTGTGCCTTGACAACGGCAAAATTAATGTTGAACTTTATGAAAAATACGGTGTAAAACGGGGACTAAGGGATAAAAACGGTCAGGGTGTTGTTGCAGGCCTTACCACTATTTCAGAGGTTTTGGCATCTAAAGAAACGCCTGAGGGCAGAGTACCCTGTGCAGGCAGGCTTTCATACAGAGGTATAAATGTTATTGATTTAATTAAAGGAAGAGGCTCTAACCGCTTCGGCTTTGAAGAGGCTACATATTTGCTTTTATTCGGAAAATTGCCTACAAAAGAACAGTTAGATGAATTTATCGCCGTTCTTTCGGACTTTCGCACTTTGCCCACAAACTTTACACGTGATGTAGTTATGAAAGCGCCCAGCAAGGACATTATGAATTCACTCACCAAAAGCGTACTTACCCTTGCGGCTTATGACGATTTAGCGTCTGATTTGAGTCTTGACAATGTTCTCGGGCAGTGCCTTCGCTTAATAAGCTGTTTTCCGATGCTTTCGGTCTACGCTTACCACGCATACAATCATTACGAATGTGACGATTCTCTTTACATTCACAGACCCGACCCGTCGCTTTCAACGGCGGAAAATATCCTCAGAATGCTCCGCCCCGATATGAAATATTCAGAGCTTGAAGCAAGAGTGCTTGACACCGCTTTAATTCTTCATATGGAGCACGGCGGCGGCAATAACTCCTCATTCACCACGCACGTTGTCACCTCTTCAGGCTCCGATACATATTCAACTATGGCGGCGGCACTTTGCTCACTTAAAGGGCCTAAACACGGCGGTGCTAACATTAAAGTTGTTGAAATGATGGAAGATATTAAAGCGCACGTAAGCGACACGGCGGACGATGACGCTTTGCGTGATTATCTTTCAAAAATCGTTGATAAACAGGCTTTTGACAAAAAAGGTCTTATTTACGGTATGGGTCATGCGATTTACTCAGTCTCTGACCCGCGTGCGCAGGTTTTCCGCTCATTTGTTAAGGAGCTTGCCATAGAAAAGGGCAGAACTGACGATTTCGAGCTTTACAGCAAGGTTGAAACAATGGGCAAGGATATAATTGCTCAAAAACGTAAAATATACAAGGGAGTCAGCATAAATGTTGACTTTTTCAGCGGATTTGTTTACAGTATGCTCGGAATCCCTGAAGAGCTGTTTACACCGATTTTTGCAATTGCAAGAGTTGCAGGCTGGTCGGCACACAGAATTGAGGAGCTTATAAACACTGATAAAATTATACGTCCTGCGTACAAGAGCGTCGGCGAGCAGCAGAACTATCTGCCCTTGGAAGAAAGATAATCAAATTAAATAATAACACCAAAATTCCCCGCTCTTACACAAACAAGAACGGGGATTGTTGACTAAAATTCAATTAAGTGCTATTATGAAAGATAAAGAATTCACTTTTAATTTGAAAGATTTACTGATATGAAAAACAAAAAAAGGATTTCGCTTGAAGAAATTTATCCCGCAATTAAAGAAACTCTTCTCAGCGGCGGAACGGTTGAACTGCCGATTACGGGGACGAGTATGTTCCCTCTTTTAAAAGCAGGCCGTGACACGGTTATTATTAAGGCGGACAGTGAATTTGCCGTCGGTGACATAATTTTTTACCGCAGAGATGACGGACATTTTGTTCTGCATAGAATTGTGGGCACAGACGAAAACGGGTATATCCTTTGCGGTGACAACCAAACACTGCTCGAAAAAAATATTACCGACAGACATATTATTGCAAAGGTAATTGAAATAAGACGTGACGGAAAAACCATACTGCCGCAAGACCCGAAATATTCAAAATATGTTAATTTTTGGATAAAGGCTCTGCCGCACCGCCGATTGCCCCTTGCTGTGATGAGAAGAATAAAGAAATAATACGGTGAGTTTAATTTTTTATTAAAAATTTTTATCTAAAAATCATAGTCGTTCAAGGATTGATTATGATTTTTATTTTTTTTGTTGTTTTATTTGAAAAGATATGTTAAAATCTACTTATCTATTATAATTAAAGGGAGTTGGAAATGTGGCAAAGAAAAAGGGAAATGATGAACAAAACGCAAAAGCAAATTCTAACAAAATAGGCATTAAAGAAGGAATGGGGTATATGCTCGGCGATGCAGGTAACCTGTTTGTGCTGACCTATGTATCTTCATTTTTAAAGGTTTTCTACACAGATGTTTTAAAAATTGCACCCGGAAAAGTAGCGAATCTTTTCCTTATTACAAGGCTTTGGGATGCGATAAATGACCCGATGTGGGGCACTATTGTTGCAAAAAGGCGCCCCGGCAAGGACGGCAAATACCGTTCCTACATAAAGTTTATTGCAATTCCGCTTGCAGTTTCACAGCTTATTTGCTTTATTGACATAAGCAAATTTACTGACAGGGATTGGGTAATTCTTGCATTTGCATACATTACATATATTGCATTTGGTATGCTTTACACAGGAATAAATGTTCCTTTCGGCTCACTGGCCTCGGTTATTACAGACGACCCTGACGGCAGAACGCTTTTATCCACATTCAGAACTATAGGCGGCGGAATCGGCGGAGCCGCTCCCCTGCTTATAGCTCCGTTCATCATTTACACCAAGGTTAAAAATGCAGACGGAACAACTCACAACGAGGCAAATGCAAACGGTATGCTCGCCTTCGCGGCTGTTATGGCGGTTTGCGCTGTTGTATTTTACTTTGCCTGCTTTAAAGCCACAAAAGAGCGTGTTCCGTCTGAGGCTAATCCGCAGGTTGATATGAAAAAGACATACCTCGGAATGTTAAAGAGCCGACCCTTTGTTGTGCTTGCACTTACGGGTATTCTTATCAGCGGTCAGCTTCAGTTTGCGTCGCTTAATCAATACCTTTATAAAAACTATTTCTGCAATACGGGTCTTTCAGCAATAGGTACGATTGCGCAGTATTTGCCAATGGCTTTAATGATTCCTTTTGTTCCGAAATTAGTTAAAAAATACGGCAAAAAAGAGCTTAGCGGCTTCGGTGCATTTTTCTCGGCAATTGCGGCTATTGCCTGCTTCGTATTGAAGCCCAGACCTGACCAAGCGTGGCTGTTTATGGTTCTTCTGTTCATAATCGGCTTCGGCTATTCCTTTGTTTCAATCACCAACTGGGCGGTTGTTGCGGACGTTATTGATTATCAGGAATACAAAACGGGTATTAAAACAGAAAGCGCAGTTTATGCTGTTTATACATTTTGCAGAAAGCTCGGTCAAACGCTTGCTGACTTCGGCGGACTGAAACTCCTTGCCGCAGTAGGTTACGATGTAAACATTATGGCAAATGCGGGCTTTGTTGACGGAGTCAGCCAAGGTATTCTTATGGTTTGCACGCTTATCCCTGCGGTTACATACACTCTTATTTTCCTGCTCTATCAGTTCGCATATCCGCTTACAAAGGAAAAGCTTGTTCCCGTTTATGAAACCGTTCGCAAAAATAACGAGAAAAAAATTGATGCTTAATTTGCATAAATTTTAATAAACTGTAAATATTAATGTATATTCTTGACATTTTTTTAACGGTGTGTTACTATTTATTTACAGTTAATTTCCATATTTTTGAAGGGGAGTAGCTTTAGTCGGCAATCAACAATTCCCGTCTTTTTAAGACTGGTTGCCGTACCGTTTATTTTCGGTAGCAAGACCTTCGGCTTTGTGCCGGGGGTCTTTTTCATATAATTTTATATTTTTAATTTTTTCAGGGGGGAAAACTTTGAAACATTATCTTATGTCCGTTAATGATGTCTTTGAGAAAACTCAGAGCAGTGAAGCAGGTCTTACAACTGCCGAGGCTGAAAAAAGACTTCAGGAAAACGGTAAGAACAAGTTGGCGGAAGCCAAAAAGGTTTCTACATTCTCACGCTTTATTGACCAGCTCAAGGACCCAATGATTATCATTTTGCTTGTTGCGGCTGTAATTTCCGCTGCAACAGAAATGATTGAAGCAGGCGGTTTTGTAACTCCGACTGACGCAATTATTATCCTTGTAGTTGTCCTTATCAACGCTGTTCTCGGTGTTGCTCAGGAAAGTAAGGCCGAAAAAGCCGTTGAGGCATTGCAAAAAATGTCCGCCGCAACCTCAAAGGTAATACGTGACGGTAAGGTTCAGCAAATTAAAAGCGAGGACTTAGTTGTCGGCGACGTTATTCTTCTTGATGCAGGCGATGCAATTCCTGCCGACTGCCGTATTTTTGAGTGTGCAAGTATGAAAATCGAAGAGGCGGCACTTACAGGCGAGTCTGTTCCCGTAACAAAGATTGCGAACGCCCTTATGGGTAAAAAAGACGATGACGAGATAGCTCTGGGCGACCGTAAAAATATGGCATATATGGGCTCAACTCTTGTTTACGGACGCGGTAAAGCAGTTGTTGTTGCAACCGGTATGGATACGGAAATGGGTAAAATTGCAAATGCAATTACTCTTGCCGAGGATGGAAAAACTCCTCTTGAAATTAAGCTTGAACAGCTCTCAAAGGTACTCACAAAGCTCGTTATCGGTGTTTGCGTAGTTATCTTTGCATACAATATTGTTACACAGTACATTATTCCCGATGTGAAACCCGAATTCTTCCATATAGCGCTTAATTCATTCATTACTGCTATTGCTTTGGCTGTTGCGGCTATCCCCGAGGGACTTGTTGCTGTTATGACTATCGTTCTTTCCATAGGCGTTACAAATATGTCAAAGAAGAACGCTATTATCCGTAAAATGACAGCGGTTGAAACTCTCGGCTGTACTCAAATTATCTGTTCTGATAAAACGGGTACACTTACTCAAAATGTAATGACAGTTGTTGACCGTTATGCTCCGAACGAGCAACAGTTGGCAACAGCAATGGCTCTTTGCACCAATGCAGATGTAGCAGAGGACGGAAAGAGTACAGGCGAGCCTGATGAGGTTGCACTTATCAACTATGCAAATACACTCGGACTTTCTAAAGCAACCCTTGTTGCTTCGTACCCGCGTATCGGCGAAGTTCCCTTTGACTCAGGCAGAAAGATGATGTCAACAGTTCACAGTTCAAAGAACGGTGCCGTTCAGTTTACAAAGGGCGCTCCTGACGAAATTCTTAAAAAATGCGCTTATGCTGATATTAACGGCGAAATCCTCGAAATGAACGATGAAATCCGTAATAAAATTATGGAAGAAAATACAAGAATGGGCAATAAGGCTCTTCGTGTATTTGCGGTAGCTTATAAGACATACGAAAGCGCTCCTGCTGAATATACTTCCGAAGCACTTGAAAACGATATGACATTTATCGGTCTTACAGGTATGATTGACCCCATTCGTCCTGAGGTTAAGGACGCTATCGTTGAGTGCCGCAATGCAGGTATTAAGCCTATTATGATTACGGGCGACCATATTAACACAGCTAAGGCTATTGCACGTGAGCTCGGTATTCTCACAGATGACAGTCAGGCTATGATGGGCGCTGATATTGACAAGTATTCAGACGAAGAATTTGAGCAAATCGTTGAAAATATTTGCGTATATGCCCGTGTTCAGCCCGAGCATAAAACAAGAATTGTTAACGCTTGGCGAAATAAGGGTTATGTTACTGCTATGACAGGCGACGGTGTTAACGATGCTCCGTCCATCAAGAGCGCTGACATAGGCGTCGGTATGGGTATTACAGGCACAGACGTTACAAAGAATGTTGCAGATATGGTTTTAGCAGACGACAATTTCGCAACTATTGTTTCTGCGGTCGGCGAAGGCAGAAGAATTTACGACAATATCCGTAAGGCTATTCAATTCCTTCTCGGCTCAAACCTTTCCGAGGTTATTTCAATTTTCTTCGCAACAATTATGAACTTTACAATTCTCCGCGCTCCTCATCTTCTCTTTATAAACCTTGTAACAGACTGCTTCCCGGCACTTGCCCTCGGTCTTGAAAAACCCGAAGAGAATATTATGAGAAGAAAGCCCAGAAGTAAAAATGACGGCATCTTCGCAGGCGGACTCGGTATTGACTGCTTCTATCAGGGTATTGTAACATCAATTCTTACGGTTGCCGCATTCTATATAGGCGAATTTATTGAAACAGGACATCTTGTATTTGCGAATATTGCCGACAGTGAAGACGGTATGACAATGGCATTCTTTACAATGGCAATGTGCGAAGTGTTCCATTCCTTCAATATGCGTTCACAGCGCGGCTCAGCAGTGGCGATGGTATTTAAGGGCCATCACAATATAGCTCTTTACGGCGCTATGATAGGTTCGTTCATTCTTACAACGGCAGTTGTTGAGATTCCGTTCCTTGCAAATATGTTTGAGTTCACACAGCTTTCAGCACTCGAATATACAATTGCATTCGGTCTTTCAATTTCAATTATCCCGATTGTTGAAATTGTTAAAGCGATTCAACGGGCTGTCGCAAGAAAAAAATCCAAGTAAATATCTAAATAAACAGCAAGCCGGAATTCACGTAAAATGTGAATTCCGGCTTTTTCGTTTAACTGTGTTCAGTTGTTTATTTCGACGGTGTTACATACTTGTGCTCGGTTGTTACACCGTTATTTGTAATTGTCAGCACTGTTCCGCCGTTTAAATCTTCATTAGCATAGCATCTGTCGCCTGTTTTAAGCCCGTATGTCAGGCGCACACCCTCATACATTACGGAATAATTATTGATATGATCGTGACCTACAACAATGTTTTTAGTGCTCTGGAGCTCTTTAACAGCGTCAAAAAATCCTGAATTTATGCTGGGACAGCAAACGTTTTCACGCTTTTCGCCGAAGCCCATCTCGGTGTCATATCCGCTCTCTTTCCAGCGTATGTAGGCTGTGTAAAATTCGGGAATTGCAATATGGAAAAACGCAATGGATTCAGGCATTTCACCGCCGTTAACCTGCTCTGCGCCCTTAATTGCCCATTTGTACCATGCGATTTGACTTTCGGCCAAAAATTCATATCCCGTACCGAATGTGTCAATCTTTACACTGCCGTCATCATTCATTATCCATTCCTGAGTGTCAGGGTCGATTGCTTTTTCAGTCATTTTACGCTCTTCGGGAATACCGTCATATCCTCGCCAAGAGCCTGAGTCCATCATAATCAGCGACTGAACTATTTTATCGCCTTCCATAATGTTGATAATATAGTTGCCTACGCCGCCGATGTTATTCGGACCTTTTTTGAATAAACAGTTTTTTGATTCAATGTAGCGGTCAGCAAGCCAGTTTTTGTCGGCATTGCCTTCGCCGTCGTGATTGCCGAATACGGGTGCCCACGGAATACCGAAAGAGTCGATAAACTTAATTAAATCCTTTTGCGACTGCTTTTGAAATGCCGCCCAAACCTGATCGCCTGTCATAGTAATTAAATCGGGCTTTTCCTGCTCGATAAGCGTGCGGATTGTCTCTTCCGTGTATTTGCGTTTTCCGATGTCGAGCGTGTCATTATATTGAATATCAGTAAGATTTAAAATTTTGAAATCTTTATTGGGGTCTTTTTGAATAACAACCGTGTCCTCCAAACGGTAGGTATCAGAGGAAAGCCAAAATTCACTGTTTGCCTTTCCCTTTACGGGAAACCAAAGAATCCCTAAAACTATACCGACAATCAGCAAAACTGCAACTATGCAGAGAATTGCCGTAACAATACGCTTTTTTGTCTTTGTCATTTTCCCCAAATCCCTTTCTTTACCTTTTCTTATATTTTCTGCAAGGCCTGTTCAATGTCGGCAATAATGTCGTCAACATTTTCAATGCCTACTGAAAATCTTATAAGGTCGGGCGTTACGCCGCATTCAATAAGCTCCTTGTCGGAAAGCTGTCTGTGTGTTGACGAAGCAGGGTGAAGAACACAGGTTCTTGCGTCTGCAACATGAGTTACAATAGCCGCAAGCTTTAAATTGTTCATAAATTCCTCAGCCTTGGCTCTGCCGCCGTTAACGCCGAATGAAATTACACCGCAGGTGCCTTTGGGCATATATTTTTTCGCAAGCTCATAGTCTTTACTTGATTTAAGTCCGGGGTAATTCACCCAAGAAATTTTCTCGTTATTTTCGAGGTATTCCGCAACCTTTTGAGCGTTCTCAACATGCCTTTCAACTCTTACCGCAAGGCTTTCAAGACCTAAATTCAAAAGGAATGCGTTAAACGGAGAGGGTGTTGAGCCGTAATCGCGAAGTAACTGAGCAACAATTTTTGTAATATAGCCCGCTTTGCCGAAATCCTTTGCGTATGTTGCGCCGTGATAACTCTCGTCAGGCTCAGTCATACAGGGGTATTTATCGTTTTGGAACCAGTCAAAATTACCGCTGTCAACAACACAGCCGCCGATGGTTGAAGCGTGACCCTCCATATATTTTGTAGTTGAATGAGTAACTATATCTGCGCCCCATTCAATAGGACGGCAGTTAATGGGTGTGGGGAAGGTGTTGTCAATTATGAGCGGAACGCCGTTTTTGTGGGCGATACGGGCGAATTTTTCAATGTCAAGAACGTCAAGAGAGGGGTTTGCAACGGTTTCACCGAAAACAGCCTTTGTATTCGGCTTAAATGCCGCCTGTATTTCCTCTTCGGAGGCTCTCGGGTCAACAAACGTTACGTCAATTCCGATTTTTCTCATTGTTACATTGAAAAGATTAAATGTACCGCCGTAAATTGTTGCGGCGCTTATGAAATGGTCGCCTGCGCAGAGAATGTTAATAAGCGAAAAGAAGTTTGCCGCCTGACCCGAAGATGTGAGAACAGCCGCATAACCGCCCTCTAACGCCGCAATTTTAGACGCAACGGCGTCGCTTGTGGGGTTTGCAAGACGGGTATACATATACCCCGGTTCAAGGTCAAAAAGCTTTGCCATATCGGCAGATGTATCATATTTAAAGGTTGTGCTCTCGTAAATGGGCAAAACTCTCGGTTCGCCGCTCTTCGGCTGCCAGCCGCCCTGAACGCACTTTGTTTCTATTTTCTGATTAGGGTCGAATCCCATATTTGTCACCTCAAATTACAAATTATAAATTCTCTTTAATAGCCGCCAAAAGCTCGTCATAAGTTTCGTATGCCGGAAGCTCAGGATAGTCAGCCTTAATTTTATCAGTGCTCTTGAATAAAAAGCCCGCTTTGCTCGCCTTAATCATACCCAGGTCATTGTAGCTGTCGCCGCTTGCAATGGTCTCAAAGCCGATTGACTGAAGCGCTTTAACGGTAGAAAGCTTTGAATCCTTAATACGCATTCTAAATCCTGTGATTTCACCGTCGTCCGCAACCTCAAGAGTGTTGCAGAAAATTGTGGGCATACCGAGTTTCTGCATTAAAGGACCTGCAAACTGTGTAAAGGTATCGCTCAAAATAATAACCTGTGTAAGACTTCTGAGCTCGTCAAGAAATTCCTTAGCACCGGGCATCGGGTCAATCTTTGCAATCGTTGCCTGAACCTCTTTGAGTCCTAAACCGTGCTCTTTAAGAATGTTAAGACGGTATTTCATAAGCTTGTCATAGTCAGGCTCATCTCTTGTTGTCTTTTTAAGCTCGGGGATTCCGCTTTCTTCTGCGAAAGCAATCCAAATTTCAGGTACTAAAACACCTTCCATATCAAGACATACAATGTTCATATCACTCATAACAAACAACTCTCCGTTCATTAAAAAATTTTATTTTATTATATACTAATTATTCAGCTTTTTCAAGTATTACCAATTGCTGATATTACCCGTTTGCATTGCGCCGATAATTTTCTGCCGTATTGCAGGGTATTTCTTTTCAAGCTCTTTTAAAAGCTGTTTCATTTCTTCTCTGTGGGTGTTTTCGTCCGCAGGACATCGGCTTTTCACAATCGGCAGATTTTCTTTTCTGACAACACGTTCAATGTCTGCTTCAAAGGTAAAAATCAGCGGTCTTATCATATACAAATCTTTTCTTGAAAGGTATGAAACAGGGGAGAAACATTCGGCTCTTCCACCAGAGAAAAGATTCATCAAAAATGTTTCTGCGGCATCATCTAAATGATGTCCGAGAGCAATCTTATTACAGCCAAGCTCCTTTGCGGTGTCGTGCAAAAGACCTCTTCTCATTCTTGCACAAAGACTGCACGGATTTTTCTCTTTTCTCGTCTCGAATATTACATTATATAAATCAGTCCGCTTAACTGTATACGGAATGTTATTTTCCTCGCAAAGCCTTTCAATTTCGGAATAGTCGCCGTATTCGCCGAAAAAGCACGGGTCAAGCGTAACTGCGCAAAGCTCAAAATTTTTGGGGTAAAACCGCCTAAGCTCCGCCATACATTTTAACAGCGCAACGCTGTCTTTTCCGCCCGAAACGCACACCGCAATTTTATCGCCGGATTCTATCATATTATATTTATCAACTGCAGCACGGACAAGGCTTAACAGCTTTTGCATACGCTCACCTCCGTTTTTTCTTTATTTTATATCTTTATAACAAAAAAGTAAACAAAAATTTGTAAAAAATTCTTTATGAGA
>DKTZ01000053.1:0-11403 GCA_002490425.1 Ruminococcaceae bacterium UBA7217
TAAGTCTTTTATAAAAAAATCACTAAAAGCTTTGTTGAAACTACTTGACAACGGTAGTATAATATTTTGTTAAGCGATAAAATAACTGTTCTTTATGTGAAAGCAAAAAGGAGTGAGTTTAGCTTTGGAAAGCAGCATGGATATTATTCTTAAAAAGATAATAGAAACCGACACCGTTTCACGCCAAAGGGTGAACGATAAAAAGCAACGGCTTCTCTCTATTGACACTGAAATTACTGAGGCAAAAAATGCCATTGATGAGGAGCTTTTTGAGCGGTCAAAAAAAAGTATTGCCAAGCAAACCGAAACAGCTGAAATAAAGCTAAAAAAACGGCTTGCCGAAATTGATTCGCTTTATGCCGAACGGGAAGCTCACCTTCGCAGTGCCTTTGAGGAAAACCGTGACGGGCATATTGAAAAAATATTTAAAAAGGTTACAGAATAACTTTTGGTGAATTTTGCCGATTACTGTATTTTGAAAGGAGTGAGAAAGTGAACTGTTCGGAAAATGCCGTTACTGCAAAGGTACATTCGCTTTTTGCCAAACGGCTTACAGATGAAGATTACGGGAATTTACTGTCATTCCATTCCGTTGAAGAAATATTTGGCTATCTTCGCAGTGAAACATATTATTCCGAATATTTGGGCGCTTTGCCCTCTGTCACGCTTTCACGCTCCCGTATTGAAAACGCATTGCAGAAATCTCTGCTTGACAGAAAAGCGTCGCTGTGCCGCTTTCAAAAGCTTATCGGTGACGAAACCTACCGTTATTTCATAAAAAAAGACGAAATAGAAACCATTCTTTACTGTGCAAGACACCTCGACACTGAGGTTATTACCGATTTGTTTGAGCGACCGCCTATTTATACAAAAGAGCAGTGCATTTCGGGAAGTGAGCTTCAAAAAGCCACATCCTTTGACGAATTTGCCGCTATGCTTTCGGGCACGCCTTACGGCAGACCTACAGAAGCACTGTTCTCTTCAGGTAACAGCTTTAAAAGCCTTGCCGCTCTTGAAAGAACGCTGTTCAACGGACTTTATTCCGACATTAAAAATGTAATTTGCAAAAAATACAAGGGCAAATCCCGTGACGAAATACTTGACTATATTAAATTTATTTCCGATATGAGCGTAATGAGCACCCTTTACAGAATTGCGGAAAATTATCCGGATGACCAAAACCATAAAAGCGGAAACTTCAGACCGTCTGTCACGGCGTTCACATCCAAAGAGCTGTACGGATTTGAAACAGCTCAGTCACCTGAAGATATATTAAACACCGTCAGGCACTCGATTTACGGAAAATATTTTACGGAAAACCCCGACAATATTGACCTGTTTGTACGAAAGCTTGTCATAAAAAAGAGCATTAAAAATATCCGCTATTCGCAAAATCCCGTGCTGTCGCTCTTTTCTTACGAAACGGTTATAAAGAATGAAATCAAAAACATTATACACATTGTAGAAGGGGTAAATTACGGTCTTACCCCCGAAGAAATATCAGATATAATTGTGAAAGGAGAATGCTGATGTCTGTTCAAAAAATGCAGCTTGTCACGCTTAGCGGAGATAACGCTCTTCTGCACGAAACAGCTAAAAAGCTTTACCGATGCGGATATTTTCAGCCTGAAAGCGCAGGAAAACACATATCTGTATCCCTTGGCTTTCTTCCTTACGCAGACGACAATCATTATGCGCCTATGCTCGAAAAAATAAATGCACGGCTTAACGGAAGCGAGCACACCGTGACCTATAATCCGGAAATTGCCGCTGAGCCGCTTACAGGAGAAGAAACTGAAAAGCTCAATGATTTATATGAAAAAGCTGCGTTTCTTTCCGAGAAAAAGCAAGCTTTAATTTCTCAAAAAAACGCCTGCGAGGAAGGAATTACTAAATTTTCGCATTTCAAAGAGCTTGAGGTAAACCTTGACGACATAATTGCGCTTAAATACGTAACGGTGCGTTTCGGTCATATGCCGAGAGAAAGTGCAAAAAAAATCCCGGAGCTTTTCGACAAATGCCCTTACTTTTATTTTGTACCGTGCAGTGCCGACAAAACCGATTTTTGGGGAGTTTATTTTGCTCCGAAAAACCATACTGACGAGGTTGACGGAATATTTGCAATGCTTCTTTTTGAGCCCTTTGAGATACCCACTGCGGCAGGCACTGTGGAGAGCATAATAACTGAGCTTCAAAACAATCTTAACATTATTGACGAGCAACTAAGCTCCATAACAAACGAAGCCGAAGCGGCTTGGAACGACGGAACAAATTTCAGAGATACCGTTTATTCAAAGCTTTACTATCTTAACAAGCTTGAAGAACTAAAGGCTTTTTCAGTTCATAACGGGCATTACTTTATGCTTGTGGGCTGGGTTCCCGGGAAGGATTTTTCCTCACTAACTGAGTTATTCGGCGGAAGCGGCATTTCGGTCGAAAAAGGCGACACAGACCCCGAAACAGCACCGCCGCCCGTCAAAGTTAAAGAGCACAAGGGTCTTATGAAATTTCTCGTTGACCCATATAAATTCTTTATTGATATGTACGGCACCCCCTCGCATAAGGACATTGACGTAACGGCGTTTGTCGCAGTTACATACACAATCCTTTTCGGAATAATGTTCGGCGATATGGGTCACGGTCTTATTCTTTCAATCGCAGGCTTTTTAATGTATAAGCTAAAGAAAATGGAGCTTGGCAGAATTCTTATCCCGTGCGGAATTTCATCAATGGTGTTCGGCTTTATTTTCGGCAGTGTGTTCGGCTTTGAGGATTTGCTCGACCCCGTTTACAAAGCAATGGGACTTTCGGGAAAGCCTGTTTCGGTTATGGACAGCGTAAACACTGTTTTGCTTGTGACTCTTGTAATCGGTATTTCACTGACGACGCTGTCAATGCTTTTAAATGTTTACGGCTGTATAAAGAACAGGCGGTTCGGCGAAGCGCTCTTCAGCAATAACGGACTTACGGGCATTGCGGTTTACCTTTGCGGTGCAAATCTCGCCTCACGCTTTATGGGCGGTTTTGCTCCTATTCCGTCGGGTGTTGCAGCTGTAATAATCGGCGTCGGCGCAGTTCTTCTGCTCATAAAAGAAATACTTATCGGCGCTATTGACAAACACAAGGACTTTATGCCCGAGAGCATAACAGACTTTATTTTGCAAAACTTCTTTGAGCTTATAGAATATGTTCTATCGTACCTCAGCAATACGCTTTCGTTCCTTCGAATCGGCGCTTACGTTCTTGTTCACGCAGGTATGATGCTCGCGGTGTTTGCCCTCGCAGGCGAAAACAGAAATCCTGCCATTATTATATTCGGCAATGTCTTTGTCATTGCAGTTGAAGGTCTTTTGACCGCTATTCAGGTTTTACGTCTTGAATTCTACGAAATGTTTTCAAGATTTTACGGCGGTGACGGAAAGCCGTTCATCCCGTTTACAGACAAACAATTTACTATCGGAGGTAATAAAAATGAAAAACATTAAAAAAATTATTTGTGTAATCGCAGCTATGGTTATTCTTATGGCATCTATGTCAATGTTCGCTTTTGCAGAGGAATCAACCTCAGCAGCAGCCGCTTCAGGTGACGGCACAGGCTTTGCAAAGGGTATGGGACTTTTGGCAGCCGCAATAGTTACATCTCTTGCAGGTATCGGCGGCGGTATTGCAATTGCCGCAGGCGCTCCCGCAGCTATTGCCGCAAACGCAGAAAATCCGAAAACCTTCGGTAAGTCAATCATTTTCGTAGCCTTGGGCGAATCAATTATCCTTTTCGGCTTCGTTGTTTCCATTCTTATTCTTCAGAAGGTATAAAAATGAAATTCTATTTGCTTTCAGACGACCCCGACACTCTTGTGGGGCTTCGTCTTGCCGGCATTCAAGGAAAGCTGTTGCAGAAAAATGAGGATGCACTCCTGCAAATTGAAAAGATAAGTGAAGATAAAGAAATCGGTATGATTTTAATTACGCCTGCCGTAGCAAAGGCTCTGGGCAGTTCTTTAACCGAGCTTAAAAAGAAGAATTTGCCGCTTATAACGGAAATTCCCGACAGCTTTTCTCAGAATAATTCTACCGATAATGTCACGGACTACATTCGTGACGCAGTCGGCATAAAAATTTAAGGAGGCGAAGGAAATGGATGAACGCCTTGACATTTTCCTTAAAAGCGTTACTGACTATGCAGATTTACAGTGCAAAAAGCTTGAAAAGTCAGCCGAAACGCAAATGCAAAAGGAAATAACCGAATACAAAAAACAGGCAACCGAGAAAGTTCGCAGTAATACAAGCCGTGAAATAGGCAAAATTCAGTCTGCCGCAGGTGTTAAAGCCGCCGAATACGAGGCTGAAAAAAGGCTTAATTTGGTGAAATTAAGAAACGAGCTTACAGACGGAATTTTTGCGGATGCCGAGCTTAAAATAAAAGAGTTTACCGCCTCTTCGGAGTATCCCGATTTTCTTAAACAGAGCGCACAAGCCTTGCTTCAAGCAGTTGGAGCTGAAATTATATTTTACGTTCGCCCGTGCGACACTGTTTATGCCGACATTTTAAAAGAAATTGCAGACGGTGCGGGAATCCGTGAGGACAGCACAATCCGTTTAGGCGGAATTATTGCAACGAATAAAAATGAAACCCTGCGTGCAGACGACACGCTTGATTCAAGACTTTCGGCCGAAAAAAAGGCTTTCTTTGAAAGCACCGATTTAAAGGAATTTTAAGGGGGCGTTATTATGTCAGAATATAAAATTTACGGCATCAACGGCCCTGTTGTAACCGTCAGGGGCAAAACAGAGCTTCAAATGACGGAAACGGTTTATGTAGGTAACAAACAGCTTATCGGCGAGGTTATCGGCCTTACCGATGAATATACAACAATACAGGTGTATGAAGAAACAGGCGGTCTTACCCCCGGTGAGCCTGTTGTTTCCACAAATTCACCTATGAGCGTAACATTAGCGCCCGGAATACTCGGAAATATTTTCGACGGAATTGAACGCCCGCTTCAAGATGTTGAAAAAATCTCAGGTTCATTTATTGACAAGGGGATTAATATTCCTGCGGTAAGTGAGACTAAAAAATGGCAGGTTACTGTCAGACTTTCAATGGGCGACAGTGTAAACGGCGGTGAAATTTTAGCGCTTTGTCCCGAAACCGACTCAATAACGCACAAAGCTCTTGTTCCGCCGAATGTAAGCGGAACTGTTACAAAGGTTTTGCCTGACGGCGAATACACTGTAAACGACACAATAGCCGAGGTTACAGACAATAACGGTAAAATTCATGAATTAAAGCTCAAACAGCGCTGGCCTATCAGAATACCGAGGCCTACTTCCGAGCGTCTGCCGCTTTCAAGACCGCTGATAACGGGACAAAGAGTTATTGACACTGTTTTCCCCATTGCAAAAGGCGGTGCAGCGGCAATCCCCGGCGGTTTCGGAACAGGAAAAACAATGACTCAGCATCAGCTTGCCAAATGGTGCGACGCAGATATAATCATATACGTCGGCTGCGGCGAGCGAGGCAACGAAATGACGCAGGTATTAAATGAGTTTTCCGAGCTTACAGACCCGAGGACGGGAAAATCTCTTCTTTCAAGAACCGTTCTCATTGCCAACACCTCTAATATGCCCGTTGCGGCACGTGAAGCCTCAATTTACACAGGCATTACCCTTGCCGAATATTACAGAGATATGGGTTACCACACCGCAATTATGGCAGACTCAACCTCACGCTGGGCGGAGGCTCTTCGTGAAATTTCGGGCAGACTTGAAGAAATGCCTGCCGACGAGGGCTTCCCTGCTTATCTGCCCTCCCGTCTTTCGGACTTTTACGAAAGAAGTGGCTACTTTAAGAACTTAAACGGCACTGAGGGGTCAGTTACCATTATCGGCGCTGTTTCGCCGCAGGGCTCCGACTTTTCCGAGCCTGTAACACAAAATACAAAGCGTTTTACACGCTGCTTCTGGGCTCTTGACAAATCCCTTGCTTATGCACGTCACTATCCTGCAATAAACTGGACAGCGTCTTACAGTGAATATACAAATGAGCTTTCCGATTGGTATAAAGAAAATGTCAGTCCCGATTTTACCGACTGCCGCAAAAGAATTACCGAAATTCTTTCGGAAGAATCCAACCTTATGGAAATAGTAAAGCTTATCGGTGCAGATGTTTTGCCGGATGACCAAAAACTGATAATTGAAATTGCAAGAGTTATCAGAGTCGGCTTTTTACAGCAAAATGCATTTCACAGCGACGACACCTTTGTCCCTGCATTAAAACAGCTTAAAATGATGCAGGTGATTCTCCATCTTTACGACCGTTCAAAAGAGGTAATTGCAAGGCAGATTCCCATTTCAAAGATAACCGCAACAGGTCTTTTTGACAGGCTTATAAAAATGAAATACGATATTCCCAATAAAAATCCTGAGTTGTTCGATACACTTTGCAGTGATATTGACAAGGCAATAAATGAAATTCTTCGGTAAGGGGTGAAAAATGTGATAATTGAATATACAAAAATCTGCGAAATAAACGGTTCTCTTGTTATTGTAGACGGTGTAGAGCACCCTGTGTATGAAGAAATTGCACATTTTTTCCTTGATAACGGAGAAATGCGCACGGGCAGAGTTGTTAAAATTGACGGCAAAAAGGTAACTCTTCAGGTTTTTGAGGGCACAAGAGGAATGTCAGCCTTTAATACAAAGGTTGTTTTCACAGGTGAAAGTATGCGCCTTTCCCTTTCACCTGAAATTCTCGGCAGAATTTTTGACGGTCTTGGCAGACCCAAAGACGGACTAGGCGAGGTTTATCCCGAAAAAAAGCAGGACGTTAACGGTGCGCCGATTAACCCCGTTGCCCGTGAATATCCGAAAAACTATATAAGAACAGGCATCTCGTCCATTGATGCGCTTGCAACGCTGATAAGAGGGCAAAAGCTCCCGATTTTCTCAGGCTCAGGTATGAAGCACAACGAGCTTGCAGTTCAGATTGTTCGCCAGTCAACAATAGCGGACAGTGAAGATTTTGCCGTTGTTTTTGCCGCTATGGGCGTTAAAAACGATGTTGCGGCGTATTTCCGTTCGCAGTTTGCGGCGTCTAATGTTATGAACAGGGTTGTAATGTTTTTAAATCTTGCAAACGACCCGATAATTGAAAGAATTATGACGCCGAAATGCGCTCTTACCGCCGCTGAATACTTGGCTTTTGAGCAGGGCAAGCACGTTCTTGTTGTTATGACGGATATGACATCTTACGCCGAGGCACTTCGTGAATACAGCTCCTCAAGAGGTGAAATTCCGAGCCGTAAAGGCTTCCCCGGCTACCTTTATTCAGACCTTGCATCACTTTACGAAAGAGCGGGTATGATTGAGGGCAAAAAAGGCTCTGTTACGCAGATTCCGATTTTAACAATGCCAAATGACGATATTACCCACCCAATCCCCGACCTTACGGGGTACATTACCGAGGGGCAGATTGTTCTTGACCGTGAGCTTTCCTCAAAGGGTATTTACCCGCCTGTAAGCGTTTTGCCGTCCCTTTCCCGTCTTATGAAGGACGGTATCGGCGAGGGCTTTACAAGAGAAGACCACCCTGCACTTTCAAACCAGCTCCTTGCGTCTTACGCAAAGGTTCAGGACGCACGTGCGCTGTCCTCCGTTATCGGCGAAGATGAGTTGTCACCCTCTGACAAAGCGCTTTTAAAATTCGGAAAAGAATTTGAAGAAAAATTCATCTGTCAGGGCTTTACAGAGTGCAGAAGTATTGAGCAAACGCTTGACCTCGGCTGGTCGCTTTTGTCAATGCTCCCCGACTCCGAGCTTGACAGAACAGATGAAAAAATCCTTAAAAAATACTGCAAAAAATAATCCTTAAAAATATTCATAGGGAGGTGTTACAATGGCGCAAATAGCCGCAACAAAAGCTAATCTTGCCGCCGCCAAAAAATCATTGGATTTGGCGCTTTTAGGCTTTGAGCTTATGGACAGAAAGAAAAATATTCTTGTCCGTGAAATGATGAGCCTTGTAGACGATGCGGCAAATATCCGCAAAGAGGCTAACGAATGCTTTGAAAAAGCATATTATTTTCTGCGCCTTGCAAACACTACCCTCGGTTTTTGCGAAAGCTTTGCGCACACCGTGCCCATTGACACCTCGCTTTCAATGGATTTCAAATCCGTAATGGGCGTTGAAATTCCTGTTATAAAATCCGAAAAACAGCCTTTAATGCCTTATTTCGGACTTATGGCCTCAAATGATTATCTTGACAAGGCTTACGTTTATTTTAATGAGGCAAAAATGAAAACCGTCCGCCTTGCGGAAATTGAATGTGACGTCTACCGCCTTGCAGACGCCGTTAAAACGACTCGCAAGCGCGCAAATGCGCTCAGTAACATTATGATTCCGAAATTCAATGCGGACATCAAGGCGATAAGCGAAGCGCTTGACGAAAAAGAACGTGAAGACTTCACAAGATTAAAGGTTATAAAATCAAGAAAAGAAGCAGAAAAGAATAAATAATAACAAAACAGCAAGCAAAAAAGAGCCCAATTGGCTCTTTTTTTGTTATGTTTACAATGTTGTACGGAATACGGTCATCCTGAACACAGTGAAGGATCTCGTTGAAATGATATGTTACCGTTGGTAAAGATTCTTCGCTTTGCTCAGAATGACATTAAAAAACGGCGGGCGTGGAAACCCGCCGCTACAGGTTATGTGAGTTATACAGGACTATGAGAGCATCAGCCCCCTACATTTTTCGCTCACTACGCATTTAATTATTTAATATACTGCCGAAATCCTTTATATATGCAACGGAATGCGTTCAAGAAAACGTCTTTCCACCTTCGCCTCATTCACATCGTATCTGTCATTTCAATCATTCGGTATATTCGTGTTTCGCCGGAATATAATCCTTTGATTTATACTTTTCATATCGTTCTTTTTTATTTTCTTCGGCAATAGTTACATCATCATAATCAATAGGCTCGGTGCAGATTGCATCAAGCAAAATCTTTTCCAAATGCTCATATTCCGCATTTTCGCCAAGACTTGCAAGTACAAATGAATCACGAACGTATCCGGCACTTTCCGCCATAAGAAATTGGTCAAAATAATAGCCGTAATGCTCAATGAAAAATGTCATCATCATTACTGTGGTTCTTGTGTTACCCTCACGGAATGGGTGCACCTGCCATAATGCAGGGAATAATCTTGCAATCTGCTTTGCAAAATCTTCTCGGCTTAATTTATCCCACTTAACCTTGCCGATATTCTTCCAAGCATTGTCTAAATCCGTTTCAATATTTATGCAGTCTGAATACCAAACACTCTGACCTGCCAACAGCTGTTCACGTTTTTTAATATTTATTTTTCTGTACTGTCCTGCCCACTCATAAACATCACCGAAAAGAGCCTTGTGAATAAAACAAAAGCCACCAGATGAAAAATCGTCAAAACCATTTTCATACAGCAGCATCATATTAGCACGGGACAATTCAGCTTCAGCCAAATCTAACTCTTTTTCATTTGTGATACCAAGTAAATTTTTCAGGACTGTACTGTTCTCAATCAAGTACAAATCATTCATTGTGATACCTTTTTATGCTTTTGTATTAACATTGTCTTCATTTGCGTGCCTGTGATTTCGCCTTTTGCCCATTTGCTTGAAAGCTCTTTAGCAAATTCCGTTACAGGAACACCCTCTATTTTGTTTAACGTATCTGCTACCCTTACAGCAGTTCGTCTTTTCATTTCAACCTGCGGTGACAATTAAACCACTCCTTATTTAATATAGTCTACCATATCTTGTTCTATATTACAACAGAAAAAATTATTCCGTCATTTCACTTTTCAGCAATGAATAAGACAAACAGTCCTCAATTCCAAAATCCGTTTTATCTCTCATTCTCAGTGTTGCCTCACATTTAAAACCTAAACGTGATAAAACATTTTGAGAGCGATAATTACTTTTAGCAACAAAAGTTGTAATATTATTGTACCCAATTTCATTAAAACCGTACTGCAAAACAATCTTTACAGTTTCAGTAGCATAGCCGTTCCCCCAAAACGCCGAGCCAAAACAATATGAAACAAAACCGACCTCTGCCGCTGTATTTTCATCATATAAATAAACAGTTCCTATCAGCGTATCATTCTCCTTTAAAAATACGCCCCAATAGCACTCGTTTTGATTATAATTTTCCTGCCATTTTGTTAAATATTCTTTGACCTCTTCCTCATTGACATAAAGATTCCACGACATATATCCCACCACTTTAGGGTCAGAATAAATATTATTAAACAGCTGCGAAGCGTCGCTTATTTCAAGTTTTCTCATATAACAACGCTGTGAGTACAGTTTTTTTGTGCCTGATTTATTCATATTATCAGCCCCTTAAAATCAAAACTCCAGCGTTGCAGTAATCATATAATGGTCGGAGACATTGCTTTTTGCATTGTCATAATGTATTACGGAATAATCCTTCGCCGAAAATTCACTGTTTATGAAAATGAAATCAATGGGTCTGCCCTCGGTTTCTCTTGACCACGCATTATATGTCAGAAGATTGTCTTTGCCTAAAGTTTTGCCTATATTTATGTAACCGTTCTGCTCAAGCGTCACACAGGCAGGGCTGTCTGAATACTGGTTGAAATCCCCCGTTACTACTATATGAATCCCCTCATATTTTTCACGGATTTTATCTGCATAATCCGCTATCAGTTCACCGCCCAAATTCTGCGCTTTGTCGCTTACATTGTCAAGATGCGTGTTAAAATGGGCAAGCTGTACCTTTGTTTCCTTATTTTCAAGAATTACATACGAGCAAACCCTGTTGCACCCAGCGCCCTCAAAATGAGATTCTTTTTCAGGCGTTTCGGAAATCCAAAACGTGCCGCTGTCAAGCAGTGTAAATTTGTCTTTAAGATAAAAAATCCCGCTCATTTCGGACGTCTTTTCACTGCCGTCTCCGCCGCGTTTCACTCCGTAATAGCTGTAATGCGGCAAAAGCTCTTCCATTCTCTTTACCCAGTCGCTGTTCATTTCCTGAACGCCGAGCGTGTCGGGCATAATATCGTTTATCTGCTGTGCGAAAAGATGCGCTCTTCTGGCAGTGTGCGTACCCTCAAAAAGATTTCCCCAGGAAGCGGCAGTGTTAAAGCTCCCGACAAAAAACTCATCGGTATTTTTTATTCTGCTTTCAGCCGATTTAATTTCTACTTTTGGACTTAACGGATACACCGCAAAGAAAATTCCTGCCGCCGCGCCGAAAACGAGCACAAGCGAAATTAAAACAGCCAAAATAATTTTTACCTTTTTATTCATAAATATCTCTCCCAACATTTCTTTATTCTAATTTAACATAAATTCACTATTCGGTCAATGAAAAATTAAAACAGCATAAAAT
>DKTZ01000053.1:11535-63582 GCA_002490425.1 Ruminococcaceae bacterium UBA7217
AATTAAAACAGCATAAAATTCTTCTATACAAAGATTATATATTGAAATTTCCATAAAATGTGGTAATATTATAATGTTTAAGTTTTTTCATAGGAGATTCTGAAAATGAATATTATTATTGCAGGCGGCGGTAAGGTAGGCGAAACGCTTATTGAACAGCTTTCGGGCGAAAATCATGATGTTGTCGTGATTGACAAAAACGCAAAGCTTATAGAACGCCTGGTAAATTCTTACGATATTTTAGGAATCTGCGGCAATGCGGCAAGCTATGATGTTCAAATGGAGGCAGGTGTTGATTCCGCTGACGTTTTCATAGCGTTAACGCAAACCGACGAGCTGAATATTCTCTCGTGCCTTGTTGCAAAAAAA
Source organism: Ruminococcaceae bacterium UBA7217 (assembly GCA_002490425.1). Taxonomy (GTDB): domain Bacteria; phylum Bacillota; class Clostridia; order Oscillospirales; family Acutalibacteraceae; genus Fimenecus. The sequence goes on from DKTZ01000053.1 coordinate 11,905, forward strand.
GCCGGCGTTAAGCACACAATTGCAAGAGTACGCAACCCTGAGTACAGCAAGCAGTTCGGTTTTTTCAAAAATGAGCTTGGGCTTAGTATGACGGTAAATCCCGAATATGCTGCGGCACGAGAAATTGCCAAGGTGCTTCACTTTCCCTCTGCCATAAATATGGAATCCTTTGCAAAGGGCGCCGTTGACCTTGCCGAAATAAAATTAAAACAGGATAATCCGCTTTGCGACACGGCTCTTTCCGAAATTCAAAGAAAATTCAATGTCAATGTTCTTGTATGCGCCGTTCAAAGGAATTCCGATGTGTTCATTCCCAACGGAAATTCCGTATTAAAGGCGGGCGACAGACTTTATATCACCGCTTCCCGCAAAGAGCTTATTAAATTTATGAAAAAGCTGGGAATTTACCGCCACAAAACAAAAAATATTATGATTATCGGCGGCGGAAAAGTTGGCTACTACCTTGCAAAACAGCTTTCCGAAAACGGCGGCCACAATGTCAAAATCATTGAAAACAATTTGTCCCGCTGTGAATTTCTCTCAGAGGCTCTGCCCGATGTCAGGATTATCAACGGCGACGGAACAGACCGTGACACTCTTTTCGAGCAGGGAATTGAATCTCTTGACGCATTTGTAGCTCTTACCACTATTGATGAGGAAAATATTATTTCTTCTATGTATGCTTCGTCCTTGGGAATTACAAAAACCGTCGCAAAAATCAACCGAGTTTCCTCAAAGGTTCTTGAAAGCATCGGTATGGACTCTGCATTCTCTTCGAAAAACATTGCTGCGGACAGAATAGTCGGCTATATAAGGGCTATCGGTAACTCAGGCGAATCAAGCGTTCAAACTCTTTACAAGCTTGTTGACGGCAAGGTTGAGGCGCTTGAATTTTTCATCACGTCGGATTTCGGCAAAACGGGCATACCTCTTAAAGATTTAAAAACGCAGAAAAATACTCTTATTGCAAGCATTATCCGCAATGGACGTGTTATCTTCCCGAGAGGTGACGACACAATTCAAACAGGCGACAGCGTTATAATTGTTTCAAAGAGCAAACAGTTCAGAAGTATTAACGAAATTTTCAAATAAACGAAGGAAAGAAAATGAATTACAGAATGATAACTTCAACCGTAGGCAAGCTGCTTATGATTGAAGCACTGCTTATGACCTTGCCCCTCTTTGTAGCATTTTACTATGACGAAGGTCTTAAGGTTGCAGGCATTTATGCGGCGGTTATGGCGTTGCTCATTGCCGCAGGCGCAATTTTAACATTTTTCAAGCCTGAGCACAAAAGAATATTTGCCAAAGAAGGCTTTGTTATTGTTTCGCTTTCATGGGTTCTTGTTGCGTTTTTCGGTGCGCTTCCGTTTTATTTCAGCGGCGAGATTCCGTACTTTACGGACGCATTTTTTGAAACTGTTTCAGGTCTTACAACAACAGGAGCAAGTATTTTAACCGATATTGAAGCGTTGCCTAAAAGCCTTCTTTTCTGGCGAAGCTTTACTCACTGGATAGGCGGAATGGGCGTTATTGTTTTTGTTCTTGCCGTTTTACCTCAAAAGGACACCCGTTCAATGCACATTATGCGTGCGGAGGTTCCCGGTCCGATAGTCGGCAAGCTGCTTTCAAAAACAGCGGCTACCGCAAGAATACTTTATCTGCTTTATACGGCATTTACACTTCTTGAAGCGTTTATTCTGTATCTCGGCAGAGTTCCGCTGTTTGACAGCATTACTCTTGCATTCTCAACGGCAGGCACAGGCGGATTTGCCATTAAAAATGCCAGTGTTGCGGCTTACGACAGCCTTTATGTTGAAATAGTGCTCTCACTGTTTATGATAATCTTCGGAATAAACTTTAACCTTTTTTACCTTATTCTTGTACGTCAGGTTAAGCGTGTGCTTAAAAGCGAAGAGCTTTGGGTTTACCTTTCAATAATCGCTGTGAGCACTGTTTCAATCGCATTTAATATTCTGCCGTCGGTTAACACCTTCGGCGCTGCGCTCAGAGATGCGGGATTTACGGTTTCGTCCATAATATCCACTACGGGCTTTGTCACTGCGGATTTCAATACCTGGCCGACATTTTTCAAAATGCATTCTTGTGGCGCTGATGCTTGTAGGCAGTATGGCGGGTTCAACGGGCGGCGGACTTAAAATTGCAAGAATTGTTATTCTGTTTAAATCGGGATTCCGTGAAATTCGCCGTGCAATTCATCCCGGAACTGTTAAGTGCATTAAGCTTGACGGCGCTGTAGTTGACAAGGAAACAGTCTCAACCGTTAATTCCTATTTTATTCTTTATATGGTCATTGTTGCGGTATCGACAATTCTCGTTTCTTTTAACAATCTTGACTTTACAAGCACAGTTTCTTCGGTAATTACCTGCATTAACAACGTAGGTCCCGGGCTTGGCGCCGTAGGTCCGACAAGTAATTTTTCCGCTCTTTCAGCTTTTTCAAAAATTGTTTTATCCGCTGATATGCTTATCGGCAGACTTGAGATTTTCCCGATGATTATTCTGTTCTCACCTGCCGCTTGGAAAAAGAATTCTTAAGGTGATAAATTATGATTCCTAAAAGAATATATGCAAAAATAAATCTTGACAACATTGCCAAAAATATCGGTATTGTGCGTGAAAAGGTCGGCGAGGGTACTCGCCTTATGGGCATTGTAAAGGCGGATGCCTACGGTCACGGCGCTCACGAAGTTTCAAAGCTGCTTTATGAAATCGGTGTTCACGATTTAGGTGTTGCAACCGCAGATGAGGCTATTGATTTGCGCAAAAACGGAATAAACAGCCGAATTTTAATTCTCGGTCACATTTTTCCCGAAGATTTTTCTTCCGCTCTTGAAAATAACATTGATTTAACAGTATTTGACGTACCGTCAGCCGAAAAGCTATCGGACGCGGCAGTTAAAATCGGTAAAAAAGCAGGCGTTTACATAAAAATTGATGTCGGAATGGGCAGACTCGGCTTTCAAACTGACGAAAACGGCGAAGCGCAGATTAAAAAGCTGTTTGCTTTATCGGGTCTCAATATTCTCGGAGCCTTTGCTCATTTTCCGTGTGCGGACTCATTAGACAAAACTGCAACCGAAAAGCAAAGGCAAAAGTTCTTTGAATTTACCGATAAAATAATCAGCGACGGATTCCCTCTTCCGTGCAGACACATTTACAACAGCGCCGCCGCAATTTCGCTTAGCGGCGAGCACGGCGATTTAGTACGGTGCGGAATTGTGACCTACGGTCTTTACCCGTCAGATGAATTAAAAGACATATGCACGCTTTACCCTGCAATGGAAATCAAAAGCAGTATTTCGTTCGTAAAAGATGTTCCGAGCGGCTTTACTGTCAGCTACGGCTCAACATACATTACCGACAAGCCGACAAAAATTGCGACTGTTACGGCAGGCTACTGCGACGGATACCCAAGATATTTGTCGAATAAGGGCGAGGTTATTGTGCACGGTATGCGCTGCCCGATAATCGGCAGAGTGTGTATGGACCAGTTTATGATTGACGTTACCGCTGTACCTGATGTAAAAAGCGGCGACGAAGTAACGCTTGTGGGCACAGACGGAGAAGAAACAATCAGTATTGAGGACATTTCAGACCCCGAGGCAAGGTTTAACTATGAAACCGTCTGCCTTATAAACAAACGTGTTCCGAGAGTTTACGTAAAAGGCGGAGAAATAATAAAAATCGAAAACTGTTACGAATAAATTTAATTTATAAAAAAATGGGGACGATGCGCAATCGTCCCCATTTTTATGTATTCGGTTAAATCACATATGAAAAATGCCGTAAGTCAGTCCCGACATAATAAATCCTGCAATAAGCACGCCGAGGGCAATTATCGGCAGTGATTTTTGAAGCCGTATGTCAAGAAGAGCCGCCATTAAAGCTCCTGTCCAGCCGCCCGTTCCGGGCAAAGGGATTGCAACGAACAGCAAAAGACCCCATGCCTCGTATTTTAATACCTTTTCTTTGTTTTTTTCGGTCTTTTTTTCAAGCTTATCAATAATTTTCCCGAAAAATTTAAACCGCCTTAAAAACTCGAATATCTTTCTTATAAAAAGAATGATAAACGGAATAGGTAACATATTACCTAAATAACAGATAATAAATGCTTTTAGAAACGGCATCTCCAAAAGCCTCGCCGCAATCATTCCGCCCCTTATTTCTAAAACAGGCATAACGGAAATCAAAAACGCCGTCAGTTCAGCAGGCATTTTATCCGTAAAAAATTCAAGTATTGTTTCTACAATTTGTTCAAGCATTTGTGACACCTGCTTTTTGGAGATACTCGTTAGCTTTTATGAGAATTTGCCTGTCATTCGGAAACTTTAATGTGTCCATAGCCTTTTCGTAGCCGAGCCATAAATACTCTTCAATTTCCTCCTGCTGAATAACCGTATGTGTATCACTTGTAGTTGCAAGGAAAATTATAACCTTTTTTTCAATCTTATTTTGAATTGAATATTCGGACTTAAATCTAAAGCCTGGCAGGAAGCTTGCTCTTATTCCCGTCTCTTCAAATATTTCTCTGTAAGCAGTAGCGTGCTCGTCCTCACCGCGCTCCATATGCCCTTTCGGAAAGCCCCAATTAAGACTTCGCTTGTTTTTGATTAACAAAAACCTAACCTCACCGTTTATTATTCGGTAAACAACCGCACCGCAAGAGGTTTCGTAAAGACAGCTTAATTCATAAGTGCCGTCTTTTTCGGCATAGGCTATCGCATTTTCAATATCGTGAACAATATACCTTTTGCTTTTCGGCGCAACAACGAGAATTATTCCGCCCATATTTTTTCTTTTTATAACCGCTATCACTCTGCCCTCAAACAGTCTTACCCTATGGTTAACGCCCATAATATATGCGCCCTTGACCGGTGTTCTCGGATCTAACCCGCTTTCAACCTTACCGAAATTCAGTTCGTTTCTGATTCCGTTCTCTGCGTCAAAGGAGTGCATAGGCTTCGTGACACGTACTGTTACATATCTGCCCAGCATAATTCAAACTCCTAAACTAAAACTGAACATATTATACATATTTTATCACTCTCTTTCAAGGGGTGACGGAAATAAATATATATTTTTTTGCAGAACAAGCATTTTTTATAAAAAATATATTGTTATTTTACACACGTTGTTGTAAAATATTGATGTATATGTTTTTTGTAAAGGATGAAGGATTTTGGCAAATAACAGGAATGACGATTTTGAGGATATTTATTCAAATACTCCCTCAAAACGTAAATTTGAAGTTAATATTAAAGACGACGATTTTCAGGATATTTCTTCCTTTTCCGACAGCTACGGCGTGAAGCCTACGGTGAAATACAACAGCTCCGCTGACAACAGGCGCAGGCAGGAATACTCCTTTGAAGACCCTGACGAGGTCTACGGAAATATGATTCCCGAAGACCCGAAGCGTCCAAAAAAAGAAAAGAAAAAACGCCACCCCATTCTTGCAGTGATTTCGGTTTTATTGGTTATTGTTATTGCCGTAACGGGCAGCGTCGGATATTATGCATATTCGACTGTTAAAGACTTAATTGAAAGCATAACCGTTGACGAACCGTTAAAGGAAAACGAATATATTAAAAGCTCTGAGCTTTATAAGGACAGTGAGCAGATAAACATTTTGCTTGTCGGCACTGACGCAAGAGAAAAAGACGTAAGCTCACGCTCCGACACGATGATGCTTTTAACTCTTGACTATAAAAACAGCCAAATTAAGCTTACATCATTTCTTCGTGACTCATACGTTCAAATCGCCCGTGAAGGTCTTCGCAAAGAAAAGCTGAATGCGGCTTTTTACCGCGGCGGCATTCAAATGCTTGTTGACACACTTGAGCTTAATTTTAAGGTCGACATTCCATATTATGCTATTGTCGATTTTGAAATATTTGAAAAGGTTGTCGACGCAGTCGGCGGAGTTGACGTTGAAGTTACAGCAAATGAGGCCAAATACATAAATTCCTTAATAAAAACTTCTGAAAATACAAAAAAGGACTTTTCCGAAGAGATTTCAGAGGGAGCAAATCATTTCACAGGCGCCCAAGCGCTTTGGTATTCAAGAATACGTTATCTTGACTCAGACTTTATGAGAACTCAGCGTCAAAGAAAGGTTATAAAGGCCATTATAGACAAAGCGTCAACACAAAGTCCAAAAGAGCTTCTTTACTTAGCCGAAGGAGTTTTACCTTTAATCCGCACAAATATTCCGTCTGACGATATATTGGATTTTGGCATTAACGCACTGCGCGAAAAAGCTTACTCCTTCCCCGTTGTTCAGCATTCAATTCCTGCTGACGGTACTTGGTCAAATAAAACAATTTCGGGCGTAGGCGCAAGCCTTGTGCTTGACTTCCCGCAAAATATTGATTTACTTCATTCATTTTTAAAAGAGCGTCAACCCACTGACGAAGATACAAAATAACACCTCCGGAGGATTATTATGAAAAAGGCAAAAATGACACTTGTGTCAGAATTTAAAGATGCAAAGATTGACGAGAGAATTTACGGTTCTTTCATTGAACATCTCGGCAGAGCCGTTTACGGCGGAATTTTTGAGCCGGGCCACCCGTGCGCTGACGAGGACGGCTTCCGCACAGATGTTATTGAAGAGATTAAAAAGCTGAATGTTCCCATAGTTCGTTACCCGGGCGGAAACTTTGTTTCAGGCTACAATTGGGAGGACGGCGTAGGCCCTGTTGAACTTAGACCCAAAAAGCTTGAGCTTGCGTGGGGTGTTACAGAGCCGAACCTTTTCGGCACCAATGAGTTTGCTAAATGGTGCAAAAAAGCCGACACGCAGTGTATGATGGCGGTAAACTTAGGGCTTCGAGGTCCTGACGAGGCAAGAAATCTTGTTGAATACTGCAATCACGGGAAAGGCTCATATTGGAGTGATCTTCGCCGTTCGCACGGCTATGAAGCTCCTCATAACATTAAAACCTGGTGTTTAGGCAATGAAATGGACGGTCCGTGGCAAATCGGTCACAAAACAGCCGTTGAATACGGAAGAACCGCTCTTGAGGCGTCAAAGGTAATGAAGTGGACTGACCCGTCAATTGAAACTATTATGTGCGGAAGTTCAAATATGGGAATGAGTACCTTCGGCGAATGGGAGGCTACTACTCTTGATATTGCTTACGATTCAGTAGACTATGTTTCCTTACATATTTACTTCGACAACAGACCGAACGACACTGCATCATTCCTTGCAAAGTCAATGGTAATGGACGATTTTATTAAAACCGTTGTCTGCATTTGCGATTATATTAAGGGCAAAAAGCACTCAAAGAAGCAGATTAACCTTTCCTTTGACGAGTGGAATGTTTGGTATCATTCAAACGGCGCTCCCGTTGAAAGATGGTGCACAGCGCCTCATCAGCTTGAGGATATTTACAACTTTGAGGACGCACTTTTAATTGCACTTCTGCTTATGACTCTTTTAAAGCACGCTGACAGAGTTAAAATTGCCTGCATTGCACAGCTTGTAAACGTTATTGCGCCGATTATGACCGAAAACGGCGGCAAGGTTTGGGAGCAGACCATTTTCTATCCGTTTATGCATCTTTCAAACTACGGCAGAGGCTACACCCTTCACGCAGAGGTTGACAGCCCCAAGCACGACACAAAAGAATTTACCGATGTTCCAGACATTGAGTCGCTTGCCACCCTTTCTGAGGACGGGGAAAATCTTACTGTATTTGCCGTTAACAGAAGCCTTGATGAGGACGTTATGTTAGATGTTTCTCTCCTCGATTTTGACGGCTTCCGAGTTATTGACGCTATTGAAATGAGCGGTTATGACGTAAAGGCAGAAAACGGAGTTACGGGTTGCCCCGTTAAGCCATTCCCGAAAGAAAAGCCCGTTATTGACGGCAAAACTATGAGCGTTCCGCTTAAACCTCTCTCTTGGAACGTTATTAAGCTGAGGAAAGCCAAACCCGATATGCCGTAAATACAGCTCTTCGGTGCGTTTTCGTCCTTTCGACCTTGATTTGCGTCAGCAAATCTGCGTTCTCAAAAACAAAAAGCACACTCGAATATCAAGTATTTAAGGTGCAAGGCAGTTTTAATCGAGCAAATTTTTGTCTGAGTAAGGCACAAATTTGCAGTAATACTGCCGTATTTCAAAAATTTTAACGAAGCTCAGGCGGAAATGTGTCGATTAAAACCATATCGGTTTCGGCTCTCCTCAGCTTTGACTTGCAAAAACAAAATAAATGTAGTAAAATAAATAATAGCTTAATTTTACATAAACTAAATGCTGTTGAAAGAGTGATTTTATGGCTGCAAAATGTCCCGAATGCGGATACACATTAAAACCTTGGAATGTAAAGGCTGAATGTCCTAAATGCGGAGTTAATATTCCAAATCACAAGTGGGAAGAACGCTTGGAGCAGGACGCAGACGTTGCCGAAGCCTCATTTGCAAGGCTTCATTACAGAACAAAGAACTTTAAATCGGCTGTTGTCGGCTCAAAGCTTCGCATTGCGCGTCTCGTAATGACATTTGCACCGCTTATTGCCCTTGTTCTTCCGCTTTACACCTTTAAGCTTTCACTTCCGTTTTATGAGGAAAAGCAAACCGTGTCATTCCTTACATTCATTTTGAATTATCTTACGAAAACCGACATCGGCTCGGTTATTACCCTTGCGAGCGGTGATGTTTTGGGCACAGCAACAAAACTCATAATTACAGCTTGCGTGCTTATGCTTTTCTCGGTTGTCTGCGGTGTTCTTAACTTCTTTGTTCTGCTCCTTGCAGGTATGAACCTTAGATATGTATTTAACATCATTCTCAACGCTCTAAGCACTGTATCTTTCGGAGCAGCGGCAATTTTCTTCATTAAGTTTACAAGCGAATGTGAGACACTTGGCGGCGGAATTATTACGGGCGGCAGTGTCGGATTCGGATTTATTGTAGGATGCGTTCTGTTTGCCGTTAACTTTGCATTAAATATTATTGCAGGTAAATCCTTTAAGGCACAGAAAGAAAATCAGCCTGACCTTGACGGATTTGTTGAAAACGAGCTTCGTGAACTTCGTAAACCAAAAGCAGCTGAATAATCAAAAAAATATTAAAATTTACGGGCAGTCCATTTGTGACTGCCCGTTTTTTGTCTTATTCCGTTCCCTTCCGAGTGAGCGGAATTGTTTTGTACAAATTTGTAGGGGACGCCGACCCGGCGTCCCGTTGAAGAGTTGATTTTTCTGTCAGTTTTCCACGGTGCGCCGAGGTCGTCACACCCGACATTATTTCATTATACAATATCAAAATAAACTCTGTATCTGCCGTGAACAATTTCGTAAAACGGAACGAGCATATGCCCGTCAACTGCAAAGCGTAAATCGCCGCACCATTTGACATCCGTGCTTTTAAGCGGGGAGCAGTATATTTCTTCCTGCTGTGTCAAATCATTTTCGCCTGCTGCGTGATCGCTTTCCGGACAGTTTTTATTACCTAAATCCTGTGCAAGCAGTATTTCGCCGTATGTAAAATACACTGTTTTGCTGTCGTCCTGCTTTTTGTGCAAAACGGGTTTTCTCGGCAGATATATTTTAACTATATCCCCTGCTTTGAATGAAGCCGATATTTTAACATATCCGTTTTCGCTCTCGCAGTATTCATTTTTACCGTATTTCACCTTAAAATCTTCACACCAGCGAGGCTTTCGCAAATATATCGTACTGCTGAAATCCCTTGTAAATTCAAGAATTTTTACATTTTCTTCAACTGTTCTCAACCGAGCAGACGTACTTTCACACTCAAATTCCGAATCAATATACAAATTCACATATAAATTTTCATTATAGTCAAAAATCAACTTACTGTATGTAAACGGGTTTTCAAGTCCTGAGCCGAAACAGCACCAAAACGAATCTTCAGGTGTTGAATAGACTTTAAAATTACCCGGTTTCAGCCCCACAAAATAGGTTTTCATACCTTCTTCATCCTGCGACGGCAAAATGTGATTATAAAGCGCTTTTTCGATATAATCAAAATATTTTCCGTCTTTGTTTTTCTGCCAAAGCATTTCGGAAAGTTTTATCATATTGTTTGTGTTGCAGGTTTCGCAAGTGTTGGTCATAAGCGGCAATTCACAGTTATTGCTGAAATGCTCCGCCACACCGTGACCGCCTATAGCATAGGAGCGGTTATTGACAACCGTGTCCCAGAAAAATTTCGCCGCAGAATAAAGATAATCCTCGCCCCCGTTTAAATAAACCTGCAATGCACCTATAATCTTTGGAATTTGCGTGTTTGCGTGAAGACCCGACAGCACATCCTCGCTCTTTGAGAGCGGCAAAAACAGATTTTCTTCGCAGAAAAATTCAGACGCCGTTTTGAATTTTTCATTGCCTGTGTGCTTGTAAAGACGGGACAGCACCTCGTTCATTCCGCCGTATTCACATTTAAGCAGCCTTAATCTTTGTTCCGAATTTAATAAGGATGTTGTATTATAAACCCACTCACCAAGCTTTTCTGCAACGGTAAGTGCGTTTTGTATGCCGATATTTTCGTAAACATCAATAAGTCCCCTGAAAATTTTGTGAAAAGAATAATAAGGCACCCACCAGCCTGCAAGCTCAAACCCATCCGCTGTAAATCCGTCGAGGTCCGAAAACACTTTTCCAAAGCTTTCACTTTCGGGAAAGCCTGCAATATATCCGTTCTCCCCCTGCAAATCTTTTAATGTATTCACGCAATATTCCGCTCTGTTTTTAGCTTCCGTGTCGCCGTTTGCGGAGTAAAGTAACGACAGCGCAGACATATAATGCCCCAATGTGTGACCCGATATTCCCTTTGCCTCCCAGCCGCCGTAACGCTTTGCCAAAGGCTTTTTGCCCATTGCCTCAAAGCACGGCGCTAAAAGCCTGTCGGGTGACAATTTCATAAGCATTTTTCTGCCTGTTTCAAAGAAATTTGAGAAAAGCTTATCAATTATTATCGTTCTCAATATGCTCCCTCCTAAATTCAAAAAAGGTCTGCTAAACAGACCTTTAATTTATATATTCTTATAATAAATATTTCTCAAAAGTCCGCCGTACTTTTCCTTCTGCGAATGAAAAACATAACCGTTTTTAAGAAAATTGTTTTTGCTGTATTCGTTATTCGGCGAAACCGTGGCAAAAATTTTTTTAAAGCCTTTTTCTTTTGCCAAAACCTCAAGCCGTTCAATAAATTCGGTTTGCAGTCCGTTTCCTCTGTAATCAGGACGAACAATAACCAATTTAAAATTGACTGTATTTTTTGCGGTTTCTTCTGAAAAACCTGCGCTGAGGGCAATGTTTTCATCAGATAACATTGGATTAAAAAGTATTGCAAAGCCCGCCAATGTGTTTCTGTGAAACGCGCCCAAGGTGTAATGCGGCTCATTAAGGCAAGCGGCTAAGGCTTCTCTGCTGTTTCGGCGGAGAAGAGAGTCGTCAGCCATTACTTTAAATGCTTCTTCCTGAATAAGACAGATTTCATCTAAATCTTTTAAAGTACATTTTTTAAATTCAAATGCATCTTTTGACAGTTTCATATTTCTTACCTTTTTTTCCGAACAACAGCCTTGTATGTTTCACTGTCGAGTTGTTTGTCAAGCGAATACTCGTCGTGAAAAACAGCCGTTCCCTTTTTCTCACGGTATTTTCTCCAATCCCGTTCAAGCCTGTAAAGATTTCTGAAATTATTGGGCAATTTTACAAGCTTTTGCTTTTGAACATAAGGATTATGCACAGCAATGAAAAATCTGTAGCCGAATAAATCGTCAAACATATCAATCGTCAAAGTATCTCTGTCAATAAGCAGCTGAAAAACCTCAAAAAATGTAAGATAATTTGAAATTTCAACATTTTCAAGCTCTAAATCGGGGCAGTTTTCAAAGTCATAGTTTTCAAAAAGAGTATATGCTTTTCTGTAGCTTTCATTCTCTACAAACATTTGATTAAGATTTGCAAGAAACTCGCCCTCGGAAACTTTTCGGGACTGAAAAAGCTCAATGCCCAAAAGTACAACGCTTAAAGCGGCAATTATACCTGAAAAAAGCTGAAGAATATCAAGTCCGCTAAACTTTCCGAATACCATTACTGCAACTGCAATAACAAGCATCGCCGCATAAACTATTGCCGATTTTTTTCTTTTCATTAGCAAAAACCGTCTTTCTTACCCCAAATTAGAATTTAATCTTTTCGGAAATATAGTCTACAAGCTCGGAAATCGGCATTCTTACCTGCTCCATAGTATCTCTGTCACGGACAGTAACACAGCCGTCATTTTCACTGTCAAAATCATAGGTAATGCAGAACGGTGTGCCGATTTCGTCCTGTCTGCGGTAACGCTTGCCGATTGAGCCTGTTTCGTCAAAATCCGTCATAAAGTACTTTGAAAGCTCTTCGCATATTTCCGCCGCTTTGCCTGACAGCTTCTTTGAAAGCGGAAGAACAGCCGCCTTGTAGGGTGCAATTGCAGGATTCAAATGGAGAACTACACGTGTATCATTTTTCTCCGCATCAAGCACCTCTTCATCATAAGCCTCGCAAAGAAGAGCCAAAACCGTTCTGTCAAGTCCGTAGGTGGATTCGATTATGAACGGAATATACCTTTCATTGGTTTCAGGGTCAAGATATTCCATTTTCTGACCACTGTATTCCTGATGGCGTGTAAGGTCAAAGTTTGTGCGGTTGTGAGTACCGTTAATTTCGCCCCAGCCGAATGGGAACAAAAATTCTATATCGCAAGCCGCTTTTGCGTAGTGAGCCAATTTTTCATGGTCGTGGAATCTGAGATTTTCCGAAGGAAGTCCCAAATCCTCGAAATACTTTTTGCCGTATTCCTTGAAATATTCGTACAGCTCTGTGTCAGTTCCCTCCTTGCAGAAGGTCTGGAACTCCATCTGCTCAAATTCAATTGTACGGAAAGTAAAGTTACCGGGTGTAATCTCATTTCTGAAAGCTTTACCGATTTGACCGATAGAAAACGGAAGCTTTGCACGCATTGTACGCTGAACATTGAGATAGTTTACATACTCACCCTGCGCATTTTCGGGACGAAGATATATAACGCTCTTGCTGTTATTGGTTACTCCTCTGAAGGTCTGGAACATCAGATTGAATTCACGGATGTCTGTAAAATTATGCTTACCGCAGTTGGGGCACGGAATACTGTGATCCTTAATATATTGAAACATTTCCTCTTTTGTCATACCGTCTGCGTGAGCATCGGGGTCAAAATCGTCAATAAGATTGTCGGCACGGTGGCGCATTTTGCACTCCTTGCAGTCAAGAAGCGGGTCAGAGAAAGATGAAACATGACCGCTTGCCTCCCAAACTCTGGGGTGCATTAAAATGTCGGCATCAACCTCATAGCTGTTTTTGCGCTCCTGAATAAAGCGCTTTCTCCAAGTATCCTTTACATTATTTTTAAGCCTTGCGCCCAAGGGGCCGTAGTCCCAAGTATTGGCAAGTCCGCCGTAAATGTCACTGCCTGCGAAAATAAAGCCTCTGCCCTTGCAAAGCGCAACAATTTTTTCCATTGTTTTTTCTGTGTTTTTAAGCATTATATATCCATCCTTAAAAAATATTTTACTAAATATTTAGTTTATAATAAATCCTCAGTAAAGTCAAGCAAATAAAGGATTTCAAACGTATTTTGCGACAAAAAATACATATTTTTCAAAATTTTTCAAAAAGGTATTGACAGTCACGTGAGCACGTGATATAATCAAATAAACTTTAAAAAGGTTCGCGAAACCAATAGAGTTTATAAAATAAAAAGGAGTTTTTAAAAATGAAACAAAGAGCTATTTTAGTTGATGAAAACTTAAAAGCAAAACTTTCAGGCGGATTAGGCAAAAAAATCATAATTGCAGTGGTTATTTTGCTTGCAGTAGTAATTCTTGCCGCAAACTGCATCACAATTGTTGAAGCGGGTCACACGGGTGTTGTCGTTACACTTGGTAAGGTAAACGACGGCGTTTTGCAGGAGGGCATTCACGTTAAAGCCCCGTTTGTTCAAAAGATCGTTAAAATCGACAACCGAATTACGAAATTAGAGGTGCAGACTGAGGCTTTCTCAAAGGACTTGCAGACAGTTACAACAACACTTGCCATAAACTACCGTGTTGACACAAGTAAATCGTTCAGCATTTACAAAAACATAGGCGCTGATTATGAAACCGTGCTTGTAACACCTGCTGTTAATGAGGTTCTCAAAGCTACCACGGCAAAGTACACCGCCGAGGAGAGCGTTACAAACCGTGCGCTGATTTCGGACGGACTTGTTGAAGGTCTTAACGAAAAGCTTAACAGCATAGGTCTTTATGTTACAGATGTTAACATAATTAACTTTGATTTCTCGGAAGCGTTTATCACCGCTATTGAGGAAAAGCAGGTTGCGCAGCAAAAGCTGCTTAAATCCGAAACGGACAAGCAAACTGCTATTATCAATGCCGAGGCAAACGCAGAAACAATCAGAATAACCGCTGAGGCAGAGGCAAAAGCAAACCAAATCATCAACGATTCACTCAGCAAAAACGTCATTGAATACAACAAGGTTGAAAAGTGGAACGGCGAGCTTCCCAAAGTTACGGGCAGCAGCGGCAGTCTTGTAAGCTTTGACTCACTGACAGATGAACAGCCTAAAGGCTGACAAACAAAAACGGACAGGTGTAAAAGCCTGTCCTACTTTTTGTTGCGTTTATCTTGTAGGGTACGACGACTCGGCGTACTGCGGAAAACTGCCTACCTTTTTCCCTCAAAAGCATCACACTGTTACACCTCATCCACCGCAAAAGCGAACAAAAATGTCTTGACATAGCCGTAACCTCGGCACACCGTGATAAATATGATATAAATTATACGATTATTTCGGGTTGCCGGGTCGTCAACCCCTACAAAATGTCCGCCGAAAAAACGCACAAACACGGACAGGCACCCACACCTGTCCGTACTATTTCTATTTTAATAATACTTACTTATTCGCTGATTTCGAAGCCGTTTGCTTTGCGCTTTTCGGCAAGCTCTTCCTGCATTTGAGTTTTATATTTTCCTGAAATCTTATAGAAGAACATCGGAATTGAGCAGAGAAGAAGGCTTAAACCGGGTACTACGGAAACGAGAGAGAACATTGCAAAATTCTGCGTTCTTGTAAGCTCTGTTGCCGCCATAACAGTTGTGGAATTGAGCATTTGGTCAGGCTTAAAACCAATTACCATATACATAATGACTATTCCGCAGGTTGAAAGTGCCGAACCGAGCTTATTGATAAAGCCCTGGCAGGCCGAGCCGAGGGCGTTATCCCTGTGCCCAGTATTCAGCTCCATATAATCAAGACAGTCATAAATCATTGCGATTGAAATTGTGTTTATAACACCTAATGGTATGCAGGAAATCAAAATAAACGGAATACATATATAAAGATTAGCCGTGAACCAGCCGATAAGCGTTGTGCAGATGCTTGCGACAAAGCCTGCAAGACAGGTTGTGATTAAAAGCTTTTTGTAGTCAAACTTTTTCATAAGCATCGGCATAAATAAGGTTGCGCCGAACATTCCCACAACTGCGCACACCTGGAATATAGTTTTAACAGTGGAAACAGATGCCGCAATAGCCGCTGTTTTTTCCTCAAGCGTCATACCGTTAAGGTCAGGGCCGATGTAGAACGCATAACGTGCAACGTGTATCGCCGCCGCCTGAACCATATATCTGCCGGAAGAGAGCACACCCATCGCAATGACAAGCAAAAGCGGTTTGCAGCGGAAAATTCTTGAAAGCTGTGAAGAGTCTCCCTTTTGCTTTTTTACTGCGGGCGGAACTGCACGCTCCTTAATGTGGAAATAAGAGTTTATATACATTACCGTGCCGATAGCAACAACAGCTATGGCAATTATAAGGTATTGCTTTTTATTGTATTCCTCGGGATTTTCCGTTGAAATAAACTTCGGAAGCAAAAAGCCTGCCGCAAAAAAGAATATTTCGGGAAGAGCCGAGCCGACGCTGTTCCATATTTTGCTGAACGAAACGACGGAGCTTCTCTCCTGTGGGTCAGGTGTTAAAACATTCGGCAAGCTCCAAAAAGGAACATCCGCCATTGTATAAATCATACCCCAAAGCACATAAACAACCGCTGAATAAACCATAAGCTTGTTCATTGAAAGGTTGGGGCTTAAATACATTAAAACCGTTAAAACGGCTATGGGCGGTGCGGCAAAAACAATGTACGGCTTAAATTTGCCCCATTTTGTAGTGTTTCTGTCCGCAATTATGCCCATAAGCGGGTCATTTATAGCGTCCCACACTCTTGCAAGAAGCATAAGAAGTAATACGAACATTAACGGAAGGTGTAGAATATTTACGTAGTAGTCGCTGATGTAGCTTGACATCATAGCGTAAATCATACCCTGTCCCATTCCGCCTATTGAGAACATCCATAATTCTTTTTTGCCGACATATCTTTTCTTTTCCATAATTCCCTCCTGCTAAAAATTATTTACAGAAAAGCGGTAACGGCAAAAGAGTTGCCGCCAACGCAAACTGTCCTAAATAATAAAGCGTGTGATTTATTACAACATTCGTACCTGTATTGCCGCCTTTTTTAAAATATATTGTTGACAGAACCAAATCCGAAAGAAGAAACGCCACAGCGCCGACGGACAGAAGAATTGTATTTCTCGAAAAATCGTTTACAACCATACTGAAAATTGAAAGGAACGCCGTCATAGCAACAAAGAATGAGTAAACGGCAACAATTTTTCTGTATTTACCGTAATCAAGCTTCATAAGTTTTTCCGTAAGAATTACGCCGACTGCCAAAACCGCTGAAATTATACAGCACAGTGCAAAATGCTTCGGCTTTAATGTATACTGATTTATAATTGCGGCACAAAAGAAAACGTGCCCCGCCATAAAGCTTATAAACCCTGAATAAAGAAAAATATTGCTGTCTTTATCGTAGCAATATTTAAGGTCAAGCCAAATGTCTCCAAGCAGGCTAAAAATAAAGCCTAAAATCATTAAAGCGCCGTACACGAACTGCTTTTTCGGAATCATTTCCTCGCTGTTAATTGAAAAAGCCAGCGATGCAAACGCCGTACCGATAAAGCACATTGACGCACCCGCCTTGCAATACATTGCAGGAAGTCCGCCTTTTTTCACACGCAAAATCAAAAATGCAACCGTCGTAAGCACGCCGACTACGATAACCGCCGGGAAAATATAATCCATTATCATACGTGTCCCCTCCTAAAAATTCCCATAAAACAATTATACTGATAATTGCACGAAAATACAATTATCAGTATAGACAAAAACATATCGGTCTTTTAGTCAGTTTTGCTTGCGCACAACGCCGTATTCGTCATCTAATCGGTAATACGGACAGTTATAATCGGAATATGAAAGAAAACGCACCATTTCATCTTCATCCAAGGATACATCACAGCAGTATTCTTCTGTTTCGTCATCATAATAATAATTTGCACAGGTTTCACAGTTTGTTGCCACTTTGGTCACCTCTTTGCTTAATACTTGAATCTTATCACAAATAAAATCTGTTATCAATAAAAATTCACATTTTATTCATTGACTAACAGGTTTAATTGAATTAAAATATTACCATAACTTTCTAAGGTCGGTGAAATTATGAGTCTTGTTGAGGTAAAGAATCTTTACAAAATATACAATCCCGGTGAAAATGAGGTAAGAGCGCTTGACGGCATTAACCTTACTGTTGAAAAAGGCGAGTTTTTGGCAATTGTAGGTCAGTCAGGCTCAGGCAAATCCACCTTTATGAATATGATAGGACTTCTTGATGTACCCACCTCGGGAACATATCTGCTTGACGGAATTGACGTTTCAAGTATGACTGATGATGAGCTTTCCGAAATCCGCAACAAAGAAATCGGCTTTATCTTCCAAGGCTTTAACCTTATTTCCAATCTCAGTGCAATTGAAAATGTTGAGTTGCCTCTTGTTTACAGGGGTATGAAAAAAGAAGAACGGCATAAACTGGCGGTTGACGCACTCGAAAGAGTGGGCCTTTCACACAGACTTAACCATTTGCCCAAGCAAATGTCCGGCGGTCAGCAGCAAAGAGTTGCAATTGCAAGAGCGGTTGCGGCACGCCCCCCTATTATTCTTGCTGACGAGCCCACAGGCAACCTTGACAGCCACTCGGGAGTTGAGGTTATGAAAATTCTTCACGAGCTGCACCGTGAGGGCAGAACAATTATCCTTATAACACACGACAACGAAATTGCAACAGAAGCTCAAAGAGTAATCCGTATTCAAGACGGACAGATTATTGCGGATTATCTTAACGAAGAAGCAGAACAATGAGTATTTTGCATAAATAAAAACCTTTTTCTTTATGTAATACTGAGAAAAAAACAAAAGCGCCATTGTTTTTATGGCGTTTTTTCATTTTTTATGTTATAATATCAAAATATTAAAAAATTATTAAAAGCGGAGGGTTATTTATGAAAAAGCATTTCTCGAGAAAGCTTCTTTGCGTTATCGTTGCAATTTTAATTGCGGCGGCAAATTTGCCTTTCTATGCTCTTGCCGCGGATTCGGCAGGAAAACTTAATTTGGGAATTATCAGCGATATTCATTATTTTGCTCCTGAAAAAATCAGCGGCAATATGGCGGATTTCATTGAATTTTCCAAGCTTAACAACTCGTCAACTTTCTTAGCGGACGCCGCAGTTGACTGTGCTTTTGCCACATTCAAACAGCAAGCGGCGGCAGGCGAGCTTGACTTTGTGCTTATCCCAGGCGACTTAACACGCAACGGCGAAAAAGCGGGTCATCTTGCATTTGCCAAAAGACTTCGTCAATTTGAGCAGGAAACAGGCGTTCCGGTATATGTTATCAACGGTAACCACGACATTAACAATCCCCGTGCCGCAATGTTTGACGGTGAAGCCTATGTTGAGGACACACCCACAACTCAGGACGATTTCCGTGAAATATACAAGGAATTCGGCTATGACGAGGCTTTGAGCACATACACTCCACCCGAAGGTGCAAAAGCAGGCGCACTTTCATACACCGCTAACCTCGGTGACAAATACCGTCTTATCGCTCTTGACGGCGGACGTTATACTGCCGACAATACGGACAAGGGCGACGACGTTCAGGAAACCGCAGGCTCATTTACGGAAGACCTTTTGAAATGGGCTGTTAACGAATGTAAAAAAGCGGAGGCCGAGGGCAGAATTGTTATCGGTATGAACCACTTTAACATTGTTCCGCATTTTGAAACAGAGGCTGATATTTTTGAGGCTTTCGTTCTTAAAGAGTGGGAGAGAATGGCTGACACACTTGCCGACGCAGGTATGCACTATATGATTTCAGGCCATTTACATTCACACGATGTTGCTGAATATGTAAGCGACAACGGTGAAAAGATAACCGATATTGCAACCGCTTCACTTATCAACTACCCGAATATGTTCAGAACTCTTAAGTTCTCTTCTCAGGGCACAAAAAATGTTAAATGCGAATACATTTCACACGATATTGACGAGACAGTTCCCGTTGTACTTAATGGAGTAGAGCAGGCAAAGCCGTTTAAAAACACTTGCTTCGGAATTAACTTCGGTGAAGGCGGAGTTAAGAGCTTCGTTATGAATCTGCTCGAATATCAGCTCAAATACGGTTTCGGTGCAGACGCAAAGAAAGCAGGCGGACTTTACAACTATCTTACCCAGAAAATTGATTTTGACACTCTGCTTAAAAACGCAATAAACAACGATTTGCTCGGCGAAATTTCTGAAACTGCCGTAAAATCGCTCCTGTTCTCAATCTGTACTCAGGTTGACAGAATTTATCTCTCAGACCCCGACAATACATTGGCTATTGTTGAGCCGATGGTTGACAAATTACTTGACACTGTAATTGCAGATGTTCCCTGCACAAAGTTTAAGGACACTCTCGGCTTTGGCAGTAAGGGTGATAAGGGCACAGTTGGCGACCTTGCCTCTACCGTTCTCGCTTATCACTATATGAACAACGAAGACCCTGAAAACGACGTATTCCTTAATAATGCCCTTGACCGCTTTAAGAACCATAAAAACGGCGAGATTATTGTTGACGCTCTGTTCACTGTACTCCTTGACGACCTTTTACAGAACGAAATCCTTACAAAAATTAAAATTGACCCCATTTCACTCGGCGTAAACGGTGAAAACGGTGAAACAATTCAGGGCCTTGTTGATACAATTTTCGGCGGCTTAGGAATTGAAATTGAAGGTATCGGTCTGGGAGAAATTATTTCGCTTATTCTCGGCACAGGCGTTGCAGGTGAAAACGCAGCATTGAGCGACGCTGTTTATGCGATTCTCGGCGATTATTTAACACAGAGCCAATATGACATTATTGACGATGAATTTTACAGAATACTTAAGGATTTCACTCACGACGAAAATCCGAAAAAGCAGGCTGACTACAACGGCATTGCAAGCTATACAGGTAAAACAGCAGTTCCCGCAACAACCGACAATATGCGCCTTCCGAGCAACATTGCCGTAACATTCGGGAACGATTCATCAACAACAAAGAATATCTCTTATTACACAAAATACAGCCTTACACGCACGGATATTCAAATTGTTCCCTATTCCGAAAATCCCGATTTCAGCAAGGGTTCAACGGTTAAATTCAAATCAGCCGTTAAATGCGAAAAAGCAGAACGCCATTACTCCTGCATAGACCTCGGCTTTATCGGAATTATTGAACACCCGATTTACATTAACCGCCATTTAATTTCAGTAAGCGGTCTTGAAGCTGGTAAAAAATATTCATACCGTGTCGGCGACTCGTCACGAGGCTGGTGGAGCAAGCCTGCAGTCCTTGAAACCGCAAGCAACGGCACTGCTTTCAGCTTTGTTCACGCAACCGACCCGCAGTCTGTTAACGAAACGCAGTATGCGAACAACTGGGCATCAATGCTCGGAACTGCTTTCAGCAATCATAATGCAAAATTCATTCTCAGCACGGGCGATATGGTAGACAACGGCGGCAATTTCCGTCACTGGCAAAAAATGCTTAATACCGCTTCAGGCACTCTTACAAGCACAACGCTTATGGCGGCGGCAGGCAACCACGAAGCTCTTGAGGACTATGCACAGGTTAATAACTATTACCTAACAAATCTTCCGAAGCAGGACACTGCAAGCGGCGCATATTATTCATTTGATTACAACACGGCGCATTTTGCAGTGCTCAACACAAACGACCTTAACAGCGACGGAACCCTTTCAGATGCACAGCTTCAATGGCTTAAGGACGATATGGCAGCTACCGATAAGGCGTGGAAATTTGTTGCTCTTCACAAATCGCCTTATTCAAACGGCGCTCATTTTGACGACAGCGACGTAAAGGCATTGCGCAGTCAGTTTGCAACACTTATGCCGGAGCTTGGAATTGACATTGTATTCCAGGGTCACGACCACGTTTATATGCGTACCGATGTATTAAAGGGCAACGAAATTCAGGAAACAGAAACTCAAACCCTTAAATATAACGGTCTTGAATACACCTCAAAAATTAAGCCTGACGGCACGGTTTATTCAATCAACGGAACTTCGGGCGTTAAGCACTACACGCCGAAATCTAACGACGAAACCAAGAACGCTTTCCCCACTCCCGAAGCAGTTGTTGACATTAAGCTTCCGACTTATTCCTACATTCAGATTGACGGCGGAAACCTTTATTTCGACTCCTACGCAGTTGAAAATAACAAAGAAACACGCATTGACTCCTTTGCAATTTCAAAGGTTATCACTCTCCCTGACGGCACTGTTATTGACGGCACAACCGGCGGCACACCGTCCGACGACAACAACAATAACGGTAATAATGTAAACGGAAATATTACAGACACATCGGCAACTCAGAATCCGTTTGTAACAACGGTAATCGTAATTATTACCGCTCTCGCGTTTACAGCAGCCGTTACAGCATTTGTAATCATTAAACGCCGCCGCGAAGAGATATAGACAAAAATTCCGCAAAGTTAAACTTATTTGTAGGGGACGATGCCACATCATCCCAGATTGTAGGGACAGCCGACTCGGCTGTCCTTCTTTTATACCGTTTTTTCCTTATAAAAATGAGTAGGGACAGGTTTCCATGCCTGTCCGTTACAAAGTTGTTTAATTGAATTTATTTCGGCGGGCGGGGGCGAAGATGCGAGTGCCGTCCGGTGGACGAAACGCACGAGCATAATGAGGTGAAGAAATAAGGAGTAATGTGAACAGTAGCGAGCAGTACGACTATATTTCTGAGGGGTTACCAGCCGCTACAAAAGCATATTTATATTAGTTATAAATTAAACAAATTAAAATTTTCTCTTGACAAAGCATATACCTTGTGTTACAATGTATATATGATGCATTGTACTACAATGTATGCACGAATAAAAATCCAACAAAATTCAATCAAAGAAAGGAAAATCACTATGCGATACAGCAAAGAACTTGTAAAAGGCAGTACATCTCTTTTAATTTTGAGTATTCTCAAAAAAGAGGATTTGTACGGCTACAAAATCATCCGTGAATTAGAGCTCGCCAGCGAAAAGGCATTTGAAATGACCGAGGGCACGCTCTATCCCATTTTGCACGCCCTTGAAAAAGAGGAAATGCTCGAGTCCTATTGGCAGGAAAAGGACGGCAGAAACAGAAAGTATTATCACATCACAAAAAAAGGTCTTAAAGCACTCGCCGAAAAGCAAAAGGAATGGGAGTCCTTCTCCTCCTCTGTCAATAAGGTGCTGAATTATGCGTGATTCTTCTGACAGAAACGACTACATAAATTCGGTTTTAGAGCAAATTGACGACAAAACACTGCGCAGAGAAATCAGAAAAGAACTGTCATCTCATATTGACGACCGTGAAGAATATTTCAAGGACTGCGGCTACGACGATGAAACCGCCGAAAGAATGGCTGTTGAGCGCATGGGTCCTCCAAAAGATGCTGCCGATGGATTTTCAAAGGTACATAATAAAGCGCATAAAATTATCTCTGTAATTTTTGCTCTGCTGTCATCCGGCGGTATGATATTTATTGCATTTATTTGGGCACTGCTCAATATCGACGATTTAACACTGGGCGCAGGGCTTGACGAAGCTATATTTTTAATATTTCTGTTCAGTCTGTCCGCTCTCGGTAAGAGAAATAACAGCCCGTTTATCTGTTTTATTTCGATACTTGATTTTGTGATTATCTGTTCGGTTAATTTAATTTTCATCCTCCGTCGCAGTATTAGTTCAATGTGTTCACGAATTGTTTTCAAGCTCGTTTGCCTGTTTACTTTAGATTTTAAGAGTATGTCAACTTTTGTTAAGGTGGGCGAAATCACTGTTGCACCGTATATTATCTGTCTTTCTTCAGCTTTTTATTTAGCGGTATTTATACTGCTCATTTTCATATTCAAAAGCGTGCGTACTCTCAAAGAGCCGACATATACTCTAAAACAGAAGCATTTTACAAACAAAGTATTCAAAACACAGAAAATATCTGTACTTTTTATTGCCGCAACTATGCTCATTTTGCCCGTGTTCGGTCCTTATGACAAAGACGAAGGAATGACAGTAAAAACAGGTAACGCCGGATATGGTTATTATATTACAGTCGCACAGAGCGATACTCCAAAATCCATATCCGAAATTCCCGATAAGGACATAATTGTGTTCGAGCCAAATTATGACTGGAGCGTTTATATTTTCGATGTTAATTCTTGGACAAGTGATGATACAGAAATAAAAAGCATCACTTCCGTTCGGGAAGATTATTATATCACTCAACATATCTTATCAATAAATAAAAATCTCATTACAAAAAAATGCGGAAATAAATTTCAATATAAAGTAGCAAAATTTGATATACCATTGGTTGTCAGCAAAGATTATGTATATGTTAAATTTGCAGGTAATGATTCGTCCACCGAAAATTGGTACACAGCAGATTCAATCGACAAAATCACCGCCGCAATTGACGATTATAACCAAGTTGAAATTACATTCAGCAAAGCAGAATAAAATTTCTTCTCACCGTGTAGAAACAGCCGGTCTCGGCTCCCATGCAAGGGGAGCTGTCGAGCGTTAGCGAGACTGAGGGGTTAATTTTTTAATAGAAAGCTTTATACCCCTCTGTCAACTCCGTTGACATCTCCCCTTTCAGGGGAGACAAGAATTTTGTGTTCTAAATAAGTAAAGCGGCTTTTTTCGGAACGGATGAATTCGTTCCCTGCATAATGACATATCTCCAACACAAAAAATTCCCCTTGACTTTAAAATTAAAATTTGATATACTTTATTTGATACATTAAACGCTGTGACCAAGACAGTAAGCGGTATTTAAATAGCTTTAAAGAGAGCCGTGCCAAAGGCTGAAAGCACGGTAAAGCATAAATACTATCTGAATTTCACTTGCGAGCGGTTCTGCTGAAATAAAATTAGGCAGAAACGGGTTGTTCACGTTACAGAACACAGGAGTGTTTGCTTCATGCAAAAAATTGGGTGGTACCGCGGAATTTTATTCGTCCCTTGTTTTTACAAGGGGCGTTTTTATTTACGGTGGGAGCAAGTTACACAGTCAAAGTATGGCAGTAAACACATGTAAAATGATAGTTTGCAAATTAAAATTTTTATTATGCGGTAAATACTCAATACACCTCATCCACCGCCAGGGCGGTCCCCCTTCTCCTCAAGGAGAAGGCGCATATATAAGGCTTCCCCCGAGGGGGAAGCTGTCACGAGGTACGAGTGACTGATGAGGGGTAAAAACGAATAAATAACGGGTGTGGAAACTCGCCCTACACAGTACAAAAAAGCTGTATTTAATATACCATTGAAAGGGTTGATTATATGAAAGAAAAACTTGAAGCTATCCGCAAAAAAGCGGAAGCAGAACTTGACTCACTTACAAGCCCTGAGCAAATTGAAAGCTTCAGAGTTGCCGTTCTCGGTAAAAAAGGCGAGCTTACGTCCATTCTTAAAATGATGGGCAAGCTTTCCGCTGAGGAAAGACCTGTTATGGGTCAGCTTGCGAATGACGTCCGCTCATTTATTGAAGAAAAAATTACCGAAAAAGCAAACGAAATCAAAGAAAAAGAGATGCAGAGAGAAATCGACAGTATGCCGCTGTTTGACGTTTCGGCGCCGTCTGATTTATCCCGAGGCTCATACCACCCCATTACGCTTGTTCAGCGTGAATGTGAAAGAATTTTCAAATCAATGGGCTTTACCGTTGAGGATTACAGCGAGGTTGTAACGGACTACGAATGCTTTGAGTCCTTAAACATTCCGAAGCACCACCCTGCACGTGATATGCAGGACACCTATTATTTAGAAAACGGTCAGCTTTTAAAATCGCAGACCTCCGCCGCACAAAATGCAATTTATAAAAAATATAAAGACGCTCTTATAAATGACGGCGTTCCGATTAAGGCAATTTTCCCCGGAAGATGTTTCAGAAACGAGGCTACCGACGCTTGCCACGAAAACACATTCTTCCAAATGGAAGGCGTTATGGTTGACAAGGACATTTCCATTTCAAACCTTATTTACTTTATGAAAACAATGCTTTCCGAGGTTTTCCAAAAGGATATTAAGGTTCGTCTTCGCCCCGGATTTTTCCCGTTTGTTGAACCGGGCTTTGAGCTTGACATAAGCTGTCTTATCTGCGGCGGCGAGGGCTGTCCCTCCTGCAAGCACTCAGGCTGGCTTGAGCTTTGCCCCTGCGGTATGATTCACCCCGAAGTTCTTAAGGCGGGCGGAATTGACCCGGACGAATACACAGGCTTTGCATTCGGTCTCGGTCTTACAAGACTTGCAATGATGAAGTACGGCATTAAAGATATTCGTGACTTAAACTCCGGAAGCCTTAAAAGTCTTTCTCAGTTTACCGATGATGAATAATAAGAGAGGAGAGAAATATTATGTTTTTATCAATGAACTGGATAGCAGATTTTGTAGATTTAACAGGGCTTGACCGTCTTGACCTTATTCACCGCTTCTCTCTTTCCACGGCAGAGGTTGAAAATGAGATTTTTATGAAAGGCTCTGACCTTTCAGGCGTTGTTGTTGCCGAGATTAAATCTGTTGAACCCCACCCCGACTCAAAAAAGCTTCACCTTTTAAAGGTTGATATAGGCGAAGAAAATCTTGTTGATGTTGTTTGCGGCGCTCCCAATGTCAGAGTCGGAATGAAAACCGCATTTGCAAAGGTAGGCGCACAATTAGGCGAAATTACAATTACACCCCGTCCCCTTGCAGGCTTTATGTCAAACGGTATGTGCTGTTCCGAAAAGGAAATCGGTATTTCGGACGACCATTCGGGCATTATGGACATTACGGACGATATTACAAACGGCACTGACATCAAAGATGTTTATGCAATTGACGATATTGTTTTTGAGGTTGACAATAAATCGCTTACGAACCGCCCTGACCTTTGGGGTCATTACGGAATTGCCCGTGAATTTGCGGCTTTGGCAAACAGACCCTTAAAGCCGCTCCCGACCGCTGACCTTTCGGCATATAACTCTCTGCCTAAGGTTGATATGAAAATCGAAGACCCGCTTTGCCAGCGTTATTCCTGCTTGCAGGTCGAAAATATCAGCGTTTCCGTAAGCCCTGTTAATATGCGAATCCGTCTTTTCTACTGCGGAATGAGAGCCATTAACTTCCTTGCAGACCTTACAAACTACCTTATGCTTGAAATGGGTCAGCCTATGCACGCATTCGACTCACGCAAGGTAGAAAAAATCAGAATTAAGCGTTTTGCAGAGCCATTTGTGTTCCAAACTCTTGACGGTGTAAACAGAAATATTGATGAAAACACGCTTATGATTTGCAACGACAACACTCCCGTTGCCATTGCAGGTATTATGGGCGGTCTTGACTCTGAAATTGTTGACGATACAACAACTCTCACACTTGAGTCTGCAACCTTTGACGCAGTTTCAATCCGTAAATCAACTGTTCGCCTTGCACACAGAACAGACGCTTCAATGCGTTACGAAAAGTGCCTTGATCCTGAAATGACCGTTCCTGCAATTGCAAGATTTGTTGAACTTTTGACATCAGTTGACAGCGGTGTAAAGGTTGTTTCCTCGCTTACGGACGAATATGCTTATCACTATGACAAGGTGACGCTCAATTTTGACAAGGCATTTGTTGACAAATACACAGGCATTGAAATCAGCACCGAAACAATCCTTAAAACACTCCTGTCCCTCGGCTTTGAAGCAGAAACAGACGGCGATAATTTCACAGTCGGTGTTCCGTCCTGGAGAGCCACAAAGGACGTTACAATCAAAGCTGACATCATTGAAGAAATTACAAGAATTTACGGCTATGACAACTTTGACATTCACACAAGCCGTGCTCCCCTTTACCCCGTTCGCCCATACGAGGAAAAAACAGTTGAAGATAAAATCAAGGATATTCTTGTTAAGCGCTATTCACTTCACGAGCTTCACTCTTACGTTTGGGCATATTATGACGAGTACAAAGCTCTCGGAATTGAGGTTGCAGAGAACATTAAGCTTATCAACGCAACCAATCCGAACATTGAAACAATCCGCCGTTCAATAGTTCCGACACAGCTTGTTCAGGTTCGCTCCAATATTGGCTTTGCGCCCGAATTCGGAGTATTTGAAATCGGCAGAACCGTAAACGGACTTAAAGACGACGGACTTTGCGACGAACATAAAAAGCTTTGCATTACGCTTTACAGCAAGACAGACAGTGTTGAAACGCTCTATTTCCGTCTTCGTGATATGCTCTGTGTTCTCGCATCGGATATTAAGCATAAAGATCTTTCATTTAAGGTTGCTGAACCTCAGTACAATTACGAGCACCCGAGAAACCTCAATGAAATTATCTGCGATGGCAAACTCCTCGGCAAAATGGGCATTGTATTCCCGTCAGTTGCAAAGAAAATCGACAAGAAAGCTGCTATTGTATTTGCCGAAATCGACGTTGCAGATTTTGCAAGCCTCACTGCTGCTTCCATTGTTTATGACGAGCCGTCAAAATTCCCGGGAATTGATATTGACATTTCGTTTGTTTCCGACATTTTTGCACCTATCGGCGAGGCAATCCGTGATGCAAAATGCGCTCTCATCAAAAATGTTCAGGTAATTGACACTTATTCCGATGAAACAGGTAAGTCAATAACAACCCGTCTTACATTCTCACATCCCGAAAAGACGCTTACCCGTGACGAGGTAATGGAAATTGTAAACGGAATTATTGATAAGCTTCAGAAAAACGGAATTGCACTTAAACAATAAATATAAATAACTTTTGCTATTGTATTTTAGCGTTAAACAGTGTATAATAAAGAGTAAGTACTATTTCAGGAGGTGGCGTTAATGCTTGACCCTAACAAAACAATTCAATTCTCCTTAAAGGATGACCGTGAAGAAGTCACAAGGCAAACTCTTGTTGCTGTTTACGACGCATTGGTTGAAAAGGGCTACAATCCCATTAACCAAATTGTAGGCTACATTCTTTCCGAAGACCCGACCTATATTACAACTCACAACAACGCAAGAAGTCTTATCCGCCGCCTTGACAGAGATGAGCTTTTGCAGGATCTTGTTAAGGTTTACCTGAAATCTGCTAAAAAATAATAGTATTGAGGTGTTTTTATGGCAGAAAAATTTTTAACTTATAAAGGCCGCCCTCTTGTAAGAAACGGTAACACTATTTACTACGGAAATCCGTCTGAAAATTACGTTATTATGATGCAAATTACGGGCACTAAACAGGTTGGCGACCTCGAGGTTGCATCAAAGGTTTCAATTCAGCTCTTAAATACTGACCCTGACGTCAGTGCAAGAGAACGCATTGTAAAGACAAGCGAAAAGAAAGGTCTTTATGCCGCTATGGACATTGCCGAAATCTGGCTGTCAAGAGCATTGGCAAACTAAAAATCGGCGGCGGTTATTCCGCCGCCTTAAAATTTGTGGGGGTGTATTAAAATGACTTATCATCTTAAGGTTGCGGGGGTTGAGCGTGATTTAACTCTTTGCCCCGTTACGGACGACCTTTACATTGCAGGGTTTATTGTTTTCGGCGATCCTGAGCTTACGACGGCTTGCGCTAAGGCGATGCTGGAGGTTGCCCCTGAATATGACTACATAATAACGGCAGAAGCAAAGGGTATTCCCCTTGCACACGAAATGGCAAGGCTGCACGGCAACGAGAAATATTTTGTTGCAAGAAAAAAGCCGAAAGCTTATATGTCAGGCGTGTTTGAGGTGACGGTAAATTCAATTACAACTAAAGGCGAGCAAAAGCTTTATTTGGACACAGCGGACGCCGCACTTATGAAAGGTAAAAAAATACTGCTTGTCGACGACGTTGTTACAACCGGCGAGTCAATAGGCGGACTTGAAAAGTTGGTAACTGAGGCGGGCGGTATTGTTTGCGGCAGGCTCTGCGTTTTAGCTGAGGACACTGCGGCTGACCGTGACGACCTGATTTACCTTGAAAAGCTCCCCGTATTCAATCCCGACGGCACAGAAAAATAACAATATCAAAGTGTAGGGACAGGCTTCCACGCCTGTCCGTTTCTTTTATAAGCTCTCGCCCCGCTATACATTTTCTCACTAAATCTTAATAATTGTTTAATTCATTTTTATAGACAAAAGGGGCGTTATATGGTATACTTACGGTAATTGCAGATGTTTCTGTAAAGCAGGAGGATAATTTTATGAAGGAATATTTTAAAACTATAACTTCCAAGCCGAAAAAATGGGAGCTTGTTTATTGGTGGATACTGCGTGCAACTATGATTTTTGCAATGGTAGACGCCGCATTCGGGCTCGGCAGGTACGGTTTCGGACTTGAGCAAAGCTCCAACATCCAACAGGTTTTGCAGACCTTTGCAAACCTTGCAGGTATGTTTGCCTGGGAAATTTGTATGCTCTTCTCAAAGAAGAAATGGCCGCATTACATTCCGCCGCATTTTCAGGACGGTTTGATTCTTCTTTTGTGGCTCGCTTCATTCGGCGGCGCTTACATCAATTTCTATTACAGCATCAATTCCTACGACTACATAATGCACGCGGCTCTCGGCGCTTATGCGGTTATTATGGGTTATGAAATTTGCACCGCTATGCAAAAAAGAGATAAAAAGCAGACAAGCGTTCCCGTTATTTTACTTTGCGCTTTAGGATTTTCATTTATTGTAGGCACAGGCTGGGAGCTGTTTGAATTTACATTCGACCAGGTTGCAGGCGGCGACTCACAGCACTGGTCACAGTCCTTAGCACTTTGGGCGGCGGATACATTTGACAACCCCGGTCTTGCAAAACCGTGGATTTTCAATCCTGAAAGCTATGCTCCGAGACTTAAGGAAATTACAGACGGCACGGTGCTTTATTCTTCCGCACAGGAGGTTTACAATGCCCGTTATGCGGTTATTGACACAATGGAGGACATTATTTTCAATACACTCGGTGCAGTTGCCGCTTACATTTTCCTTAAAATCAAGCCCTATTGGCACAAAGGCAAAAACGACGTAAACGCTATGTTTGCAGAGGAAAAGGAAACAGTTACAAGCAAATAAAACTATATAAGTTCAAAATAATTTCCCCAAAGCTCAAAACTTTGGGGAAACTTTTTATTGATTAAACAGTACCGTTGATAACGACTTTTTTTGTTCTGCTGTGGGTAAAGTTAATTTGCCGCTGTTCACAAGTTCTTTTAAGCAATGCAGTATAAACCACGCATCACTTGAAAAAATGTTTTGTAAACCGTACATTCGCATTTTGTGCAGATGCTTCGGAGTATTTTCAAGCACAGCTTTGATATACGGCACTTTAAGCTTTTCAAATTCATCTCTGTGTTTTTCTTTAATTTTATTACCCATAGTTATCAGCTTTTTTCTTGTTTCTTCATTGCTGATATAAACAATTTTTAATTCGGTTTTAAATAATTCATTTATCTTACCACTAACTGATATATATCCTTTTTCGGCAAGATAAGCATAATCATCTTCACTCATAATAACATCATTAAGATAATTATTCAGCAGTGTTAAATCACGGACAACGGTAAGCTGATAATTTTCCGAAATACGCTTTTCAGACCATTCCGAATCAACAGTCCAAAGAGTAATTTTATCGGTAAGTCCGTTCCAAAACGGACCTTTAAAATTTTTCATTTCCTCATTATACATCGGTGGATTTACGCTAGGCTGTGAAACAGAGGCATAGCAAATATTTTTGCCGCCGTCAGGACGTATAGTATAAACATCGGAAAATTCAATTGTTTTATTCGTTGTACCGTCATTGCTTAAAGCCGCAATAAAAGGAATAAGCGACCACATAATAAAATTTTTATCCTCTCCGCCGTTATAAATGCCGCCGAGAATACCGTCAAAGTCCGATTTCACAAGCTCATCATACAATTCATTAGCGAAAATCTTTGCCGCTCTGCTGTACATTTTGTCGTGCAGACGGTTAATTTCTTCTGTCGGCTCGGAAATCAGAATATTACAAAGATATTTATTCTTTTGCTTGATCAAAAATCCGTACTTCTCAAGATATTCCGCTTCACTTTCAACATAAACAGGAGAAACGCCTAAATCATCGGCAATTTCATTTATTGTTTTTGATTCATTCCTGACGGTATACACAATATTCTGCGAAATTGCAGAACGGAAGAAATTTGATATATCGCCTTTTGTTCCGATTTTTCCGCTGAAGCTGCACATATCAAATTTTATAGGATTAAATGTAAGTTCGCTGTGTTCTCTCATAATTTCCATACCTCTTTTAATTTCTTTCTTTGCCTCAAAAAGATGCCACTTAACCGTGCCGACAGAAATGTTTAATTCTTCCGCTATTTCGTTTTGCTTTTTGTTTTCATAGTAATACATAATTACTATACGGCGTTGTAATTTTGAAAGGTATGCAATCTCAGAGTGCAGTTTTTCTATTTCTTCACTTTTAATCATTGACGATTCAGAATTAAAGGTATCGTCAAAAAGAAAATCTGCTGCATCGTCAATGGGCAATCTCCAAAAGCTGTAATTATTGTCACGGTAATAATTGCTCAGGCAGTTGTGCGCCACAGTCCAAATAAATTTTGACTCATTCTCAATGTCATCACGGTTTATCAAAGCAAGAAAAATTCTTGTCATAATATCCTGCGACAAATCCTCTGCATCCTCTAAGCTTTTACAGCGCTTCAAAGCAAAACCGAAAATTGGCTTTACATATTCTGCTGTTATTCTTTCTGCATCTTTTCTGTCCATTTTGTCCTCCTTGAAAGCTGCTTTCACTTATATAGACACTTGGGATTAAAAAAGGTTGGCACATTTTTGGGTATTCAGTCAATATTATATAATTTTCTCCCAATCTTTTGGCGTAGGTGCTTCGATTTCAATTGTTTCCTTTGTTACAGGATGAGTAAAACGGCAATATTTGCAAATTAGCGCTTGATGACTTATTAAATTGCTGGGAGTTCCGTACATTGTGTCGCCTGTAAGCGGCATTCCGATATGTGCAAAGTGAACTCTTATCTGGTGCGTTCTGCCCGTTTGCAAATGTATTCTCAAATGAGTTCTGCCGTTTACATTTTTAAGCGCACGCCATTCCGTCACGGCTCTTTCTCCCCGTTCATCAACGGTTCTGACCGTAACTATGGGGTCGGGGCGGTAAATCGGAGCGTCAATCATCCCCTCGCCTGTTAAAACGCCTTCGCAGACTGCCTCATATTCCTTATAAATCTTACCTGAAACTGCTGCGGCGGCAAAACGGTTTAATGCACAAATAACAATCCCCGATGTGCCTTTATCTAATCTTCCCACAGAGCGAAAAACAGACCTTTTTCCGTTTTTTTCAAGGTGATATGCAACGGCGTTGGCAAGCGTGTCGCCCTGATGATTGTGCGATGGGTGATTGGCAAGCCCTGCAGGTTTATTGACTATTAAAAAATCCTCGTCCTCAAAAAGAATTTCAAGCGGAAACGGGAGCGGCTCAAACATTTCACCCACGTCGTCGGGAAAAGTTATGGTAAACACGTCCCCCGTGTGTAAAGGGTCAATAGTTCTTACTCTTTCGCCGTTAAGCATAAGCCCGTTTTCCGAAAATTTTACATCTTTAATTACACGTGCGGACACACCGAGCTGTTTTCTTAAAAAATGCTCGACCTTTTTCCCGTCAAAATCATCTTTAATTTTATATTCAAGGATTCTGCCCATTTTACCGTTCTTCCTCTGCGTTATTTTCTGCAAATTCCATAAAAATATCTTATTGAATTATAACACAAAAAGAGTATAATATAAAGTAATTTTAGAGAGCGTTAGCCTAAAAAATACGAAGAAAGGAACGATACCGTGCACAAGAATATATTTTTTAATATTATTTTGTGCGAATGCTGTATCGTATGACGATTTTATGCAGCTTTTAATTCTTATTTTACACAACACAAGTTATATGGATAAAATCCTTGCGGAGCTTATGAAAGCAGGACTTCGGGGCGGCACGCTCCTTGACTGCGAGGGCGTTTTGCAGGCGATTGCGCACAACAGCGTTGAGCCGCCGCCGATTTTCGGTGCGCTCCGCCAATACCTTAACCCCGAACGGGGAGAAACAAACAAAATGCTGATTTCCGCTGTGTCGGACAGTGAGGCAGAAACGGCATCTAAAATAATCAACCGTGTTACGGGCGGACTCGACAAGGCGAACACGGGCATTTTAATGACCTTGCCTATTCTTAAAATTGAAGGATTAGTAAAAAAGTAATATCTTTGGGGTGAAAAAAGTGAATATTCTTCTTTCCTTGTCGCTCAGTATGATAATCGCATTGCTGATGACAAGAGTAATGAAAAAAATCAGCCTGCCGAATGTTACGGGCTATCTTATTGCGGGTCTTATTGCAGGGCCTTACTGCTTAAAGCTTTATAATTCGGGAAATATCGACACACTTTCTATTATAACGAATGTGGCGCTTGGATTTATCGCATTTTCAATAGGCGGTGAATTTAAGCTTTCCTCACTTAAACAGCTCGGTGCAAAAATATTTGTAATCACTGTTTTTGAGGCTGTGGGAGCAAGCGTGCTTGTTATTACGGTGCTTGTTCTGTTTAAATTTCCGCTGACCTTAGCGCTCGTTCTCGGTGCAATTGCCTCGGCAACAGCCCCTGCGGCAACGCTTATGGTAGTTCGGCAGTACAAGGCGCAAGGCCCTGTTACATCAACGCTTTTGCCCGTTGTTGCAATTGACGACGCAGTTTGCCTTATGCTGTTTTCAATCCTTTCATCAGTTGCAAAATCACTTGAATCAGAGGGCGGATTCAATTTATATCAAACAATCTTAAAGCCCATTATTGAAATTGTGCTGTCGCTTGTAATAGGCTTTGTGCTCGGCATAATCCTTTCAATCGGGACAAAATTCTTTAAATCACGTGCAAACCGCATTTCGCTTGTTGTAACGGCGGTATTCCTCGGCGTCGGAATTTCGGATAAATTCGGACTTTCGTCACTGCTTTTGTGTATGGCAATCGGTGCGGCACTTGCAAATTACAGCGCTGTTTCCGACCCCGTTATGGACGGCTCGGAGCGCTGGACGCCGCCCCTGTTTATGCTTTTCTTTGTAATTTCAGGCGCACAGTTTAATTTCTCCGTACTTAAAACCGTGGGCGCTGTGGGAGTTATATATATTCTTATGCGCTCCTTCGGTAAATATTTCGGAGCAAGACTTGGCTGCCGAATTGCCGGCACGGAAAAAACGGTACGCAATTTCCTCGGCATTACGCTATTGCCTCAAGCCGGTGTCGCAATAGGTATGGCTCAGCTATCCTTAACAGTAGTTCCCGAATACGGCGAGCAAATCAGAGCAGTTGTCCTTTGTGCAACGCTCGTTTATGAATTGGTAGGACCTCTGCTTACAAAGCTTGCGCTTCAAAAAGCAGGCGAAATTAAAAAAACGGCGTAAAATCTTGAAGTTATATACAGAAACCTGATTCCGCTCCCTCTTTGAGGGAACTGTAAAAATCTTTGATTTTGACTGAGGTAGT
Organism: Ruminococcaceae bacterium UBA7217; assembly: GCA_002490425.1. Lineage (GTDB taxonomy): Bacteria > Bacillota > Clostridia > Oscillospirales > Acutalibacteraceae > Fimenecus. The sequence continues at coordinate 46,962 of DKTZ01000053.1, forward strand.
TTTAGGGGACGATGCCATCATCGTCCCGTTATATATATATTTGTAGGGACAGGTTTCCACGCCTGTCCGTAAGCAGTTATTTAAATTTGACTTTTTTCGGCGGGCGTGAAAAAGCTGTCACAAAGTGACAGAGTAGTTCGTCAATAAGTAAAAAATAACCCCTCATCAGTCACTTCGTGACAGCTCACCCCCAAGGGGAAGCCAAACTACATTATGCACAAACAACGGGACAGCAAATGCTGTCCCGTTAATTTTTATCATTCAAGCACGAGAAAAATTATTTTTGCCCGACTTTCACCATTCCGTTTTCGTTGACTGCCGAGAGCATATTTTCCATTGCTTTTTCTTCGTCTAAATGCAAATTGCTGTTGGATTTAATTCTTGTTCTCATTGCGAAAAACGTATCTTCATCTTGCATATACACAATAAAATATACGGCGTTTCCGCTTAAACGCTTATACATATACTGATATTTTATTCCGTACTTTTCGCCGACAATATAATCTTTCTCACGGAAATTGTAATCTTCCCCTGACTCGATTCCGCTTAAATATCTTGATTTAAGCCCCTCGGCACTGTCGGTTATACGGTCAAGATAGCAATATTCCTGTCTCACATCTATATTACCGTCAGCGTATGTATAATCATCGGAGAAAGAACCTCTTATATCATACTGTTCAAAAAAGGTTGTTACATCAGCGTAATAGTTTTCTTCATTTTCTTCTCGCTGTGCAAATCCGTTAAAGCCGAATATTTTTTCTGCCGCCAAATCTTTTCTGATATTTTGTTCAATTACAGCCGCATTACTTGACATAATAGGTCTGTATCTGCCGCTTTGCTTATACGGTAAATTATAATTACTCGTGAAAATAAACAGCATCATACAAATAACATACGTTATTGCAAATAAAATATAAGCATAAATTCGGAGATATTCTTTACCGTCAACCAAGGCATAGATTATAAGCAAAACTACTGCTGTGCCTGTCAAAATACCTGCAAGAATTAAAAACCGTTCTGCATATACAATATCTCGAAATATTACCTCTAAAATTATCAGTGTTACCGCAAGAAGCGTAGAAGCAATATTCATTTTATTACTGTTTAACACTGTATATATCTTCCACATCTTGATTCTCCGTAAAATTATCCTGTATTGTCTTCTTCCAAAAGCTCAACTTTTAAAATCATATTATTATAAAAAGTAAACGAATATGTTATTCTGACATATTGACCTTCCTGTAATTTACTGCCGTCAGCGTGACGCAAGCAATAACCAATGTCAAATGCATTATAATCTTCGTGTATAATAAATTCATTACCGCCAACAAAGAATCTGTCCGGATAGTCACCCTCTGACCTAGTACCAACTTTATAATCTTCTTCATAGTTTTCTATTATGCCCTCTGCTACATTGCATTTGCCGTTTTGAAAATCCGCAAGTACTTGTTTAACTTTAAAATAGTCTGCAAATTGTGTTATTATGGCGATCGACAATCCAATAGGAACAAGTAGAAACAAGATTTTCCCTATAAAAGGTCCTCCGTAGTTTTTCCAATTCTTTACTATATACACTATAACTAAAATTAAAACTATACAGATAATTATAAACGGAAATGTGAACGGGTGAATATTGTTTGTTGCTTCATAAATTATTTGTGTATTCATTGCAGCCCTCCGTAGCGGCAGAATTTATCACAAAACTGTTAAATTTACAATTCTAAGCACTACGCATAATGCAAAATATACAAACGGCAGAATGTTGCAGGCGATTTTTCTGATTTTTCCGTCATCGAATTTATATTTCAGCAGTGCTATTAAGCAGATATAGAAAGCCAAATATACACATGTGCTTATGCCGTCAAGGAGGGCTGTATTAAATATCACAATTGATGCTATCCCTGCTATTGCAGCTACAATTGCACTTACGGTAAACGGAAAAAATGCTTTTGAAAAATAGTTTTTCTCTGCTTCCTCGCCCTGTACCGTGGCACAAAGGAGTGAACGCACACATATTACATCTACGGCAATACCTAAAGCTCCAAAAACAAAAGAATTTAACGGATTTACAACAGCAGTAACAAGTTCACTTTCGCCCGTAGCTGCCAAGCATATTTCTTTGATTAAATTGCTTAAATTTGTAACAGCAAAAGCCAGTCCCATTGCCAATATGTTATAAATGTACTGATATTTGTTGAAATCTCCCTTGTATTCACTGTTTTTGTTAAGATAATTTGCAAAAATACGACCGCTTAAAATGCCTAAAAATATCATTAACGATGTTCCGACAGCGGAATAAACCGATGAAAACAGTTCACGGTCAATATTCGCACCGGTGATGCCCAAAACTGCATCTATCAGCATAAGCACCGCCATATAAACGAATGATAACCCCAATCCTATAATTAGATTCCACGCCAAGGTCTTTTTAGTGAAATATTTTTTCATTCCCGTTCCCCCCGTTTTCCACAAAGGGGCGATTTTACTCGCCCCCTCTTGAAATTATTTTCTGTTATTATTTGCTGTCTTTTACAGCCTCGGTAATGCCTGCCGCAAGACCAGCGATTCCCTGAATTTCAGACGGAATGATAATCTTTGTCGCTTTTCCGTCAGCCGCTTTTTCAAATGCTTCAAGTGCTTTAATGTTAATAACTGCGGCGCTGGGATTTGCCTCGTTAATCATCTGAATACCCTTTGCGGTAGCCTCCTGAATTTTGAGGATTGCCTCAGCCTCACCCTCTGCTGTGCGGATTTTAGACTCTTTGACAGCGTCCGCACGAAGAATTGCAGATTCTTTTTCACCCTCTGCAACAAGAATTGCAGATTTCTTTTCGCCCTCTGCCTGCAAAATCTTTTCACGGCGCTCACGCTCAGCCTTCATCTGCTTTTCCATTGAGTCCTGAATTTCTTTAGGCGGCATAATGTTTTTAAGCTCAACACGGTTGATTTTAATTCCCCATGCATCAGTTGCAACATCAAGGATTTCGGTAATCTTTGAGTTGATAACATCACGGGAAGTCAGCGTTGAGTCAAGCTCCATTTCGCCGATTATATTTCTAAGCGTTGTAGCAGTGAGGTTTTCAATCGCCATCATAGGTCTTTCAACACCGTAGGTGTAAAGCTTCGGATTTACAATGCGGTAGAACACAACTGTGTCAATCTGCATTGTTACGTTATCCTTTGTGATAACGGGTTGAGGCGGAAAATCTACAACTGCTTCTTTTAAGCTTACCTTTTTGGCTACTCGGTCGATAATCGGAATCTTAACGTGAAGTCCGTTTTCCCACGTGGTGTAGTACGAACCGAGTCTTTCAATAACAAATGCGTCTGCCTGCGGAACAATTCTTACGTTCGCAACAATAATTGCAATAATAATCAGTGCAAGTGCTCCTAAAATGAATGGCATAATAATTTCTCCTTTTCTCTTTTAAAATTTATATTTCTTTTTTCACAACAAGCGTAGTATCTGTTACGCCTGTTATTACTACCGTTTCACCGCTGTTTATCGGGTTGCCGTCCTCGCTTACGGCCCGCCAATAAACATCGCCGCATTTTACTCTGCCGCCGTGAACATCCGTAAATTCCGTTGTAACGGCGGTTTTGCCTGTAAGAGATGTTTCGGGTTTCACATCATCTTCAGCTTTTTTTAGCTTGCTTTTATAAAGCTTCCTGAAAAGCAGCATAAACACTGCGCTCAAAACTGCAAATATTAAAATCTGCCATGAAAGCTTCGGTATAACGAATGAAAGCAACGCTGTTATTCCTGCGGCAGGTACAAACCAAATTGAAATCAGCGCCGTTGTGCACAGCTCAACTACCAAAAAGAAAATGCCGATTGCTAACCACATAGCCCACAGATTTTCAATAAAATACTGCATATCCGTTCCCCCTCCTTTATTTAATTAAAATATGCTTTTATATCGGAACGTATTACTGAAGCTGTGCAAATGCCTGCTGTGCTAAGTCCCTCATTTGAGTGGAAAGTATGGCAAGCACCATTGCACGCAGTGCCGTGCGCAGTTTATTAAGTGATATTTCATCGGTGATATTGACATCAGCAATCTTTGTGTCAATCACTTTCTCAAGAGAGTCCACATCCCAAACGGGATTTTTACTGCACACATATATTATACTGCACAGCTTGTTGAAAAGCTCACGGTCGGGAAGAATGTCGTCGGAGCGATCCTCAACCGAACCGTTAATGTAGCTCATAAGGAAGATTATTTGGTCTATCTGCATAGACCCACGCATCATATTTATAAGTATAATGCGCATAACCTGTTCCTCGCCGTACCTTTTGTTTTCAGGATTTTTGACCCAGCCACGTCTTACCCAATTCTGGATTGTCGTAGCCTCAAGCCCCGTCATATCGCAAACCTGCGATAATGTAAGACCCTTTGTTACCGCAAAAAGCGGTTCAATCACTGAATAACAGTTATCGGCAATTGCCTCGGAAAATTTAAGCACCGTTCCCGGTAGGAAATCTATCATTTTTCTCACTCCTTTTTATTGTGATTTGATTATATCATACGTTCACGTGACTGTCAAATATATTTTAAAGACGATATTTGCGCATTTTTGCATAAAATGTACTGTTTTCTTAAATTATCTCGATTTTTCTTTATTTTTCTTAACTTTAAAAAAATCAAAAAAAAAGCACTGCCGATAAACAGCAGTGCCAAAATTTAAATCGGAGCAACGCTCCTGCTTTGCTTGCAAATAGCAGAGCTTGCGACCGATTGCAACCTGTCAGGGAGCATTAACTCCCACTGAAATTCTGAAATGTCTCCCGCCGCCTATAGAGGCGGGGGACATCTGCACTTGGGTTATATTTTATTTATTTGTTATCATTGCTCTGTCTTCTTTTTTCATTTTTGCCGTCATCATAATCGTAACCATAGCCATAACCGTAGCCGTAGCCCCGTGAACCCTTATGGCTTTTGTGCTTTGCAAGACCGTCAATCGTGGCTTTGGACTCGGAGTCATTAAAGATACAACCGATAACCTCAGCACCCATTCCCTCAATATCATCAATTGTTTTTTTGACTCTCTTTGAGGGAGCAAAGTCGCTTCGTATAACCATTACACATGCGTCTGCATACTGAGAAATGATTGATGCATCTGCAACAACACTGGCGGGGGGAGTATCAATAATAACATAATCAAACTCATTCTTAACCGCCTCAATAATGTCCTCCATATTTTCAGAAGAAAGAAGCTCGGCAGAATCCGCAATTGCCTGATTTGTAATAAGAAGGAAAAGGTTAAACTTCTCAAAATATTTGATTGACTCGCTTAAATTCTTTTCACCGTTAATGATGCCTGCAAGACCCAATTCATTAGTTGCCGAAACACCGAGAGCTGCATAAACCGCAGGCTTACGAAGGTCAGCATCAATAAGAAGAACTGATTTACCGTTCTTTGCAAGAGCCAAAGCAGTATTTGTAGCGATAGTCGTCTTTCCTTCATCCTCAGAGGAGCTTGTGAAAACAAATACTTTATAACCGCTGCGTTTTGAAATGCTCTCTATTTTTGTACGGATTATTTTGAATGATTCTATAAATTCAAATCCGGTTTTACGGTCTGTAATCAACAGTTTTCTGGTACTCTTGTCCGGCTTTTTAATACGGGAAACCTGACCGAGAAGTCTTGAATGAAGTTTACCTGTAACATCATCGGGCGATTTGAGCGTATCTTTAATAAAGATTCCCATACAAATTGCAAGAACTACAACGCACGCACCCAAAAAGAATCCTAAAAATGTATACAAAAACTGACTGTTATCAGGATTTGGATTTTTAGGCATTTGAGGCTTATCGTAAAGATTTGCGCTTGTTGATTTAAATGCAGCTTCGGTTACTGTACTGTAATTGTTAACATAGCTTGTAGCAAGAGCATAGGTTAAATCCGGATTATTAGTAGTAACGGTCAGCTCAACAATCGCCTGATCTTCAGCATTATTTGCATGAATCATACTTTTAACTTCAACGCCTGTAATGTCATATCCGCTTTTATCTGCCACAATGTCCATAAGCGTAGTGCTGTTTGCCATAATTTCTTTATAGTTGCGGGCAAGAGCGATTGCCGCATTAATGTCAGACACTGATTGACCCTGAGAAACGGTATTCTCACTTTTGTTGTCAATTGCGAATCTCATTGTAGAGCTGTAAGTCGGCTCATAGGTCATCTTTGCAGCTACAAATCCGACAACTGCGCAAACAACTGCGCAAATTGCAATCAGCCACCACTTCTGCAAAACCCGTACAGCATACTGTTTTATTTGTGCAAAGGTTATACCTGATTCCTCGTTTGATTGATCTCGATAGTTATAATCCATTTCAAATGCCTCCTATCCATAAAATCACACTGTTTTTATTATATCAAAATAATAATGCTATTGCAACATATTTCTTTTGCTTTTGCTGTCGATTTCTCCGCTCGAAATTTGTATTATTTTGTTGCAATTGTGCAAAACCTCATTACGGTGAGTAATGAACAAAACCGTTACGCCGTGAAGCTTTTTCAAATTGCCGATAAGCTTTTTTTCTGTTTCAGCGTCAAGCGAAGATGTCGCTTCATCCATCAGCAATATTTTCTTGCCGCTGAGCAACGCTCTTGCAATTGCCAAACGCTGTGCCTGACCCTGTGAAATTCCGCCGCCGTCTTCGCCGAGCACCGTTTCAAGACCGGACGGAAGATTGTTTACAAATTCGTCAGCACAGGCAAAATTAAGTGCATTTTTTATTTCTTCATCCGTAACCTTTGGATTTAACAAAGTAAGATTTTCATACAGAGTACCGCTGAAAAGCATATTACTTTGCGGCACAAATGAAATTAAACCGCGAAGAGAATCGGCATCCTTTATTCCGTTTGCCGTTCTCACGGACACCTTTCCCGAAACAGGCTTGTAAAGTCCTGTTAAAAGCTTGAAAAGTGTTGTTTTACCTGCACCCGAGCGGCCGCATATTCCTACGAAATCGCCTTTATCAATTGAAAAATCGGCATTTTCGATTACAGGCTCGCCGTCATAATTAAACGTCAAAGAAACCCCGTCAATGCCTTCAAAATCCTCATAGCTGATTTTTTCGCTTATTTCAGGCTCAAACTCATTTTCCGTTATTTCTGCAAGCCTTGCGGCAGATGTTACCATACTGAAAAATGACGGAATAACAGCAGTTATTCCCGAAATCGGTGACTGAAGCTGATTTACAAGCAAAATAAGCGAGGTTACCGTGCCAAAGGACATTGTTCCCCTCAAAATTCCGTTTGCGCCGTATGCCACCGCCGCTAAAAAGCCCATGGCAAATGCAAACGAAAATCCAAGCTGTGAAGCAACTGAAATTCCAACTCTTTTAAGCTTTGCAGAATAAAGCTCCCTCTGCTTTTTTTCGGAACGGCGCACCATATTTTCTTCTATCCCGAAAACCTTAACAGCAAAAAGATTTTCTACTGTTTCCTGCATAAAAGAACGCAGCTTTTCCTCTTTTTCCAAAACCCTTCTGTAAAACTTTTTTATAGGATTTCTCAAAATCAGAGCAACAGCCGAAACTGCCGTTCCGCATACAATAAAAACAAGTGCAAAATTTCTGTCAAGCGCCAAAAGGGTAATTGCGGCAGATGCTACCTTTACAATGTTAAGCACCGCCGTAGGAACTATATGAACCGACAGTTCGCTTACGGACGTAACATCCGAGGTAAGCCTTGTCATAAGCTCGCCCGAATGGTACGAACTCATTTTTGCAAAATTACCGCTGAGGATGCTTGAAAACACCCGTGTTTTTAAGCAAATTTCAGCCTTTCCCTGACTTACAGCCTCTAAAAGCGAAGACAAAATTCGCGCTGTCATTTGCACTGCTATTGCCGCAAAAAGAATAACCGCATATTTTTTTAAAGATTTAAAATCGCCCTTTTGAGCAAAGTCTATAACGTCTTTTGCTATAACCGCAAAAAGCGTGGTGCAGACTGCAATAAGAGCGTTGAGCAAAACAAGCCCTACACCCTCTGCGTCACGGTTACCCGTGCTTTGTCTTATCCACTTTACAGCGGTCATATCTTTCATTATTATTCCTCAATAAGTCCCTGATTTTTCATTTTCTCTATAAGCTTTTTGATGTCCGCCTCTATTACCTGCCTTGGTGCATTATAAATAGACGCTATTTCGTCAACTATCTGCGGGAGCGTGCGTGTACCGTCAAGGCGCTCAAAAACCTCTGCACCCACCTCGTTAAAGGTGATTATTCCGTTAAACGAAAGCCTTGCTTCGCCCGTTGCAATAACAATGTTCTCACCTGCAACCTTTTTTAATATATATCCGTCTTTAATCTTCATTTGAAAGCTCCTTTTCAATTTGCTCATATACAAATTTTCCTGTACCCGAATTTTTATTACAGCCAAGCGAAAAAACGGGAATTGATGTAAGAATTTCATCGGTCTTACTTAGCATCTCGTTTGCATAGTCTTTTATGTGCGGATTTACCGTCTGTGCAAGGAACAGCGGAACTGCTAAACTCGGCTTTATCCGCTTAATCTCATTTTTTTCGGCTCTGTGCAAAAATATTATTGCACGAACTCTTACACATTCGTTTATATTTTCATCTGTTTTTCCCGAAAACGGCGTGCCGCAGGCAAAGATTTGCCCATTTTTCAAAAGCAACAAAGGCTTGTCATCATTTATTATCCGTGTATTCGGTATTTCCTCAAGCCATAAATGTGTATGTGTTGACTTACCTGTCCCGCTTTTTGCCGAAAAAAGATACGCTTTTCCGTCCTTTTCAATGCAGGAAGAATGAAGAACCATTCCGCCGTGACGCAAAACCTCATTGTAAAAGCCCTCACCCGTCCACATATATTCGTGCTCTTCTCTTGTAAGATTCGGATAAAGCTTTAACTGTTCGTCAAGAAAATTCTCCGAAAGATTTACTTTTATTTCAGTTTCACTGTCCGGAAAATCCGCCTCATAAGCACGGCTCCTTTCCCGAAGAAGAGAGAACCTTGGCTCATATTCGGTTTTAATACCTGCAATAATATATTTTCCCATTTTAACTCCTAACGTATTCCGAGATACGGTGCAGGGTCAACTCTGTTACCGTTGACTCTTACCTCGAAATGCAGGTGAGGTCCTGTAACAAAGCCGGTAGAGCCTATTTGGGCTATCTGCTGACCTCTTGTAACAGTCTGACCTGCACGAACGCATGTTGAGCCTGATTTCAAATGAGCATACAGCGTTTGTATGCCGTTTCCATGGTCAATTCTGATAACATTTCCGCCCATACTTTCATAGCCTACATAAACAACCTTGCCCGATTCCGCCGCAACAACGGGCGCACCCGTACTGTTGCCACCGGGTCTGCAAAGGTCAATTCCGTTATGCCAGCCGTTTAAGGAACGCTTGCCGTATCTTGAAGAAATTACGGTTGCACCCACACCGGGCCAACAGAATTTTGCACCCGAATATGAGAAATTATAATACCCGCCGAAATTATTTCGCTTTGTGCCGACCTGTATTTTTTCGTCAACTGCCTCTTTGGTAGTAATTCTTGAAACCTCTTTTGATGATACACGCACTCCGTCAATATATGTTACAAGTTCTGTTACTGTCTGTTCGCCGTTCTGACCCTTTACAACAGTCTTTTTGTCTCCCACATAAAGTGTATCCGTATTAACTTTAACAGTTGAATATTTTATTGTTTCGGTGTGTGTTTCCGTCTTTGTTATTTGAACCTGAACAAAGTTAACGTCCTTTTCTATAAGCAGCCTCTGCCCCACGTGAATATTTTCTTTAATATCGGGATTGAGCGCAAAGATGTCTGCCGTGCTGACTTCACACTCCTCGGCTATCTGTGAAACTGTATCTCCTTCTTTGACAGTGTAATATCTTGCCGCACTTTTCTTTGTAGCAAGCTTTTCCGAAAGGCGCCGTGCGTCCCAAACGGTATTTTCATTGTCAGGATAAAAGCCCTGGACATAATTTATATTCTCAACGAAGCTGACTGAAGAATCATCGTCCGTTTCATATTCGGAAAGAATATTATCAAAAACCGCCAATGCGTCAGTTTCATTTTTGACAGCACAAAGGAAATTGTCATCAATGTAAACGCCGCAGGCATTTGTTATTTCGCAATTTGAATTTTCAATAAGACTGTCACAAATTGTCTCAGCGTCATTTATCTGGCTGAGTTTAACTGCCTTTAAGCTGTATTCAGCGTTGCCGATAAGCTCCTGCTCAGCATTTTCTGCCGTAACATCGCCCGATTTAATTTGAAGCCGTTCAAGTGCCTGTTTTCTTGCATCTTTATAAACCGACTCGCTCTTTACAAAGCCTATAACCTTATCGTTATAGGTAAGTTCTAAAGCAAAAGTTCTGTCTGTACATGCAAAAAACACATTCAGCATAATAATAAAGCTGATAATAGGTAAAACAATATTGCCGGCATATACGAAAACGTGCTTATAAAGCCGCCACATTTTTTGAAAATACAGCGGAAACTTTTTAACTCGGTCTTTTCTTGTAACAGTGCCGTCCGCCTTTGCCTCGGATAAAACTCTTTTTGTATTCCCGAAAAGTGATTTAACATCTGCCGTTATTTCGTGAAAGGTTTTAAGCGTAAATTTATCAACAACAATAAGTGCTGTGAAAATCAGCGTAGCTATTGCCCTGAGCGGACGCAAAACAGCCGACTTCATACGCTTGCCGAATTTTTTAAGACAGCGAATGGTATTAAGTCCCAATAAATATATGTAATTGTAGATATTGTTAAGCATAAGTACCTACCTCAAAACTGCATATATATTGATAGTATAACATATTACATAAAAAAAAGCAAGAAAGGCAGATACACCGAGGAGCAAACAAAAAACGGCTGTTCAGAAAACTGCCGTTTTGTATTCTGTATAAAATTTAATTTCTGTATATCGCACCCTTATAGGAAAAACAGTTTTTGCCGTTTGTCTTTGCGTTGTAAAGCTCGTCATCCGCCGTTTTAATAAGTTCGCTGAGTTCTGCTTTTGACGGATTTTCCGAAATACAGATGCCGAGGCTGACCGTCACGTTACTGCCGCCCTTATTATATGTATTTTCAACATCCGAAAGCAACTGTTTTATATGTGCAAGTATTTTTCCGTCCTCTTTAAATGCACTCAATATAATAAATTCCTCACCGCCGTAGCGTGCGCAAATATCGGTTGATCTTGAAAAATTCTCTCTTATTCTTGCGGCAACATTTTTAAGGCAAATGTCGCCTTCCATATGACCGTATGTATCATTATACTTCTTAAAATCGTCTATATCCGCCATAATAACAAGCAGCTTTAAAGAATTTTTCTCACAGTACCGTTTAAGCTCAGGCGCAAATGACACAAACCCACGCCTGTTCGTAAGCATTGTGAGCTGGTCGCCGTTAGCAAAATGCTCAAGCCGCTTTTCGGTAATTTTGGTATTCATATATCTGAAAAACATTGCATAGGACGCCACTGTCGCTATAAAAACCGCAACAAAGCAAATAAGAATAATATCAGGGTCATAAGCGTTAGCTTTAATCATTACAATATCTTCCGCCAAAAATGCAGTTATAAGTATAACCGTTTTTGAAAACGGCTCAATAACGGGAAGGACAGTAAACAGAAAGACAAAACAGAGGAAATTATTTACCGTGCCTCTGTCCAAAAGCTCCATCACGGAAAACGACATTGACGACAGGCAGAAAACTGCCCAAAAGGTTCTGTAAATTTTCCTTTTCTGTTTTAAAGAAAAATCCGGGTCTTTAAGCTTTTTTTCAATAATACAGATATAAATAACGGATATTACTAAAAAAACTGCACACGAAATCAAAAAGCCGTTGCCGTAATCAAAATCGATTTTATTGGCAACCGCCCAAACCATACCGCAAATTTCAACAAGGAACAGAATAAGCGAGGCCGGAATAATACGTAAAAGGTTTGAATGAACCATTTCCGCCTCAACCATACGAAAAATCGGTTCACCGCCCTTGCCGCCTTTCCTTGCTTCACGTTCTTCACGGCTTATAAACACCAAATTGTCTTTTACTTTTTTAATTTCTGCTAAAATACCGCTGAACAAATTGTTTCTCTTCTCCTCCGATTATTAAATGAATGCTGAATTTATATTATATTTATCATACTACTTTTTTTCATCGTTTTCAAGAGTAACAATATTGCATTTTCTACATAATATGATACTGTCAGTTGACAAAACAAACAAGGAGGAAATATTTATGCCAGACAAAGCATGTAATCAGCAAAGCAAAATAAAAGAATCGGTCTGCATCGACACAAACAGGGTTTATGACTCATGCGCAGACAAAGACTGTCTTGAGGACTTACGCCTGACCTTCACAAAAGAAGCACAGTCAATTATCAACACCGCCGCATCGGTAAAAGCACGGTGTGCCGAAGTACTTAATGTTTTGATAGACGTAGAAAAAGTACCGTTTAACAGAGGTTTCTATTCGGTTGACCTCACATACTTTTTCAGAGTAAGCCTTGACACAGTTCAGCCGGGATGTGCCGCACCTGTTCAGGTTGACGGACTTGCAACCTTTAACAAAAAGTGTATTCTTTACGGCTCAGAGGGCAATGTAAAAGTATTCTCATCGAATTATGTATCCGACGAAAACGACATTCAGCTTGAAATGGCAAACACCAACCCGAGAGCAAAGGTTCAAACTGTTGACCCAATCGTTCTCGACGCAAGAATCGCACACCCGCGTGATATTTGCGACTGCTTTAAATGCAAAATCCCGAAATGCGTTTGCAGAAGATTTATCGGCACATTTGCGGACGATTATCCGCAGTCCTGCGAGCGTGCAGCAGTTGTAACTCTCGGCATATTCACAATCGTACAGCTTGAGCGTGATGTTCAAATGCTCATTCCTGCATACGACTTCTGTATGCCCAAACGTGAATGCTCCTGCGACACGGAAGGACCTTGCGACGCATTCCGCAGAATTAAATTCCCCGTTGATGAGTTTTTCCCGCCGAAAGAGGGCTGTCTTGCGGATTCATACAGACCTACAGGCTGCTGTGACGCACCTTGTGACAGTTAATTTTAATTTTGCAGACAAAAAAGAGCATTCCGAAAGGAGTGCTCTTTTAGCTTTAGACGGTCATAAAAATCCTTGTAAAATAAACACTTCCGATTATTTTATCTTGCTGTAAACAGCGTTAAATTCCGAAAGAGTGACATTTTCAGCATACATATTATATTGAACGCCATCGTCAAACCAGCGTGCTGCGCAAAAGCCGTCATACTGTTTCGGTGCAAGCTCCTGTGTGTTTTCAAGGTTCTCGCCCAAGGCAGTGCCGTCCGGCAAATATATGTGAATCAACATACTGCCCGTCTTTCTTGACGCTTTAACCGTATAATCCTTGCCGTTTATCATAAACGAATATTCCGCAATTTTCGGTGCAACAGTGTCGTCAAGGTCAAATTCCTCATTTTTAACTTCAAATCCGTCGGGCGACTTAATGTTTGTACCTGCTTTGCTGTTTATATCCTTAAGTGAACCTACCGTAAGATACGGGGTCTGAACATCGGACTCATCAGTCGGGTCGGTTATATTCACAGAATAGTCAACAACATTACCGTTTTCATCTGTAACCGTAGGCAAATCGGCAGAATTGAGCTGAACATCAGAGGTTTTCTCTTCAGTATCCTTTTTGGAGTTTTTTATTCCGCAGGAAGTGAAAAGTACTGCCATAATCATTATTGTTGCAACTGTAACACAAAGCGCCGAATATTTTTTCATAATTAAATACCTTACTTTAAGTTTTGATACATTTATTTTACCATAAAGCGTAGCATTATGGTAAAATTTCGTCTATGTCCGACGGTTTGCCGTCAGGCAGAGGAGGACGGGCATATAAATCTTTTTAAAATAAATGCTTGCGTTTATTTTACCACAAAACACTCAAAAGGTAAATAGAATAATTTGCAGCGGAGGATTTTCACGTCCGCTGAAAAGTACAATAAGGACAGGCATAGAAACCTGTCCCTACAAAACGTGGCAAATCTCCCAAGTGAGGGAGCAGAATTGCCGATATTTTTTATTTCTTAAAAACCGATTTTGCGTGCCAGATGTTCTTTGCGTAATCGTCAATTGCTCGGTCTGCGGCAAATACACCTGCACCTGAAATATTCATAAGCGACATCTTATTCCAGTTTTTCTTATCAAGATAAGCGTTTGAAATTTCGATTTGTTTTCTTCTGTAATCCTCGAAATCCGCAAGAACCATATACGGGTCGTGGTGAATAATCGTTGAGGTTACCTCATGGAAAAATCTGCCGTTTATACCCGTTTGATTTGCAAAATCAAGAATCTTGTGAAGCTCGCCGTTATTGTTGTAATACTGCTGTGAGTCATAGCCTCTCTTCTGAATATTCTGCACCTCGGGAGTGCTCATACCGAAAATGAAGATATTGTCCTCGCCGACTGAGTCGAATATTTCAACATTTGCGCCGTCCATTGTGCCGAGGGTAATTGCACCGTTAAGCATAAATTTCATATTGCCCGTGCCGGAAGCCTCAGTTCCTGCAAGTGAAATCTGCTCTGAAATTTCTGCAGCAGGCATAAGTCTTTCAGCCATTGTTACGTTATAATCCTCAACGTAAATCACCTGTAACTTGCCCTTGCAGTCGGGGTCGGAATTTATCAGCTTAGACATTGCACAGATAAACTCGATAATTTTCTTTGCAACGAAATAACCAGACGCTGCTTTTGCACCGAAAATGTAGGTATGCGGAACAACGGGAGCCGACGGATTTTCTTTGATATAAAGGTACTGTGCCAAAATGTTAAGCGCATTAAGATGCTGACGCTTATACTCGTGCAGTCTCTTTACCTGAACGTCGAATATCGAATTTACATCAAGCTCAACGCCTGTCTGCTTTTTAATGTAAGCCGCAAAATTTTCTTTATTATGAAGCTTGATTTCGGCAAGAGAATTCAGAACGCTTTCATCGTCCTTATACTCTCTTAAATCAAGCAGCTTACTCGCATTTTTAACATATCCGTCGCCGATTGTATCCTTAAGGAGCTTTGCAAGCTCGGGGTTTGACTGACAAAGCCAGCGGCGGTGTGCAATACCGTTTGTTACGTTAGTGAATTTCTGAGGCTGGAGCGCATAGAAATCTGAAAAAACTGTATCTTTAAGAATTTCGCTGTGAAGAGCAGAAACGCCGTTAACGCAGTGTGAGCCTGCAACGCAAAGGTTAGCCATACGGACAACGCCGTTTGAAATTATTGCCATTCGCTCAACTGTCTCTGCATTGCCTGTCTTTTCCCAAACATACGCTCTGAAACGGTTGTCTATTTCTTTAGTAATCTCCCAAAGACGGGGCATAAGGCG
Organism: Ruminococcaceae bacterium UBA7217; assembly: GCA_002490425.1. Lineage (GTDB taxonomy): Bacteria > Bacillota > Clostridia > Oscillospirales > Acutalibacteraceae > Fimenecus. Next base: position 62,325 of record DKTZ01000053.1, read on the forward strand.
CTTGTAAAGGTCCTCAGGCCAGCACTCAAGTGCTTCCTTCATAACGGTGTGGTTAGTGTATGCAACTGTTTTTGTTACAATGTCCCATGCATTGTCCCAAGCGTAGCCGCACTCGTCAAGCAAAATTCGCATAAGCTCAGGAATTGCCATTGTGGGATGTGTGTCGTTAATGTGAATTGCAACCATATCGGGGAAATTTTCCATTGTGCCGAATTCTCTTAAATGGTGCTTAACAATATCCTGCACAGAAGCGGAAACAAGGAAATACTGCTGACGAAGTCTGAGTGATTTTCCCTCAGGGTGGTTGTCGGCAGGGTAAAGAACCTTAGAAATAACCTCTGCCATAGCGTTCCTTTCCATAGCACGCATATAGTCGCCCTGATTGAAAAGACTCATATCAAGACCCGGTGCTTTTGCAGACCAAAGACGGAGAACAGAAATTCCCTTACCGTCTTTACCTGCAACGTGCATATCGTAAGGAATAGCATAAATTGTATTGGGATTTTCAATTTCAACGTGATGGAAGCTGCCGTCCCAAGACTCCTTAATTTCGCCCTCGAATTTTACTTCGTAAGCGCTCTCCTCATGCGGAACAAGCCAAACCTCTCCGCCGGGAAGCCAAAAGTCGGGGAGCTCCGTCTGCCAGCCGTCAACCAATTTCTGCTTAAAAATACCGTATTCATAAAGAATTGAATAGCCCTTTGCGCAATACCCTTCTGTTGCAAGTCCATCAAGGTAGCAAGCGGCAAGTCTGCCTAAGCCCCCGTTACCAAGACCTGCATCAGGCTCACACTCATAAAGAGACTCAAGCTTTACGCCGAAATCTTTAAGAACACTCTCAAATGTTTTTGTTAAATTAAGGTTGTAAAGGTTATTTTTAAGCGAACGGCCCATAAGAAATTCCATACAAAGATAGTAAACTCTTTTTGAGCCTTTTTTGCTTGCTTCTTTAGAAAATTCAGTTCTGCCCTGACTCATCATATCACGGACAATAAGCGACACAGCCTTGTAATACTGCTCGTTTGTTGCCTCTTCCGGATTTACCCCTATATAATGTGAAAGTTTTGATTCAAGAAGCTGTTTTGCTTGTGCTTTTGTAAGTGAATAATTCATACAAATCCTCCAAAAAAACTTAATAAATTAAACTTATAATAATCGTTGTTTGTATATTTTACACTAAAATAAGCCGTTTTTCAACCATAATAAATAAAAATATGGAAATCAGGATTTAATTCTATATTTTATACAAAAAATCTCA
>DKTZ01000054.1 GCA_002490425.1 Ruminococcaceae bacterium UBA7217
TCCGTTAAATACAGCATAGATATGCTCTTTGTCAACCTGTGCCTCATATACTGTTCCGTCCTCGTCAAATCGGTGTGCAAACCACTCTGCTGTTTCCTTGTTCAAAGTCCATGACAGAGCTTTAACATTATCGGCGTTATATGAAGTTACACCGCGGTAAACCGTCACAGTATTATCCATTGCCTGAAATTGCTTATATTCATCGTCATCCATAAGCGATTTGGGATCGGCGGATTTAAACATGGAGATAAGATCGGATTTACTGACATCGGGATTGTTATGAGGTGCTTCGCACATAACCCATGCGGAGGAGAGGATTTTGGAAAAGTCTTTTTTTGAAAGGTAGGGAGAAGCAAGATTAAGAAATGTCAAAGCGTAGGGCGGATTGAGCAGCATATATACATGATATGGATTTTCTGCTTTCTCAATTATCCTACGCATGGAGTCTTGCCATTTCTTTAAATTTTCATCATTTAGTGTTATATCTATCGGTTGAAAGCCTGTGTGTTTTTCTGTCGGAATTACAACAAAACCGGTAGAGGTAAACGGGTGTTGGACAATAACCGGTGAATATGGTGTTGTGCATATATCGGTCATAAGCAATGTCTTTGCGATAGCTTTTACACCATCTAAATCGCTTTCTTTTTTCATATGTGTTCCTTTCTAAAATGAGAAATAAAAAAAGCACATGGATTTTTTATTTCCATGTGCTTGGGTTTCATTATTCGGTTGTACGGGAGTTCAAATCTGTCCGCAAAGGGAAAACAGCCATTTTACATCTACGAATTTGAACTGCTAAAATCTGTCCCATAGACAGCGAAAAACCTCGGTGTTACCGAGGTTTTTCGGGGCTGCATCTTTTTTGTAGCCACTTTATGGCTGGGGAGGCGAGATTCGAACTCACGCATGCAGCAGTCAAAGTGCTGTGTCTTACCGCTTGACGACTCCCCAATATTATTTTTATTAAAAAATCCGCCCAAACGCTCGGGGTGGGCGGAAAAAGGTGGGGTGGAATATCGGATTCGAACCGATGGTCTCCAGTGCCACAAACTGGCGCTTTAACCAACTAAGCTAATCCCACCATATAGAGGCGCAGAAAAACCGTTTAGAGAATTTCAGCGTCTGTGGCGCGCTGAGAGGGACTCGAACCCCCGACCCCCTGCTTAGAAGGCAGGTGCTCTATCCAGCTGAGCTATCAGCGCATTTTTGGAGCGGGTGATGAGAATCGAACTCACGCGACCAGCTTGGAAGGCTGGGATTCTACCATTGAACTACACCCGCATCTTGAGCGCTTGAATATTTTATCATAACACTGTTTTTTTGTCAACAGAAAATTTAAATTTTATTAAATGTAAAAAGTTTTAGAATAAGTGCGAAAGGTTAAAAGAGCCTTACGCACTTATTTTTTATGGCTTTTGCCTATAACGAGGATAGAGCAACGCAGAGGTGCGACTCGAGCGCGTTATAGGATTTTAGCATAAGGGAATGAGGAGCAGGGCGAGCCCTGCTCCTCATTTCGCCAACACAACAACGAAAGGAGCAACAATATGTCTTGCCGATACATTACATTTGACGACCGCAAGAAATTTGAGGAGCTGTACGCCGCTAATGCGAGCTTTAACGAGATAGCAACCGCCCTCGGCGTACACCTGGCAACAGTATATCGAGAGTTTGAGCGAGGCAACACGGGCTTACTTGATAAAAACGGGCGAAGCGGCTACAACGCCGAGCAGGCGCAAAAAGCCATACAGCAAAGTATCAAACGCAGAGGGCACCGCAAAGCCTGCTGCTAATGATAAATATTTTAATAAAACGGAGTGATTTTATTATGAGCAGTCAATATCAAAAATGTAACGGGTGTGAGTTTTCTTGTAGAGCTATCAAAGTCACTATACGAAAAAACATCAAAAAAGAAACACCAGGCTTTATATGCTGTCACCAAAGTGAACAAGTAAGAGCGGATAATTTCTTTACGGGTAAGACGAGCCCGCGTTGGTGCCCGCTCAAGAATACGGAGGCAGAAATATGACAGACAAAAAAGAACGCCTCAAAAAACTATACGAGCTCGCTATGCGTGGCGTAGACGGTGAGAAAGAACAGGCGCAGGCTATCCTTGAAAAGCTGCTTAAAAAATACGCAATGACGCTTGACGAACTCGACGAGGATATTATTAACGATTATGAGCTTGAATATCACGGCAAAGAGCAAGACACGCTCTTAATGCAGACCATATATAAGGTTACGGACGATAAAAACAGTTTTTGCCATTTGCGATACACCTATAGCGGCAGAAAATGCAGAACACGACTCAGTGTACGCTGCACCGCTGCTCAAAAAGCAGAAATAGAGTTTTTGTTCGCTTTCTATGTTCGCGTATGGGAAAAAGAGCGCGAGGCTCTGCTGCAAGCATTTATACAAAAACATAAGATTTTCGGGAACTTAAAAGACGGTGAAAAACCGCAAGAATGTTCACCCGAGGAATTACAAAAAATGTATGCACTTATGGACGGACTCTCGGACGAGCAGCCTTTGTTACAGATAGAGGGAGGTACTGTATGAACATTGAAAAAAGCGACTTTATAGAATTTAGCTTACAGCCATTTATAAAACGCCTTGACGAGGACATAGCGTCCCTCTCTTATGAATATGACAACAACACTCGCGAGGAGTTTTGCGTTATTCGTTACAAAACTAACTACACGCGCACAGTTTGTATTACGGCAGATAGTGAGAAAGCTATTACAACTGATGTGCTGAAAGTGATATGAGCACAGGCGACAAGCTCCATATAGTGAGTTGGAGCGGAGGTAAAGACTCAACAGCTACTATTGTTTTAGCACACGAACACGGTTTACCGATAGACCTTATAATTATTTGCCTTGTTTGGTTTGACAAGAAAAGAGGTATATACGCCGAATATCCCGAGGTTATAGAGTGGATATTTAATACAGCAATTCCGCTTTTTGAGTCCTGGGGTTACAAAGTTAAAGTAGTCGAAGGCGAAAGAGATTATGTTTACAATTTCTACCACACGATAGAAAAACCACGTAAAGAAAAAAACAAAGGAAAGCTCGCAGCTTGGCTCATCGGTGGTATGTGCGTTTTGAATAGAGAAAAAGTAAACCCTATAAAACGGTATCTTAAATCGTTAGGTAAAGAATACCAACAATATATTGGCATTGCCGCCGACGAGCCTAAAAGACTTGAGCGAGTCCACAAGAAAGGGCAAATTTCCTTATTAGAAAAGTACGGAATTTGTGAGCGTGATACTTACGAAATATTAAAACCGTATAATCTTATATCCCCTACATACAAATTTGCAAAGCGTGGCGGCTGTTGGTTTTGCCCTAATCAAACAATAAAAGAATTTGCTTATTTAAAGACTAACCACCCCGAATTATGGGCGGAGCTTGTTACCTTTGACAGCGTACCTAATAAGGTATCAGAGGGTTTTAAGTATGGCAAAACATTTAAGCAAGTGAGTTTAGAGGTTGACGCTTATATAGCTCAATTATCTTTATTCAATTAACACAAGGAGGTTTAGTTATGTGTTTAGGTTTAGCAGCAGGCTATAGAAAATCTAAAAAAGAGCAAAAGCCTCGCGCAATGACCGCCGCAGAAGCGGCAAAAAGAATTGACGGCTTAAACTCTCACGCCGTTATTATAGACGAGTTGCACGCTATCCGCGACCGTAACTTGTACGAGGTTATGAAACAGTCAACCTCAAGCCGTCGTCAGCCGCTTGTCGTTATGATAACAACAGCGGGCACCGTGCGCGAGTGCATATTTGACGATATGTACGAGCTTGCATAAACAATCTTAAATCAGCTTAAATATTTTTTTGCACTTTTTCGCATTTACCTCTTGACTTTTCAAATTTTATTAAATGAAATCTGCATTTTGTTGACAATTGTTTTTTCGGTTGGTAGAATATAGTCAAATAGGGAGTGATGATTATGAAAAGCAAAGAAATTAAAAATATTACTCTTTCGGCTATGTTTTTAGGGCTGGCGCTTGTTTTGCCGTTTCTTACGGGGCAAATTCAGGTAATCGGTAAGGCGCTTCTGCCTATGCACTTGCCCGTTCTTTTGTGCGGTCTTATTTGCGGCTGGCAGTACGGGGCGGTTATTGGATTTATTACGCCTATAATGCGTTCCTTGCTTTTCGGTATGCCGCCGATGTACCCAACGGCTCTCGCAATGGCATTTGAGCTTGCCGCATACGGCTTTTTTGTCGGTTTTTTATTTTCCCACGCAAAATGGCAGTGCATTAAATCTCTTTACCGCTGTCTTTTAATTGCTATGATTGCAGGCAGGGCGGTTTCGGGACTTGCAAATATTATCCTTTTGGGGCTTCGCGGCAATTCCTATACGCTTTCAGCATTTGTTGCGGCTCATTTTACGTCTGCAATTCCCGGAATAATTCTTCAGTTAACGCTTATTCCCGCTGTTATGCTTCTTCTCAACCGTACTCATTTAGTGCCGTTCAGGAAAAAAGAGTATGAAAAAGTCTGAACTTATTTCACAACTTTTTGAATGGGAAAAACAGAATGAGCGTAAAATAATAGCAATAGACGGCAGGTGCGCTTCGGGCAAAACTACGCTCGCACTTATTTTGTCGGAAAAAGTTAACTGCGATGTTATTCACATAGACGATTTTTATTTACCTTTTGAAAAGCGTACAGAAGAAAGAATGGCAAAATCAGGCGGAAATATTGATTTTGAAAGGCTTATTTCCGAAATTTTAACTCCTGTTAAAAACGGAGAGCCTTATATTTATTCAAAATACAACTGTCAAAACGGTTTCTTTTCGGCAGGGCAGATGGTAAATCCGCAAAAGATAACGGTGGTTGAAGGCTCATATTCCTGCCACCCGTGCGTGTTTCCGTTTTACGATTTGCATGTTTTTCTTGATATAGACAAGTCAACACAAAGGGAGCGTGTTTTGCTGAGAAATGCGGATAGGGCAGATGTGTTCTTCAGCAAATGGATACCTATGGAAGAAAAATATTTCAGTGAATTTAATATAAAAGATAAATGCGAAATTGTATTGACTGATTGGAACAAAAAATATGAAAAACAAATATACTAAAAAAATTCAAATTAAACCGTTTTTAATAGAAATGATGAAATCCTATTTTTCGTCGTATGAGTTAATGCGTACAAAGGGAATGTTTTATATATTTAAGAGAGAAATCGGTAATGGACTTTATGCTTATATAGAATTTCAAAGAGAAGGTTTACCTTATAATCAATTATCCATTACAGAGTGTGGTGTTGGTTATAATCATAATTGGTTAAATGGACAGCCATGTGATTTTATTGGGCATATAAGCGATATTTCTTATTTAATGAAACCAAACGGATTTCCTAAACCGGATGGTTGGGTGCAATATGGGGAAACCCAAGAAGAAATTGATGAGTGTATGCTTGAATTAAAAAAACAGATAGAAACTTATGTATTTCCGTATTTTGAAAAAATTGAAGCAAGCTTACTTTATTCTCATATTATGAGAGATGATGAGATTATGCAAGTAACGGTCGAAATATTGAACGGGGAGTTGCCGAAAGAAAATCCGGAGGATATAGAGGAAATTATAAGATTGATGGATGAGGGTGCAAAAAAAGACGCAAAAGAATGTATTTATGATTATAAAAATTATTCTAAATGGCACAATTTAATCAATCAAAATCTAAAAAATCCCGTTGAATTTAATCCCTATATTTTGACTTATTTAAAAGATTATTGTCAGCATTATTTTTAAGATAGTATGAATTAAAATGCAGTTTACTAACACAGGAGGACTTTTAAATATGGAAAAATCAAAAGTATATTTTTCAAAAGAAATTACGCCTGAAAAGGTTATTGAACTTTATAAAAATCTCGGCGTAACCTTAAGCGGAAATGTTGCAATTAAGCTTCATTCGGGCGAAAAGGGCAATCAGAATTTTTTAAAGCCTCTTTTTTGGAAACCGATTATTGATACGGTAAAAGGCACGGTTGTTGAATGTAACACGGCTTATGACGGCGCAAGAAATTCAACCGAAAAGCATAAAAAACTCATTTCCGAGCACGAATGGGATAAATATTTCACCGTTGACCTTTTAGACGCCGAGGGCCCCGATTTGGAGCTGGACATCCCGAACGGCAAGGTGTTAAAGTCAAATTCGGTGGGCAAAAATATTGTAAATTACGACTCAATGCTCGTTTTGTCACACTTTAAAGGTCATCCCGCAGGCGGATACGGCGGAGCGCTTAAACAGCTCTCTATTGGCTGTGCTTCGAGCAGGGGCAAGTCGCTTATTCACTCCGCAGGCTTTACAGATGACCAGTCTATTGTATGGGAGCATATGGCAGAACAGGACTTGTTCCTTGAATCTATGGCAGATGCGGCGCAGTCCGTTGTAAATTTCTTTGACGGAAAAATTGCATATATCAACGTAATGAAAAATCTTTCAGTTGACTGTGACTGCTGCGCTGTCGCTGAAGACCCGTGTATGAAGGATATAGGCATTCTCTCGTCCCTTGACCCTGTTGCTATTGACAAAGCATGCATAGATTTAATTTATAAAGCAACGGACGATTCAGGTCAAAAGCATTTCCTTGAGCACCTTGAATCACTCCACGGTGTGCATACCGTTGAAGCCGCCGAAGAGCTTGGTTTCGGCACAACCGATTATGAATTGATTGAAATATAAACAGCGTGAGGAAAAAATTTGATGATATGTGTTAAGCAGATTTTGCTTTAGACAAAAATTTTCGCTCACTTGAATAAATTATTTGAATATGATACAATATATTTATCATATATTACTTTAATTGAAACGGGGGATTGTGTATGAGTAAAACAATTAAAATTGTTGGAAATCGTACTGTTACAGTTATTTCATCAGATAGCTCAAGTGAGTGTATTTCGGAAAATGATAAAGAGATGGACGCAAGGGCTGTCGCTGCTGTAAAATTCGCTATCAAACGTGCAAGGATTTGCAAAAAGCCTATTGCCAAATATGACGCAGAAATGAAAAAAGCCTATATTATAACTGAGAACGGAAAAAAGACCTATGTTGGATAAAAAACCGATGCTGCTTGTTTTTGCAGGTCCTAACGGTTCCGGCAAAAGTACGATTACACAATTTTTTGATATTGTCGGAACATATACAAACGCAGATGATATGGTGTCTGCAACAGGTATGAGCAATGAAGAGGCTGCCGTTCTTGCCGACGAAATGCGATACAGTTCAATTGAAAAGAAAGAAGACCTTACATTTGAAACTGTGCTGTCATCCCACTATAAGCTTGATATTCTTGAAAAAGCAAAGTCTGAAGGATATTTCATCAAGTGCATTTTTGTTTTAACAGTAGATGCTTCCGTTAACATTGCACGCGTTGCAGCGAGAGTTGCTATCGGTGGGCACAATGTTGATGAAGAAAAAATAAGAAGCCGTTACACTTTTTCTCTCCAAAATATAAAAAAGCTTATAGAAATCTGTGACATTCTTCATGTCTACGATAATACTGAAGAACCGATACGAATAATCAGAAAACATAAAAACGACATATCAATTTTTCCAAATGATCTTTGGACTGAAGAAAAAATACTGGAGTTACTTTAAAGCTACAAAGGTTCTGTAAATATTTTATTCCCCGAGATTTTTTCTTGGGGACTTTTTATACCGCAACAAATTTACAATTGATTATTTGCGAAATATATAACCGATAAAAACAGTTTTTAAATATCAAGAAAAAATACTTTCTGTTTACTAAAATAGTGTTGAAAGGAGGTTGAAGGATGAATCAGGTTGACTGCTTACAAAGAGGTATTGATTACATTGAAGGCAACTTAATCGGAGAAATCAGCAATGAAAATATACAGTCGGTTGCCTGTATGAATATTGCTCAGTTTCAGAAAACGTTTCTGAGCATTACGGGCTATACAGTCGGTGAATACATCAGAAACCGCAGATTGACACTGGCTGCATTTGAGCTGATTAACAGCAAAAGCTCTGTACTTGATATTGCTCTTAAATACGGTTATGACAGCAGCGAAGGCTTTTCAAGAGCTTTTAAAGAATTTCACAATGTCAATCCGAATGAAATTAAAAAGTGCAAAACAAGTTTTAATCTTTTCAATAAAATAACACTTGAAATTAAAGTAAACGGAGGAAGAAAAATGAAATTTGAAATAGTTACATTAGACAGTCAGGACTTTACAGGTTATAAAACTATTGCTACCGGCAATATGAACAAAGATATTGACAGCCGTTGGGATAACGATGACGATGCATGGGAAACATCAAGAAAAGAGCAGAACAATATAATGACAGATGATCATATTTGGTATGAGATTTACAGAAAGGTCAATGATTGTCAGTACATTCACTATATTTGTTCAAAGTGCGGCAGTATTCCTAACGGCTGTGAGAAAGTACATTTTGACGGCGGACTGTTTGCAAAGGTAACAACTGAAAATTGTAAGCACCCTACGGAGCAGTTGAAAGATTTATATTATCAGACGCTTATTGACAATAATTGGCTGTCAGACAGCGGATACAAATTGGATGATGAAAGAAATCAATTGTATATCACAAACTGGACTATGATTGACAAAGAGGAAAGATATATTGAAATCTATCTTCCGATTTCTAAAAAAGAATAGGTTTATAAAAAAGAATACAGCTGATGCTCTTTTGTATTGTAGTGATAAAAAGCATCTTATATATAATAAAAAATTGCGGGACTTGCAAAAAAATGCCGCCTTTGTCATACATTTGACAGAGGTGGTTTTTTTGTTTATACATTTATTACAGACGATTTCGCAGAATTTACTTTATTTTATGCTCCATTTAACTTCGGGAAACTCATTCCCTAAGCCTTTGTCCGCCAAAGAGGAAAAAGAGGCGCTAAGAGCATTTCACGAGGAAGGGGACAGAAATGCAAGAGAAAAGCTGATAAATCACAATATGCGGCTTGTGGCTCACATTGTTAAGAAGTACTATGCGAATTATTCAGATCAGGACGACATAATTTCAATTGGCACCATTGGCCTTATAAAGGGTATTGACAGCTTTGACTACACCAAAAGCACACGCCTTGCAACGTATGCCTCACGCTGTATTGAAAATGAAATTCTTATGCATTTCAGGGCAAAGAAAAAGACGGAAAAAGATATTTCAATGAATGAGCCTATTGATATGGATTCTGAGGGAAATCCGCTTACGTTTACCGACATAATTTACAGCGAAAGCACGGTTTTTGACGAGGTCGATTTAAAAATGCGCTCCGAAAAGCTATATCAGTATCTTAAAAAGCTCTCCGACCCCCGCGAACGGCAAATACTTGTAATGCGTTACGGACTTTATGACACAACTCCTCTTCCACAGCGTGAGGTTGCTGAAAAACTCGGAATATCACGTTCTTACGTTTCAAGAATTGAAAAGAAAGCTCTTTCGGAGCTTAGAAAAATGTTTGACGGCGGCTGAAAAGAATGATTTTGTATTGCAATAGCACCTAAAATTTGATAAAATAATTGAAATATGATTTTCGAGGTGCAAAATGAAATCTGTCAGCAAAAAGATGTTTGATTTAATGGGCGTTTGGGGCCCGTATTCTAAAAAATACAGCGGTATTTCAAGAATTACCGAACATAAAACCGAAAAGGGAGTAAGATTTGACTGCGTTGTAAGCCCTGCAATTGAAAATGCAGACTCCCGTGTTCCCAATGTTACCGTTCCCGTTGGCGTTCACCCCTGGGAGGCGGCATCGGATTACAGCTTTTATTCATACCGCTATGACCTTGAATGGAAAGACCGTGTCTATGCCGATGTTTCATTTACAAAGCTCGGAGAGGAAAGCGTTCTTATCCGCACAAAGTTTTTCAATAATACCGAGATGAAGCAGATTTGCCTTTTGAATCTGTTTTCGGCAATTGAATATCCGAGCGTTTTTGTGACAAGACCCGTTTTGCCCTCAAAATGCGTTTATATTGACGCACTTGATTATACATCTTATGATTATTCGACCTCTCGTCCGTGGGACAGACAGACTCACGACGCTATGAAAAAGGGAGAATTCTTTGACGACCGATTCTGCGGACACAGGGGACTTGGCGACAGAGATCATAACCGTTATATTTTGCAGAAATTTATGACTTTCGGTGCTGAAAAGGGTGATACGGTTTCATACACCGCCGACATTAAAGAAACTTTTTCAAATCCGGTACTTTTCGTAAGATACAGAACAACCGACGGTAAAAATGCGGAATTTACCCTTAACGGAAAAGATATTGTTTTCCCCGAAAGCGACAGTATGAACATTGTTGAATTCCCGATAAGCATTGCACAGGGGGACAATACTTTTAATCTTGTTTCAAAAGGCACAGGCGGAATTGAGCTTGATTTTTTGGCTTTGTGCGAAAACGGCGAAAATATTGGAATTAGCGAAGAAAAGCATAAAGTTGTTCCTGAAATTAAAATCTCTGAAACAGAAAACGGGAAAAAAGTATCATATAAATATGACGGAACAGACGGCGAATTTAACCTTCGTACCTTTAATGCTTCTACACGGTTCAGAGATTTCCCTACGGGCTGCCTTGAGGACAGTCCTACGGCACGTATATCTCAGCCGGATGAGAGTTTTCAAAATATGCTTGAAACCTTTTCCGGCTCATTTTCCGAAAAACATTCGGACGAGGGTTTTTACCACAATGCTGTTGTTCATACAATTTACATCGACCCGAACACGGCTCATACGGAATATGCCGTGCTGTCCTTCGGCGAAACCGAGTATTTGACAACCGACGAATATGAGAAAATTTATGAAAATGCAGTTGCATCTCTTGAAAAGCATAATCTTAATAAAACGGGCAAAAAATACGAATTTTCAAATCAGCTTCTGCGTTCGGCGGTTCTTCAGAATACGGTTTATCCGCTTTACCGCCACGGCGAATATATAATTCACCACACACCCGGCAAGCGTTGGGACTCATTTTACACGTGGGATTCCGGATTTATAGGGCTTGGTATGCTTGAATATGCTCCCAAAATGGCTGACTATATTCTTGACACATATTTAAGCTCTGAGGACAATCCCGATTATGCGTTTTTGCTTCACGGCAGTCCCGTGCCTACGCATATTTATCAGTATTTTGAAATGCTTTGCAGAAATAACGATAAAGAAAATTTGCTGAAATATTACCCGAGAGTTAAGCTGTTTTACGATTTTCTTGCAGGTAAAATAAACGGCTCTGTTACTGATAAATTTAAAACAGGACTTACAACAACATTTGACTATTTTTATAATTGCAGCGGTATGGACGATTTGCCGCCCCAAAAGCAAATGTATAAAGACGGAATCCAAATGAGAACCGCTCCCGTAATATCTACCTCGCAGGTGATAAGATGCGCAAAGCTCCTTTATATTGTTGCGGATATATTGGGGTTGGAGGACGATAAAAAGACATATTCCGAAGATATTGCATTGCGTACAGACGCTCTTCAAAAATATTCGTGGGATGAAGAATCAGGCTATTTTTCGTATGTAATTCACGACAGCGAGGGCAACTTTGAGCGTCAGTATAAAACAGATAACGGTGAGAATCTTGACAAAACAATGGACGGCATTTATCCCATAATCGCAGGAGCAGTTACAAAAGAACAACGGGACAAAATTCTCTCTCACCTTAAAAGCGGCAGTGAAATGTTCACACCTGTCGGCATCAGCGCAGTTGACCGTTCCGCTTCATATTACGTTACAAACGGTTATTGGAACGGCAATGTGTGGATGGCACACCAGTGGTTTGTTTGGAAAACAATGCTCGATTTGGGCGAAACCGATTTTGCATATAAAATCGCAAAAACCGCAATTGATATTTGGAAAAAAGAGGTCGTATATTCATATTACACCTTTGAAATGATAAATATTGAAACGGAGCGAGGCGGTTGGTTCCATAACTTCGGCGGACTTTCAACGCCCGTAAGCATTTGGACTAACGCTTATTACAAGGCGGGGACTCTTTCGGCAGGTCTTGACGCATTTGTAAATTTTGCCGATTTTAGCGAGGATAAAACTGCCCTTAAATGTAAAATTACTCATTACGGCGGCAGTGAAAAATTTTCAGTTTTAGCCGTAATGAGCTGTGAGAAAAACGATTATATTGTTTTTGTAAACGGAAAAGAAACACCGTTTGTATTGCGTGACGAAAGTGCAATCGAAATTACACTTGACGGACAGGCAAAAGAATACGAGATAGTTGTCAGATAATGTCTTAACCCGTAAAATCTTCAATGAGCTTTTGCAGTTCTTCAGGAGTTTCAACGGTAATCCCAAGCTCCAAAAGCTCTCTGTCGCACTGCGGCAGATTTGCAACAGAAGTGTCAAACACCTTGACGGGCAATTCACTGTCATCGGAAAATACGGCGATTTGCCCTTCGTATTCACGCACGGTATATTTGTCTGATACGGTTAAATTTTCGTTTTGGGGTGCAGTGCTTTTGGTCGGCAGATAAATGCACAGTAAAACAACGGCAAAAAGTCCAAGACAGAGAAATATTATCTTTTTCATAATGTCACCTCAAATTTATTATTATCTGAAATTCAAGATAACACTTTTTCCCAAAAAATATTGACACA
>DKTZ01000020.1 GCA_002490425.1 Ruminococcaceae bacterium UBA7217
TTTCTGCTTGCTCAAAGAAAAGAAGGAGAACTGTATTTTGAAGATGCAAGAACCATCAATCCAAACGGCCTACCCGATATCGATCTCTTTTACCGAAGATACAGAGCCGAATTTTATAGGTTTGGAATTAACATTCGGCGAATATATGCGCGGTGAATTTGAACAATCGGAAGATGAATCTCAACAGAACGGAGGTATGCAGCTATGAGCGTAAAGAAAATCAACGCGGAAGATCTTCGCAGAATGAAAGGCAAAGAGGGCTTGATTTTGCAGGGTTGCGGCGGTGAGCTTCAGGAATGGGTTGACGGTATAAACAGTGAGCTGACAAAAGCAAATATTCTCCTTGACGGTGCAAAATTCAAGGCTGAGAATTGCTCTGTTTTTGAAAATGAAGACCTTACCTGTCTTTTGTTTCCGTTTTCGGAAGATGTTAAACTTGATATGGGTAAACTCGCCATATGGCGGTTGCAGACGCATGAGGCTTTCGGCAGCACTTGGCTGTCCGATTATGTAAATAACAGGCTCGGAGGGTTCATTTCCGAAGAAACGGAAAAAAGGCAAAAGCCCGACTGTAAGCTGATTGGTGAAGACGGAAATATCTTCAATCTTATGGGCATTGCTTCAAAAACGCTTCGTCAAAACGGCATGGCTGAACAGGCAGTGGAAATGCGTGACCGTATCCGTGAGTCAGGCAGTTATGACAAAGCACTCTGCATTATTGGTGAATATGTCAACATTACAGGTGATGATACGGATGAGGATATAGGCGAAGGGATGGATATGCAGTTATGACCTACGATGAGCTGCAGAAAGAAATAAAGTCCATCGTTGAAAAATACGATCCCATATATATTTATACCTCGGCGGATTTTCAATGCGATCAGACGGAAGGCTGTCCCACTTCTCTTTGCGTATGTTTTAACAAAGGTAAAGCATGGCTTGAATTAAACGAAGGTTTTCTCCGCGGCATAAATAAAACAGAGCTGTACTTAAGAGTTTATCAACATCATACTGATAAAAGATTTCGTCAATAATCCATATTCGACCCGTTTCAATATCAATATGCGGTTCAAGCCTGTTCCAAGGCGCACCCGAGGTCAGCATAGAATAAACCATAGCACGAATGTGGTCTGTGACAGTAAAAGTATCGCCGTTTTTTCGTCTGTCTATCTGCTTTTTGATATGTGTATGTTCCCAAAGCTTTTTATTTTGTACTTTTCCGTCTTTAACCAGTAACTCCTCACGCAACTGTTTGTCCATAAGCAAAACAGACTTTGCGACATTTTCAATATTTTCCAAGAAAATCACCCCCCCTTATTTTTAATTAACAACTTTTTGGTATTTCTATAAACAGTTCGGGGCTGACATTCAAGGCTAAACAAACCGCTTTTAAATCGTCTGCATACATAGTTCGTTTGCCGTTCATCATTGCATTAAAGGTCACTTTTGAAAATCCTGCCTTTTGTGCAACCGCCAACTGTTTGTAACCGTTTTCTTCAATGTATTCTCTGACTTTTTTATATACCTCCATTATGTACCTCCTAAATACAGAATTACTGTACTTTTGTTTATGATATCACAGATATACTGATGTGTCAATGGAAAAGTACAGGATATCTTGACAAAATCATTGCCTTTTGCCTATTTTCGTGTATAATATCAATAAAGCGAGGTGATTTTCTTGAAATATGAGATTGGCAATAAGATTCGGAAATACAGAAAAGAAAGCGGACTGACGCAGGAACAGTTAGCAGATAGAATAAATGTAACCAAAAGCCGAGTATCCAATTGGGAGCAAGGCATAAACAGACCTGACGCAGATATTATCGGAAATATCTGCCGTGCGTTGAATGTGTCACCGAGCGATTTGCTTGATGTGCGTTTGACGGATGACGAGCTGAATATTCACGAAAAGAAAGTTATCAAAGCATACCGTACTAAAAAGGATTTACAACAGGCTGTAGATATTCTTTTAGGCATAGACGATAATCCCACAGAATAAGGCGCAAAACAGTCTGTCTGCCGTTTTAATTATAACAGTATAAATTATCTTGGTATTTGCCTTTCACCTTGTATCGCCTGTGCAATCGGGTGAGAAATCCTAAAAACCTTTAATATTATTGAAGGCACAAAGGATACTATTTTCTGTCAGTCCGTAATTCGGTTGAAACTTTCACAGGATTGCAACTGTATGAAACATCTAACTTGGGTGTATTGCTCTTTCGTGTCAAATTAAGATGAAAGAGGAAATCACTATGTATAAAATAAAAGTTACAGCAAATACAAAATCTGAAAACCCAACCGCATTATCAAAAGAAATCAAGTACAGCGCTAACGATATATACAATTTTTTGCTGTCCATTGATGAACTTGGGGCGTATATGATTACCGCCGATGAGAAAAATGATGGTACTTGTGTGTTCACCATAGGTGATACGACATATTCGATTATGCCTGATATGATTTAACATTTCACTTTGAATATTGCATAAAGATTTAAGCCATTGAAACCGCTTTTGCAGTTCCAATGGCTTTTTTCAATTTCGGAACAAATACTCTTGAACCTCATCAAGAAGCAAATAGCTTTGTTTCAGTTTATCCATTAAATCCAACGGAATACCTGTGATTTCCTGTACCTCTACTATGTTGTTTTTTGCATACCCCAATAATTCAATTGGATTCATATCAAAATGAATGATTACATCATCTAAGCTTTCGCTGTTAGATTTACTCATAATTTATAACTCCTTTTCTTAAAATAATTTTTTAATAAAACCTGCAATCCGAGTGTCCCCGGTTAATTCAATAGCCTGACAGAGGACTTTTTCTTTGACTTGAATAAGAGATTGAACGGTAACTATGTTATCATAATAATTAATCCACCCCCTTATATACTGTTTCAATGCGTTACCTAATGTTGACGTCTCGTCATAAGATAAATCATCAAGTTCCCTATCAGAAATAACTGTCAACTCTTTATTTATCTTATCTATAAGTGAATCAACATTTTTTCTCAACGGCACAGAAATAATTTGATTTTGTCTTCTATAAATTCTGCACCCAAGAAAATCAAAGCCATTACTAATATGTACAACCTTCGTTTTCTTGCTCGACAAACGCAGACCTCTGTCATTTAAAAATGAATTTAGTTCGGGGACAATCGATTGCACCAAAAAAGAAAAACTATCAGCAACGATAATTATGTCATCGGCGTATCTTATCATATGGACATCCTTGCCGAATTTATTTAACAAACGACATTCCATTCCATCTAACACCATATTGCATACTACACTTGATATGCTACCGCCCTGTGGAATTCCTTTATCTGTTGAGTGATAAAGCACCTCTTCCAGATAACCGCTTTTCAAAAACTGATAAAGCACCTTTTTATCCAAGGGTATATGCTTTAAGACCCATTCGTGACTGATATTATCAAAGCAAGCTTCAACGTCAGCCTTTAACACCCATTGATTAGAATTTTCCGAAAGGATTGCAATACATTTTCTAACCGCATCTTTTGCAGAACGATTTTTTCTAAATCCGAAAGAATTTTCATCACCTGTCACCTCAGCTATAGGCTCTAATGCAAATTTATACAGCGTTTGCATAGCCCTGTCTTTCAGGGTCGGAATACTTAAAGGTCTTTTATCACCATTAGTTTTTGGGATATATATCCGCTTTAATGGCTTTGACTTGTATCCTCTTCGGTTTAATTCATAAACCGCCTGTAGTTTCTTTTCGGGAGTATCCCACAAAACATTATCTATTCCACAGGTACTTTTCCCTTTATTAGAGGTAACTGTCCGCACGGCTAAAGCTTTGGCATAAAATGAATGTATCAATGTGTGTTGCAGATATGTCATTTTATCAAAATCATCATTACTGAACGCTACCGCAATACGCTTTTGCAGCTTTTTAACATAATTTTCAGCCTTGGAAAAATCTATATTTTCCCAAGCATCAATCGTATTAGAAGCAGCACACGATATTTCTTCGTTTATTTTGCTCATCTCCTTCCAAAAGTTCTGCAAAAGCGTCTGCAATATTAAAGTGTGTTATTTGCCTTTGATAACCACCCCCTTAACTTGGATTGCATTCACTGAGAAATGGTTTTCACAATGCGTTTTCTTTTTTGCTTAAAGTATGCATTAATAGTTTAAAACCAAATCTACAGGTTAATTGACACATTATAAGTAATCAGCTTTTCCTGACTCATTGCGTCATAATACATATAACGATTGTAAATTTTAAAAATTTGATTCAGGCTTTTGATGACACTTGGAATTTTCGTTTATAAATGTTTCTACTTCCTTGTAAATCAGCCAAGCAAAAATCTGAAATGGGTCAATGTTTTCTTGATTATGCAACTCGTTATTTGCCAATGTTGTGCTTTTCATATTGTCAACCTCCAATTAAAAATAGATGTACCAGCTGGATACATTTACATATAACGGCGATGAAAAATTTGTTTCACTTGACGGAACTAATTTTTTGTACTAATATAATCAAAAGAGGAGATTGATATGGATTCTGAAAACAAAGAAAAGCAATATACAACCGAAAAAGAATGTCGGGAGCATATTGCTTCTATAAAGTGGGCAAACGGCTTTGTTTGTCCTGTCTGTCATTATAATAAAGCTTGGGTTACAAATGAAGTTAAATATAAAT
Source organism: Ruminococcaceae bacterium UBA7217 (assembly GCA_002490425.1). GTDB lineage: Bacteria > Bacillota > Clostridia > Oscillospirales > Acutalibacteraceae > Fimenecus. Next base: position 4,672 of record DKTZ01000020.1, read on the forward strand.
GTAAAAATTGCAGATGTAAAATTTCTGTGACCTCTGGAACAATTTTTCAGAATTCGCACATACCTCTGCCTGTTTGGTTTCGTGGAATTGCATATATATCTTCGCAAACAGCCAGCGTAACTGTCCGTGATTTTCAACAAGTATTAGGGGTTAAAAGTATCCGAACAGCATTAAACATTCTAAACAAGATTAAGGAAATTCTTACATATCCATATTTAGAAAAATTAAATGGCACAATTGAGTTGTTTAAAGCCACAGTAAGAATTAATGATAAACCCTGTATTGTTTTGATAGGAGCGGAAAATAAAAATAACCGAATCGGAAGAATAAGAATTCAACCCATTCGGCGTGGAATGACTAACGATATTATCAATTTCGTGGAAAATTGTATTGAACCTGAGAGTATTTTAATTTGCCGTGAGCATTTGTTAAATAATGCTACACCTCTTAATGATTACACTGTCCTTTATAAGGAAGATATAAGACAACGCAACAAAGAGTTTAAAAGCAACGGTGATATAGATAAGCCATATCATTTTTTGCGGATTAACAGCATAGAAAACAAGTTGTTGAACTATTGTAATAGAAACAATGTGCAAACTATTTTAAATGATTTTTGTATGAGTGAAAATCTTTTTAAAACAAAAATTCCTTTCGATAAAATTGTAGAACTTGCCGTATTTCCTCATAAAGGAAAGCATAACTAATTTGCAAAAATCCAAGTTACAGAAAAACCCAAGGGATAACAAATGATATTTGTATTTGGCATAACTTGGTCTGCCATAAAAGGGTAACAAAAAAGATGCTCTGCGAAAAGCCTTGATTTTTCAAGGCTTTTTTGCTTTTTATGAGAAAAATTTTCAAGATGAGTTTATAGATGCCAAGCAACAAAATTATCATTCCTGTTGGATTTGAACTACCGAACAACAGAATATCAATAAAATTGGGCAGATAGTAATACAAAAAATCTATCGCCTTTTTCATATGTATTACATAGCCAATCGTTTGAAACATAACGGTTGGCTTTTTTCATTTTATATATTTTTTTAGTTAAAAAAGGAGTTGGAAAATTATGAACAAATTTGAAGCAGAACAAGCAAAGATACAGCGTACGAAAGAAAGCTATCCACCCGGCACACGCATTATGTTGCTCAGTATGGATGATCCGTATGCCCCGATACCGAGCGGAACAAAAGGCACGGTTATTTATTTTGCCTAGGAGTAGATAAGGTATTATATATGAAATGAATACAAGTGATATTGGTATTTCTTTTGATAGCATTATGTATTTATATCAATTAAAAATCGCTCATCTTACGATGGGCGATTTTTAATAAGTGGGTTATTCATTGTGCCTTTTTCAATAAAGGATAATCAAGAATTATC
>DKTZ01000028.1 GCA_002490425.1 Ruminococcaceae bacterium UBA7217
TATAAATTTATTTATGTAAATATGTATAATTTTTGTTGCAAAAGATACTGAAATTTGGTATTATTTATTTGTATATATTTATATTGAGAAATTGGAGGTAAAACTATGACTGATGCAAAGACCATGGCATACATAAATATGTATGCGGTACTCGGCACATTGGAAAACCTTTGTGAGCTTGACCCGAAGGCTAAAGAGATTATTTCAACTCTCGGGAAGCCTATTTCATTGGCGTTTGAGGTAAAGGACGGTCCTGCCGCAACGCTTTTCTTCAGTTCAAAAGGCTGCCGTATGGAAGACGGAGTCAATAATCCCGATATAAAAATTCCCGTTTCTTCCTGCGAAAAATTCAATAAGATTATTGACGGAAAGGCAACGCCCGTTCCCACAAAGGGAATTGCGAAGATAGGCTTTCTTCTTAAAACCTTTACTGCTCTTACAGACAGACTGACAGAGCTTATGCGCCCGAGCGAGGAAGCTTTAAAAGACAGAGATTTCTTTGTGCTTTCAACCAGACTTACATTCTACACAATATCAGTTGCTATTTCACAGATAGCAAATCAGGACGCAATCGGAAAAGCGAGTGCCTCTTATATGGTAGACGGCGACATTTCAATCGGCATTAAGAACTGCGACACAGCGACAATCCGTGTAAAAGACCACCGCCTTGTAACTATTAAAAAAGCGCCCGAAAAGCCGAGAGCAATTATGTCCTTTGCCGATTACGACCTTGCGGCGGCGCTTTTCGGCGGTAAAGTAAATGCGCTTGAAGAGCTTTGCAGAGGCACGGTTGAAATTCACGGTATGGCTTCAATGATAGACAATATGAACAGACTTCTCGATAGAGTCGGTCTTTATTTGGCATAAGGAGGAAACAGAAATGAGTAAATATCCCGAATACAATCACGATAAAGGCCGGGAGTTTTTCGACAGAGCGTTAAAGGTTATTCCTGCCGGAATTTACGGGCATTTGGGTCCGTCCGAAGGTCTTTGGATTCCCATTCAGAAATGGCCCTTTTATTCCGCAAAAGCGCAAGGCTCATATTTTTGGGATGCTGACGGTAATAAATACATTGACTATATGTGTGCTTACGGTCCGAATGTTCTCGGCTATAACGACCCCGATGTTGACGCGGCGGCTAAAGCACAGCTCGAAAAGGGCAACTGCACTACAGCTCCCTCAACAGTAATGGTTGAATGTGCTGAAAATCTTGTAAATACCGTAGCTTCCGCTGACTGGGCATTTTTCTGCAAAAACGGCTCGGACACAACTACTCTTGCCGTTATGAGCGCCCGTGCGCATACACATAAGAGAAAAATTATTTTCTTGCAGGGCTATTACCACGGCGATTTCCAGTGGGCACAGAAAATTGACTATCCCGGAATTTTGCCCGAGGACGTTTGCCACAACCTTGTAGCTCCCTGGTTTGACATTGACGCTTTACAAAAGCTTTACGACGAAAATAACGGCGACATTGCAGGTCTTATTGCACAGCCCTATGACCACGGCAATTTCAAGGACAATGAGATTGCTTCAAGAGAATATTGGCAGTCCGTCCGTAAATGGTGCGATGACCATGGTGTTGTGCTTATTTTTGACGATGTCCGCACAGGCTTCCGTCTTGACCTTGCAGGCTCTGACCATTATTACGGAATAAAGGCAGACCTTATCTGCTTCTGCAAGGCACTTGCCAACGGCTACAATATGTCTGCTCTTTGCGGCGGCGAGCACATGAAAGCCACCGTTTCGGGAATGACATACACAGGCTCTTACTGGATGAGCGCCGTACCCTTTGCGGCTTGCATTGCCTGCATAAACAAAATGAAGGCTCTTGACACGCCAACACTTTTCCGTAAGCTCGGCACACAGGTAACCGAGGGCTTTAAAGCGGCAGCCGCAAATAACGGATTCAATCTTGTTGTATCGGGCGAGCCTGCACTCTTCTATTTAAGAATTGCTGACGACGACAGTCTTATGCTTCATCAGGAGTGGATTGCGGAATGTGTTTCAAGGGGCTTGTTCCTCGCATCTCACCACAACCATTTCATAAATGCATCACTTACGGAAGATGACATTAAGCTTTCGGTTGATATTGCAGAGGATGCATTCAATGTACTGCGTAAAAATCACCCCGAACTTAAATAAAATAGGGTAAAAATGCATTTAATATAACAATTGAAAAAAGGGAGGAATTTTTTCATGGCTAATTTATCAAAGCAGGAATGGACAGCGCTTGAAAACAAGGCTTATGACCTTCGCAAACTCTGTATGCAGACCACTATGTGGGCAGGCAGCGGACATATCGGCGGCGGTCTTAGCGTAATGGATCTTCTTACGGTTCTCTACTACAAGTATCTCAACATTAAGGTTGACGAGCCGCAGTGGGAGGACAGAGACAGATTTATTTTAAGTAAGGGTCACGCGGCAATTGCTTATGCACCCGTTCTTTGCGACAAGGGCTTTAACGATAAGGAAATGCTTAAAACCTTTAACCTTTCAGGTTCAAAAATGGGTATGCACCTTGACTCAAACAAGATTGTCGGTGTTGACGCTTCAACGGGTTCGCTCGGTCACGGCGTTTCAATTGCGGCAGGCACGGCTCTTGCGGCAAGGCTTCAGAATAAGGACTATTTAACCTATGTTGTAACAGGTGACGGTGAGCTTGGCGAAGGCTCAAACTGGGAAGGCTTTATGACAATTAACCATTATGAGCTTTCAAACTGCATAGTGTTTATCGACCGCAACCACTGTATGATTGACGGCCCTACGGAAGAGGTTATGAAGCTGGAGCCGTTAGCTGACAAAATGCGTGCATTCGGCTTTAATACTCTGTGCGTTGACGGCAACAACATCGGCGAGCTTTGCGACGCTATTGACGAAGCAATTGCCAGAAGCAAAGAAAAATGCGCTCCCACCTGTATTCTTATGGATACTGTAAAGGGTGCGGGAATTAAATCCATAGGCGGCGATTATCACTGTCACTATATGGCGCTTGACGATGACACCTTTGCAAAATACAGCAAAGACCTTGAAGAGGACTACAAGGCAAGACTTGACAGAGTTCAGAAGGAGGGCAAATAATTATGGCAGGCGGATTTGTTTATAACGCAATCGACCAGACAGAGGTTGCGACTGCGGAAATTTACGGTAAAGCGATTACCGATATAATGTTAAAAGACCCAAAGGTTGTAGCTATTACGGCTGACCTTGCAAAATCGACAAAGCTCGGCGACGTTTTAAAGGTTTGCCCCGAAAGAGTAATCAATGTAGGTATTGCCGAGCAGGATATGTTCGGCGTAGGCGCAGGTATGGCAAGAGCGGGTATGATTCCGTTTATTTCGGGATTCTCGGCTTTCACTTCAATGCGTGCCTGCGACCAGCTCCACACTGATATTTGCTATCAAAATGTAAATGCAAAAATTATTGCTACACACGCAGGTACATCCTTCGGTCAGGCAGGTTCAACCCACCACGCAATAGTTGACCTTGCAATTACAAGAGCAATGCCCAATTTAACGGTTATTGTTCCTGCTGACGGACTTGAAACCGCAAATGCAGTAAATGCGGCATACGAAAACTTCGGTCCTTATTACATTCGTATTAACCGTGGATTTGACCGTGTTCTTTATGATACACAGGATTACGGCTTTGAGGTCGGAAAGGCTGTTGAAATTCACCCCGGTACGGATATTACCGTTATTGCCTGCGGCTCTTGCGTTTTCCAGGCAAAGCAGGCGGCTGAATTTCTTGAAAATGCCGACGGACTCAAAGTCAGAGTTCTTAATATGCACACAATAAAGCCCATTGACGAAGAGGCTATAATCAAAGCGGTTATGGACACAAGAAGAATAATCACCGTTGAGGACCATTCGGTAATCGGCGGTCTCGGCTCTGCTGTTGCCGAGGTTATGGCACAGGCAGGCAAGGGCTGTGCATTTAAGATGCTCGGTCACAAGGGCTTTGCTCCGATAGGACTTCACGAAGATATTATGTCCGCAGTGGGCATTGACGCAAACGGTATTATCTCCGCTGTGCGTGAGGTTATGAAGGCTGACTTCGAGGAAGACGACAACTGGGACGACGATGTTTAATATCGCGCTTAACAGTTTATACATCGGAAAGGAGTCTGATTAAATGCACACACAGGAAGAGCTTTATTCAAATAAAATATTCTTTAACGCCGCGTTGCCTTTAATTAAGGTTTTGGCGCAGGATGTTCCCTCGCTTAAAAAGCAGTATGAAAAGGTGCACGCTGTAATTCAGGTAAGCGCTCTCGACCCCGACGCCGAGGGCGGAAAAATCGGAATGCATTACGTTGTTAACGGTTCGCAGGATTGGCTTGTTCATTTGAACGCAGTTGACCCTAATCCCCACGTTGAGCTTGAGTTTAAATCTGTTGAGGCGATGAATGCGTTTTTCAAAGGCAAAATGTCGCCTGCAACGCTCCCGAAAATGAAAGGCGTTATTAAGCATTTCGGCGCTTTCAAGGCGTTTCTTATGTCGCTTTTAAAAATGTCAAGCGTGCTTTCCGCAACGGAGATTCCCGAAAAGGAAGAGGATAAAACGCTTATGGTTAAAGCAATGTTCTATCTTCTCACAAGTGGAATAAGCCAGCTTAACAAAATGGGGCATCCCGAAATTCACGATTGGGCGGCAAAGTCACCCGACCGTGTTTATGCGCTTGCAGTAAACGACCACCCCGAGGTTTCGGCGTTTATCCGCATAAAAGCCGGAAAATCAAGGGCAGGCAGGGGCGAATACAAGCGTGCAATGCCGTTCTTCACCCTTCGCTTTGACTCGTTTGACTCAGCGCTCGGAACACTTCTCGGCAAGGACGATATGTTAACTGCCGTAAAGCAAGGGCACATCATTATGGACGGTGCTCCCGAATTCGGCGGTCAGTTCGGCGGATTTATGCTTGAAATCGGCGCATTGGCGAAATAAAACGACAACATAATATTTAAAGCAACAAGGGACTGTTCACACAGCCCCTTGTTTTTTGATATAAATTGTAGGGAAAGATGCCCCTATCGTTCGTTATTCCGCTCCCTCATAGAGGGAACTGGCTTTGCAAAAGCAAAGACTGAGGGAGTATTGTATTTTTTCAAGCCGAAATTATTCATTATTAAATATTCTTAAGCAGTAGCGACTTCATTCTTCATTTGTTATTCACCCTTTATCGAACACTCTGAACAGCGGAAGGCAGGAAGAGAAAAATTTTTGATAGCTTTCGCAGTAATCTCTGTCCGCCCGTTGGCGCTTGCAGCCACCCGCTCGGCACAGCGCAAAAAATCGGCACTGCTTACATTTATCTGGAATTTGTAAGCTTTCTCTTATAAAATCCTTTGCCTTTTCACTGTTCGCCATTTTTTCTAAGGATGTATCGCAAATATTGCCGAGCAAATATTTATCCGTGCAGTAAAAATCGCAGGGGTATATATTCCCGTTGCCCTCTGCCACAAATTGATGTGTGCAATGACCGCACATTCCGCACTGCTCGGGATTTTCGCCCAAGTACATCCGCACAAGATTGTCAAATTGACGGATACTTACATAATTGCCCCGCACAAAATCCTTAGCATACAAATTAAAGGTGCGAATCAGGAAATTTGCATACTGCTCCGCCGTCATATAAAGCTCGCTCTCTTCTTCACTTTCAAATGGGCGCAGACAGGGGATAAACTGTAAATATTTATAGCCCTTACTCCTAAAATGTCTGTAAATTTTCTCGCAGTTGTCGGCACACCTGCCCGTGAGCACAGTCAAAATGTTAAATTCAACGCCGTACTTTTCGAGTAAATCCGCCGCCTTGATTATTTTGTAATAAGAATTTTGCCCGTTTGCATCTTTTCTGAAAGAGTTGTTTTCAAAATCACCGTCAAGGCTCAGTCCTATTAAAAATTCATTTTCCTTGAAAAAATTCGCAAATTCGTCGTTCAGCAGAGTTCCGTTTGTCTGAAGAGAATAAAAAATCTTTGAATTTTTCGGATTATTTTCTTTCACAAAAGCAGTAAAATCCTTAAAATAATCAAGCCCTGCCAAAACAGGCTCGCCGCCCTGAAAAGCAAAGGAAATGCTCTCACCGTCGGCAAATTCAAGGGCGGAGGATATTAGATTTTGAGCGGTATCCTCGCTCATTATTCCGAAGTTGGGGAATTCTCTTTTTGATGCAACATCGCTGTAAAAGCAGTATTCACACCGCAAATTACAATTGCTTGACGCAGGCTTCACCATAATTGAAAGCGGCGGCATTACTTTATCATTCCTCTCGGATTGCTTTCAAAATCCTTTTGGATTTCGGTAAGCTGTTTGTTCATTTCCTCTGAAACCGTGGGGTAAACAGGCGTTCTGTTATAATTTTCACCCGCATCATCAGTCAAAATGTGAAGCCAATTCTTTCTGTATTTATCAAAAAATGCACTGTTGTCATTCTGAATATTTTTAAAATACTTAAAGGTTATGTAATCGTTGTCATTGAGAACGTCGTAATTGTAAGAACGGTATTCTTCTCTTTCTTTAATACTGCTTGTGGGCACGGTGTAAGAAATCGCCTTAAGCTTACGGCGTTTCATATAAAGAATCGGGTGCTCAGGGGTATGAATAACCGTATCGTCCTTTAAAAGCGGAAGCATTGAAACTCCGTCTATTACTCTGTCCTGCGGTAACGAGGACGGATTATCCTTGCACTTTATGCCGCAAAGCTCCGTGAGCGTTGGGTACAGGTCAACAAGCGTCGAGGCTTGCTCTCTTGTTCCGCCGGCCTCAAAAAGTCCGCCGTTGTTATCCCACCGTATCATAAACGGAACCTTTTGACCGCCCTCATAGGCAAGATATTTTCCCCCTCGAAGCTCGCCAGTTGAGCCTTCAAGAGCAGGGCCGTTGTCGCTTGTGAAAACAATAATTGTATCCTCAAGAACACCAAGCTCCCCAAGAGTGTCGAACAGCTTGCCGAGATATGTATCGAATTCCGTTACGCAGTCAACATAAGTGCCCATTCCGCTTATTCCGTCAAAATCATCGCCGGCAAAAACAGGTGCGTGCGGCCACGGAGTAGTATAATATGCCAAAAACGGCTCGTCTGAATTTGTTACCTTATCTGTTATCCACGCTGTGATTTCATCGTGAATCCACCTTGTTGCATCTGATTGGTCTTTTAATTCGTCCGTACCGTGGGCAATTGTGTATTCGCCGTTTTCTTCACGCACATGGTAAAACGGCTTCATATCATTTACGGAATGTCCGCCGTAAAAATAGTCAAAGCCCTGGTTTGTCGGCAGATATTCCCCATAATCGCCCAAATGCCATTTGCCGAAGATGCCCGTATTGTAGCCTGCGGCTTTAAATGTTTCAGCTATCGTGATTTCATCACCCAGCATACCGTCAGTATTATTCAGCATTTCAATGCTGTTAAATATTCTTGTCTGCGCAAACGGAGAAGTACAGTTGAACGTGGGGTAAATTACATTGTCCGCATATCCTCTGTAAGGGTATCTGCCTGTTAAGGCGGCAAAACGGGCAGGAGAGCAAACCGAATAGCTTGAATAGTAATTTTCAAAATTAAGACCGTTTTCGCCTATGCTGTCAATGTTCGGCGTATCGTAAATCGCACCGTTAAGACCCACGTCACCGTAGCCTAAATCGTCCATCAGAATTACAAGCACATTCGGCTTTCCCTGAGCGTTTTTCTCAATTGAGTTAAGATAATCGTCGTGTCCGTCCCACATTCTTTCAGTTACGGGCTTTGAACGCATATTCATAAACAGAACATAATAAACCGTTGAACCGATTAAAACGAAGCTGAGAAATGCACAGGTAAGCTTTTTGGCAATACCGGACTTAAAATTGCGCTTCCCCGAAAAATAAAGAAGCACAAGCGGAATAATCAACGGCAGTGACAAAAGGATATTGCCTGTAAGTCTTGTAAATAACGAACCTCCGCCTGCCGCCAGCGTATGCTCGGCTGAAGACCAACCCGCCTTGCCGGACGTTAAAGCACCGAAGCCTGCGTCAGCGCCGAATATAATATGAAAAAGAATAAGCCCCGCAAGCGACGCACCGTAGCCCGTCAGCATATAAGCATATACCTTTTTCATCAGCAAAATGCCGAGGAAAATAAGTACGGATGTTATGACAAGATAAATCAGATTCACAACTGCAATTAAATTTTGCCTTGTTAGCAATTGCACAGCAAAAAGGATTATACCCAAAGCCATTACAATTAACGGCAGGACTTTTCTTTCTTTATCTGCTTTTAATTCTTTTCCCATAAAACATACCCCTTTTCAAAATTGTGCATTTACTTCACAATAAATTTATTGCCGTTTAATATTTAAATCGCAGCAACGCTCCTGCTTTGCTTGCAAAAAGCAAAGCTTGCGACCGATTGCAACCCGCCGCCTATAGAAGCGGGGGACACCTGCACTTAGGTTATAATTTTATTTTAATAGAAATCCGTCATTATTTCAAGTGTTTTCGTTTTAATTAAATAAAACAAAAACGGCAAAAAGCACTTAAGCGCCTTTCACCGTTAAACATCTTTTTACAAACAGTACAAACTATTTTTGCCCGAAATTTTTTCTTTTGCTCTCCTCGTTTGCCTTTTTTGAAAGTCCTTGTGCAATTTTGGGGTAATCGTGGTGTGTGTCCGCCGTAGGCTGAATGTTATACGTGCCGTATTTGTTTACCATATCAAACACATCCTGAGGCTCGCCGTAAACAGGGTCAGCAGATATGTCAATTTTTATGCTGTTTTCATTTTTACCGTTTTTGATTTTGTTTGAGTGTTTCTCTTTTTTCATTTTCATCACCGATAATATTTTCGGCAGAAAATGCTTATTTATTCCTCAGCCCTCAAAAAAGAAAATATCTGCTTTTTAAATTTTATTCGGGCAGTTTTTGTTAAATTCTTCGGCGGCTTCATTCCACGTTTTATAATCGGAATCATTTCGCTTATCTGCCAGCAAGCCTGTATTTTCAAGGTATTCCGACAGATAAGAGGTGACCTTTTTCGCACCGAAATAATTCATATGGTCGCCCTTGTCAACGGTATCGTTTTTCCAATCTACGGGAACCTCTTTCGTCAATAAATTTAAGTCAATATATTCACATTTAAGCTCCTTTGCAAGAGCCTCAATCCCGTTGTGACGCATATAATTCCAGTTCTTCGTACTTGGAGTGCTGAAAAAAATCAGTTTTGCGCCGTTTTCATCGCAAAGCTTTTTAATTCTTTCCACGCTTTGGCGATTAATTTTCTCAATCGGAAGTATTTTATCTGTCGGCGACATATAACTGTTATCCTTAACCGCAGGCTTTATACCCGTTTTCAGCCGATAGCCTTTTGACTCGTCTGTAAAAGTGTATTCAGCAGGCTTATTTATCTCGTCAATGCTCATTGTTTTCCAACGGTTGTGATACCGGAAAACGGAAAAATAATCAGAAACCTTTGTAAAAATAACATTTTTAACAGTAAACTTGCGATAAATAGCATTTGTTTCCATAACAACAATTTTAGGAGATTGCTTTTCAAAGGTTCGTTTAAGCATAACCTCAGTGTAGTCCAAGGTTTGACCGCTTGTTCCGCAAACATAAGAGGTATATCCGCTGCTTTGCCAAATTTGAAGCGGTATTACCGAACAATAAATTTCACTGTCGCCAAGGAAAAGCACATCAATAGAATTTTCTTTTTCACCTAAAATTCCGTTCGCCTTAAACTCCTCCATACCGGAATTCAATCCGTTGCTTTTAGGCAAAAAGATATAAGAAGAGCCAACAAGCAGTCCTGCAAGACCGAGAATAAACATTATAAAAACAAATATTCTTTTTATATAAATCATAACTGCACCTCACTAAAACCCTGCATATATCGGGTCAAGCGGTACATAGCCTGCACCGTATGCGCCGAAAACTACAATGAAAAGAATAAGTGCATAATACACTGCAAACTGAACTGCAATATTTCGTTTAGCTATTGACGCTCTTATTTCAATGCCTTTTTCCTGTAAAATGCCTATTATGAATAAGAGTACTGCGGAAACTATGATGATTAAATAGTCCTGCCTGTCCATTCCAAATTCAAAAAGCAAACCGTCTTTAAGCGTTTTGAAGGTAAAATCCGTAAATATTTTACCGAACATTTTAAAGCCTTGCTTCAGGCTTTCCTGACGAAAGAACATTTCGCCGAAGCAAACGAGAATAAATGTGCGTACAATCTGAACACAGCGGTATGGAAAAGCACTTCGGTTAATTTTCAGCTTTTGCGTTATTTTTATAACAACAGGCTCTATAATATTTCCGCTGAGAATTAGTACAAAATGGTACATTCCGAAGAAAATATAGTTCCAGCCTGCTCCGTGCCAAAGTCCGTTGCAGAACCATACGCAGAACAGTGAAACGGACCCTGCAATTAACGGTCCGTAACGGTTGCCGAGCTTTTTCCGTGCTTTTGTTGTCAGCTTTTTCATTGGCTTCGACATTGAAACGGGGAAGAATATGTAATCCTTAAACCAAGTACCGAGGGTAATGTGCCAACGCTTCCAAAATTCTGATATTGTTGCCGAGAAAAACGGCCTTTTAAAGTTTTCGGGAAGCTTAATGCCGAACATCTGAGCAGTGCCTATAACAAGATCCATTGTTCCCGAAAAATCCGCATATAACTGAAATGTATACCCCACAGCACCCAATGCAATGACAAATCCGTCGTATTTGTTCGGCTCACCGTACACATTCTGTATGAGCAGATTAAGCCTGTCGGCAATAACTAATTTTTTCATTAAACCGAACAGCATTCTCTGCGAACCGAGAACAAAATTACCATAGTGCATTTTTGGGGCTTCGTAAAGCGCCTCCGCTGTGTCGCTGTAACGGCAAATCGGTCCCTCCATAATCTGCGGAAAAAAGCTCATAAACAAAGCCAAACGCAAAAGGTTTCTGTCCGCAGGTATTTTTTTACGGTACACATCAAAAAGATATGCAACCGCCTGAAGAGTGTAAAACGAAATGCCGATAGGTATTAAGAATTTGGGAACAGGTATTCTGAGCTGCAATCCCAAAAGTCCGAAAAGTGCATTGATATTTTGGCTGAAAAACGGCGTATATTTAAGCAGTAAAAGCAAGCCGATATGTAAAATGCAGGCAAACGCCATAATCTTACGCTGTTTTTTATTATATTCTGCGTTCAGTGCCTTTCTTTCTTCCCGTTCCAGTCCCTTTGTGCGGATACTGCATTCATTTTGAACATCACTGAGCCAAAGACCGATATGGTGTACCGACAGCGTGGAAAACAAAAGAAACACCAAAAGCTTTCCGCTGATACTGAAAAAGAACACATAGCTTGAAATCAGCAAAACGTATCTGCGTGCCTTTTGCGGCAAACATACATAAAGCGCAACCGTTACAAGAAGCAGTAAAAGTGCTTCAACGGAAAAATATGTTGCGATTGAGAACATCTCAATCTTCCTCCGAAAGTCTTGTAATCATTTCCCACAGCTTTTCTGCGGAATTAAAGTTTTCGGGAATGATTTCAACGGTGGGAATTGTGATGTCAAACTCCTCCTCAATCTCTGCAACAAGAGAGATAATTGAAAGTGAGTCAAGCAAATGGTCGTCAATAAGTGTTGTGCAAGACTCAAAATCAACCTCGGGGTTAATATCCTCTAAAATTTCTAATAATCTTTCGTCCATGGTGTTTTTCCTTCTTTTTCATAAAATATTGTTCGGAGTGTTGAAAAGCTCCGTTTCAACAGGATTTCTTACCGTCGTAAATTTACCGTCTGTGCCGAGCAGTACAACCTCAGGCAGTTCTCTTGTTAAAAACAGAGATATTCCTTCTGTCATACAGTAAGCGCCCGTTTGTGCGAATACAAGCACATCGCCGATTTGAAGATTGGAAAGCGGCAAACGCTTCACAAGAATATCGTTTACGGTGCAAAGCGAACCGCAGATATTCCATTCTTGTGTGTCCTCGCCCTCACGCTCGGGGAAAAGCCTTATTTTGGGGTGCTTCATAGCCATAAACTGACCGAAATATACTATCTGATGCATTCCGCCGTCAACTATGGCATAATTTTCCAAGTGATTTTGCTTTATATCCACGACACTTGTTAAATATGTACCGCAGCTTGCAGCAATACTGCGCCCAAGCTCCAGCACAATTTCGCCCTGAAAGCTCATACTCTCAAGCATCTCGGAAAAAGCCTTGAGATATTCCTCTTCGTCAAAGCTTTCGCCTTCAAAATACGAAACGGGAAACCCTCCGCCGAATTCGAGCTTTTTGCTGTTAAAGGAATACTTATCCTTTAAGCCTGTAATAAAGCTGTCAACGTAACTGATTTCACGCTGTAATTTTTTTAGGGAGGTTTTCTGAGTTCCTGAAAAAAACTGTATTCCGCAAATATCAACATATTCGCTGTCCTTATATTCGGCAATTATTCTTTCAAGGTCAGCTTCGTCCAATCCGAACTGATTGCCGCTTGTAAGGCGCAGTAAAACAGGGATTTTCCTTTCCGCTTTTTTTGCACCCTCATAAAGAATATGAAACTGATTTACGGATTCTGCCGTGTAACAGCCCATATCCTCTACATTCTCAATCATTTCCTGCGTTACTTTTTCCGATTTGTTAACGCCTGATATTACAAATTTAGATGCGGAAACACCTAAATTTTTACATATTCTGTATTCACCCAGCGAGCAAAGCTCAAGCCAATCGGCAATAGCGCTCATTTCCTTGGAAATAAACGTATTTGCCTTGACTGCATAGCAAAGCTTTACACGCCGGGGTAAGCTGTTTTTCAGAAAATTAACACGATTTCTCAGCTCATTTAAATCAAACACATAGAGCGGTGTATTATGGGTTTTGAGTAATTCGTTTATCTGTTCCGCTGTCATTTCCGTTTTTTCCTTTCAAGAAGCTGTTTTCGGTCAATTTTTCCGTTTTTCGTCAAAGGAAAAGAATCAATATTTATAAGCGAAGACGGTATCATAAAAACGGGTAATTTCTCTTTAAGAGATGAGTAAAGCTCTTTTTTATCCATATTGCCGATATAGAAGCCGTAAAGCTTTTGCTTTTCTCCGTCAAATACGGCGCAACAGCGTTCAACGCCCTGAATAGCAGAAACTGCCCGTTCAATCTCTTCAAGCTCTATTCTGTGACCCATATATTTAATTTGAAAATCTTTTCTGCCGCAGAACATAAGCTCTCCCTCGGCGGTGTACTGCGCTAAATCGCCGGTTCGGTAAATCCTTTCGGGATAAAGCTTATTCAGCGGATTTACGGGAAAAGACGCCGCAGTCTGCTCAGGATTATTGTAATATCCTAAAGCCAACGCCGTTCCTCGAACGCAGATTTCACCTGTTTCGCCTGTGTTTGTAACTTCAGTGTTGTTTTCGTTCAGTAAAAATACATGTTCATTCGAAAACGCCTTACCTATAGGTATTCCGCCTGAGTAATCGGCATTTCTGTCTATTATGTGATATGTACAGTTGCATGTAATTTCCGTAGGACCGTACAAATTTACAAACTGTGTGTCCGGCAAATGCTCCATCCACGATTTCAAGTGCTTATACGGCATAACCTCTCCGCTGAAAAGCACACGGCGGACACTGTTCGGCGTACGGTAGTCAAGACCGTGAAAAGTACTGATAAGGCAAAGCGCCGAAACAGCCCAAATCATAGTAGTCACATTATGGTCGCAAATAAAATCAAGCAGTAACGCCGGCTGTGAGAAAAGGTGTTTCGGGATAATAACAATCGTTGCCGCTTGGCGAAGCGAAGAGTAAATATCCTTAACGGAAACGTCAAAATCAAACGGAGCCTGATTGCCGATTATATCGGTTTCGTCTATGTTAAAGAGCGGTGCAAAAACCTCAATAAAGTCAAGCACACTTCGCTGGCTTACAACAACACCTTTCGGCACACCCGTTGAGCCTGATGTAAAGTTTGCGTAAAGAGGGTCTGTGTCAATAGCCTTACTGCGAATTTTACTGAGAAGCTCCAAATCCTCTTGCGAGGCAATTAACCCGTTCAGCATAAGGATACGGTCTTTTTCAATTAAACTCTCAGCAAGCGGCAGATGTTCTTCATCGGTAATTATATACTCTGCCTGCAAAACAGACTGAATCTGTAAAAGACGGTTTACGGGTAAATCGGGGCTAAGATTCACATAAAAGCAACCCGCCTGAACAATCCCTAAAAATGTAACGAGTGCGTCTGCGCTTTTTTCCAAAAGCACCGCAACCGGTTTGTTAATTTCTGTTTTATTTGCAACAGCTGTTCCTATCCGCCGTGAAACCGACAGCAATTGGGAATAAGTGTAGCTTTTATGCTCATCAATAACTGCTGTTTTTTCAGGATAGTTCACTGCGTCAAAATCTAAATACTCAAGTATGTTTTTTTTCAAATTTTTCGGTTTCCTCCCTCCGTTTTAACGTAATGCCATTTTAACATAACATAACAAAAAGTTGTCTTAAAAAATCATTAAGGTTTTATTAAGAATATCATACGGTATTTGTATTAT
>DKTZ01000049.1 GCA_002490425.1 Ruminococcaceae bacterium UBA7217
TTTTAACATTTTTATTAAAAAGTTTTCGATAGAAATAAAGACGGATTTTCGTTGATATTTATAGAAAAATTACTGTTATCAACAGTTTGTCCGCCTCTAATACTACTACTCAACATTATATATTTTAAATTTCTAATTTACAGTGAAGGAGATAAAAAAATGAAATTTATATGCTCTTCAAACGTTCTTTCAGAAGCCTGTGCAAATGTACAGCGTGCCACATCTTCAAAAAGCACAAATCTTCCTACAATTGAAGGTATTCTTATTAAAGCGGAAAACGACAGAATAATGCTTACGGGCTATGACCTTGAGGTAGGCATTATTACGTCCGTTGAAGGAAGAGTTGAAAGCACGGGTAGCGTAATTTTAAATGCAAAAATTCTTTGTGACATTTTAAGAAACGTACCCGATGAAACTGTTTCCATTGAATGTGACGACCGTCTTATCTGCAAAATAAGAAGCGGCGACAGTGAATTTTCAATAATGGGCTTTTCAGAGGCTGATTATCCTGAGCTTCCCACTGTATCGGGCGGCTTTCCGATAGTAATTTCAGGTGAGCTTTTAAAGGATATGGTTAAAAAGACAATATTTGCAGCAGCTGAAAACGATTCAAAGGTCATTCATACAGGTGTTCGTTTTGAAGTAACTTCCGGAAATATCCGTCTTGTGGCCGTTGACGGCTATAAGCTTGCAATAAGAAATGAAAAACTTGATTATTCCGGAGAAGAAAAAACATTTGTTGTACCTAAAAAGACTCTTAATGAAGTTATAAGACTTATAGGCGACGGTGTTGAAACTGTTTCTCTTGTAGTAGCTCAGCGTCATATTCTTTTTGAATGCGGTAAATATGTAATTGTTTCAAGACTTTTAGAGGGCGAATTTTTGAGCTATAAGAGTGCTGTTCCCACCACGGCAAAAACCGAGGTTAAAATTAAGACAAGAAGTATTATAAGTGCAATTGAAAGAACATCTCTTATCATTACTGAAAGAGTAAAGAGCTATGTCCGCTGTATTTTTGACAATGATTCAGTAAGAATTTCAAGTACAACGGCTCTCGGTACTGCAAACGACAGAACGGTTGCAGATATTCAGGGTGAAAGAGTTGAAATAGGCTTTAACAATAAATATTTACTTGACGCTTTGAAGGTTTGCGATACAGATGAGGTGGTTTTCCGTCTTAACGGTTCAATATCTCCTTTGATTATTGTTCCTGACAGTGATAACACGCTTATATATGAAAAATCCTTCTTATTTATGGTTTTACCGGTAAGGATGAACTGAAAATGAAAAAAATTTCGGCGCATATAAAAAAGACACCTTTAAAACAAATTAAGATTGATACGGATTTTATTAAGCTTGATGCATTTTTAAAGCTTTGCGGCGCAGTAATGACAGGCGGCCACGCAAAAACAGTAATACTTGACGGTGAGGTTTCTGTTAACGATGAACAATGCCTTGTAAGAGGAAAAAAGCTTCATACAGGCGATAAAGTAAAGTTTGACGGAACTGTTTTTGAGGTTGTCTGATGTTTATAAATGAAATAAAAATTGAAAATTTCAGAAACATTGGCTTTATGGGTCTTTTTCCCGATAAAGGGATTAACGTAATTTACGGTGAAAACGGTCAGGGTAAAACGAATATTCTTGAAGGAATCTGGCTTTTTACGGGCTGTAAAAGCTTTCGCACTTCAAAGGATACCGAGCTTGTAAATTTTAAGTCAGAAAATGCAAAAATTTCAATTGAGTTTGAAACGAATTTAAGAAAAAATACTGCGTCTGTTTTTATTGAAAAAAAACGTCAGGCGTCCTTAAACGGAGTGCTTTTAACTTCGCCGAGGGAGCTTATCGGTAAATATTACAGTGTTGTATTTTCACCTGTTCATTTGTCTCTCATAAAAGACGGGCCGTTAAACAGAAGAAAGTTTATTGACACGGCTATAAGTCAAATCGATGAAACATACGCAAAAAAATTAGCATATTATAATCACCTTGTAAATCAAAAAAATGCACTGCTTAAAAATGCGGCGGTTGACTCTTCTCTTATTGACACATTTGATGTTTGGGATGAAAAAATTGCCGAATCGGGCGCATTGGTAATAAAAAGCAGAATTGATTATCTTAATATGCTCGAAAATTATGCAAGCGACATTTACAGCGGAATTTCCGATAAAAAAGAAGAAATGAAAATTTCTTATTCGGGTTCTTTTCGTTTTGAAAGCGATGATACAGCTTGCATTAGAGAAAGCTTTTTAAAAAATCTTCAAAAAAACCGCTCAAATGACCTTTATCTTAAAAGCACAACCTGCGGCCCGCACCGTGACGATATTGAAATATTTGTTAAGGATATTTCCGCAAGAAAGTTTGGCTCTCAAGGTCAGCAAAGAAGTGCGTCATTGGCGCTTAAATTCGGCGAATCGGAAATAATTAAAGAAATTCGGGGCGAGGATCCGGTTATTTTGCTTGACGATGTAATGAGCGAGCTTGATTTAACGAGGCAAAATTATATTCTTAACAAAATAAAAAATAAACAGGTTTTTATTACCTGCTGTGAAAAAGAAACAGTTTCAAGGCTTTGCGCAGGCAAGGTTTACAGAATAGAAAACGGAAATGCGGTGGAATAAATGCTACTTAACATCGGTCAGGATAAAATAATTTCCGACAGAGAGATTATTGGCATTTTTGACCTTGATAATACAACAGTTTCAAAAGCAACGAGGGATTATATAAATTTTTCGGTAAAAAAAGATGAATGCGTTACCGTTTCACCGGAAGATTTGCCGAAATCCTTTATTGTATGTGAAAAAAACGGAAAAAGAACCGTTTATATTTCACCATTTAATACGGCAACGGTATTTAAAAGGCTTGATGGCAAAAGCTTTTAGTTAAATTTTTACTAAGTTTAAAATAAGAATGATATAAACAGAAAGCGGTTTTAAGCCGCATTAGTTACGGAGGAAGAAATGAGCGAAGAAATTAAAGGCGTTTACGAAGACGAAGAAATGAATACTGCCGTTACTGAAGAATACGGTGCGGACGCTATTCAGGTCTTAAAAGGACTTGAAGCCGTAAGAAAACGTCCCGGAATGTATATCGGTTCAACGGGTCCTAAGGGTCTTCACCATTTGGTATATGAAATTGTTGACAACTCAATCGACGAAGCTCTTGCGGGCTATTGCTCTCACATTGAGGTTGAAATTCTGCCTGACGATATTATTACTGTCCGTGACAACGGCAGAGGCATTCCTGTCGGAATAAACGAGGAAGAGGGACTCCCTGCTGTTACGGTAGTACTTACCGTTCTTCATGCAGGCGGTAAATTCGGCGGCAGCGGTTATAAGGTTTCGGGCGGTCTTCACGGCGTAGGCTCGTCGGTTGTTAACGCTCTTTCCGAGTGGTTTGAGGTTGAGGTAAGTCAGAACGGCCATATTTACAAGCAAAGATTTGAGAGAGGAAATATTGTCTCCGACCTTGAAATAATAGGAGATACAGACGAAACTGGTACATTTATCCGTTTTAAGGCTGACCCTGAAATATTTACAGAAACAACAGTCTACGAATATGAAATTTTACAGCGCAGACTTCGTGAGCAGGCATTTCTTAATGCAGGACTTCGTATTTCTCTTACCGATAAAAGAGATGATAATAATATAATTGAAGAAACCTACTGCTATGAGGGCGGTATTCGCTCTTTTGTAGATTTTATCAACAAATCAAGAGGTCTTACCCCTGTTCACGATGATATTCTTCACTTTTCCACAGTTCAGGGTGACAGAAGTGCTGAGGTCGCAATTTCTTATAACGACGGCTACAATGAAATAATTCTTTCATTTGCAAATAATGTGCGCACAATTGACGGCGGTACCCACGAGGACGGCTTTAAAACTGCTTTAACAAAGGTATTTAACGATTACGGCAGAAAATTTAAGCTGTTAAAGGATAATGACAAAAATCTTTCTGGTGACGACGTTCGTGAGGGACTGACAGTAGTTATCAGTGTAAAGCTTACCGAGGCTGAATTTGAAGGTCAGACCAAGGGCAAGCTCGGCAACACTGAAATGAAATCTCTTGTAAATAAGATGCTTTACGAGAAGATGATGACATATTTTGAAGAAAATCCCACAGTTGCAAAGACAATTTTTTCAAAGGCTCTTGACGCATCGAGGGCAAGGGAAGCCGCAAGAAAGGCGAGGGACACCGCAAGAAGAAAATCAGCTCTTGAGGGAAACTCTCTTCCCGGAAAGCTTGCGGACTGTATTGAAAAAAATCCCGAATTTACCGAATTATTTATTGTCGAGGGAGATTCAGCAGGCGGCTCTGCAAAAGAGGGCAGAGATAACCGTATTCAGGCAATTTTACCGCTTTGGGGCAAAATGCTGAATGTTGAAAAGGCAAGAATTGACAAGGTAATCGGCAATGATAAATTAACGCCTGTTGTGTTGGCACTCGGCACGGGCATAGGCGAAGAATTTGACATCAATAAAATAAGATATCACAAAATAGTTATTATGGCGGATGCCGATGTTGACGGTCAGCACATCAGAACACTTCTTCTGACATTCTTCTTCAGATATATGCGCCCGCTTATTGACGAGGGCTACATTTACATTGCCCAGCCGCCGCTTTTCAAGGTAAGCAAAAAGGGCAGCAAGCATTTTGAATATGCTTTTACGGAAGAAGAAAGAGATAGGTTTATTGAAGAAATGGGAGGTACGGAAAAAACCGATGTTCAGCGCTATAAAGGTCTTGGTGAAATGGACCCCGAACAGCTTTGGGAAACAACAATGGACCCTGCCACAAGACTGATGCTGCGTGTTACTCTTGAGGACGCTATGGAGGCGGACGAAACTTTCTCAATTCTTATGGGTGATAAGGTTGAGCCGAGACGTGAATTTATAGAGAAAAATGCAAAATATGTTCAAAACCTTGATATATGATTTAAAGAGGTAAAAAAATGTCAGTTAACAAAAACACAAATCACAATTTGGGCGAATATGTTCCGCTTGAAGCACAAAACATAATAAATGTTGAAATAAATAAGGAAATGAGAAGTTCTTTCCTTGATTATTCAATGTCTGTTATTACGTCTCGTGCTCTTCCGGATGTCCGTGACGGCTTAAAGCCTGTTCACAGAAGAATACTTTACACAATGTACGAAAACGGTCTTTACCCTGACAGGGCATACCGTAAGTGTGCCGACACCGTAGGTTCGGTTCTCGGCCGTTACCACCCCCACGGCGATGCATCTGTTTACGATGCAATGGTTCGTCTTGCGCAGACCTTTTCAATGAGATATATTCTTGTTGACGGTCACGGAAACTTCGGTTCAATCGATGGCGACCCGCCTGCCGCTTACCGTTATACAGAGTCAAGAATGAGCAAAATCGCTCTTGAAATGCTCACTAATATTGACAAGGATACGGTTAATTTTCTTTCAAACTACGATGACAGATTAAAAGAGCCTGAGGTTCTTCCGTCAAGGTATCCGAATTTGCTCGTTAACGGCTCAACGGGTATAGCCGTTGGTATGGCGACAAATATTCCGCCTCATAATATGAGAGAGGTTATTGACGGCATTTGCTGTGTTATTGATAATCCCGACGCCTCTCTTGAGGAGATTATGGAGCATATTAAAGGACCCGACTTCCCCACACAGGGCATAATTATGGGCAAAGCGGGAATCCGTGCGGCTTATGCCACAGGCAGAGGTAAAATTACTCTTCGCGGCAGAGCTGAAATTGTTGAAAATGAGCGAAACGGCAGATTCCAAATCATAATTACCGAGCTTCCCTATCAGGTAAACAAGGCACGCCTTATTGAGTCAATGGCGGGGCTTCATAAGGATAAAAAGATTGAGGGAATGTCTGATATTAATGACTACTCCTCACAGCGCGGCGGCGGAATAAAAATTGTTATCGACTTAAAGCGTGATGCAAACCCGCAGGTTATTCTTAATCAGCTTTACCAAATGACTCAGTTACAGATTTCATACGGTATAATTCAGTTAGCGCTTGTAGGCGGCGAGCCGAAAATTCTTACGCTTAAAGAAATTATTGAAAAATATATTGCTTTCCAATGTGAAATTATCACAAGAAGAACTCAGTTCGACCTTAAAAAGGCTCAGGCAAGAGAGCATATTCTTGAGGGTCTCGCAAGAGCTATTGACATTGTTGATGAAATCATTGCTACAATCCGTGCCTGCAAGGGCGGTAAGCCTGAGGCTAAAGCGGCGATTATGGAAAAATTTGATTTTGACGACCCGCAGGCAACTGCTATTGTCAATTTCCAGTTAGGACAACTCGCAGGTCTTGAAATCAATAAGATTATCAGTGAAAGAGACGAGCTGTTAAAGAAAATCAGCGAATACCTTGAAATTCTCGGCTCAGAAGCAAAAATCAAGGAAATTGTTAAAACGGAGCTTTCTGCAGTCGGTCAGAAATTCGGTGACGACAGAAAAACAGAAATTTCAAGCGTTGCAGGTGAGGTTGACATTGAAGATCTTATCCCCGAAGAGGACTGCGTTTATACGCTTACAAGGATGGGTTATATTAAACGGCAGCCTGTTTCGGCTTACACGGTTCAGAACAGAGGCGGCAAGGGAATTAAGGGTATGAGCCGCCGTGAAGAGGACATTGCGGACACAATGTTTATAGCTTCTTCTCACGATTATATTCTGTTCTTTACAAACGCAGGTAAAATGTACCGGCTTAAGGGATATGAAATTCCCGAAGGAAGCCGAAACAGCAAGGGTATGAATATAGTTAACATTTTGCCCATTACGACTGACGAAAAAGTTACGGCAATGCTTAAAGTGCCGGATTTCGGAGAAGATAAATATTATCTTTGTATGGCGACAAAGGGCGGTGTTATTAAAAGAACAAAGCTTGACGACTACAAAAATATCAGAAAATCGGGTATTATTGCAATTAACCTTGATGAGGGCGACGAGCTGCGCTGGGTACGTCTTACAGACGGTGAGCAAAAGCTTATGGTTGCAACAAGAGACGGTATGAGCATTTGCTTTAAAGAGGATGACGCACGCTGTATAGGCAGAACCGCAAGGGGTGTTAAGGCAATTACTCTTAATGACGGCGACGAGGTTGTGGGAATGATTGTATTCTCAGACTCAGGTAAAGTGCTCACTGTCAGCGAAAAAGGCTACGGCAGGCAGAGCGACGTTTCAAATTACCGTGTTCAAAACAGAGGCGGTAAGGGTCTTACTAACTATCACACTGAGCAGTACGGCAAGGTTTGCGCAGTTGATATGATAGATGAAAGCAAGGATATTATTATGATTTCGTCCGACGGCATAATCATAAGACTTGATTCAGTGCAGGTTCGTGAATGTAACAGACCTGCAAAGGGTGTTATTCTTATGAAGGTCAAGGAAGGCGAAAAAGTAGTTACAATATCCATTGCCGAAAAGGAAAAGGACGAAAATGTGGAAACTTCGTCTGAAGAAACGGCTGAATAAGCCAAAACGATAATTGTTTTGTGAAAGGAAGGTAAGGCGTTTAACGCTTCACAAGAACTGTTATGAAAAGAGACAATGATATTGAATTTACAAACGAACCGCAAAAAAGCACTAATACCGAAAAAGCTAAATCAGTAGGTAAAAAGCCTGGTGATAAAAAGAAGAAAAAGAAAAAGCTTTTGGCTGTGCTCATTCCCATTTCGATTTTACTGATTTTGGTAATTGTTGTTACACTGTTTATAAATCATAAATTAGGTCTTATAAATTACGGCGACGGTCTTAATTACACACTTAATACAGACCAGTCATTTACTGAAGACGAAACTATTGATTTCGGTGAGATTGACGATGTTACAGGAAATACCTATAAGGATATTCTTAAAAATTGGGCACTCACAACAGATGCGAAAAAATTGAGCGATAAAAATGTTTTGAATGTTTTGCTTGTCGGCAGTGACGCCTCTGCGAAATCAAAGGGACGTGCCGATGTTATGGAAAACGGCAATACAGACGTTATGATGATCGTTTCAATAAACACAAAGAATAAAACAATTAAGCTTGTTTCAATTATGCGTGACAGTTACCTTTATTTAAAGGGCTACGACCATTTCTCAAAGCTAAATGCCGCTTGCGCAAACGGCGGTCCTGCATATCTTGTCGATGTTATTGAGGACTCCTATAAAATTGAGATTGACGGTTATGTAATGGTAGATTTCGACACATTTATTCAGTGCATTGACATTGTGGGCGGTGTTACTGTAGATGTTCCGCAAAGCATCGGTGTAAAACACAGCATACCTTACGGTAACGGTGTTACACTTAACGGTGAACAGGCGCTTAAATTCTGCCGTGAGAGATATGTTTATGCTGATGCAGACGTTTCAAGAACAAGAAATCAGCGTATGGTAATAAATTCTCTTATAAACAAGTGTAAATCTGCTTCGTTAACAACGATTAACAGCATTCTTGATACCGTTCTTGCTAATGTTCATACATCTTTCCGCAAAAAAGATATTGTAAATTATATGACAAAAGCAGTTTCTGACGGTTGGGCAAATTACGAAGTTTCGCAAAGAACAATGCCCACGGCTGATGCACGGTTCGGCTATCAGGGTTCAGAATGGATTTGGGTTATTGACTATCCGCTTGCGGCGCAAAAGCTTCAAAAAGAGCTTTACGGGACAACCAATATTGTATTGGAAGAAAACCGTGTAACAGCAATAACAGTTATGGGCGGTTATGTTACTGAGGATAAGGGCGACTAAGGAGGCCTTTTAATGGATAACTATCCAAACGGACAATTTAATAATTCGCAGAACGGTAATGTAAATAACGGGCAAAATGGGGGATTTAACGGCTTTAATCAAAATCCGCAGAATTCCCCTTACGGGAACTATTACGTTCCGCCGTATGCTCCTATTCCACCGTTTCCCGTAAATCCGCAGACGGAGCAAAAGCGCAAAGACAAAAAAATCCTTACAACTATGGGATTTTCATTCGGTCTTGCAATAATTCTGTATTTTGTATTATCAAATGCTGTTGTAGCGATTCTCTATTTAATTTCGAGATTTTCTCCGGCGGTGGAGAGCTTTATGAGCAATCAGACGGGCTTGTATGTATTGCAGTGCTTTATGTCTGTGCTGTTTATCGGCGGTCCGTTTTTGATTTCGTATTCAATACTCAGAAAGAAAAAATATGTGGGCATTCTTCCCTACGGAACAACCTATAACAAAAAAGCAGCCATAAGCCTTACAATGTTTTTGGCTCCCGTTATGCTCGTTTCAACAATAATTGTGAATTTAATTTCATCAATATTTCAAGATATAATGGGTATAACCTTTGAGAGCGGTATGGAGGATATGACTGCTGAGGGGCCATTGGATGCAATAATTTTAGCCATTTCGTTGGCTGTTATTCCCGCAGTTGTAGAAGAATTTTGTATAAGAGGAGTTGTACTTCAGCCGCTAAGACGTTACGGCGACAAATTTGCAATTATTATGTCAGCCGCAATTTTCTCAATACTTCACGGCAATATGGTTCAAATTCCTTATACTCTTGTTGCAGGAATATATTTAGGTTACCTTTGCGTTGCAACGGGAAGCATTTGGCCGTCAATAGTTCTTCATTTTGTCAACAATATGTTCTCGGCAGTTCAGCTTATTATCTTGAGCAATTACGGTGAAAAGGCAGGCGCCGCTGCTGTGGTGATTATGCTCGGCGTGCTTGTTGCCGTGGGAATTGCAGGCGGTCTTATTTTCTTTAATATGGGTTATAAGACTGACCTTAAAAAAGGTGTAAATACTTTAAAAACAGGTGAAAAAGTAGGCGCTGTTCTTTCAAGTCCCGCCCTTATAGTTGCAATAATATTTATGCTTATTTCAACGGTTTTGACGATTGATTTTTAAAAGTATATGGAAAAAGAAGATTATATGAAATATGCGCTCTCACTTGCGAAAATCAGTGCAGATGAGGGCGAGGTGCCTGTGGGCGCAGTGGTAGTTTGCGACGGCAACATCGTTGGCGAGGGGCGAAACCGCCGTGAAACGGTTAAAAATGCGCTTCACCATGCTGAGATTGAAGCGATAAACTCTGCCTGTGAAACTTTAGGTGGCTGGCGGCTTTGGAAATGTGATTTGTACGTTACCTTAGAGCCGTGTCCGATGTGTGCAGGCGCAATAATAAATTCAAGAATAAAGAATGTTTATTTCGGAGCATTTGACCCTAAAAACGGTGCGGTCGTGTCAAAGGCAAGGCTTTTTGATATTGATTTTACTCATAAGCCTATTTGCGAGGGCGGTTTGCTCGAAAAAGAATGTTCCGAAATATTAACCTCGTTTTTTAAAGATTTAAGAGAAAGCAAACAGCAAAAGGAGTCCTTATGAGTACAATTGCCGCTATTTCAACGGGAATGGCAGCGGGCGGAATCGGAATTGTCCGCATTTCCGGGGAAAACGCAATTAAAATTGCAGACAGTATTTTCAGTTCGGTAAGCGGCAGAAAAATTGCCGATATATCGGGCTACTGCGCACTTTACGGAAAAGCTGTTGACGGTGAAGATGTGCTTGACACTGCGGTGGCTCTTCTTTTCAGAGCGCCGAAAAGCTATACGGGTGAGGACGTTGTTGAAATTTCCTGCCACGGCGGTCTTTATATTACCAAACGGGTATTAAGAGCCGCTCTTTCGGCAGGCGCAGTCCCCGCAGAGCCGGGTGAGTTTACGAAGCGTGCCTTTCTTAACGGGAAAATGGATTTAACGGGCGCTGAATCGGTAATGAATTTAATCTCGGCGCAGGGCGAAGAGGCTGAAAAAATTGCTCTCGGTATTTTGGAGGGCGGACTTTTTAAGAAAATAAAGAAAATAAGCGATAAATTACTTTATGATATGGCACTTTTGTCCGCTTGGGTGGATTATCCTTATGAGGAAATCGAAGAGCTTTCAAGCGAAAATCTCGGCGGTGATATTAGAAATAATATAGAAAGCCTTGAAAAGTTAATAAATAACTATGACGCGGGTAAAATAATTATTGAGGGTGTTGACACGGCGATTGTGGGCAGGCCGAATGTCGGGAAGTCCACGCTGATGAACCTTCTTTCGGGTACAGACCGCTCAATAGTTACGGAAATTGCAGGTACAACCCGTGATATTGTTGAGGATACGGTAACTCTCGGCGGAATAGTGCTTCATTTGTCCGACACCGCAGGCGTAAGAGAAACTGATGACGCTGTTGAAAGCATCGGTGTTGAAAGAGCAGTGAAAAGGCTTGAAAACGCTCAGCTTGTACTTGCTGTTTTTGATGCAAGCAGACCGCTTTCGGACGACGACAGGCGGTTAATATCACTTTGTAAGAATAAAAATGCAATAGGAATTATCAATAAAACAGATTTAGTCGAAAATTATCTAACGGACGAATTAGAAGAAAATTTCCGTAAGTTAGTTTTTATCTCAGCCAAAACAGGGGACGGAAAAGACCGTCTTGAACAGGCAGTTACGGAGCTTCTCGGCACAGGAAACTTTGACACAAATGCCGCAACACTTATAAATGAGCGTCAGCTTGAATGTTGTAAAAATGCACTGAAAGCGCTGAATGAAGCAGAAGAGGCTTTGAAAATAGGACTTACAATGGACGCAGTCACGGTCTGCCTTGACAGCGCAGTTGAAAGCTTACTCGTATTAACAGGCGAAAAAGCAACTGACTCAGTTGTTAATGAAATATTTGCACATTTTTGTGTAGGAAAATAAAAGGAGATTTAGTTATGAGTTGTAACGGAAATTGCAGCAGTTGTTCGGAAAACTGCGACAGCAGAGAAAAGCAGGATTTGCACATTCCGCTTAATGAAATGAGCAGTGTTAAAAAGGTTATTGCAGTTGTAAGCGGTAAGGGCGGAGTAGGTAAAAGCCTTGTTACGTCAATGCTCGCTGTAACTGCGCAGACAATGGGCAAGCAGGCGGCGGTTCTTGACGCGGACATTACAGGACCGTCAATTCCGCAGGGATTTGGTATTCACGGCAATGCAGAGGGTGACGAAACGGGACTTTACCCCAGAGAGTCAAACCTCGGCGTTAGGGTTATGAGCGTTAATTTACTGCTTGAAAAAGAGGATCAGCCCGTTGTTTGGAGGGGTCCCGTAATTTCGGGCGTTATTCACCAGTTCTGGCAGGAGGTTGTTTGGGGCGACGTTGATTATATGTTTGTTGATATGCCTCCCGGAACAGGCGACGTTCCGCTTACTGTTTTCCAGAGCCTTCCCGTTGACGGTATAATCATTGTTACAACTCCTCAGGACCTTGTTACAATGATTGTTAAAAAGGCTTACAATATGGCGAAGATGATGAACATTCCCATACTCGGCATAGTTGAAAATATGAGCTATTACGAATGTCCCGACTGCGGCAAAAAGCACAGCATTTTCGGCGAAAGCAAGCTGGACGAGGTTGCGCAGGATTTGGATATTCCCGTTCTTGCAAAGCTTCCGATTGACCCGAAAAATGCAAGCCTTGTTGACAAGGGTGCTATTGAGCTTTGCGACAGCAAACAGTTCGAGAGCATAATTAAAAGCTTAGAGGATTAAAAGTTAAAAATAATATCAAAAAAGCGGAGCACAAAAACGTACTCCGCTTAATGTTTAGCATAATAGATGATTTTTAACTTAGGCTTTTTATCACATTTAGAAGAAAATCATCTAATTGCTTCTTGCAAATTAAAACTTATATAATTTTTATGCAGGCGACGGTAATATCGTCGCTTTTTTCCGTCATTTTGGATTTGGCTGCGGTGCAAAGTCTTTCGGGAAGGTCGTCGGTATCGGTTGATTTTAACAACTCGTTTTTTATTTCAGGGAGGGCAAAATCTGCCGCCCCGTCTGACATCAGCACCAGTGTATCACCCTTGTAAAGCGTACCCGAAAGCGAGCCGAACTGCGCCTCTCGCAGTATTCCGACCGGCATTGCGGAGCGTTTAATTTCACTTACCTTGCCCTTACGTTTTATGAGCGAAACGGTTGCGCCTGCTTTGTAAATAACCGCTTTACCCGTATATAAATCCAACTTTAAAATGTCGAGCGTTGCGAGGGATTCCTCACGGCTTTTAATGAGCAGTGCTGAGTTTACAAGCTTCATAGCGCACGGAAATGAAAATCCTGCGAGGATTAGACGGGAAAAAAGACTGAGTGCCAGGGTTGAATCCACCGCCGCCCGTGAGCCTGTCCCCATTCCGTCACTGAGTACTGCCGCAAAGCCGCCTTTTCCGTCGTAAAATGCGTCAAAGCAGTCGCCGCAAATATCGCCTGAGTCAGCCGAGATTTGGTAATATTCGCATTTTACGTCAAGCTGAGGTCTTTCCCATAAAAACAGCATTTTTTGCTTTTCGCCCGTGACCGTTACGGATGACGGAAAATCCTTTTCAAGCGCCGAGCTTATGCAGTCCGAAATATTTTCATCGGTAACAGCGCAGTCCGAGGGCAGTTCAAGATTTACAAGCGCCTTTCCCAATTCGTTTTCGCAGTATGTGGCAACCGCATTTACGCCGAGCCCCTCAACAGCACAGGAGAGCTTTGTAGAAAGTGTGGGAACGGAATGTAAATCATTTTCAAATCCGTCTAAAACATCGTTTATCATCAGGCAAAAGCTGTCGTATTGGTCGGATGTAATTTTCCTCATTTCGTTTATTCTCCCTTCCGCCGCAAAGCGTGCCGAATATGATGAATAGCTCTTGTTAAAGCTGTCGCAAAGCGACATAATTCTTATGCATTTTGACGATATAAACGGCGGCGAGGCAGACGGAGTAATGCTTCCGTTTTTTCTGACTGTTTCAAGCATTTCGTCAAAACCTTCAACCGTTTTTGATATTTCTCTGCCCCAACAGCTGCCGTATCCGCCGCAGCCTGAGCAAACAGAGTCACGCACTCGAAGGTAGACCCCTGCGGTGTCGGCAGGAGCTTTTTGGGAGAGCATTTCAGAAACCTTTAGAACAGTGGATTTGGTATGTGAAAGTGCGTCGCCGATAAGTCTTAAACGCTGTTTCAGTATTACACTGTCCTCTGAGTCCTCGGATTTTAATGACAGCGCCGCTTTAATTTTTTTAAGTGCCTTTTTGGGGATAATTATGAAAATCACAGATGCCGCCGCCGATTCAACAAGCAGACCTATCTTGTCCGTTCCTCCGCCAAGGTAAACAAAGGACGCACCGTAAGCAAAAATGTATGCCATTGCGCATAAAAATTTGCCCGAATATGAAAAAAGTCCTGCGAAAAGCCCCGCAATGCTGAATGAAAAGCTTAATGGGTTGCCGCCCGCAAAAAATGCGCCCACACTGCCGCCTATTCCCGTCAGTGCACCTCCGCTCTCGTGGAAGAGATATGCAAAAATAATTATGCACAGCGAACCGCCGATTCCGCCTACCGATACGCCGTAAAAACGAAGCCGTGTAAGCGAAGAAAAAATGATGACTGCGGAAATTGAAAGAGCCGTTAAATCCTTGGGCAAAAGCTGTGTGTTTTCCCGAACTTTTTTAAAGGAATGAGTCGCAAGCGAGAAGAAATATGCTCCGCCGAATGAGGCAATGCTCCCCGCAACTGTGGAAAACAGCAGCTTTGAATTAAACGGAGAAATTATCATTACCGCTGCACCCGTTGAGGCTACTGAAAATGCCGAAATAAGAGCCGGTAATATAATGCTGTCCCGTTTCCCGGGGAAAGTGTGCAGATACGCTCTTAAAATAAAGACGATAAAGGTTGCCATTGCAAAGCGGAACGAGTTTACGTATTCGCTTGATATTAAATAGCCGAAAATACTTCCCAAAACAGAAGGAAGCAGATATTTTCTTTTACAGCCTGCGCAGAAAGATAGAGCGAGTGGCGAAATTATTTCGCTTTTCCCTGAGGCAAGAAGGGCGGCAACGCCGAAGAATACACCTTGGGTTAACGCACTTTTAAAAAGGATGGGAACCTTTACGGTTTCTTCGCCTGCAAATTCAATTTTTCGGTCTTCCATTTTCTCACCTCGCAAAATAAAGCAAATTTTAGACTATGCGTCATTATTTCTTTGTGTACAGTCTATTATACTTGTCCTGTCTGAATTTTTTTGCCGAAATCGGACAGGCACAAGGTAAAGAATTTAATCGAATACTGTTTTTATTTGTAATTTTTGAAAAAACGCTTTTATACATTAGAATTTTGTGGTAAAATAACCAAAAGAATTATAAAAATATTTGAGAAGTCGGGAGGTGCTTTATTTGGCAAAGGTTTTTTGTGTTCTTTCGGGTAAGGGCGGCGTTGGAAAGTCGACATTCTGTGCGAATATCGGCAAGGCGCTGTCTGAAAATAAAAAGGTACTGCTGATTGACGGTGACATTTCATTCCGTTCGCTTGATATGCTGCTGAGTGTTGACAGTATGGTTGTTTTTGACTGGTCAGACGTAATTTTTGGCCGCTGTGTTAAAGAAAAGGCACGTCTTTTTGCCTCTGAAAAGCTTCATTTATTGGCTTCTCCCCTGTCTTTGAGTGACTCATTCTCAAAATCGGATTTTGAACATCTTCTTTCTGAATATAACGAAATGTACGATTATATTTTCATTGATGCACCCGCAGGCTTCGGCAAATTTGCCGAAATTTATGCACAGTCGGCAGATGAAATAATTGTTATTGCAACTCCTGATGACATAAGCCTTCGTGCGGCGTATTTTGTGGGTGAAAGGCTTACAGAAATGGGCATTGACGAAAATAAAATGCGGTTTGTGCTTAATAAGACGGATTATCGGCAGATGAGAAGAGGTAAGCAGAGAAATCTTGACACTGCCGTTGACAAAACTTATTTACGCCTTTTGGGCGTTGTTCCGAATGACAAATCCCTTGTGTTTTCTGGCGAAAATGGTATTTATTCGGCTTCAAGGCGGGTAAATGAAGCATTTACGAATATTTCGGAAAGAATTTTAGGAAAAGATATAAAACTTTATTACTGAAACTCTTGAAAAATAAAGAATTTTTTGATATGATTATTCTACTGATTATTAGTTAAAATATAATTTTTTATATTATTATATAATCTTAAAAAGAGAGGACTGGT
>DKTZ01000025.1 GCA_002490425.1 Ruminococcaceae bacterium UBA7217
TTCGAATCCGCTACGGGTCACCATACGGACTTTGTCCACAATATTAAATCGGCTTAAACGGTCGATTAGTCGGTGTTGATTACAATGAGGGTCCACCCGTTCCCATCCCGAACACGGTAGTTAAGCTCATTTGTGCCGAAGATACTTGGCTGGAAGCGGCCCGGGAAAATAGGTAATGCCGACATAATTTTACCTCATACTTAATGTATGAGGTCTTTTTTTGTTTGTTTTTCTTGACATTGCTTGAAATATAGATTAGAATTACTGAACACTTATTATATTTCGGAGGGTAGTATAATGGATTTAACGCTTAGAACTGAAATGGGACTTTTTAATCATCGTGTAGCAGCAGTGATTGTGCACAATAATAAATTATTGGCACAAAAGAATGTTAAAACCAATGAATATTATTTACCCGGCGGTCGAATTAACTACGGTGAATCAAGCGAAGAAGCGATTAAACGTGAAATTCGGGAAGAGCTTGGCGTTACGGTTATCGATTATAGCTCTCTTTGGATAAATGAATGTTTTTTTGTGGACAGCGGAACAAGATTTCACGAGGTAGGCATTTATTATCTGGTTAATTTGGAAAATACGCAATTTAATAATTATGAGCCTGTTTTTGAACTCACGGAGGGGAGCAGGGTTAATACTTATGAGTGGCTTGATATTGACAGTTTGGATAGTATTGCTCTTTACCCTCTGTTTGTGAAGACTGAAATTAAAAATCCTGATAAAACATTAAAGCACATTATCACAAATGAAATGACAAATAAAAGAGTTTTATTATAGTGAAAAATAAATCAAGCGCCGATTGTTCTTTGTTAAGAACATATGTCGGCGCTTATTTTTAAAGTATTATCAGACTGTTGAATTGTGAATTGTATTTATTCAAAATATGAAGCAAAAGGTATTTCATAAGGACTGTCGGGAAACAGCTTTTTATACAGTTGTAAAAAGTAATCGTCTGTCATACTCGCTATGTAATCTACAACTATTTGGTTTGCTTCTTCCTGCATGTAATCATGTTGTTCACCGTAATAATTGCGCTGTCGGTTGATATAATCAATATGATGCTTGAATATAAATGAATTTGTGTTGTTGTGTTTTACATCTTCTAACAGTTTTTCGTACATATCCTGAAACATCGGTTTAAGATAATTGTCGTATTGGTCTTCAATGGACTTGTTTTTGTAAATTATGGCGTAGTTTTCATCTTTCGCTGTCTTTAAATCGTCAAATGCATCTTGGCTCATAGAAATTTTATCCTTGCCGTAGCTGTTTTCAATAATATCAACGGTAAGATTGTTAATTATTCGTGCATTGTTACTGCCTATGAAATTGGTTGTAAACTTTTGGTCACTGTCAATGATTCCCGCGATTATCGCATCCTGTCTGTCCTTTCCGAGATATGCAATAATATCGCATATTCTTACAACACAGCCTTCAAGCGTGGCTGGTTTGAGATGTTCGTTTACAGGCTTCCCACCTGTATAGCAGCTTTGGGTTTCAGAGTCAAAATCATCAAAGCTTTTGCCGAATTCAGCTTCATATACACGATGCTCGGATTCTCCGTTGTGGCAAAGCACACCGTCCAAAGTTTGCATTGTGAAATTGCGCGGAAACAGCTTGTCAAGCACACGAACGCTGTGAACGTTGTGGAAAAAATAACGCCCTGTTCTGTCGTGATACAATTCGTCTAAGAATCTTTCGCCGGCGTGTCCGAATGGGGTATGGCCTATATCGTGCCCCAGTGCAATAGCTTCGATTAAATCAAGATTAAGCCCTAAAACTCTGCCGATATTGCGAGCGATTCTCGATACAAGCTGAACGTGCAGAGCACGACGTGTAATATCGTCGTTATTATTGAAAGAAAAGACCTGAGTTTTGTCGGTATATCTGTTATAGAACGGAAGGTGCAGAATTTTTTCAGTATCTCTTACAAATACAGGACGCCAAAGACTCGCTTTGTCAAAATCGTTGTTCCGTCTTACAGCATTGCAATCTCTAAAGGCATAAGGATTTATCCAATGGTTTTCTGTGTTTGCTTTAATCTCTTCTTGCAATTCAATGTCGATTTTTGCGTATTTTTCATTATCCATTCACATCTACCTCCTACATATATTTGTTATTTTGATTATATCATATCTGCGGAGCGCACAAGTACGTAGCAGGAATGAAACAATGTTCTCCGAAACATAGAAATCTATGATTTCGTAATGTTTCGTGAGGTTATTATATCACATACTAAATTAACTTGCAAATAGCTTAAAATAACAGATTGAAAAAACAATGCTTTTAAGCTATCATATTATATAATACATAGAATTTTTA
Source organism: Ruminococcaceae bacterium UBA7217 (assembly GCA_002490425.1). Classification (GTDB taxonomy): domain Bacteria; phylum Bacillota; class Clostridia; order Oscillospirales; family Acutalibacteraceae; genus Fimenecus. The sequence continues at coordinate 2,335 of DKTZ01000025.1, forward strand.
AGGAACGAATGATTATTAAACGGAGAACAGTATGAAAATTACAGAATATTCAGATAAATACCAAGAAGATGTAAAGTCCTTGCTGGAGGAGTTGCAGGCATATATAGCGGACATTGACCATGAAGGGTATAATATTTTGTCAGAAGAATTCAAAGAGAAATATTTTGAAAAAACAATGGAAGAAATGCGTGTAAATTGCGGCAAAATCTTTATTGCTGCGGAAAACGGCAAGGCGGTCGGAATGATTGCGGGAGTAATTTGCGAGAAATAAAACACATATTGCTTTTCCGCACCTCGCAGAGGACGCATCACGGAATTAACGGTGCAGAGAGAGTATCGGAGAAATGGTATAGGAAAAGCATTGCTCGCTGAAACGGAAAAATATTTTTCTGGGCAAAATTGTGAAGGTATTATACTTGATGTGTTTGCATATAATGAGGTTGCAAGACGCTTTTATGAGCAAAACGGATTTTTTGAACGAACAGTTGAGGTGATGAAAGAAATAAATCAGCAGAAATAACAGATTAGTTATTGTTATTTGCTATTAAAATGAATGTAAAGTGAATTGAATAAATTGATTGCCCTTAATTGCATTTGAAATTTCAAAGAAAAGTTATTTTATTTGAAAAAAACTATTGACAAAAGTGCTCCGATTTGATATTATATTTGAGCACTAAAGAATATATTCCTCCTTAGCTCAGTCGGTAGAGCACTCGGCTGTTAACCGAGTTGTCGTTGGTTCGAGCCCGACAGGGGGAGCCACAAAGCCTCGCAACAGATGTTACGAGGCTTTTATTTTATCCAAAAACCGTATATTATATTATATTATATAGGGACTGTACTTACTCCTTTCAAAAAACATAGAGCGTGTAATGATTTAATTTATCATTGCACGCTCTTTTTTTATTTTCAGAGAAAGGAAGTGAAAAAATGACAAAGTATTTTACTGATTGCTATACTCTTTTTTGTAAAGGTCGGCACTGCATATTTCGATTATAAGAAGCACGGACAGTTTGAATTCACGGCTCCTGCAATCCTATTTACCTGTCTGATATTCACACTTACGGCTCCGCTGTATATCTGGGGAATTGTAGGAATGTAAAAAATATTCCATAAAAACTGGACAATATTAATAGGTTGTGATATATGTGTTGATGCAGACGAAAAGATTCGTCTGCTGTCGCGAAACAATCATATTGGGGATAACCGCTGGGTGTAAACTTGGCGGTTATTTCCTTTTTGGAGGTGAATTTAAATGTTTGATTGGCTCGAAGATATAGTCGGATATCTTAGAAACAGATGTGCCAGAGAAATATTATCTTTCACAGAAGCAAATGGAACGCCTGTTATTCAAGTTATCCCCGGAACACAGGGAGAACGTGTGTACGCAGACAGCGGAGTCGGAATCACCTTAACAAGCGGTGCAGGTGGCTTCGGCGGCAAATGCGGTCTGTATGAAGTCGGGATACCTGTTAAAGTGAAAACAAAAACGGGCTATCAAGTAGCGCATCCCGGTGACAGTATTGATCTTGCATATCCCAGTCTTGATTCAAGTGTAAAGGTTAATATGATGAGCGTTGTTCATGCGACTACAACGGCAGTTAATTTAAGCCGCAGTGTAGCAAGAGCTGCAAAATAAAAGAGTTTTTTATCTGTGCTCATCATAACCTATTGATTTTTGTGTAAATATAGGTTATAATATCATTAAATAAAACGGAAGAAAAGAGGCGGCGAAATGGAAGATATTACTAACCGCATTAAACAAATTGAAAATGAACTTTCAGCTCTGCCGACAGGATATATCTCCAAGAAAATAATCTGCGGAAAAGAACGGTTTTATCTGCAATGGATGGAAAACAGCAAGCTTAAGAGCAGATATATTAAGGCCTCTGAATTTGAAAAAATAACGTCGCAGGTCGAAAAGCGAAAGCAACTGCAGGAAGAACTGAAAATTCTGAAAGAAACCCCCGAAGGAATACGGGAATCAAATCTTAAAAGAAAGGCGGCAAGAAATATGCTTAATATAACGGGATATATTATGCTGGAAGACAATATCATAGCTACTGTAAAAAATGGCGAAATCACCGAATGCAACGAACGTCTCCTTCCCTTGTATTTGCAGAGAACAAAGTACGTGGAAGGCTGGCTTGCCTCCCGTGCTATTGACACGCACAGAACAAATTCACGGCTTTTGAAAAAAGCCTTACGTCTTCGCACTGCTGATGATGCGCAGACAGCATTATCCGTCAATGCGGCAACGGTGACAGACCGATATTGGTTTAAGCCGGAAGGCTCAACTGCCCTGTATGAAGACATCCGTTTTAAGGAAAACTATTTTGATTCACTTGCGCTTAGGGGTGACCCAAACGGATTTTCACGCAAACCCTCAAGAACACCTGAGCTTACTAATATAGGCAGCTATGAAAAATGCTGGCGGCTTATAGACGGCAAATGGTGGATGTATAAAAGCGGAACGGACAGTGAATATTTTTCAGAGCTTTTTATTTATACTCTCGGTGAAAAGCTGGGCTTAGATATGGCACATTATGAAATGCACGATGGATATATTCGTACAAGCGACTTTACCAACGGCGCAAAGCAAAACTTTGAGCCGATCTCCTCTATTATGGGAGAGAACGAGGATTATAATGACTGCTTTGAAAAGATTTATGATATTTCGCCGAAATTCGCAGAACAGTATCTGAAAATAATTTGGCTTGATTCCGTTTGTTACAATATGGATAGGCATACGGGAAATTTCGGATTCCTGCGGGATGTTAAAAGCGGAGAAATTATTTCAATGGCTCCCAATTATGATAACAACATTGCGCTTATATCAAGAGGCTACCCCGATAATGTGAGCCGTGAGGGTGACGGGTTGATTCGCTTCTTTCGTGAGTTTCTTAAAGAAAATGATACTGCCTGTCAAATGTACAGAGAAATGAAACTGCCCGAGATTACAGAGGAACTGATTGACAATTGCTTAAATGAAATACCCATTGATGTAGATAAAGAATATATAAAGGCTTTCATTTTAAACGGTCAAGCGGTTATTCAGGATATTATTAACTCTGAAGACATTGACGAAGATGAAGAGCAGTCGGCAGGCTTGATACTTTAAAAACAATAAAACAGGTTAAAAAGGCATCGTTTTATGCAAACGGTGTCTTTTTTATTTTGCGAGGTGATAACGAATGACACAATATTTATATCCCCAAAATCTAAAAGCCACAGCAAATCTGTGGCTTTGGAGTTTGAAAGATTTTTGCATATTGGGTATTGCGGCACTTTTATCTATTATTATTTTGGTGCAGACAAGGTTTGTAGTACCTGCCGCCGTGACCTTGTGTTACGCCTTTTTAACTATCCGTATGGATGAAACAACAGTGCTTGACTTAAAGTAATGTCAAAAGACACATTGCACATTTATTTCAAAGATGGGATAAAAATAGAAACACAGATGTAAAAAAATACAATATAATTATTTAAGGGTGTGAATTTACAGTGCAAAAAAACAATTGTGATTGCACCCTTACATTTAATAAGGCAAAGGATGTAACCCCTTTGATAATCAACCTTCCGATATATTTTTATGTATTATAAAGCGCAAGGGTGCAAGAGTTTATAAAGCTAAAACTACTTTAGATTTTCTGATAATTCCAAAAGCAGTCTTTTGCCGATATCGGAAAGTTGTTTAAAATTTTCAATCAACATGTATTCCTTTTTAGTGATAAACACATTGCTGTCATATTTATAAAACAGCATCCATACCGGAATATCAAAGGCTTCGCAAATGTTATAAAGTGTTTTCGTATTCGGAAAACTTTTCTTTTTATAT
>DKTZ01000041.1 GCA_002490425.1 Ruminococcaceae bacterium UBA7217
AATGTTTAAATATATATTTTTTTAGCTATAGAACTGAAAAAATATATTGTCAAAATTAACTTAAAGGGAAGAACACGGAAATGACATCATTACTTGTTAAGCTTTTTATTAAAGACAGTGAAAACTACAGTGACAAAAAGGTTCGCACTTCTTACGGGGTGCTGAGCAGTATTACCGGAATTGCATTAAATTTAATTCTTGCAGGAGCCAAATATGCCGCAGGTGTTATTTCGGGCAGTATTTCAATAACCGCCGACGCAATAAATAACCTATCCGACGCGGGCTCGTCAATCGTTTCGTTTTTCGGCGTTAAGATTTCGGCAAAGCCCCCTGACAAAGACCATCCGTACGGTCACGGCAGAGTTGAATACATATCGGCGTTTATAGTATCGTTCTTCGTGCTGTTTATGGGCGTTGAGCTTTTCAAGGACTCAGTAGATAAAATAATTAATCCTGAGCCTGTTAAATTCAGTTTTCTGTCGCTGGCAATACTTGTAATAAGTATTCTTTGCAAGCTTTGGCTCGGCGTTTTCAATAAAAATCTCGGTAAAAAAATCAATTCAGCGCCTATGATGGCTGTGATGAAAGACAGCTTCAGCGACTGCCTTGCAACGGGCGTTGCCGCAATTTCTATTATCGTTTCGGCGTTTTCCGACATTAACATAGACGGATATTTGGGAATAGTTGTAGCTGTTTTCATATTTATTGCAGGCTTTGATATTCTCAGGGAAACGCTCGGCGACATTTTGGGCAGACCGCCCGAAGCGGAATTTGTTGAGGAAATAACAGAGAAAATAATGTCTTACCCACACGTTTGCGGCGTTCACGATATGATTATTCACGACTACGGTCCCTCCTGCCGTTTTGCGTCCGTTCACGCAGAAGTGCCGTCAGATGAGGACATTATGGAGCTTCATGACATTATTGACGGAATTGAAAGAGATATTTACAACGAATACGGTATGCTCACCTCAATTCATATGGACCCTGTCGTAATAAACGACGAGCGGATAAATGAGCTTCGAAAAATGACGCAGGACGCAGTAGAACGCATTGACGAAAGACTTTCAATTCATGATTTCAGAGTTGTTGAAGGTCCGTCGCACACAAATTTGATTTTCGACGTGCTTCTCCCGAGTGATATGAAATGCTCTGACCGCGAAATTTGTCAAAAAATTGAAGATGAAATCAGCAAAATAGACGAAAGATTTTTCTGTGTAATAACCGTTGACCATGCTTTTCACTAAAAAATATTTTTTTGCCGATTTGCTCTTGAAAAAAGTGTAGAATTTAGTAGAATATATATGTTATATATTTATAATATTTTCACGTAACTTAAATAAATTTTATTGCGGAGGACTCACAAAATGGCTAACAGAGACATTACTACTATTCCACACGGCACTTTGGGAATCATTGCGCTCCCCGGCTGCGAAGAGCTTGCCCAAAAAATTGACAAATATCTTGTCAAATGGCGTTCGCAGCAAATAAGCGAGCACAAGGACACCATAGCTTTTGCAGGCTATGAGCGCGACACATATTTGCTTGACGCAGCTTTCCCGAGGTTCGGCACAGGCGAAGGCAAATGCACACTTCGTGACACAGCAAGAGGCGCAGATATTTTCATTCTTTGCGACGTTTTCAATCACGGCATTACATATAACATTTACGGTCACACCGTTCCAATGAGTCCCGACGACCACTACGCAAACCTTAAAAGAGCAATTTCCGCCATTGAGGGCAAGGCAAGACGTATTACGGTTATTATGCCGATGCTTTACGAAGGCAGACAGCACAAGCGTTCATCACGTGAATCCCTTGACTGCGCACTTGCGCTCCAAGAGCTTTGCCTTAATATGGGAGTTGACAACATTATCACCTTTGACGCTCACGACCCCAGAGTTCAGAATGCAATACCCCTTTGCGGCTTTGAAGATATTTCCCCCGCTTACCAAATGATTAAAGCACTTATAGGCAATGTTCCCGCACTTAATTTCGACAAAGACCATATGATGGTTATTTCACCCGACGAGGGCGGTATGGGCAGATGTATTTATTATTCAACCGTTTTGGGACTTGACCTCGGTATGTTCTACAAACGCCGTGACTATTCCCGTGTTGTTAACGGCAGGAATCCGATTTTAGAGCACTCCTTCCTCGGCTCAAATGTTGAGGGCAAGGACGTTATCGTTGTTGACGATATGATTTCTTCAGGCGAGTCAATGATTGACGTTGCTTCAAAGCTTAAGGATTTAGGCGCAAACAGAGTATTTATTTTCTCTGCATTCGGTCTTTTCTGCGAAGGTCTTGCCGCATTTGACAATGCATATAAAAACGGAATATTTGATAAGGTATTCACAACAAATCTTGTTTACAGAATCCCCGAGCTTGCAGACCGTGACTGGTACTGCGAGGTTGACTGCTCAAAATATCTTTCATACATAATCGACACGCTCAATCAGGACAAGTCAATAAGCTCACTTCTTGACACAAGCGACAAAATTGACACCATTCTCCGCAAGAACGGTTACAAAATCTGATTAAACTGAATACCAAATAAAAAAGTTACCGCCGATGAGTTTAAACAATTCATCGGCGGTTTTTTGTTATTTATTGGATTTTACTTTTTTAATTTCACCGTAATTATCTCAAACGGTTTGAAAGTGAGGGAAATTTTGCTGTCAATTACGGGGATTTCGGTTTCCTCGTTTTCGAGCATATCGCAGATATATGCGCTCTTAACGGGTACGCCGAGCGTAAGTGTTACGTCGGTACGCTTATTAAAGCATTCGTACCCACGCAGAATAATATCATCGCCGTCCTCTGCCTTTTTCACCGTTTCAAAAATAACATTTTCTTTATCCGCTGAAAGAAGCGAATATTCACACGGAAGCGTACCCTTATTACCGCTGACCTTAACAGCTGTCATCGGCACATTCAGCTCATAAGCCTTTTGAATTATGCCTGCCTCACGGTAATCGCCCGAATGAGCACAAATGGAATACGTAAACCTATGCTCGCATTTGTCGGCAGTCGGGTCGGGGAATGTGCCGCATTTAAGAAGCGTAAGGCTCATTACTCCGTCGTGAACAGAATGTCCGTACTTACAATCGTTCAAAAGACTGACACCGTAGCCGTATTCAGACAAATCGCAGTATTTATGAGCACATACCTCAAAACGTGCGGCGTCCCAGCTTGTATTCTTATGAGTCGGACGTTCAACAGAACCAAACTGAATATCATAAGTCGCTTTATTTGCATTTACATCAACGGGGAATTTGGTTTTAAGCACAAGGTGCGATTCTTTCCAGTCAATAAATGTGTCAAAATCAATTCTGTCAAGGTGTTCATAGACAAAAATTGTCTGAATAATTTTGCTGTTGTTATATGTTCTTGTGATTTTAAGACCTGACCGTTCGCCCTCACAGACCTTTTCAATGCTGTCAAGCGCTGTAATGTCCCAATGCTTTTCGGTGTAATAACTGCTGATTTCCCAGTTGTCGTACTCCCTCGGATAATCCTCATAAACAGTGAAAACATTGCCCTTTTCGCCGTTTTTTAACACCTCACGGTTGTTAATCTTATCTAAAATCGAAGAGAAATTGCCGTTTTCATCAAGTGTTAATTTATAATATTTATTCTCAATAGTGCTGTCGGAAAGCTGAACGGTTGACTGAACCTTTTCAGGCACAATTACCTTGTAGCCCTTTGCAGGGATATTCTCGGCAAAGATGTAGCCGTCGTCAGTTTTAACGGCAGAGGAAGATGCAAAGGAATTGGGATTGAAAACTACATATCCCTCATCTGCGCAAACGCCGTCTGCAATATTTTGCTCGGCAGAGTTTATAATTTCACTGCCCGTTTTCTGAATTTCTTCATACTGTGCGTGGGAAACCTCATAAACCTCACGAATTGACGAGCCGGGGATAATGTCGTGGAACTGATTTAAAAGAATTGTTTCCCAAGACGCCTGCATTTTCTCTTTCGGATAAACCGCACCCGTCAAATACTCGTTTATGAGCGACAGCGTTTCAGCATTTTCAAACATAAATTCCGATTTGCGGTTGTATCTTTTGTTCTTCGCTTGAGAGGTGTATGTACCCCTGTGAAATTCGAGGTAAAGCTCGCCGTTCCAATGCGGTGTGTGCGGATTGTTTTCGGTCTTTTTCTTAACATCTTCAAGAAAATCGCCTGCGAAGCCCATTACAGCGGTTGAAGTGCCGGGGATTCCATTCTTAAGGCGGTCGTACATTTCAAGGTCTTTGACGGTAGGTCCGCCGCCGCCGTCGCCGAAGCCGAATGTTATTAAAACATCGTCATAAAGCTCTTTTTGCTGGAAACGGTCATAAGCGCCGCGAAGCTGATTTGCATTGAGCTTTGCATTGTATGTAACATTTGTAGCAGGTTCTTTATCTCTGTGCTTGTCCTGCGCTGTCATAAAATATGTAAACACAGGCGTATTGTCAATTCCGTGCCATAAAAATGCGTCATAAGGCATTTTATTGCTTTCATTCCAGCCGATTTTTGATGTGATAAATTTGTCTATACCGCATTTGTTCATAATTTGCGGAAGCGCCGCCGAATAGCCGAAAACGTCGGGCAGCCACAAGACCTTACTGTCAACGCCGAATTCCTTTTTCATAAAGCGTTTGCCGTAAAGGAACTGACGGACAAGGCTTTCACCTGAGGAAAGGTTGCAGTCTGCCTCAACCCACATTCCGCCTTCAACTTCCCACCTGCCCTGCTTCACCATTTCCTTTACCTCTTCGTAAAGCTCAGGACTTTCTTCCGAAAGATATTTGTAAAGCTGAGGCTGACTCGACATAAATTTATATTCGGGGTACTTTTTCATAAGTGCAAGAACAGTTGAGAATGAGCGCAGAGTTTTCTCTCTTGTCTGAGCAAGCGTCCACTCCCAAGCCACGTCAATATGGGTGTGACCTATACAAATTGCGTGGATTTCACCCTCACGGCAATATTCGCCGTAAAATTCATTCTGAATGTACTCTTCTGCCCTGTCAATTGACGCGTAAAACTCCGCTGAATAAGGCACTCGCATATCAATAAGGTTAATTGCATTGTTAAGGTGCTTTTTTATTTCAAAATAGTTTCTTGAATTTTCATCTTCAAATTCGAGTATTTCAAAGGGTACTTTTAAATCGTAATACAGCTTTTTAATTTTTTTATCGACTAAACGCAGCGTCGCAATAAAATCTACGTGTTCGGGAAAAACACTGCCCGTATAAGCGTAAAGGTAAATTTCATATTCTCCCGGTCCGCCTAAAAATATTTCACGGTGGTTTTTGTCAATCCCCTGCACGAGCTTGCCGTTAACATAGGCAATAAACTGCGGGTTAACACATGCCCAGCCGACAGTTGCGTCCGACGCAATTGACAGCTCTGCCTCACCCTCGGAAAAATCCTCAGGTACTGTAATTTTTTTATAAAACCACGCGTGCTTGTCACACTCTCCTGCCCAGCGGTCTTTATATGTCACAAATTCTCGGAACGTGCCGTCAATTTCGGGTAAATCGTTACCCTTTTTGTAGTCACATTCCTTATATAAAAAGCCGTTTTGAGGAATACTTTTTTTCACGATTAAGTGTTCTGTTTCCTCTAAAAAGACTTTAATTCTGTCCTCAATAAAATCCTTCATTCTGAAAATCCTTTCGCCTTAAAATATATCGCTCATTAAGTAGAATGAACCGCACAGGAGAACGGTGCCGTCCTTATTTGCAGACCTTAATACCTGCTCATAAGCTTCTTTCGGGTTTTGGGTTGCGAAGGCTTCTTTGCAGTATTTTTTTGCGGAAATGAGCAAATCTTCCGCACTTTCAGCTCTCGGATTCGACGGCGTGCAAACGGTTACACTGTCACACAAGGGGCACACAAGCTGTAAATACCTATCCGTGTCTTTATCCGCCATCATTCCCACAAGCATTTTAATATTTTTAATTCTATAACGCAAAATAAAGTTTCGCAAAGCTTTCGCACAGCCCTCATTGTGACCGCCGTCACGAATAATTAACGGCTCTTTGCCGATAATCTCCATACGGGCGAGCATCAGCGTTTTTGCAATACCTGATTTAATAAATTCTTCGGAAATACCTAAAAGCCTTGCCGATTCAATTGCGTTTACAGCATTTTCAATTTGATGCTCACCGCAAAGGTGCAGGGTATAGTTTTCTCCGTCATATTCAAAGACGGTTTCGCCCAATTTATCGCTGATTATTTCAGCGTTTTTCGGATTAGTAACCGTCAAATTGCAGTTTCTGTCCCTCGCTGTTTGTTCAATTACGCTCAAAACCTCACTGTTTTGATTTGCAGAGGTAACAACGGGTACGCCTTCTTTGATTATACCGCATTTTTCAAATGTAATTTTAGGGAGTGTGTCGCCCAAAATTTTTGTATGGTCAAGAGAAATTGAGGTTATAACAGAAGCTTTCGGCGACGACAAAACATTCGTTGCGTCAAATCTGCCTCCGAGTCCTACCTCAATAACCGCAAAATCGCATTTTTCTTCATAAAAATAAAGGAAAGCTACCGCCGTAATAGCTTCAAATTCAGTTATAACTATGCCTTTTTCATTTAATTTGAAAATCTCTTTTTGCACCTTGGTGACTGTTTTTGAAAGCTTTTCTTCAGAGATACTTTCACCGTCAATCTGAATCCGCTCACAAAACGAAAGAACATAAGGCGACGTGTAAAGACCCGTTTTATGCCCTGCCGACGTCAAAATATTGGCAATATGAGTCGACGTTGAGCCTTTGCCGTTAGTGCCTGCAATATGCACGGTTTTAATTTTGTCCTGCGGATTGCCGAGTGACGACAAAAGCATAGAAATTCTTTCAAGCCCAGGCTTTATTCCGAACTGCAAAAGAGAATGTATATATTCAACCGATTCTTTGTAATTCATAATCCTTATTTCATTTTCATTGATATATCAAACGCTTTTACCGAATGGGTAAGCGCTCCGAGTGAAATAATGTCAACGCCTGTCCCGGCAACCTCGGCAATATTTTCGAGCGTTATATTTCCGGAAGCCTCAGAAGTAGCCTTACCGTCTATTATTTTAACAGCTTCTGCCATTTGCTCACAGTTCATATTGTCAAGCATAATAACGTCTGCGCCGGCAGTTACTGCCTCTCGCACCTCGTCAAAATTTCTTGTTTCAACCTCAATTTTTACCATATGCCCAAGCTTTGAGCGAAGAATTTTAACCGCAGGAACAATTCCGCCGCAAGCGTCAATATGGTTATCCTTAAGCATTGCGCCGTCAGACAAATTAAAGCGGTGGTTTTTGCCTCCGCCGCACGCTACTGCATACTTCTGCAAAGCACGAAGTCCCGGCAAGGTTTTTCTTGTATCTGAAACGCTCGCTTTTGTGCCCTCAACAAGTGAAACTGCCTTGTTAGTAGCTGTTGCAATGCCAGACATATGCTGAATAATGTTAAGTGCCGTGCGTTCGCCTTTTAAAAGCTCTCTTGTCTTGCCGTTAAACTCGACTATTACATCGCCTTTTTTAATTTCGTCGCCGTCTTTTTTATATGCTTCAAATGTAAATGTATCGTCAAGAAGTGTAAAAACTCGCATTGCACAGTCAAGTCCGCACAAAATACCGTCGTCCTTTGCAACAAAATAAGAGTCATTACGCTGATTTTCAGGAATGAGCAAATCCGCTGAAACGTCAATGTAATTTATATCCTCTTCAATAGCGGTTTTAATAAGAGAATCAATATAGAATTTATTAAGCATCGTTATCGCTGACCTCCCGTAGAATTATATATGCCACAGTTGCAAGGCTCAGTGCCTCACAGTATTCGGCTGTAATTTTAAACTTGCCGTTTTTAAGACGGTTCAGTATTTCGCCCACACGCTTAAAGCCCATACGGACAACATCTTCATTAGCGGGCATTACAAAGTAAGAACGCTGCATAATATTGCGAATTTCAGTGCAAATGCCTTTCATAAGCGGAGCGCCTTCAAGGTCACATTCATAATTTCCGCTGATTGCCACCTCAGGATTGCCCGACGAAATTCTGCGCGCTATGTCAACGGCACAGCGTCTGCCGAATACAAGCGCCTCTAACAGCGAGTTACTCGCAAGCCTGTTTTTGCCGTGAACACCCGTGTTTGAACATTCGCCCACAGCATAAAGCCTGCTAACGCTTGTCTGCGAATTAAGGTCAACCTCAATTCCGCCCATAAGATAGTGCTGACACGGAAAAATCGGAATAAGGTCTTTGGTAATATCCACATTATATTTTAAACAGCCCTCGTAAATACCGGGAAAACGCTTGTGAAGATAGTCACTGTCCCTGTGGGTAATATCAAGATAAAAATTATTACTGCCTGTCCTGCGTGACTCAATAATAATAGACTTTGAAACAACATCACGGGGGGCAAGCTCCAACCGCTCGTCATAACGGTGCATAAAACGCTCTTTCTTGCAGTTGAGAAGATAAGCGCCCTCACCTCTTACCGCCTCGCTTATGAGAAACTGCTCATTATCGGACGAATTAAACGCAGTCGGGTGAAACTGAACATAGCTTAAATTCTTAATGTTTGCGCCGATTTCATAGGCTAAGCGGATACCGTCGCCCGTAGCGACAACAGGGTTTGTTGTATATTTGTAAACTCTGCCAATGCCGCCCGTTGCAAGCACGCAATAGGATGCAAAATATTCGTCCTGACCCTCGTCAGTTAATACATTTGCACAGATACCGTTTTTAACTCTTGTGAGCCTGAACACCTGTGAATTTTCAATCAGCGTAATGTTTTTACGCCTTTTTACTTCATCCAAAAGCTTATTGACAATTTCAGCACCCGTTGTATCCTTATGATGCACAATTCTTCTTCGGCAATGACCGCCCTCAAGCGTTTTTTGCAGAGTTCCGTCATCATTCTTATCGAAATCAACGCCGTACTCCATAATTTTGCGGACTTGGTCGGGACCTTCCTCCACAAGCGTCGTTACAGCCTCAATGTCATTGGCACGCTGACCTGCAATCATAGTGTCCTCAATGTGTAAATCGAAACTGTCATTCTCAAAGCTGAGTACTGCCGCAACACCGCCCTGTGCTAAGGAGCTGTTCGACAAAGTATTATTTCTTTTTGAAAGCATAATAACATTTACGCTTTCAGGCAGACAAAGAGATGTATAAAGCCCTGCGGCTCCGCAGCCGACTATCAATACATCGCATTTTTTTGGCATTTCGTTCATTTCCTTTCAAATGCAGAAAGTTAAATTTTCACAAATGTATAATAACACACCTTTACAGAAATTAACAGACCTTTTGATAAAATATTTAAAATATCTGCGCAGTTTTTTTATTGAAAACAGTTGACAAACTAAGTTGCAAGTGGTATCATATTCGAGCAATAAAGCAAATGCGCCGGTAGCTCAGCTGGATAGAGTGTTTGGCTACGAACCAAAAGGTCGGGGGTTCGAATCCCTTCCGGCGTGCCATCAAGTGGATACAAAAAAGATGTATCCCGAAAAAACCTCGGTGTTACCGAGGTTTTTTGCTTTCTGTAGGGCAGTTTTCAGCAGTTAAAATCCGTAGATGTAAAATGGCTGTTTTCCCTTTGCGTGCAGACTTGAACTCTCATACAATTGAATATCAATAAAATGAGGCAGATAGAAATTGAAAAATCTATCTGCCTTTTTCGTATATATACATAGCCAATCGTTTATGAATGGAAATCATTCAAACGGTTGGCTTTTTTTATTTTAAAGTCAAAGGAGATGTAAGCTTATGAACAAATTTGAATCAGAAAGAAGATTCGCCGAGCGTATGAAAAGATGCTATCCACCCGGCACGAGATTATTGCTTTTAAGTATGGATGATCCTTATGCACCAATAGATTGTGGAACAAGAGGCACAGTTGTCCATGTGGACGATGCCGGACAAATCCATATGGAATGGGATAATGGAAGAACCCTTGCCATTGTTCCCGGTGAAGATTCATTCAGAAAATTGACCGATGAGGAACTTGCGGAAGAACAAAATGAAAATATGGACGAAGGTAACGCTCCCGTCCTCGAAATGTGAGGTGCAAAAGACAAAATATTGGCTTGATGCATATGTCCATTCGAGTATTGGATATGTTCTGCGGAATGAGTGCGTTTCGCAG
>DKTZ01000010.1 GCA_002490425.1 Ruminococcaceae bacterium UBA7217
TGCTATAAGCGAATCAATTAAACCATATTTAACATATTTTATCATTTGCATAGCTTTATGTTTGGTTTGGTGTATCTATAGCAGTTTTTGCAATATTGATATTTCAACAATAATCAACGGAAAATTGTAATTACAGCACCTCCAAAAACGGACTTTTTCAAAGGAAGTATCAGTGAATGTGAGGAGGGATTTTTGCCTGAAGTATTATGCAATGCACCGTTTTACTATACAGAAGTTGAAGGCGATTTTGTAATGAGAGCAAAGGTATCTCATGATTTTAAAGAAGTTTATGATGCATCATCCATTATGGTTATGAAGGATATGGATTGCTGGGCAAAAGCCTGTTTTGAGTATACGGATTTCGGTACGCATGCCGTAGTCAGTGTCGTTACAAACGGAGTTTCGGATGATGCAAACGGATGCAATTTAGACAGAGATACTGTTTGGCTTCAAATGTGCAGAGTGGGAAATGATTTTGCGTTTCATTACTCAACAGATGGCACGAATTTTTATATGATGCGCTATTTCACTCTTCCTGCCGATTTGACAATGAAAGTAGGACTACTGGCACAATCACCTCTCGGTGACGGCGGAAAGCGTATATATGAAAACTTATCTGTTGAGAAAAAGACGGTAAAGAATATTCGCAGCGGAAAGTAATTTCCGTAAATTTATATTTTACTATTCAATTTGTTACTGAAAAAGAGGTAGGGGTACTGCAATACGAGCTTATCCGTAATGAGGACGGTGAGCTTGCCAATATGAAGATTGATATTCTTGAAGAATATAACAAAAAGAATATCTATAAAGCGCTTTGTGGTAAATCGTCAGGTAAAAACGGTGACAAAAATTATCTTTTTGAAAATGACTTTGACAGCTCGGGAAATGCCGTAAATTACAGAAAAACGGAAATGACTCCGCAAGAATATGTAAACAGCGACGGTTATAAGAATAAATATTCACTTGATGTGATGCTTAAAGAATTCCTGTACCTTACAGTTGACGATATGATTTTTGATATTGATAATGATTTAATGGAGCACAAGGGCAAAACAGTAAAATTTTCATTTGCCGTAACTGACGAATACCTTAAAAGTTACAAAGAAAAATTCGGTGAAAGCTCTGCATTTGAAGGGTCAAAATATGCCACAATGGAGTTTGCATATGACCGCTTTGCATCAATTGTTATTTATGCTGAAGAAAAAATCGGCAGCGGAATTACAACAGATAAAGAGGTCTATAAATTGGAAACCGTTTACTACGGACCGATTGTTAATATTCCGTCCTATGACAATTCCGAATGGTAAAAATGCTATAATTTAACGCATTAAACAAAAAAATCTGTATCGGCAGTAGCTGATACAGATTTTTTATCTTAACTATTTATTGATATGAAAAATCCCTGTATTATACGCTTTTTTCGGCATCCTCTTCGGCGTCTGCTCTTGCTCTTTCCAAATCGCTGAGATTAACCTTACCGCTCTTAATTCTGTAAAAGCTGTACCCGAAAAGCACTGCAAGCATAATTATAATCATATACTGGTCGCCTGCCTTCATAGTCGTAAACAGCGCAACGCTTATGAGTAAATCACATATAATTGCCAAAGCCATCGTTACTGTAAACGCCCATTTGGGCATATGGAAAAAGCTTTTATTCCATGCCTGCGGATATTTTTTAACAAGCTTAAACATCAAAACATTGTTTATAAGATTAAGCACCATAACGGGAATCATCATAAGCGAAATTAAATCCTGCAAGCCTACATTAACAAAAATCGGAACTATCGCGATAACATAGAGCACAAGCATCATTACCCACGGGTAGCCTTTTTTATTTTTTTTGCCGAGAAATGCAGGAAGCCAGCCGTCCTCAATAGTCGCCATAAGCGGATGCTGAACACTTGCTATTGCACCGTAAAGCGATGTAGCGATTGCAAAGCAAGCGCCGCCTATAATAAACACAACAAAAACGCCGTAGGGAAAAATTTCTTTAGCGACAACGCCGAGGCTTTTATCCGCAACCTGCTCAACGGGGAGAATACCGACGGAAACAATACCGATAAGGCAATAAATTATCATTACAACGAAGGAAGCAAGCAAAATAGCCTTAGGAAGACTGCGCTTCGGGTCTTTGGCATCCGCCGTCATTGCAATTGGCATTGTTGCACCCTGACAGGCAAAGCTCATCATTGCAACCGCCATTATAAAGCCTGTTGCGCCGCCCTTAAAATAACCGCCGCTTACAGGGTTAGCTGTTGTAAAATCGACTTGCGGAAGTCCGACGATTACATATACAAAAAGGGAAACAATAAGAACGGCAACAAGTATAAGGTTGAATTTTCCCATAAACTTTCCGCCGAAGAAGGTTGTAATAAAAAATGCCGTAATTATTGCTACCGCAATCCATTTACCGTAAGGCGTAATCTGCGGAAAAACGGTTGACGCATATTCAACTATCGACAGTGCGTACATAGCAAAGGCAAGCCCTGTGAAAACCGTAGAAATAGCCGAAACTCCGACTAAAAGCGGCGGCTGAAGAAGTGCCTGCTGGCTGTAATTTCCGCCTGGAAGAATAAACATACCTGCCATAATGGTCTTGTAAGCGTATGCAAAAAGAACTACTGCACAGGCGGCAATTAGTGCTAACGGGATTGAGCGCCCCGTAAAGCCGATGCCGCTGCCCATTGAAACGAATATTCCCGAGCCTACGCAGTTGCCTATGCCGTAACACATAAGCTCTGCCACGCCAAGCTTCTTTCTATTTTCTGTTTTTAATGTTTCTGCCATATTTTTCTCCTCTTCCCCTTTATTTATTTTAAATCAAACAGCAGTTCCTTTGAGCTTGGAAAATCTGCAATAGTTTTACAGTAATGAGAATATGTAACGTTCATATTTTTATCAACCGCAATAAAGGCTGAAAGCTGCATTTGGCGAGGTCCGTCATCATTTGTTTTTCCGTCGCCGTCCAGCGCAGACGCAATGGAATTTACCATATCCGTATTCAAAAGCTTTTTAACATTTTTCCCGACAAAGGTTTCGTAAAGCCTGTCGCCTGCAAGCATCGGCACAACTCCGTCCGCCTCAAATACATTGTACTTATCGTAAAGAATTTTATCGGGGTCAGCAATCAGCTCAAACGGATATTTCTTTGAGTTCTTGGTAACTGTTTCAAGGCTTGACTGAAGAACAACCTTAACATCATATCCCTTAATTTTAAGTACAGGATAAGCCGCGGTGAGCATTGCCAAAACCGCACGGCATATTTCACATTCATAGTAGCGTGAGAATACAATAAGCGTCGGTTTTTGAATTAAGTTTTCAAGATTCTGACATACGCCTTTCGGCGAATTGTAAATAAAATCTTCAAGCCTTGTGCCGACGGTAAGTGTTTTGTGATAAGGCTTGCCGTTTACTTTCCATTCATTTCTAATCTTTTCAACGGCATTTTTGAATCGAAGCATCGCTTTTTCAAGAGTTTCCCGTGCGCAGGCAAGATTTATTCGCTGAAAGCCTCTTCCGCTCTCGCCGAACACCTCGCCGTTATCAAGATAAATACCTGCATCTTCAAGCATTTTTCTAAGCTCGATATGCGTCATTCCGAGGTTTCTCATATCAAGCCACATAAGATATGTTCCCTCAAGAGGAGAAACTTTAATTTCGGGGAAATTCTCCGCCATAAAGCTCTCAACATATTTTGCATTAGAGTCGATAACCGTTATCAGCTCGTCAAGCCAATCCTCGCACTCGTTGTAGGCGGCGGTGCAGGCTGTATATGCAACAATATTAAGGCTCATCTGCATATTAAGCAGACTGCAAGCTTTTGCTTTTGTGCGGACAATTTTATTCGGAATAATAATATTGGAGCCTTGAAGACCCGCAATGTTAAAGGTCTTGCTCGGAGCGGTGCAAACTGCAATATTCTCTTTAACCCGTTCACTGACAGTTGCCATAACCGTATGCTCGTGCCCGGGCATAATCAAATCGTGGTGAATCTCATCATCAATAATGAAAACGCCGTTGTCACAACAAATATCGGCAACCTTTTTCAGCTCGTCCTTTGTCCAAACTCTGCCGACGGGATTGTGCGGATTGCAGAAAAGCAACGCTTTGGCTTTCGGCATTGACGCCTTTTTTCTTAAATCGTTATAATCGATTTCATAATGCCCGTTAGTATTTTTAAGCGTGCTGTAAATTATTCTTCTGCCCTTTGCAATAACCGCCATATCAAACGGATAATAAACAGGTGTAAGAATAATAACTGCCTCACCGGGATTTGTAACTGCGTCAACAAGAACGGCAAGTGCGTCAACAACACCGGGAGTATTGATTATCCACTCTTTTTTTACGTCAAAATTGTGTCTGCGCTTCATCCAGCCGCAAACAGCGTCATAATACTCATCTGTTGCCTGCGTGTATCCGAGGATAGCCGTATCGGCTAATTTTTTAATAGCCTCTTTGATAGGCGGAGCTGTGTAAAATTCCATATCCGCCACCGATAAGGGCACATTTTCGACAGATGCATTTTTTGCCCCGTTCCATTTGCTTGAGCCGCATTTTGAACGGTCAGGAACACTTGTAAAATCGTATTTCATAAAAAACACCCCCTAAAAAATTAAAGGCAAAGCGTCTGAAAAAATGAGGACCTTGCCTTTTGTTGAATAATTAAATAGTATCACTCATTATTGACATTGTCAATGTTTTTTGTTAAGATGCTAATAGAGAAAAATGCTTGGAGTGACATTATGAAGCCTGTTATTGCTATACCTCAGATGGGAAACGATTTATTCAGAAAATATATGAAAAGCAAATATCAAAAAAGTCTTGAAAGAGCCGGTGCAGACGTAAAATGGATAGAGCTTGACGATAAAGAAAAAGCAGTAGCCGAGGCACTTTCTTGCGACGGCTTGCTTTTACCGGGCGGGGCGGATATTAACCCTAAAATGTACGGCGAAGAAAAGAGCGAAAAGTGCGGCACGCCGAATGAAATAAGAGATAACGCAGAGCCTGTTATTTTTCGTGAATTTTTGAAAACGAATAAGCCGATTTTAGCAATTTGCCGAGGAATTCAGCTTATAAATGTTTGTAAAGGCGGAACTCTTTTTCAGGATATAAAAGATGTGCAAAAATGCAAGCATATGGACTTTTTTTCAAGAACGGGCAGTATTCACTCTGTTTCCATCGACAAAAATTCGATGCTTTACGGTATTTTGCAAACTGAAAAGATAAATGTAAACAGTATGCACCATCAGGCAATCAACAAGGTGGGGGAAAATTTTCGAGCCACGGCTGAAAGTGAGGACGGATATGTTGAGGCTATTGAGCTTCAAAACCACCCGTTTTGCGTGGGTGTGCAGTGGCACCCCGAGCATATGAGCAAAAAAAGTGCCGAGCAAAGAAAGATTTTCTCTTTCTTCGTTTCAGCCTGCCAAAAGTAATAAACATTTGAAACCTAAAAGGTAGGAGCGTTTTGCCCCTACCTTATTTTAATTCTTTAGCATACAGACAGTCAATGCCGCCTACGTAATTCACAATATCCTTTATATAACGGTATCCGTATTTTTCGTATAAGCCCACAATTTCCGTCGGGATATATGTTCTGTCAAAGCCGTTTTCTTTGGCATATTTATTTGCAAAATCAATGAGCTGTTCGCTGATTCTTTTACCTCGGTATTCTTCGGTTACGAAAACGGTGGAAATCCACGGGTAAACCTCAGGAAGAGGGTAGTAGTCTGATTTCATAATGGTTGCCATTCCCACAATTTGCCCGTCAACTGTTGCCGCAAACGGAGTTTCCCATTCCTTGAATTCCCAATTTTTAATTATCTTCAAAGTATGGTCTTTAACTTCTGCCCACGAAAAATTTTCAACAAAATTTAAGAGTTTGTCAGCCGTTTCCGTGCCTTTTCGGACTTTTTGAATTTCTAATAATTCAATCATTTCTTTTCCCCTTATTTTTTTCTGTTTCAGAATTTAATTACTGATATCCTTTAATTCATACTGAATAATTTTGCTCAAATCATTTAGTGTCAGCTCCACCTGATAGCCGATTTTGCCGCCGCTGAAAAGAATAGTATCAAAATTCTCCGCTGAACTGTCAATTACGGTTTTGAAGCGTTTTTTCATACCGATAGGAGAACAGCCGCCGTGAATGTAGCCTGTTAACGGCAATAAATCCTTCGATTTAATCATTTCAATGTTTTTTTCATCAACTGCTTTTGCACACTTTTTTAAATTGAGTTCTCTGCTGACGGAAACTAAAAAGACATAATAGTTTTTAGAGGCTCCCACGGTTACCAAAGTCTTGAACACTTGGTCGGGATTTTCGTTTAAAGCATCTGCAACATCCGTTCCGCTTACAGCGTCGGTTTCGTAATAAAAATGAGTTTTGTAGTTTACTTTATTTTGGTCTAATATTCTCATTACATTTGTCTTTTCATTAGCTTTTTTCATATTAATCGCCATGCGATACAGCATTCGCACAAAAGAAGATGAAAAAAACAACTCTTTGTGCCCGGTATCGTTCCTTTCTCTGTGTTTTTCGCAATATTACCTCATATCAATTTTTTCCATTTTTGTAGCTCTTAACGGCTATATTATGTATTATTTATATTAATTTGTTCCTTTTTGCGAAATCGGTAAGACGGACGGTAACAAATCAATGCGATTAAAAGCATAAAAGCGGTTACGATAAGGCTGACAGGATATCCAATTATAATTGTTTCAAAGGTTCTACTGTGAGGGAAAACAAACTGAATCCACAAGATACGAATACCGCATACACCAAGTGTCGTTAAAGCTGCGGGCACAAGCGATATGCCAAAGCCTCGAAGATATCCTGACATAACCTCATAAAGCAAAGAAAATGTATGAGAAATCATTATAATCATCAAACGGACATATCCTATTTTAATTACATCGGGATTACTGTCAAAAATAGCAATAAGAGGCTTTCCGAAAAAAAGTATCAGCACAATAGCAATTCCGAGGGCAATACTTCCCTCCAAAAGACTGATTTTTAATGTTTTTTTACAGCGTTTAAAATCTCCTGCACCGAAGTTTTGCCCTACAAATGTTGTACACGCCTGACCGAATGAACTTAGCACATTATAGCTTATAACTTCAATGTTAAATGCCGCGCTTGACGCCGCCATAACTATTGTTCCCAGACTGTTTATAGCCGACTGAATAACAATATTTGAAATTGAAAATAAAGAGCTTTGAATACCTGCCGGCAGTCCTATCCGTAAAATCTGTTTTAAGCTTGTCTTGTCAATTCGCAAAAGCCTTGGTTCAAAATGAATTTCCCGTTTAGTGCGTCTTAAATTGAAATATAAAATCAAGGAGCTTACAGCATTGGAAACGACTGTTGCTGTAGCAACTCCTTCTACTGTCATATGTAATACAGCTACAAAAAACAAATTTAAAATAACATTCAGAATACCGGAAGAAGCAAGCGCAATCAAAGGAATTTTTGTTTCTCCCACACTGCGAAATATTGCAGCCTCAAAGTTATATAATAGTATCACCGGAATACCGATAAAATAAATTCTCAGGTAAAGCAGTGCAAACGGGAACACATCTTCAGGTACATTTACTAATTTAAGTATCGGATATGCTGTTATTTCTCCAATAACCGATAATAATATACCGCCTATAATTGCCACAAGAATTGCTGTATGCACAGCTTTTTGTACGGCATTTTTGTCGCCATGCCCAAGGGCGTTCGCAATTACCACAGTAACGCCAAGTGCAATGCCGATAAATAAATTGACAGTAAGACCGATAATCGGACTGTTTGCCCCTACTGCGGCGACTGCAACCGTGCTTTTATCACCTGTAAAATTGCCGACTACTGCAATATCCGCTGCATTAAATAATTGTGCTAAGATTGCCGTTGCCGCAACGGGAACAGCGAACTGCACCAGACCTTTCGGGATAGAACCGTGTAAAATATCAATTTTTTGTTTTTTTAAGTTTGCTTTCAATTTTGGATGCCTCTTTTTATTTTACATATATTATAAACCAATCGAGACCTTATAAAAAGTCCCGATTGGCTTTAATTTATACCAAAATGTTTTAATCTCTAAACAGCCTAATTGTGCATTTTTTTACCGATTTATTTAAACTGCTAAGTATTTTACCATAAGCGTAAGTGATATGGTAAAATTTCGTCCATGTCCGACGGTTTGCCGTCAGGCAGATGAGGACGGACATATAAATCTTTTTAAAATAAACGCTTGCGATTATTTTACCATAAGCGTAAGCGATATGGTAAAATTTCGTCCATGTCCGACGGTTTGCCGTCAGGCAGAGGAGGACGGACATATGAATCTTTTTAAAATAAACACTTGCGGTTATTTTACCATAATTTAGCCCGTTTTTCA
>DKTZ01000046.1 GCA_002490425.1 Ruminococcaceae bacterium UBA7217
TAAATATTTTTGCGTTTTTGTTGAAAATAGTATTTTTTAATGATATAATAAAAAGGATATTTATGAAAAGGAGAGATCAAATGAGTAAAAATAGTAACTCTGTCCCTTCAAATGCTATCAAACATAATACATACACCGGTAAAGAGCTTACAGGTTATTTGGTAGGACTTGCAGGACAAAATATTATTTACAACATCATTGCAGGCGGACTTCAATATTATTGGCAGTCAATTATTTTCCTGCCGGCAATGGCGATTTCAACAATTTTCTTTATTGCTCGTGTTTGGGACGCTATCAATGACCCGATGATGGGTTCGATAGTTGACCATACAAGGTCAAAATGGGGTAAATGTAAGCCGTACCTTATGTTTGTCCCCATTCCGATTGGTATAATAACAATTCTTACTTTCTGTAACGGCACTTATACCGATTATTCCTCAACCGGCATGCACGTTTTGATTATTGCCTGGGCAGCAATTTCATATATTCTTTGGGGTATGACTTATACTGTCGGCGATATTCCGCTTTGGGGCGTAACATCTCTTATGACAGATGATGAAAACGACAGAGCAAAAGCTCTTTCACTTGCACGTATTGTAACAAACGCAGGCGCTATCGGTATGCTTATTACTTTTGCCGGCAAAGCTCTTTCTCCGATGTTTCAAAATAAGGGTATGGATATTATTCATGCCGACAAAACATCTTACATTATAATTGCAGTAATTCTTACAGTCTTTGCAACAATTCTCTTCCAGTTTGCAGGTTTTTCTGTAAAAGAAAGAGTTCAGCAGTCAGAAAAGAAATATACAATGAAAGAGAACTTTAAGATAATGGTCTCAAACGACCCGTTCAGAAGACTTCTTATTTCGGGTATTTTAAGAAGCCCCATTCAGCTTCTTTCCATTGTAGGACTTTCGCTTGTTATGTACTATTTCTTTGACAACAACCTTGCAAATCTTGTTGTTGACGGAAAGCTTCAGATTGTAAAAATTGTTCAGCTTTTAGTTATGGCAATCGGTCTTTTAGGCGGTATGATTATCGGTACTGCCGTTACACCCAAGCTTACAGGTAAATTCGGCAAAAAACAGCTCTACAATTTCTATTCAATAGCAGGCGCTCTTCCGTATTTCTTAATTTTCGTTGTTTATAAGCTTGCTGACGGTAACCTTATGAAGAATATGGCTTATGTTATCCTTATGGCTGTTATGATGTTTGCATCATCTTGGGCGATGGGTTCAATCAATATTCTTCAGTCAATTATGATTGCAGACTGCGTTGACTATGAGGAATATAAAAACGGCGTTCGTACCGACGGTGTATTCTTCTCAGGTCAGTCCTTTATCACTAAGCTTTCAATGGGTGTTTCATCGCTTATTTCAGGCTTTATTTACAGTGCAGTGCATTATACAGATAAGTATATCGAAGTTCTTAATACTGACCTTGCCGAGGGCAAATATCATTTCTTTGAGGCAAATGACGGCAAATATGCTATGGCAATGTTCCTTCTTATTTCCGTACCGCCTGCAATCGGTATGCTTCTTTCAGCTATTCCGACTATTAAATATTCTCTTACAGACAAAGAGCACACAAGAATTCTTAACGAACTTATTGAAAGACGTGCCGCAAAGTCTGAGGATTGATTTAATTAAAAATATATTTATTGTAAAAGCAGTGTGAGCGTTTGCTTTCACTGCTTTTTTAAGGAATAATATGAAATACAGTAATATTGTAAAGGGAGCTTTTGTCAGTCGTACGAACCGTTTTATTGCAAACTGTGAAATGGACGGAAAACTGCAGATATGCCATGTAAAAAATACAGGCAGATGCAAAGAGCTTTTCGTAGAAGGTGCAACGGTCTATCTGCAAAAGGCGGATAATCCCAACCGTAAAACCTTGTACGATTTGATAGCTGTCCAAAAGGGGAACAGGCTCATAAATATTGACAGCCAAGTTGTAAACGGTGTGGCGCTCGAATATATGCCTGTTTTATTTGATAATATTAAGCTTATAAAGCCTGAATGTGTTTACAGAAATTCACGGTTTGACATTTATCTTGAAACAGAAACAGATAAAATATTTGTTGAGGTCAAGGGCGTAACGCTTGAAAAGGACGGCACTGCACTTTTCCCTGACGCTCCGACCGAGAGGGGAGTAAAGCACCTTAAAGAACTACAAAAAGCTGTCGCCGACGGCTATAAAGCCTTTGTACTGTTTGTAATTCAAATGGATAATGCTTTACATTTTGAGCCAAACAGAATAACTCACCCCGAATTTGCCGAAGAGCTTAAAAATGCTCAAAAAAACGGCGTAACAGTGTTAGCCTATAGCTGTGCTGTTACACCTGATGAAATTAGAATTAAAGATAAAGTAAATATAGTTTTATAATTAAGAAATCGGAAACGGATAAATAAACCCGTCTCCGATTTTTGTGATTTATAACTGAATTTTGATTAACCGAATCTTGAAAGCAGGAAACCTGCCGCAACAGCCGAACCGATAACGCCTGCAACGTTCGGACCCATAGCGTGCATAAGCAGGAAGTTTGAGGGATTGTATTTTCTGCCCTCAACCTGAGAAACACGCGCCGCCATAGGAACTGCCGAAACGCCTGCTGAGCCGATAAGGGGATTTACTCTGCCCTTAGTGATAACATTCATAAGCTTTGCGAAGAGTACACCGCCCGCCGTTGAGAACATAAACGCAATAAGACCGATTACAACAACGAGAACCGTTTTAAATGCAAGGAAAGTTTTGCCCTCTGCGGTAGCGCCGACTGTTACGCCGAGCATAATTGTAACAATGTTGCAAAGTGCATTCTGCGCAGTGTCGGAAAGCCTGTCTGTAACTCCGGATTCCTTAAACAGGTTACCGAGCATCAGCATACCGATAAGCGGAGCGGTTGACGGAATAACAAGAACGCAAATAACGGTAACAACAATTGGGAAAATAATCTTTTCTGCTTTGCTGACTGTTCTGAGCTGTTCCATTTTAATTTTGCGTTCTTTTTCTGTTGTAAGAAGCTTCATAATGGGTGGCTGAATAAGCGGGATAAGTGCCATATAAGAATATGCCGCAACTGCAATAGGCCCTAAAAGGTGAGGAGCAAGCTTACCTGTAAGGTAAATTGCCGTCGGGCCGTCTGCACCGCCGATAATAGCTATGGCGGCCGCCTCAAGTGCAGTGAATCCCTCATATCCCGGGATAAGGTTTGTTGCACAGGCAATTAAGAATGCAACGTAAATACCTAGCTGTGCCGCCGCACCTAAAAGAAGACTTGAAGGGTTGGCAAGAAGCGGACCGAAATCTGTCATTGCGCCAACGCCTAAGAAGATAAGGCAGGGGAAGATACTTGACTTAACACCGCAGTAAATAAGCCTTAAAACACCTGAATCGTACCAGTGCGCCGAGGCGTCAATA
Source organism: Ruminococcaceae bacterium UBA7217 (assembly GCA_002490425.1). Classification (GTDB taxonomy): domain Bacteria; phylum Bacillota; class Clostridia; order Oscillospirales; family Acutalibacteraceae; genus Fimenecus. The sequence goes on from DKTZ01000046.1 coordinate 3,418, forward strand.
ACCTCTCCGCCGGGGGTGGCAATAGCAAGCGGGTCATACATTATGTCGGGATAAATATTAACAAGCAACATTCCGAATGCAATGGGCAAAAGGAGCAACGGTTCATATTTTTTTACTATGGCAAGGTAAAGTAAGCCGAAAGAAATTGCAATCATTACCCAGTTTTGCCAGGCAAGATGTGCAAAGCCTGATTCTTGGAACAGGCTTACAAGAGCGTCAATAATCTGCATAGCTGTTCCTCCTTAACCTATAACGGCAAGAACAGCATCAGTTTCAACTGTCTGACCTTTTGTAACAAGAATTTGTGAAACTGTGCCTGAAGCGGAGGCAACAATTTCATTTTCCATTTTCATTGCTTCAAGAATGAAGAGAACATCGCCTTCATTTACTTTTTGTCCTTGTGAAGCATTTACTTTAAGTATTGTACCGGGCATGGGCGATTTAATTTGTGTTCCGTTACCTGCAATAACAGGTGCAGCCTGAACCGGTGCAGTAGTAATAGGAACAGCAGGAGCAACAGGTGTTACTGCATCGGAGATATTTGTAACAATAGCCTCTTCGGTTTCCGTAACGTCTACCTCGTAATTTTTTCCGTTTAATGTAACAATGTATTTCATATTATTTCTCCCTTATTCTTCAATGAGCTTTATAGAATTAAACTGCAATCTGTTAAGCGGAATACCGCTTTCATTTGAAACAATTGCCATAATAATTGCGGCTGTTTTTTCATCTGTTTTGTAAAGGTCAAGCGAGCCTATGGACTGTGTTTCGGGAAGCGCCTTTAAGCTATTATTCTTTTTGGTTTCTTTAACAACAGGACTTAAAACTTTTTCGTCGACCTTGCCTGCATTTTTTTTACGTGTTTTGCTTTCAACTGCACGTATTGCCTTTGAGAGTAAAACAACTATTACCGCAAGGAGAGCCAAAATAATCATAACAACGATTATTCCCGTTACCGAAACGCTGAGCGCTTCGCCCATTGAAATGGTTTGCTTTAACAGCGTGTTTGTCATATCGATACCTCTCAGTCAATTCTCTTAATTGAATATTTGAATGTGTTCTTTGCTTTTTCTTCACGCTTGTCAAAGAAAGCCTCTGCCTGCTGGGGGAAGGCAATGTAAGAAAGAACATCTTCGTCCGATTTTGCTTTTTCTCCGATTTCGGCTTTACCTTTTTCAAATCCGTCCTCGAGCGTATCTGCAAAACGGCAGGTAATCGGCTCGTCATCACCCAATACCTTCTTTTGAAGGTCAGCGTTAATTTCACCGGGTGCTTTGCCGTATTCACCTTTGATATAAGCCTTGATTTCCTTTGAAATATTTTTATATCTTTCGCCTACAAGCACATTTGTAACGGCTTGGTTGCCGACCATTTGGCTCAAAGGAGTTACAAGTGGGGGATAGCCCATATCCTCACGAACTCTTGGAATTTCAATAAGCGCCTCTTCCATTTTGTTAAGGGCGTGCATATCCTCAAGATTTGCTATCATATTTGAAAGCATTCCGCCGGGAACCTTGTATGTCAGCGCATCTGTGTCTGTTACAAGAGCCTTCGGCTTCAAAAGACCTGCTGAAAGGTAACCGTCGCGAAGCGGCTTGAAGTGGTCGTTTACTTTCTTTAAAACGCTTCTGTCAAGCCCTGTTTCGTAGCCGAGACCTGTAAGCGCGTCGTGTAAAGTTTCAGTCGCAGGCTGTGATGTGCCGCCTGAGAAGCAGGAGGAGGCAGTGTCAATAATATCGCATCCTGCCTCAACTGCTTTAAGAACGGTCATATATGCCATTCCCGTTGTGCAGTGTGTGTGAAGAATAACGGGCATTTCGGGCATTGCGTCTTTAATAGCGCTTACAAGCTCTTTTGCTTCAATGGGAGTCATAACGCCCGCCATATCCTTAATGCAAATAGTAGAACAACCCATTTCTTTCATTTCTCTTACAAGCTCAACATATTTTTGGAGTGTGTGAACAGGGCTTGTTGTGTAAGAGATTGCGCCTGAAGCAACAGCGCCGTTCTTTATGGTTTCGTCAACTGCAACACGGATATTTCTTGTGTCGTTAAGTGCGTCGAAAATTCTGATAACATCTATACCGTTTTCTATGCTCTTTTTAACAAACATTCTTACAACATCGTCAGGGTAATGCTTGTAGCCGAGAAGATTTTGACCGCGCAGCAGCATTTGAAGACGTGTATCAGGGCATTTTGCTTTAATTTTTCTGAGTCTTTCCCACGGGTCTTCGTCAAGATAGCGCAGGCATGAGTCAAATGTTGCGCCGCCCCAGCACTCAAGTGAATAATAACCTGCTTTATTGAGCGTTTCAAGTATAGGCTCAAAGTCAGAGAAAGGCATTCTTGTCGCCATGAGCGATTGATTGGCGTCTCTAAGCACGGTTTCTGTAAACTGAACTTTCATATATATACCTCCGTATAAAATATCATAGACTAAATTAAATCCAAATTCCGCCATTATAAAATTATGGAATAATATTATCACAAATTCGATTTTTTTTCAAGTTAATTTACAAATATGTTAAATTTTTGTCATTGTTCATTACTTTTTGCTTTTTTGCCGCTGAAAAATGTTAAAATTCCCGTAATTATTAAAAATGCGGCAAAAATATATGAAAGATATTCCGTTTTAATTGACCTTAGAAAAAATCCTGCAAAAAGTGCGCCAATGCATCCGCCCAATATTACGGGATATATTTCTTTGTATTTAATTTGCTTTTTCATAGTGTAAATTACAGTGGAAATTACGGCGCAGGGAATAAAAAATGCAAGATTTATGCCTTGTGATTTTATTTGCGGCATATTACTGAATATTACAAGATATATAATAAGAACTCCGCCGCCGCCGAATCCCATTGAGCCGACAAGCCCTGCAAGAAAAGAGGCGATTGCTTTAATTACAGTGTTCATTTCATAATCATCCTTACTCCTGCCCAAATCATAAATACTGCAAATGCTGATTTGAGCAGTTTATTTGAAGTCTTTTTAATAACAAATGTTCCGAGTACAGCTCCCGGAAGCCCGAGAGCAATATATGAATAGGTTTCGCTTAAGTTGACATTACCGCCTAAAAGATATATAATAAAACTAATAACAGTTATCGGTAATATCGTTGCAACAGCGTTAATTTGTGCGCTTTTTTGGTCGAATCCGCATTTCTTATAAAGCGGAACGGTAAGCATACCGCCGCCCGCTCCTAAGGTTACGTTTACAATGCCTATTGCAATTCCCGAAAAGAATTTTTTAATATTGTTCATTTTAGTATTTCAACTGCCTTTGGAGGTTTTTTAATGGATAAAAATAATAAATTTCGCAGCGGACTTAATAAATATATTTTTCTTTCTCTTGCCGTTTACCATATTATAATTATCGTTCCTTTCATTATTAACAGATTTCTTTGGAGAGATGTTACATCATGGTACGCATATTTGCTTTTGGCAATTGATGTTCTTTATCTTTTACCGCTTATATTTAATACATATTATTCCCTTGAAGATACGTATTTATTTGTTTTTCAGTGGCCGTTTACAAGACTTAAAATTTATTATAACGATATTTTTATTATTGATAACGATTTTCCGAAGGACGCAGATAAAAAATCAAAAAAGAAATACGGCTTTTCAAAAAAGCTTGTTGTAATCGGTTATTATGCCGAAGTTCTTGATAAAAAAGAGAAAAAGGTAAAAAAAGTTAAAAGATATGCCGCAATTTCACCGGCCGATTACAATGCGTTTATGATTAGAATAGGCGGCAAATTCTCAAGTGCCAAAAAGGTTGCCGAAAAGCTTGAAGAAACCTTGAAAACCAACGAAGAAGAGCATAAAAAGAAAAAGGCAAAGGTTGCAAAGGAAAGAAAACAGAAGGCTGATGAGAATAAACCGATTGATGTTGTTATATCTTCAAAAAAGAAAACTGATTTTAATTCCGATACAGCCGATACTGAAAAGCCTGAAAATACAACTGAAGAATAACCAATAATAAAAGCCGGTACTTTTCGTATCGGCTTTGTTTTGCGATTTCAATAAATTGCTTTCGGAAAATTCCATTTAAATGTCATTGCGAGTATTCTGAGTGAAAATGTAATTGCGGCGCCTGTGAGCATTGATATGCTTTCGCCGATTCCGTATTTAATGAGAAAACAGTATGAGGCTGAGCCTAAAATAGCAGCAACGGCATATATTCTTTTTATCAGAATAAACGGAACGGACATTGTCAGAACATCTCGGAGAAGACCTCCGCAGACCCCTGTTATCAGTCCGGCGGAAATTACAATGACAGGATTTCCAAGATACCCGTTATCAATTGCCACCTTAGCGCCGATAACAACAAACAGCCCAAGACCCAAGGCGTCAAAAACATCATTTATGTGTTCAATCTTTGCTTCTTCTTTAAGATAATTTTTGCTGAAAGACTTTGCAATCAAAAACACAATGAGTGAAACCGAAAGCGAAAGTATCAGCTCAAGGTTATTACTGAACATTACAGGGGGCGAAATGCCTAAGATTACATCACGTGTAAGTCCGCCGCCGAATGATGTTATTATTCCGAGGAGCAGCACTCCGAAAAGGTCGGTTTTTCTGCGAATAGCAATCATCGCTCCCAAAACCGAAAAAGCAACTATACCCACGTATTCGATTATAATTGAAATCCCCTGTATTACATCCATATTTTTCCCTCTCAATGCCTTGTGCTGTCTTCAAAGCATTCGCAAAATCTTGCAGCAAACGATGGTTTTTCGTTTGCTTTATAAAGATGGCCCGTGTCTCCGAATGAGATTGTTCTGAAAGAGGCGATTCCTTTTTCACGCTCTTCTGTAACAATTTCTGTAACAGAGGAGGGAAGAGCAACGAAATTGTGCCAGAAAATCATCGGCGAAATCCCAAAAAGATGTGAGAGTATTACACATTCAACTCCGAAATGGCAGAACAAAACAATTGTATCGTGATTTCCGTTTTCAACTCGAAAAATTTTTTCGTCATGAATATAACCGTGCTTTTTTAAAAGCTCGTCAAGTCCGTTTGCAACCTTGAAATATTCTTCCTTAACATTATAGGAGCTCATAAGCGGACTTTCGTACCATTTTTCAGTATAGTGCAAAGGTTCGCTTGTCCATTCTGAGGGAAGTCTGTCCCAACAGGACACAATTTTTCCGCCGGGATATTTGACTTTCCCGTTAAATTCTCTGAGCCACGGCAGTATTTCTGCTTTTCGCTTGAGTGGCTTTAAGGTGTAAGATGCAGTTTTTCTTGCTCTGCCCAAGGGTGAGCAGTAATAGTATTCTGCGCCCGTTTTAGTTAGCTTTTTTGCTAAATTCTTTGCTTCGGATTTGCCCTTTTTAGTTAGTGAATCAATCGCATAATTTGGATCGCCGTGACGAACTATAAGTATTCTCATAACATTTTTATTCCTTTGGAGCGTGCTTTGCCGTTCCAGCTTTATTTGCTGTCATAGTAACACACCGCTTTTAATGTGTCAAGAATAAAATATTTATGAAAAGCATCATAATAACGCCTGTAATACCGAAAATTGACGAAACGCCCAATGACCAAAAATTAAGAGGTATTCTTATATTGATTAGACTTCCGACAAGATTAACCGCTAAAAGAGCGCAAATTCCCTGAACGGCAGTTAAAAGCGAGCATAAAACAAATTTTTTGTTTTTTAAAAGCAAAACCGTCTGTGCAATAAACAAAACGCCGAACAGTATAATTAAAATTGTTTTTCCTGAATTCAAAATATCACTCCTTGTCTTTTTTATATATGTATTAAATTCTGCCGGAAAATATACTGTGCGTTTTTAAGATTAATAAATTAAATTTATGCAATAATCAGTTGAAGAATATTTTATTGTATAAAA
>DKTZ01000021.1:0-145 GCA_002490425.1 Ruminococcaceae bacterium UBA7217
AATAGTGACAAAAAATATAAATTTTTATAACACTTTGAATTATATCAAAACAAAAAATAAAGTCCTAAATCTATGGTTTAGGACTTTACGGCTTATGGAAATATTAATAATTTTGATGTTAGCTTTGTTTGTTATGCATTACTTT
>DKTZ01000021.1:409-14876 GCA_002490425.1 Ruminococcaceae bacterium UBA7217
TTACTTTTTTGATTATCCTATAAATAGCAATAAAGGCAAATATTATAATTGGTATAAGCATCATTGGAACTGTCAGATAATCATACATATTAAAGACACAAGCACCTATATACCCACCGATTGCAATCAATATTAAAAACACATAACTAATCAATGGGAAGAAGTCCATCTTTTCGTTCTTTTTTTTAGAAATTTCCACACCTTTTAATAGTTGATCAGTTGAAACGTGGAAAATATCACTTAACAATAAAATTTTATCTGCTTCTGGCTTGGTTTGTCCGGATTCCCATTTTGAAATAGCCTGTCTTGTTACACCAAGTTTGTCAGCTAACTGTTCCTGCGAAAGATTCTCTTTTTTTCGTAACTGAATCAAATTTTCATGAAATTCCATCAATATATCCTCCTTTTTATTTATATTATAGCAGAAAAGGAGGTTGCATTCTACTACATTATTGTAACATTAACGCAACTTAAAGTTGCTAACACAAAGAGAGCCGCCGTTTAAGCAGCGACTCTCCATATTTTAAAGTTTAACAGCATTATCTGCCCAGATTTGCCACTTTGAGGTTGTACCCGATACATTTACGGTAAATCCATATGTCGAAGATAATCGATACCTTTGATGAAGAACACGCCAATGAACTTATGAATGAAAAACAACGGCTTGTGGTACAACTCGAACAATATGCAAATGCACAGCAAAAAAGAGAAAATGCCCAATCTCGTCTCGATCAAATATTCACAATCCTTGACGGAATGCAGAATCACCCAATGGAATACGATGACCGAATCGTCCGACAGCTACTTGAATGCGTAGTGGTCGAATCAAAAGAAACCGTCAAAGTGGTTTTTGTCGGCGGGTTGGAGGTAAGAGAGCAATTGAATCACTAACTCAAAACACAGCACACCGAACTACGAGAGTTCAAATCCATCTGCAAAAAACGCAAAAGTATCTTTTTCGTAGTCGCTTGACAAAAATGCAGACATAGTTTTTACTGTGTCTGTATTTTTCATTTGTAAGAGATTCGAACTCACATCGTCCATGTGCGACGGTTTGCCGCAGGCAGAGTAGCACGGACATAAAATAGGATATTTGCGTAGCAAATGAAAAAGGCTTGCCTTTTTCGAATCTCGCCTCCCCAGCCAAAAATCGACAAGTACCGAAAGGCTCTTGTCGATTTTTACTTTTTAACTCTTCACTTTTCACTATTCACTAAATTTTACAAGTCGATTTTTGGAAGTAATAAGTAACAGTGAAAAGTGAAAATGTGTTTTGCAAGGCTTTGCCTTGCTTTTTATATTTTTCAGCAGTATAATACATAAGGGTGACAACGATGTATCAATTTATATATGCAGATAAACAAAATATCGAAGAAATACTTCCATATTTATTCGATATTCTTTATTCAAATATGAGCATCATTGCTCCGACAGGCAACACCTATGAAAATGACTTAAAAGAGTGGCTGTCAAATATAATTCCTGCAATGCAAAAAGAACCTCGGCAAATCGTTTTGATGCTTGCTGACAGTGAATTGATAGGTTATTTTCAATATTATATTTGTTCCGATTTATTGATGATGGAGGAAATACAGATAAAAAAAGGCTATCAAGGCACGGGGTTATTTCACCTTTTCTACTCTTGGTTAATTGAAAAACTACCCAAAAGCCTAAAACAGGTAGTAGCCTACTCAAATAAGAACAATTGCAAATCACAAGGGGTATTAGAGCATTTGGGTTTAAGAAAGTCGGGAGAAAACAGAAATGGTAATTTCTTTTACTATAAAGGCGACTATGCTGTATTATTAGAAAAATATAGTTAAGCAAAAAAAATGGGTTCAATTCTCTGTTCTTCGCCATTGACAAAGTATTTCTTTAAATCGGATTCGTAATGAATAATAATTGATTTATTATCAGATTTCTGCTATACTGTCCATAAAGGCGATGAGTTTAATGAAAGAAATAGCCAACGGTATGCCGTTTATTAACGATGAAAAAGTAATTGGAAAATGGGATTTTTTTGATATTGTTAGTTCTCAGGACAATTTTAATCCCATTAAAGTTATAAATTCAACTTTTAATAAAGGATTCAAAGAGATATATTTTTTACCGGAAGGTGAGAAATATTGGATTTTTGAAGGATGGACAAAAGGTTATTTGCTTATTCATTATGGCGGAAACGAGCCTATTCTTACCTATAAATATAACATAAAAGACATCGACGGTAGCTCGTATATGTTTATTGAAATAAATGAAAATGCTGAAACTTATATAGAGGTATTAAAAAAGGTTTCAGAAAGGCACTACAAGCTTAAGGAAATCGGGCGCAGAGAAAATATAAATATTCCTTTTGTCTTTGACGAAAAAATAATCGGAGATTGGAATACAGTCGGATTTGTTGACAACATTGATGAATTTTGCGGAAACATAAACTTAAACGATACTTTTTGGCTGCGGAAAGTCAGCTTTTACCCGAACGGTCAAGCTGTAAGAGAATACAGTGATGAAGAATGGCACGATAAATGGTCAAAAGGAGTTTTGATTGATTCAACCAAATCCACGGTTTCTCAATATACCTTTAAAACAATTGACAGTGTAGAATATATGTTTTTAGAATGGAAAATGGGAAATTACGTTTATGGCGGTATGCCTCCGAGTTATTATGTTTTTAAAAAAGAAACAGCTTAATTCATACGAGAGTTCATAAATCTCTTCCAAAAATTTAGATGAAAAATGGACATTATTGATAAATTACAGATAAAACAATATGTTTTTGGACAAAAATGTACTATGAAAAGCTGTTTAAATTTTTAGAGTAATGACAGTTAAATGCAAAATTTAGCTTTTATCTTAAAAAATTGAATATCCATCTGTTTTATCTATACAAAATCCCTAAAGTAACATGCTTTAGGGATTGTTTTTATATATGCAATTATTTTATTTGCTTATGCAATCTCAAAACATCGACAAATCAATTGCTTCTGCAATTTTTTCTCCGCCGAGGGCGTTGATGTGCATTTTATCTCCGCCTAAAAGTTCCGCTGATGTGTAATATTTATCCGATTTGTCCGCAATCAACTCTGCGACATCAAAAACGCTGTCAAAAAGATTGGCATTTTCTTTTATCCACGAGTTAAGCTCATTTCTTAAAGCGTCTTTTTTATGGCTGCTGAAATCAGCCGCACCGAAAGCGGGCACGGTAAAGACAATCACCTTTATATTCTTTCGGTGAAGTTTATCTGCCATATCGGCAAAAGCACCGCAAAGCTCGTTTATATCGGGCTTTTCCCACGGGAATGCGTCGGGTGAGCCGTACTGAATTAAATCGTTTGTACCGAGGAAAATTATGCAGTGTGAAATTCCGTCATAGCTCAAAATTTCACTGTCAATTCTCTTAACTGCCCTCTTACCGTACAGTCCCGGCAAAATGAACTGTCGTGACCAGTCTCTCAAAACCCTGTTACCCATAACGGATTTATTTATCAGCGTGTATTTACACGGAATTTCTTTTGTCAATCGCTTTTCAAAGGCATTAGTCCAAAAGCCCTGCTGACTGAGGGAATCCCCGAACACAGCCACAGCCTTTGCGTTGTCCGTATTGTAAAACTCAACATCCTCGAACAGCGGAATGGGCGTGTGAAGCGGCATTTTGAGCACCTTGCCTGCGAATGTAATTACACTGTCCCTCTGCCTCGGTTTGTGCTCCATTTGCAGTTTTTCGGTACAGTCGCCGTCCGCAAAAATGAGCCTTGCATTGTTCATAAGGTTGCCCGAACGCAAATCCCCGTCCGTAACACAAGCGCTTACGCAAAAATATGAATTTGCTGAAAAGCTCATCGGTACTTCGTCAAGAATAATTCTCTCCCCTTTTGAAAGAGTAATATTCTCTTCGCCTTTATATGTGCATATTTTAATTTGCTCCGCTGAGCTTATTTTGCCGTTGCTGTCACACGGGGCTATGGTTATCCTCTTTATTCTTACGCTTTTCTTGCCATATGAATTTGAAATCCGTACACGCACTTTTTCTCCGCTGACAGCCGAATTTACGATTAAACGGTATGTTCTTTCCTTTTCAGGGTAATAAAACAGCGACAAATGTATATGGCTCTGCCCCCAAACGCCTATCCAATTTCCATTATTCATCATAACTTCCCCTATTCTTTCTGTGTCAAAATGGCTTACAATAAATGTGCTATACAAATATAAAAAATTTTGTACTATTTATCGCAGACAATCTGAACTTTTTTAATGCCAAAGTGTTTAAACAATGCGATATGCTCCTCGTTTATTATCTCTCCGCTTATTGCAATCGGGACTGCCGGCGGGCAGGATATACAGGGAGATGCGCATATTTTGCCGAGTGTTTCATCGACATCTACCTCTTTACAAGGCGCAAAAACTGCTTCACGTACGGTCATTGCTCTTTTTGAAACAGGCGGAACCGTTAATTCACATTCTGATTCCGCGCGATTTAAAGGAAGATTTTTAAATGCGAGTTTCAGCCTGTCAAAATCCTCCTGACTGTTTTGCGGAGTTATCATAAATACAATACGCTTGCCGTCAAAGTATTCAAACTCTATGCCGTTATTTCTGAAATAATCCGATAAATCCTTTCCTTCAACGGAAAAAGAGGAAAAATCAGCCGAAATTTTTAAAGGCTCGTCGGAAATATCCTTTATTCCGAGAGATTTAAGTAATTTTTTTAATTCAGCAACTTTATTTACACAAATTTCCAAGTCACAGCGGATTTTTTCACTGATATATTTATTGCAAAGGTCAAGCGACTGCAAAATAAGATAAGACGGACTTGTCGAGCCGAATATCTCCATTGCTTTAACAGCGTTCTCAGAAAAATTGTAACAGTCACTTTTGGCTATATGAAGGTATCCGCCGCCTGTAAGCACAGGAAGCGTTTTGTGCGCAGAATCACAGCACATATCCACCCCGAGAGCTATGGGGTGTAAATTTTCGGGAAGAAAAGCCAAATATGCCCCATGTGCGTTATCCACCAAAAGAGGAATATTCCGTTTTCTTAAAACCCTTGAAAGAGCCTTTATGTCTGTCATTCCTCCGAAATAATCAGGCGAAGTAATATATACGGCAAAAGGTTTACGGTCAAGCTCGGAAAGCCTTTTTTCAAGAGTCTCGGCTGATATTCGGCAGCTGCATAGAGTGCTGTCCTCCTGCGAATAAAGCCACTCAATATCGAAATCAAGCTTTGCGGCGGCGTAGATAAACGCTTTGTGGGCGTTTCTTCCCGCTAAAACAGTCGGGCGGTCTGCGGTATGCCCTGCTCTTTGCATTGCCAAAGCCAGCATCGCATTTATACTCTGTGAAGAGCCGCCAGCGGAATAAACCGTGCGTGATGTGCCGAAAAGTTCGGCGGCATTTTTTTCGCTTTCAAGTATTATCCCCTCGGGGCGGTACAGCTCGTCAGCACCGTTTATTTCCGTAATATCAAACGGCTCACAGCCCAAAATACGTTCACCCTTATGCCCGGGCATATGAAACCTTGAGGTCTTGCCGTCGCTGTAAGCTTTAACAAAATCAAAAACAGGCGTTTCCATTTTATTTTTATTCCCCGTCCGCCTCTGCAACCTTAAGCATTACTGCACATTCAATACGCTTTTTAAATAATTCACAGCCGTATTTATATACGCCTTTAATACTGCCTGATGCGTGGTAAGAGTTAGCCGCACAGCCGCCGGAGCAGTAAAGCTTTGCCCAGCAGTCAGCACACTCTTCTCTTGCATAAGCATTGCAGAGCTTAAATTCATTTTGTATCTCAGTATTTGTAACTCCGTCGTAAATGTTGCCGAGCAGATATTTTTTATCTCCGACAAACTGGTGACACGGGTATAAATCTCCCGTCGGAGTAACTGCCATATATTCAGTTCCCGAGCCGCAGCCTGAAATTCGCTTGTAAATGCACGGTCCGTGTTTAAGGTCGAGCATATAGTGGTAGAAAGTAAAGCCTTTTCCCTCTTTTTTGCGCCGTATCATTTCTTTTGCGAGGATTTCGTACTGCTCAAACAAAACAGGTAAATCGCTTTCGGTGAGCGCGCTTGCGTCCTCGGGTGAGCAAACAACAGGCTCCATGCTAAGCTCGGTAAAGCCCAAATCCGCCATACTTAAAAGGTCTTTTGTGAAGTCTGTATTATAATGCGTAAATGTTCCGCGCATATAATAATTCTTTCCGCCGCGCCTGCGTACAAGCTCTTGAAATTTGGGGACTATAACATCATAGCTTCCGCAGCCCTTATAATCCTTTCTGAATCTGTCGTGAACCTCTTTTCTGCCGTCAAGACTTAAGACGACATTAGACATTTCTTTATTGCAAAAGTCGATAACATCATCGTCAATGAGCATTCCGTTGGTAGTAAGAGTAAATCGGAAGTTTTTGCCGTGTATTTTTTCAATTTCGCGGGCATATGCAACAAGCTTTTTGACAACCTCCCAGTTCATCAACGGTTCGCCGCCGAAAAAGTCTACCTCAAGATTACGGCGTGTTCCCGAATTTTCAACAAGGAAATCAAGCGCACGCTTTCCTGTTTCAAAGCTCATCAATGCTCTTTCTCCGTGATATTTACCCTGACTTGCAAAACAATATTCGCAGTTCAAATTGCAGGAGTGGGCAACGTGAAGGCAAAGCGCTTTTATAACGGAATTTCTTTTTTTAAAATCAAACGCCATATTTTCGTATGTGTCGGGAGTGAAAAGCTTACCCGCGCTTTCAAGCGCCTTAATATCATCAAGGCAGTCGTCAACATCCTTTTCACAGATGTTTTCAGCGCTGTATTTGTCAAGTATGTATTTTTTTATTTTTTCAGCGCTGTACTCCTTATACATAGCTGTTATATCGTATGCTATATCGTCCATCACGTGAACCGAACCGCTGCAGGTGTCAAGAACGATGTTATATCCGTTAAGTTTGTACTGATGTACCATTTTTACCTCCAATGATAAAAAACAGGTAATACAAAACTGCATTACCTGCTCTCTTTGATTTCACTTAAGCAAAAGCCTTATTTCTCTTCGCAGTTCTCGCACTTCTGATTGGCAACACCGCAAGAAGTTTTGCAAGCAGACTGGCAAGATGTCTGGCACTCGCCGCAACCGCCGTTAACAACGCTCTCTGTAAGATCTCTTGTTTCTATTGTTTTAATTCTCTCCATAACTAAAATCTCCTGTCTGTGACAAATTTTTACGAAATAAGTATAGCACAAACCGCAATACGTGTCAAGCGTATAAAATTATCAAGGCAACGGCAAGAACCGATTGCAAATTTTTCTATAATATGTTATATTTTACATAGAGGTGAAAAATATGTACGAAAGCACAGACGGAGTTTTTGTTATTCAGGGCGCTGACGGGAAGGATATTACGTGTCAGCTGCTTTTTTCATTTGAAAGTGAGAACACAGGAAAGGTATATATAGTTTATACAGACGGCTCGGAGGGCGAAAACGGCGAGTTAAATGTATTTGCGTCCGCTGTCGAGGAATATATAAACGATGACGATGTTACATTTACCGCAATTACAACCCCTGACGAATGGGCAGAGGTAGACGAAAAGCTGGATGAATATCTTGCGGAAGAGAGGAACTAAAATTATGGATACTTTATCTCTTATGAAAGCAAGACACTCCGTAAGGCAATACACCGAACGGAAAATAGAGGGCGAAATTCTCGAAAAGCTTAAAGCTCAGCTTGTTTCAGCCGAGGAAAAAAGCGGACTTAGATTTGAGCTTATATTAAATGAGCCTTGTGCATTTGACTGTATGCTCGCAAAAAAGGTAGGCTTTAAAAATGCAGTCAACTATATTGCAGTTATCGGCGAAAAGACCTTTGAAAATGAAATGAAGGCAGGTTATTTCGGAACGGAAATCGTGCTTTTCGCTCAGGAAATCGGTCTTAACACCTGCTTTGTCTGCGGCACTTACAGCAAAAGAAAGGTTAAAGTGAAGCTTCAAAAAGGCGAAAAAATACTTTGTATTATCACTGTCGGCTACGGCGAAACACAAGGCATACCGCACATAAACTGTTCAATTGACAAGCTTTGCGATTTCAGAGGAGATATGCCCCCGTGGTTTATGAAAGGAATGGATTACGCAATGCTTGCCCCCACAGCGCTCAATAAACAGAAATTCTGTTTCATTCTCAGAAACGGCAATGAGGTTAAGCTTACTGACCGTGGCGGCAGCTGCAAGGGCGTCACCCTCGGAATTGTAAAATACCACTTTGAAGCAGGCGCAGGCAAAGAGAATTTCAAGTTTGTGTAAAAATATTGAATATAACGCCAATATACCGAAATCAGTAAAATATATGGGGAACTCTCAACGAGAGTTCCCCTTTTTTGTTCTTTTCACATTCGGACAAAAGCAACTAATTGCTTAAAAATTTTTATATTGTTCTCACATCAACTCGAATTTCAGTTACAACATCACGGAGCCTGTCGCCGTCCATCGTATATTCTAAAATTTCATCGGCAGTGTCAGCATACATACCCTCAATGTCAGTGCATATTTCATGGCTTTCAACATTGCGGTGAATTCCGTCGCTGTCTGTGTAATAGCCCTCGCCGATATTTATTTTGTCATCGACATATACGATTGAATATGCTTTACCCTTCCATACGAATTCAACCTCACCGCCGCATTTAATACACCATTTAAAATCACTGATACTCTCAAATCCGCTACTAAATATGTTCATATTATTTGCTTCTCTCCAATTTTTGAATTCATGGAAATCCCCGTTTGATTAAAAAAGTCACCGAAACAGTGTAAAACAAAATGTAGAACTGCTGTTTTAGTATGTTTTAAATCAAATATTCCTGTGAAGAACTGTTACTTGAGTTATTACATCTTTTAGCAACTGCCCACGAATATCGCAGTTAAGCAAATCATCAACAGTTTTGAAAAAAATGTAATTATCCTTATTCGATTCACCGAAACAGATTGCTTTGTCGTCTTCACCTTCAAAAAACATACCGTATTCAATTCCGTTCACTTGAAAAACAATCTCTCTCCCGTGTAATAAAGACTCTTTAAACTCAGCAACTGATTTAAAGTTGTAATCGTTATCAAATGATATATTTTTACTATTCATTGATTCACCTTCGTATTTTTTAAATTCGGGTATATCGTCAAAATAATTGACGGGGCTTCCTAAATTTGGATGGTTATTACTCCAGTCAATATAATGATCATGCGGATTTGTATGATAATATGAATTGCCATGATTTCCGTAATGTCTTTCTTTAACAGCATAACCATCATCGCCGATTTTTGTTAAAAATTTTTCTCCTCTTCGATTAAATGTTACTTTAATCTCTCCGGGCTCACCCAAAAATCTTTCATCTTCCGGTTTCTTGGGTTGCCATTCTCCGCCAAAGGCGCTGCCTGTACCCTTAGATATGCTGTCATAAGGAATTACATAGGTATAATGATATTTTGTAATAATACTTGACGTATTATCTTTTGTGTATGCTTTAACCTCATCATCACTGTAATGTTGCCACGAGCTTAAATTGTAATCAATATAAAGTATGTTCCCTTCCATTTCAGGGAAAGGCTCACTGTAGCAAATTACGAGTTCAGGTTCAATGCGTTTAAGCATTTCATTATAACCCTTTAAGAAAAAATCTTTTTGAGCTTTGTGATGCCCGTGTTCATTTACCATATATGTTGATACAGCTACTGTACTTTCTTTTTCAATACCATTAAAACAGAAATCAAAGGTATTTTCAAGTCCCCAATTTACAGTCGGTATAACTTTTATGCCTTTAGATGCCATATACGCACCAACCCAGCGGTTTCTGAAAGTGTTATAAAGCTGCATTACAGGATTCATTTCAATATACATACTGAAATCAGGGGACAATATGCCTTTATATTGCTTTAGCGCATCAATGTATTTTTGCGGTTGCTCCCAAATTTTCTCAAACTCATAATCGTATAAAAAGAAGTGAACGAGTCTGTTATAATGCTTGTCTTTATTGTTTTTTACTTTGTCAAATCCGATAACACGCAAATCTTCATTTGAAGTAATGTTTAAATCACATTTAGGAATGATAGGAATTTTCCATTTCCCTTTTGAATTAAACTCATTGCGTAAAAATAACGGACTTGAACGATAATTAAAATTTTCTTCTGTCAAAATAGACCTCCTTAAAATTGCAAAACGAACATTTGTTCTAATAATATTGTAGAGAAAAAATTAAGGGTTGTCAAGTATTTCATTAAAATATAAAAGCAAAAAGACAGGTATTAAAACCTGTCCTTGCAAAGTAATTTTTTATAATGTTTTATGAAATTTTCATTCTAAGGCGCATTTTATCGCTAATCATAGCAATAAATTCCGAATTTGTGGGCTTGCCCCTTGTATTTTGAATGGTGTAACCGAAATACGAGCTTAAAACGTCGATATCTCCCCTGTCCCAAGCCACCTCAATTGCGTGGCGGATTGCCCTTTCAACACGGGACGCAGTAGTGCCGTACATCTTCGCAACCGTCGGATAAAGAATTTTAGTAACAGAGCTCATCATTTCACGGTCGTTTATGGAAAGAATTATTGCTTCTCTTAAGTAATTATAGCCTTTTATGTGAGCAGGCACGCCGATTTGATGCATTATTTCACTGACCGTTACCTGAAGCTCGGCGTCGTCACTTTTCCGTGGCTCACCCGCAGTCCTGCCGTGAGAGGAAAGCTGTGTAATTCTTCTTGCAAGCATTTCAATGTCAAACGGCTTCAGAAAATAGTAATCTGCCCCCGCTGAAAGCAACTCCTGTTCAAAGCGCTGATTGTCTGAGCTTGACATAACCATAATCAAAGGCGGGTTGTCCTTTGATTTTAACTCTTCGGTAACTCCCAATGCGTCTATCCCCGACATAAACGCATCCATTACTACAACATTCGGTGTTGTTTTTTCAATTTTGGAAAGAAGCGCTTTACCGTCCTTTTGACAAAGGCTGACCTCACAGCCGTAAGAACGCAGTAAATTTACACAATTCCTTCCGAAATCCGTTCCTTCTCCTGTCACTACCACTTTTAAACCGTTGTTCATACTTTTTCCTCCGTATTTTTAAGAGCCGTTCTCGGCTTCTTTATTTCTTCCATATTTTACCATAAATGGTAATAATTGGCAATAGCAAAAACCAATTTTTTTCAAATAAATTAAAAAAATTTTTAAAACGCGTGAAAATTTTGCAGAAAAATGTTACAAAATGACTTATTCGGATAATTTGTTGATTTTAACGGAAAAACTTAATTTTTTACGAAATTTTTGCAGTTTATTTTGTATTTTGTGAATAAAAAAGGTATTGGTTTTAATAATATACAGCCAAAAACTGACTTAAATTTCAACATACAAATTGTTGAAAACTCTGTTGAAAGTGTTTAAAACTATGTAAAATAAGCGTTTCAAAGATTTTGATTAAATAAATTTTGTAAAGCAAAATACTTTACATTCGTTTTTTCTGTTTGCATATGCAACTGTATATTCATTTTAATTTTGAAGGATTAAATTCATAAATAGGCAAAAAAAACTCCCCTGAATTCAGAGGAGTTAAACTATATATTTAATTGTATTATCTTTAATCTCTGCGAAGTGCCTCAATCGGCGGCATCTTTGCAGCTCTTCTTGCAGGGTAAACGCCGAATACAATGCCGATTAACGAAGAGAAGCCAATTGCAATTGCAACTGTTGAGAATTTAACGGCAAGAGGTACGTCCATTATATGGGATACAAGAGCCGCTGACGCAACACCCAAAAGCAACCCGATGGCACCGCCTATAAGACACAGAATTACCGATTCGGTAAGAAACTGGAACAAAATCGTACCTGTTTTTGCACCGAGTGCTTTTCTTATACCGATTTCACGTGTTCGTTCAGTTATGGACACAAGCATAATGTTCATAACGCCTATACCGCCAACTATAAGTGAAATTGCGCTTACTGCCGCAATAAATACTGTAAACACATTGATAACCGTATCCAGCAAATCAATGTATGTTGCGTAATTCGTTACGGAATAACAGTCCTTATTATAATTACCGTGAAGAGAGCGAATGTAGTTGAGCGCCGATGCACCTATTCCGTCAAGCTGACTTTCATCAAAACAGGTGACATTGACCGTTTCATAATGATTGGATTTTCCGCCCAAGCTGTCCATAAGCGTTGCAGGCATAAGAGCCATACAGCTCATCATCTGCATTCCGCCTGTCATTGACGAAAAACTGCTCATCATTTCGTCTGTATCCATTCCAACACTTGCCATAAGATCAACAACGCCGATAATTTTCAACGGCACTATTATGTCATTGCTCTTACAGTGAATACTCTCACCGACAACATCTTTCTTGCCGAAAAGCTGCATTGCACTGCCAATATCAATAACACAGACGTTTTTACCCTGTGCATACTCTTCCTCGGTGAAAAATCTGCCGTACTGACACGGTGTGCGTATTAACATCTGCATATCTGTATTGCAACCGATTCCCATTAAAAAGCCGTTTTGCTCGTTAACGGTTATCTGGCACGTTGCCATTGACTGCATTGACGCATACTGTACGCCGTCAAGCTTTTTGATTGCCTCAATATCTCTGTCCGTAAAATAATCTTCGTCAGCCGCTGTCTTTGTGTTAACGGTTAAAGCTATGGCACTGTTGCCCATATTTCTTATCATACCGACAATGTAATCCCTGCCGCCGTCACCCACGGTGATAACTGCAATAACCGAGGCAACGCCTATGATAATTCCGAGCATTGTGAGAAGCGAGCGCATCATATTGGTTTTAATGCTGAAAACGGCAATACGAATATTTTCCTTAATACTCAAGCCTTAACACCTCTTACGCTTTCTTCTGTGCAACCTTTGCTCCGTCTGCCAAAGCGGGGTCGGGACTCTTGATTACCTCATCGCCTTCGTTTATACCCGATACTATCTGATAATGTGTATCGTCAAGAATGCCGTGTGTAATAGTTTGCTTTTTAACAGTTCCTTCTTTGCTGTCATAAATGTAAACATAATATGAGCCGCTGTCGTAAAGCACTGCCTCAACGGGAACCTTTAATACATCGTTAACCTCTTGAAGAGCAATTTTCACATCTGCGTCAAAGCCTATTACAACATTTTTATCGGGATTTTTAATTTTAACCTCAACAAGCGCACCGCCTGAGCCTGAGCCGCCCAAAAGACTGCCTGTAATTGAGCTTATATCAAGTCCGTCCTGCTCAGTAGCAGACGCCGCAACATATGTTATCTCACCTTCATAGGTTTTATTAAGGCTTGTAATAGTTGCCGCCATTCCCGTGCTTATTTTAATAAGGTCAGCCTTTCCTACGGAAACAGAAACGATAAGGTCTTCGTAGCTGTCTAAGGTTACGCCTGTTCCGATTTTAGAATCCTCAGAAGAACCGATAATTGATGAAAGAATACCGCTGTACTGAGTATTTCCGAAAAGAGAACTTAAACCGTAAGCGTCGGTATTTTCCTGTACGGGTACAAACGCTTCACCCGGCTTAATATTTACCTTTGTTATAATACCGTCCTTGTCGGCATACCAACCGTTTTTAAGCTCATCGTAAACGGATTTAATTCCTTCATAGGTCTTTTTCTTACTGTCCGCAACATTTTTAAGTGCGTCAAGATAAGTGTCATTGTCTGTGCTTATTGTTACAGCGCCCTCAGCCTGTAAAGCCGTAAGCTCGGCATTAAGCTTTGAAAGCTCAAGATTTTTCTGAATAACAGCTTGATAAACTGCGTTATTGCTGTCAGACGACGGAACCTTTACGGAGGATGCCGCTGAAACAAATGCGTTTATTTGCTCTTCGGTTGCACCGCTCTCACGCATTTGTGCAACGATTGCGTCAATTTGTTCTTGAGGAATAGATGCTTCGGTTACTGCCGAGCCTGCCGCCTCAAGCTGACTTTCCAAAGCGGCTATTTCTTTTTCCTTAGCAGCAATTTCAGCCTTTTTATCTTTTACAGCCTTTTCATTATTGGCTTTGCTTGCCGAAGTATTTTTTGCTGCAGCAACAGCGTTATTATAATCCTTCTGTGCAGAATCGTAATCCTTTTTAGCCTCAACTAAATACTGTGACGCTCCGCTGACATTAAAAGTAGCTATAAGGTCGCCTTTTTTAACTTCATCGCCCACCGAAACCTTAACTGCCTCTGCAACAACGCCGTCAATAGCAACGAAATTATGAGAGTAGCCTGATTTTACCGTGCCGCTTACCTCAAGCGAATCGGTAATAGAGCCTTTTACCACCTTGACCATTTCATATTGGACAGGTTCCTCGGGCTTGAACTGCGAATACAAAACGTAAACCACCAAAGCCAAAATCAAAACTGCTATGGCAATTATCGCTATTTTAGACTTTGTGCTTTTTTTCTTGAAAGCTTTAAACACAATAACACGACCTTATCTAAGTAATATATTTAATAATTATAATAAAATTT
>DKTZ01000022.1:0-975 GCA_002490425.1 Ruminococcaceae bacterium UBA7217
CTAGTTATGAATAAAGAATTTTCAAAGATTTTAAAGGAGAATAGATATGGATATAAATAGTTCTACAACAACGATTTTTCTAACTTCTGCCGTGATGGCATCGTTAGTAACTTCATTAGCAAATATCACAATTGCCATTTTTAATAATTATCGGTTAAAGTCTATAGAAAAGAAAAAACGCGTGAATGAATTAACAACTTACAGATATACGCAACTATTTGATATGTTATTAAAATGGAAGGAATATGATGCCACTTTTGAAACAAAAGATAGAAGCCCGTCGCAGATTGCAACAGATAGAATCTTGAATAGTTTCTTTGATAGCCATAGAAGATTTGAAATTATCTCACCTTTGATCGATGAGTATTATAAAAAAGATATAGTTTATTTATATCAGCAGGGAGATAATTTGATAAGCGAGCTTACAGCAATAGAAAGAGAGCTCAAAAGAAACTCAAGCCCCAAACTGAAAGAAAGATATGGAAAACTCGTTGAAGAATTTATTAATGTATCAGTAAAATATACTACTGAAATTGAAAAAGTAACACACCTACAATTAGAGCAATTATTGAAAAGTTGCATGTGATTTTACACATCTAAGAGTTTTTTGTTTATTGAAAGCACCTTGGATAAATTAATGTCTGAAGGCGATTTTATTGAATGAAAATGAAAACGCCATTGAAATTTGGACCCCAAAGGTTTGAACAGCAATGGTGTTTTGTTATAAGCCCCGTAGTTATGCGGATTTGCGGACCCCCTGTTTTCAAATTCAAACCGGATCGAAAAATCAAAAAAGTGTAAAATAAAAATTGAAAATGAAAAATCTTTACAATCCGAATCCCCATGTCCAAATGAAAGCACTTCGTATCCACACTGGATAATAAGTAAAATAATATTCTTTTAAATTGTCTTGTAAATAGTGAGAGTTCAACTCCCGCCTGTAAAAACGAAAAAACATCTTTTTCGTACCCAACA
>DKTZ01000022.1:1268-49022 GCA_002490425.1 Ruminococcaceae bacterium UBA7217
CATCTTTTTCGTACCCAACAGACAATAAAAGCGAAATGACCATTGCGGTTATTTCGTTTTTATTTTTATATGCAAATATGGGATTCGAACCCGTGAGGGTTTCGGCGTTAAGAAAACAATTCAGTGAATTGTTTTTAGCCGAAAGCGAGAGGCGGTTACTGAATTTCATTGAAATTCAGTCGCCGAGCGAAAGGATTTTGCTTGCAAAATCTGTCGAATCCCTTCCGGCGTACCAGCGGCAAGTGCCGCAGACAAGTCACGTACTGTATAGGTGCGTGACTTATTTTTTTGCTCGCGTTAATAATATATCTTTTTCATATTCTAACGCAACAGAGACAAATGACTTTTAACAGTTATTTCATTTTTATATACAAATATGGGATTCGAACCCGTGAGGGTTTTTGCGTTCAGAAAACATTTCTGTGAACTGTTTTTAGCAAAAAGCGTGAGGCGGTTACTGAATTTCTAAGAATTTCGGACAGATAAAAGAATGAAAATTTGATTTAGCATCCCGCTTCTGCTATAATTTTTTAAGCTATACAGACTTTATATTCTTACACATTTTCAGAAAGGATAAATTCTAAAATGTATGATGAATTTATTTTAAGTGTTGAAAAGCTCAAAGCATTATGTATCAAAGAATTGTACGAAAGGAAAGCGGGAAATTCGGGTGAAAGTTCCATTAATCAATTAGAGCAAATAATTAAAGAATCGGACGAAATATTATTAAAAATAAGTATGGGAGATATACCGCCGAAATCAAATCGCTTTTTTAATTCATTTGCCCACGCTTTTAAAGTATGGGGCTGGAATATGAAAAATCCTACGGAACTGTATATTTTACTTTGCCAAATCAACAGTGCTTATGAAAATTTAGAGTAAAAAGAAAAAAGGAAGGGCATAAAAGCCCTTCCAAAAAATTTGCTTATTAACCCTTACTGCTCGGCGGATTGGGAACGGAGTGAAAGAACACCGTTTTCGTCTGCGGAGCACACATATTTTTCATCCTTTTTGAGAGTTCCGTCAAGAATTTTTTCTGACAGTGAATCCTCAACCTTTGCTCTGACGGCACGCTTCAGAGGTCTCGCACCGTAAACCTTGTCATAGCCCTCTTTGAGTATAAGCTCCTTTACGCTTTCGTCAAAATCGACATCATATTCAATTGCTGAAAGACGTTTTTTAAGGTCAGACAGCAAGTTTTCCGCAATAAGCGAAATCTGCTCTTTTGTGAGCCTGTTGAATATGATTATATCGTCAATTCTGTTAAGAAATTCGGGACGGAACATATTCTTGAGTTCAGCGTTTACGGCTTCTCTGATTTTTTCTTCTGTGTTTTCGCCGTCTTTACCGTCGGAAAATCCGAAAGAGTGAATCTCTTCGTTTATCTGCCTTGCACCCACGTTTGACGTCATTATGATTACGCAGTTTTTGAAATCGACCTTTCTTCCCTTTGAATCGGTCAAAATGCCATCATCTAAAATCTGCAAAAGCATATTGAAAACGTCGGGGTGCGCCTTTTCGATTTCGTCAAACAGTACAACGGAATAGGGCTTTCTGCGGATTTTCTCGGTAAGCTGACCGCCCTCGTCAAAGCCGACGTAACCGGGAGGCGAGCCGATAAGTTTTGAAACCGTGTGCTTTTCCATAAATTCGGACATATCAAGACGAATCATTGCATTTTCATCACCGAAAAGAGCAGCCGCAAGCGCCTTTGAAAGCTCGGTTTTACCGACACCCGTAGGACCGCAGAAAAGGAACGAGCCAATAGGCCTCTTCGGGTCTTTAAGCCCTGCCCTGCCGCGCCTTATCGCCTTGGCGACAGCCGAAACCGCCTTGTCCTGACCCACAATTCTTTTGTGAAGCTCATCTTCCATTTTAAGGAGTCTTTCGCTCTCTTTTTCGGTCATCTGCGTAACGGGAATACCCGTCCAGCCTGAAACTATCTCCGCAATTTCCGTTTCGGTTACGGACATTGATTTTCCGCCGTCGGAATTAGTCCATTTAGCCTTTTCCTCGTCATATTTTCTTTTGAGCTCTTTTTCCTCATCACGCAGTGACGCCGCTTTTTCGTAATCCTGATGCTCAACTGCATTTTGCTTTTCAGCGGAAACCTTATTAAGATTGCGTTCCATATCCTTTAGTTCAGGCGGAGCGGTAAACTGCTTAAGCCTTACCTTTGACGCCGCCTCATCAATAAGGTCAATAGCCTTATCAGGCAAAAATCTGTCGCCTATATATCTTGAAGAAAGCGAAACTGCGGCTTTAATTGCCTCATCGGTTATTTTGACCTTGTGGTGAGCCTCATATTTATCCCTTATGCCCTTTAAGATTTCAACTGCGTCCTCCTCGGACGGTTCGCCCACGGTGACAGGCTGAAATCTGCGTTCAAGCGCCGCATCTTTTTCAATATTTTTGCGGTATTCGTCAATAGTCGTAGCGCCGATTACCTGCAATTCGCCACGCGCAAGTGACGGCTTTAAGATATTTGCCGCATCAACTGCACCCTCGGCACTGCCTGCGCCGACAAGCGTGTGAACCTCATCAATGAACAGCACGGTATCTTCGGCATTTTTCGCCTCTTCAATTATGCTTTTTATTCTCTCTTCAAAGTCGCCTCTGTACTTTGTGCCTGCGACCATACCCGTAAGGTCAAGAGAGAGTATTTTTTTATCTTTAAGAAGCTCAGGAACCTCGCCGTTAACGATTTTCAGCGCAAGACCCTCGACAATAGCCGTTTTGCCTACACCCGGCTCGCCTATAAGACACGGATTATTTTTAGTTCTTCTTGAAAGAATTTGAATAACTCGGTTTATCTCCTCTTCCCTGCCGATAACAGGGTCGATTTTATTTTCCTTTGCAAGCTGTGTAAGATCTCTTGAAAATTTTTCAAGATTTGAATTTTCATCATCTTTTTTGCCGTTTCCTCTTTGCTTTGTATTCTCTTCCTTGGCTATTGTTTTTACAATATTCTGAACAGGAAGTCCCAGTCTGTTCAGTATTTCGCAGGCAAAGCCTGTGCCCTCACGGCAAAGCGCCAAGAGAATATGCTCTGTTCCCGCAAGGGACTTACCCATTGAATTTGAGAGCATAAGCGCACTTTCAACTATATATTTTGCCCTCGGAGTAAAATCCGATGAAACAAGCTCCGTGGGAATTCCCGCGCCCACGCTTTCACGAATCATTTTATAAACATTTTCATAGGTTATTTTTTCCGAAGTTAAAATTTTGCCTGCCTGCGACGAAACATCGCTTACAAGTCCCAAAAGGATATGCTCACTGCCGATGTAGGTGTGACCTAAATCCTCTGCGGCTTCAACGGCGGCGTTCAGCGCATTGTTTGCTTTTTCGGTAAAGCCTGTAAAACTATACATAAATAAGTCTCCTTTCAAAAAATCAGGGGGATTTTAAAATCCCCCTTTACAAATTAAGATAACTTTTCACGAACCGCCTTCGCCCTCTCGAAATCTCTTTCACGGGGCGTCAGCTTTTGACCTGCCTTTGCATTTATTGTTGCAGGCTGAAGCGAAATCATAAGTTCGTTTACTGTTTTAAGGGGTACGGGCAGCTTTCCCGAAACAGAGCCGAGCCTTACGAGAGATAAGTTCTTCATAAGCTCGTCAGTGCTTATTAGCTTTGCCCATTTTAATAAACCGTATGCACGGGAAATTGCATCTTCCGTATCAAGACTTTTTATCATTTCTTCTCGGGCGCTACGCTCCTGTGCGCAAAGCTGAAGAGTTATTGATTTAAGATTTTCAATTGCCGCTTTTTCGGAAATTCCGAGCGTTATTTGGTTGCTGAGCTGATACATATCACCAACAGCTTCACTGCCCTCGCCGAATGCACCTCTGATAGTAAGCCCAAGCTTTGAAACAGTGCTTATAAGTCGGCTTATTCCGCCGTTCATTGTAAGGCAAGGAAGATGAAGCATAACAGACGCTCTCATACCTGTGCCGAGGTTAGTGGGGCACTGAGTAAGGTAGCCAATTCTTGAGTCAAATGCAAAATCGAACTTGCTGTTAAGTAAGTCGTCTATTTCATTTGCAACCGAGAATGCCTCATCAAGGGCAAAGCCGGGGCGCATAACCTGCAAACGGATATGATCTTCCTCACAAAGCATTATGCAAATGTCCTCATCAGGGGAAATGAGCATTGCTCTGCCGCCAGCGTCTGAGGCAAATTCAGGACTGATTATGTGTCTTTCAGCCATACTTGCCGCCTCAAAGCCTGCAAGAGTTTTCATTTCAACAAAGGAAAGTCCGAATTTGTTGTCCTTCTCAACTGCGTCACGGATTTTTCCGTTAAGCTCTGTTCTGCTCTTAGTATTGAGCTTGCAGGGGAACGGATATTCCGCAATATTTCTTGCAAATCTAATTCTTGTGCTGATAACAATATCATTTTGCTCGCCGGCACCTATATACCACTTACTCATTTTTTCCGCCCTCCTTTATTTCCTTTATCCTGTCACGGAGCGTTGCCGCTTTTTCATAATTTTGCTCATCGACAGCCGCTTTCAATTCTTCTTCCAGTTTTTCGATTTGCATTTTCTTACTGTCGCCGTTTATTGCAATTTTATTGGGGATTTTGCCCTCGTGGCGGGTTTTTCCGTGAATTCGCTGGAGTGACGGAAGAAGCTTTTCGTAAAATGTTTCATAGCATTTTGCGCAACCGATTTTTCCGCTCTCGACAATATCATTAAAGGTACTTCCGCACTTTTCGCACTGTAAAGTGCGTGCCGAAAGGGTACTTACACCTGTGTCGCCCAAAAATGAACCGAAAAACGAACCGAAAATATTTCCGAATCCTCCGAAAACATCTTCATAGCCGAGCATTTTGGCGCAGTCACTGCAAAGGTGCGCCTCCGTCGCCTCACCGTTTACAATTCTTTTAACGTGTGTGGTAGCTTCATATTTTCCGCAATTCTGACATAACATAAAAATTCACTCCTTATAAGTTATTTAATAAAATCTGTTTGAATATTGACGCACGGACCGTATCAGCATATGTCTTCGGAATATCTTTATAAGCATTTCCGCTGAGAGCTGATAACATTAGTTTTGCCGTTTTTTCGTCAATCAAATCTCTGTCGTAAAAATTTCTGATATAAGCCTTGCAGGTATTTGCGTCAATCTGAGAACCGATTGAGTTCACAACGTGCATTTTAAACGTATCAACATCAAAATTTGTGCGTGTAATTCGGATATATCCACCGCCGCCTCTTTGGCTTTCTACTATATAACCGTGTTCAGGCGTAAATCTTGATGAAATAACATAATTTATCTGACTTGGCACACAGCCTACTTTTTGCGCAAGCTCATTACGCTGAATTTCAGTACTGCCGCCGTCCTCAAGCATATCCGAAATCATTTGCGCTATTATATTACTGATATTCACGTTCTCACCCGATTTCATTTGTGTTTTTTTGATTTGCAGGGTATTCGTCTAATTTGACTTTGACTTTCTTTGACCTTGCAAGTTATATTATAGTTAAGTTCCAAGAATAATCAAAGGTCAAAAAAGGTCAAATTTAATGTTTAAACGCAAATTATCTCTGTTTTTCTCGCTTTTTCTTTTGTTTTCATATATTTTAATTTTTTTTACAGACATCAACAGAAAAGGCAGGCGTGGAAATCTGTCCATTTCACTTAATAATATTTTGTAAGGACGAAGCCCATAGTGCTGTTTTTTTGTAGGGACAGCCGACTCGGCTGTCCGTTACGAAGTTTAATTTTTCATTTTATTTTCTACAAGTAGGGGGACGATGCCCACATCGTCCCAATGTGTCAGCAGGACACCCATTTTTTATTTTATTTTCGGTGGGAGCAATTCGTCGCACAAAAGTTGATAAAATTTTCCGAATATGTTAATATAACAGACAGATATTCATTTACTTTATTTTTGATTGAGGTAAATATATGATTTTACTGATTGCCGGCGCATCACACACGGGAAAAACGCATTTAGCGCAAAGACTCCTTGAAAAATACGGTTATCCCTACCTTTCAATTGACCATTTAAAAATGGGGCTTATACGCAGTAAAAACACTGACCTTACTCCTGAAAGCAGTGACGAAGCCCTGACAGATTACCTGTGGCCGATTGTCAGGGAAATTATCAAAACCGCCGTTGAAAACGAGCAAAACCTTATTGTTGAGGGGTGCTATATCCCCTTTGATTGGGCAAAGGATTTTGAGCCTGATTACCTTGCAGAGATAAAATACTGCTGTTTGGTGATGAGTGAAAAATATATAAGAAACAATTATAACGATATAATAAAGTACGAAAATGTCATCGAAATGCGCCACTCGGACTATATTATGGACGGGTTAATACACGATAATGCCGAAGCCCTAAAAATGTGCCGTTTACACGGCGTAAAGTACTGCTTAATTGACGACGTTTATCCAAAAGATACGGTTTTTTTTGATATTTAATCTTGTATAAAGTAATTTGAACACAGCGTATACAGTTAAAAAAGCACCTCTCCGGGTGCTTTTCTTTTATTCTGCTTATTATGCCGATTTTTATTATTCTTTCGCCAAATATTCAATTATGCCGTGAGCGGCAACGTTGCCCTCGCCGACTGCTTTTGCAATCTGATACGGTCTGCCCGTGCAATCACCCGCCGCAAAGCATCCTTTTATATTAGTTTCGCAGCTTCTGTTAACCGAAATATGCGCGCCGTTCATCTCCAAGCCTTTAAAAACCGTTGCAGGAGCTACTGAACTGCGAAGGAAAAATGCGCCGTCAGCTTTAATCTTTCTTCCGTCCGTAAGCTCAATCCCTTCAACCCTGTTCTCGCCCAAAACCGCTTTCATCGGCTTCGTAAGAATTTCAATATTCGGATGAGTAAAAGTTGACTCGTAAGTCGTATAAAGATAAAGCTTTTCGGCTGTTTCTGCAAGGAACTCCACCTCATGCTCATATCTCTGCGCACCGCAGAAAACAGCGATAATTTTGCCCTTATAAAGAAACCCGTCGCAGGTAGCACAATAGCTGACACCTCGGCCGAGCATTTCCTGCTCATTGATAATTCCTTTAGGCGGAACAGAGCCGACTGCCAAAAGGACTGTTTTCGCCTTGTAAAGCTCGTTATCTGCAAGCACGGTAAATCCGTTTCTGCTTTTTGTTATCTGCGTCACCATTTTGTCGGTAAGCACAAGACCCGCCGTTTTTATCTGCGCTATGAACCTGTCGTTAAGCTCTTTACCGCCGATTGGCTCAAAGCCTGCGTAATTTGCAATTTTTTCGCTTTTTTCAACCTTATCGCTGAGTGCGTCAGAGCCAAACCAAATAATATTCTTATTATGCACTTTAAGCGTTAACGCCGCCGAAAGACCTGCAGGGCCGCCGCCGACAACAGCAGCATCGTAACTTTCTGTTTTATTCTGCTCAGTAGACACTTTCCGTCACCTCTCCTGCTATGCATTTAGTGAAAACTTTTATCTTCATATAATTATATTTAATAATTCTTCTGCTTGAGCAGTACATTTTTTATGTAGGCGAAGGTTTTGTCCTCGCCCTCGTCACGGAGCATCGTGAGCAGTTTTTCAAGTAAATCGGATGTTTCGGGGTGGATTATTCTGTGATCCCGTCCCCCCTCGAAATATTTAAGCGGAAACTCGTCAGAATATTTTTCTCCCTGATAAATTTTGCTTGCGGCAACGCGGTCGCAAAACATTTCTATTACATATTTTAAAGGCATTTTAACGGGCGTGTTCTTTTTTAATACAGGGCTGTAGTCGTTCCAATACTCAAAATGGTGGCGGTTTCTGCCCTTGTGGTGCATCCAAGCCTCTGAAAAGCCTTTATCCTCACGTTCAAGCTCGTTTGGACTTCTGCTGCCGTCATAATATTTTGCGCCGTTCAAAAATTCAATCGGAGCATATTTTGACAAATCGTGCCGAAGCCCCTGAAAGCCGATGCCCGCTTTAAAGCAATGCTTTATTACCTTATGCCTGTGTTTTGTAATTGTCTTAAAATGTCCTATTACGTTTGCCATTTAATCTTCTCTTTTGATGTTTTTTCTTTTATATTATACATAAATTTCATAATAATATATGTCAGCACTGCTCCGCCGAACATAAAGTACAGATACATATTTTTAATATTAAGAGCGGTCTGTGCGCTTTGGTTTGCGCCAAGCTCTTCAATGTATCCGCAGGCGGCAAGTGCCAACGCACAAACTGACGAGCCTACGCCCTGCGCAAGCTTTCTGAAAAACGAATAAAGCGCATAGGTTGAGCCTTCGTCACGGGTTCCCGTTTTTTCGTACTGATAATCAATGCAGTCAACAACCATTGCCCACACAAGAATCTGGAACGCTGCGTTGCCGATATAGAAAAGCATAAGAAATGCTATCCAAACGGGAATTGCAGATTTTGACTCAGGATTCATCGGCAAAATAAGGCTTATTACACCCGTAACTGAGCCGATAGCCGCCGCAATAATACTTATACCCTTTTTGCCTATTTTCTGCGTTATTTTGCCGATAAACGGCATAAGCGCAACAAGTGGAATATATGCAATAATATTAACGACTGACACTAATTTTGCATTTTTAAAATATGTCTGGAAGATAATTGTATTCACCGATGTCATTGACATAAAGCAAATTATCTGAATAAAGGTTACGATTGTTATTGCAATAAGAGAGCGGTTTGAAAAGAAGGTTTTTATTGTCCTGAAATAATTAAACTTTTTCTTTTCGCTTTCAATGTGAACTCTTTCGGTAACCAAATACCGCACCGATAAAAATCCTGCAAATCCGAATAGAGTGCAGACAAGAGCAATGTAAACAAAACGCGAACCGATTATTTCGTTGTTTTTATTATATGCAATCAACGGAAGAATTACCATAAGAGGCGCTTGCGCAAGACCTGCCCCTATACTTCTGAAGGTTGAAAGATTGGTACGCTCGCTCGGCACGTCGGTAATGCACGAATGAAGCGCTCCGTAGGGAACATTCGCAAGAGTATAAGCTACCGACCAAACACAGTAAGAAACAAGGCAAAATATAACCTTGAACATATAGCTTGCGTTTTGTATCGGAAGGAATACAAGCGTTGTTGTAAGGATAAGAGCCAAGCCGCCTACGGTTATCCATGGCATAAATTTGCTTTTTTTCGATATTCTTACATTGTCAACTATCGAACCGATAACAGGGTCGTTAATTGCATCCCAGATTTTACCCACAACGATTATCCACGCCCAGTCCTTCATTTTAAGACCGATGTACTGCGTGTAATAGAGCAGCATATAATTGGAAATCAGCGCAAAGCACATATTGCAACCGAAATCCCCCATTGCATAGCCGAACAAATCCCTTATCCCGAATTTGCGTTTTGTCATAATCCCAATCCCCTTTCATTCAATCAACTGTCAGCTCTTTTTTATTGACTGTAAATATCCGTTGGCAAGGTCTGTAATTTCTTTTCCTTTTTTTGTTTTTTCAGCTAACTTTACCAAAGACTTCAGCGAAATTCCGCCGAGAAGCTTCGGAACTGTAAACACCTTTCCCAACTGAGATTTCATTATTTTTTGAATTTCGGGATTTCCTATAATTGTACCCAAATCATCATTAAGAGAGAGTCTTTCACTGTCAATTGTTTCGCCTGCTTCAAACCAGTTGCGGACAAAGCTGTCGTTATTTTCGCCCAGTGAATAAGATTCATTTTCCTCTGTTACACCGTTTATTTTAATTTCATGTCTGCATCTTCCTGCGCTCGCTTTTATCACGTTTTCACCGGGAGCTATATCCGCAGTGAATTTGAAAATTTTATCACCTGATATTTCCTGAGTTTCGCCGTTAACAGTCAGCTTAACCTTTTGGCAATTTGAATAAACCTTTATTTCCTGAGCGCCTATAGGTCTGTCCGTATACCTTTCGCCCGTAATATGAACAAATTTTTCATCTGACCAATATGCCTTGTAAATCCAAAACGAGTCCTTTTTAATTTTACGGTCTATTGTTACAAGTCCCTTGTTATTTCTGCCCTTAACTCCGCCTTCGTTTCGGATTGCGGAACCGAAATCAAACATATTCCAAACATAAGAACCCCAAAGCCAGTCACGCTCGTTTATGGCTTTAAGATATTTTTCATGGAAAACTGCCTGATATTCCTCTGAATAATCGCCCTGAAGGGGAACGGCAGAATGAAGCGTTGTAATACCCTCTGCGCCGTATTCGGAAAGACAGAGCTTAACTTGCGGATTTATTTTATGAAATTTATCAAGCCAAACGCCTATTTGGTCGGCAGTCTGAACATACCAGCCGAAATACTGATTGTAGCCGAGAATATCCGTAATATAATTAAGCTTTGAGGTTGCAGAGCAAAACGTAAGCTGCGCGCATGTTGTGGGACGGGTTTCGTCGAGATATTTCGCTATACAGTTAAGCTCTTTAATTCCGTTATATAAAGACGCAGACGGAGAGGCAATCGAAATTTCATTTTCAACGCCCCAGCAGTAAATACACGGGTGGTTGTAATTCTGGCGGATAAGCTCTTCAAGCATAAGCCTTGCCTGAGGCTGTTTTTTCTTTGAATAATTTGAAATTACGGGGATTTCCGCCCAAACAAGAAGGCCTCTTCTGTCGCACTCTTCATAAAACTTTTCATCATGCTGGTAGTGCGCAAGGCGAATTGAATTTGCACCGACCTCACATATTAAATCAATGTCCTCTTTATGCTCTTTTACAGTGAGAGCATTGCCCATAAACTCCCTGTCCTGATGGCGTGACACACCCTTTAGTTTTAAATGCTTTCCGTTAAGGAAAAATCCTTTTTCGGAATCAAATTCAAATTCACGTAAGCCGAAAGTGTCTTTGACCTCATCAATTATCTCTTCACCCTTTTTAAGCCTTGCAGACAGAGTATAAAGATACGGGTTTTCAATACCGTTCCACAAAACGGGACTGTCAATATGAAGCTTTACCGCTTCGGCATCACCGCTGTAAATACCTGAGGCAACGCTTGCCCCATCTGCATCAAAAATTTCAAATTCCTTTGTAAGTCCTGCCGTTGCTCCCTCGGTATAGCTTTTAATGTAAACATCGCCGTTTACCATTGGGGTAATATAAACGCCGTTTTTGCTTTTATCAAGCAATGAAAAATGCGTTTCCGGAAGAGAGCAGATAATATTAACATCACGGTAAAGTCCTCCGTAAAAAGTAAAATCTGCAACCTGCGGATAAAGAAGAGGGTCTGAAGAATTGTCAACAGTTATTAAAAGCTCGTTTTCATCTTTTGTGAGGTAATTTGTAATATCAAATCTAAACATACCGTAGCCGTTAATATGCTCGCCGACAAAAACACCGTTTACAAAAACTTCAGAACGCGTATTTGCACCGTTAATTTCGAGAACTACATTGCCGTCATAACGCTGAATAGTTTTTCTGTAAGAGCATTTGCCTCTGTAATAATTTTTATCGCTTTGCCCGTCAACTGCATTCCAAGTGTGCGGAAGATTGACCTTTTCGGTTTTGTCTTCCTTTGTAAAATTCCAGCCGCTGTTGATATTTATGACCTTTCTCATAATATCTCCCCCTTTTTTATTCTATAAAACTGCAAAAGTGCTCAAGTTTATTTTAACACAAATTTTCAAAAAAGCAATAATCACAAAAATATATTTAAAGCGCAACCTCTATATAAGAATTCGGCACGCTTTCAGGAGCATATTTCCCCTCGCCGAAAACTCTTGAACGCATAACTATTTTGTCACCGTAAACTGAAATTACATATCCTTGGGTCATAGTTTTAAATTCGCCGTGGTTTATAACACCTACTGTCGGAACGGACAGCGCTTTAAAGTTACCGCAGTCCTCGTATGTATATTCGCTTGTGCAGTAGTGAAGATGCCCCGTAATAAAAAATACATTTTTGCGGACAGAAAGCACATTTTTAAGTTTTTCGGATTCTCTGCCAACAGAACCCCTCCATTTGCCTTTTCCCAGAAATGTTTTCGGAAGTCCGTTTGTAAGCTTCAGCGTTTGGTGATTAAACACAAAAACAGGCTTTCCCTCAGGCGCTGAAAGTATATCTTTTTTTAGTCTTTCCAACTGTGTATCGCTTATGTAAGCCGCCTCAAACGTCGCCCTGTCTGTTCCCATCATAATAAAACGGCATCCGTTGATGTCACGGGTATAATAGGTGCTGTCTCCGTAATCCGTATCGCCCTTTTCGAGAGATAAAATAAAATTTTGAAAGCGTTTTATCTGTTTTTTATGGTTTCTCAGACGAATATCGTGATTTCCCGTAACGGCAAAAATACGCTGAACGCCGCCGCCCAATCCGTCAAGCAGTCTTTTTACAAACTTATATTCACATTTTGCTCCGTATTCTGTAATATCTCCGCAAAGCACCAGTGCGTCAAGACTGTCGGCATTTTTTAAATCTCTTACTGCCCTGTAAACACGTGCCGAACGGAGCGGTGAAATAAATGAAATCTGAGGGTCGCCCCATACGGCAAAGGTTAAAAGTGCATTATTGTCCTTTTTTATCGGCAAGCCGTCATTTCCCTCTGTGTCTTTCCCGTTTGAAATAATTTTCTGCAATCCCTTTTCCATTCTGCCGTACAAATAACTTGAAATATTCATACATTTTCCGCCCATCATTAAATAAAATAATAACGTCCGAAAATATTATAACATACTGTGGCAAGCGAGTCAAACCTAAAAGATTATGCTTCTTTTTTCCTTGAAATTTATTGATTTGTCGGGGATTTTATGATATACTGTTATGAAATATATTCATAGTCATTATTTGCAGTTTGCAATAATAATTTGTTAATAATCTGTAAACAAAACCGATTAAATATTGACTGTCAGTCATTTTGTGCTATAATCTATGAGCAATGACGGTTAGTCAGTTTTAGCTGAAAGGAGCTCACGGGTATGAAACATCTGCACTTGAGCGATGAAATAAAAAAGGAAATATCCTTTATAACAGCATGGGTTGTAATTTTCAGCGCTGTTATGCAGGGCATATTTTTAATCCTGCACTTTTTTGGCGTCGCAAAGTGGGACTACACCGCAATTCTCGGCAATTTGCTCGGCGCAGTTTTTTCGGTTCTGAATTTTGTATTTTTAGGATTTACCGTTGAAGCCGCCGTAAATAAAGATGAGCAAAAGGCGCAGGCATCAATGAGAGTTTCAAGGCTTCTTCGCAACCTTATGATAGGCGCAGTTGTTATTATCGGCATATATGTTCCGATTTTTAACGTTTGGACTACTGCACTGCCGTTCTTCTTCCCTAAAATAGGTATACTTATTCGTTCAAAAATCAAAGATAAGAAAAATATCGGATAAAGAGGTGAAATAAATATGGTTCACAGCCGACGCTTCAAATTAGTGGATGCTCTTTTGATTATTATGATGATATTGCCGCTGCTCACGGCAATCGTTATTAAAATTCTTACAAATCCCGAGTCAGAGGGAATTGCAATTTCAGGCGCACTCATATATTTTACAGTTCCGATGCCCAAATGGGATTTGCCCATTACAGAATCACAGGTAAACTCTTGGCTTATAATGATTTCAATTTTAGGTCTTTGCCTTTATTTAACTCACGGACTTTCCCCGAAGGCAGAAACAAAGCGTCAGCATTTGGCTGAATACATTGTGACAAAAACAGAAGAGCTTGTTCACGAAAATATGGGTGATTTTTTCAGTGGCTTCGCTCCGTTTATCGGCGCAATTCTTGCTCTTTCGGCGTTTTCGTCGCTCTCGTCCCTTTTGGGAATTTTCCCGCCGACCTCAGACCTTAATGTCATTGCAGGCTGGGCAATTCTCGTTTTTCTTCTTATAACCTATTACAAGCTGAAATGCGGCTTCGGTTACTATATTAAAAGTTTCACTGAGCCTATTGCTCTTTTAACGCCGTTCAACATTATAGGCGAAATTGCAACGCCTGTGTCAATGACCTTCCGTCACTACGGAAACATTGTTTCCGGCTCGGTTATTTCGGCTCTTATTGCGGCAGGACTGCGAGTGCTTTCCTCGTGGATTTTCGGCTGGCTTCCGGGAGCTATCGGCGAATTCCCGTTCCTGAGAATAGGACTTCCCGCCATTCTTTCCGCTTATTTCGACGTATTCAGCGGATGCTTGCAGGCATTCATCTTCTCAATTCTTACAATGATAAATATTTCGGGTGGATTTGATTTTGACATCTACTCTGCACGGAAAAATAAAAAATTAAGTAAAAAGCAAAAAGCAAATTAAATAAACAGTAAATTATATTACGGAGGTAATTAAAATGTTAGAACTCGCAATCGGTATTATTTTATGCGGATGTGCCATAGGTGCAGGTCTTGCGCTTATCGCAGGTATCGGTCCTGGTATCGGTGAAGGTAACGCAGTTGCCAAAGCTTGTGAGGCTATCGGCAGACAGCCCGAAAGCAAAGGCTCTGTTATGTCAACACTTTTCATCGGCTGTGCCCTTGCAGAAACGACAGGTGTTTACGGCTTCGTTACAGGACTTCTTCTTATGTTCGTTGTTCCGAAAATGCTTGTTAACATCCTTATCAACGCATTAGTTGCAAACGGTATTTTATAATAGGAGTGAACTTTAAATGCAAACCTTGGAAATCATTTCGGTAAATATTTGGCAGATTTTGATTTCCCTTGCAAACTTAGTAATACTCTTCCTCTTAATGAAGCACTTTCTCTACAAGCCTGTAAAAAAAGTGCTTGCGCAAAGGCAAAAAGCAATTGACGACCAATACAGTGAAGCCGACAAAGCAAAAAAAGCCGCAGAAGAGGAGCGTGATGTTTGGGAGCAGAAAATGCAGACCGCACAGTCGCAGGCAAATGAAATTTTGCAAAATGCAACTGCAAATGCTTCAAGACGGAGCGACGCTATTATTGCCGAGGCTAAGGATAAAGCAGACGGAATTGTGCGTAGTGCAGAAAACGAAGCAGAGCTTCAGCGTCTCAAAGCAGAGGACGACATAAAGAACGATATTGTCGACCTTTCCGCCGCTCTTACCGAAAAACTGCTTTCCCGTGAAATCAACGCTGACGACCACAAAGCCTTTATTGATTCTTTCATCGAGGATATAGGTGGCAGCAATGAGTGATATTTGTAAAGAATACGGCGAAGCTCTTTTTACACTGGGATTTGAAGGGAACTGCCTTGACGAGATAAAAAAAGACCTTGATTTAATCAAAGATATATTTGAAGAAATGCCCGAATATGCCGACTTTTTGCAAAGCCCTGCCGTTCCAAAGGCAGAAAGGCTTAAATCAATAAACGAGGCTTTTGAAAACAGGGTTTCGGAATATACACTGTCTTTTTTGTTAATCCTCTGCGAAAAAGGGAGAGCTACTCTTTTCGGCGATTGCGCTGAGGAATTTAATAAGCTTTACGAAGAGAGCAAAAATATTTCTCTTGCAAGGGTTTTCAGTCCCGTTCCTTTAAGCGAAGAGCAAAAGGAACGATTAAAATTAAAATTAGAAAACATAAGCGGACAAACCGTGAAAATGGAATGTTTTATTGATGAAACACTTCTCGGCGGCGTGCTGATAGATATGGACGGCACGCAAATTGACGGCACACTCAAACGCCGTTTACAGGAGATTAAGGAAGTGATGAACAAATGAGTCAGAAAACTGATGAAATAAGCAGTATCTTAAAAGAACAAATTAAAGGCTATAAAGACCGTGTGGAAATGACCGAAACGGGTACGGTAATACTTGTCGGAGACGGTATTGCAAGAGTTTACGGTCTTAGAAACTGTATGGCAAACGAGCTTTTGGAATTTGACGACGGAAGCTTCGGTATGGCTCAGAACCTTGAAACGAACAGTGTTTCCGTTGCCGTGCTTTCAAACCAGAACAATATCCGTGAAGGCTCTTCTGTTCGCAGAACAGGCAAAGTTTTGTCTGTTCCCGTAGGCGAAGGTTTCCTCGGCAGAATTGTTGACGCACTCGGAAACCCGATTGACGGCAAAGGTCCGATTGAAAGTTCGGGTACAAGGCCCATTGAGTCCGAAGCGCCCGGAATTATTGAAAGAAAGAGCGTAAGCGTTCCGCTTCAAACGGGAATTAAGGCTATTGACAGTATGATTCCCATAGGCAGAGGTCAGCGTGAGCTTATAATCGGCGACAGACAGACAGGTAAAACCGAAATTGTTATTGACACAATTATAAATCAGAAAAATACTGACGTTATATGCATCTATGTAGCAATAGGTCAAAAGAGCACCTCGGTTGTTCAGTTTGCTCAGGAGCTGACAAAAGCAGGAGCAATGGATTACACGATAATTGTTTCGGCGTCTGCGTCCGAAAGCGCTCCGCTTCAGTACGTTGCCCCCTATTCGGGCTGCGCAATGGCTGAATATTTCAGAGAGCTGGGCAAAGATGTACTGATAATTTACGACGATCTTTCAAAGCACGCTGTCGCATACCGTGCACTGTCGTTGCTTATCCGCAGACCCCCGGGACGTGAGGCTTACCCCGGCGACGTTTTCTATCTTCATTCAAGACTTCTTGAAAGAGCGGCTTGCGTTGCGCCCGAATACGGCGGCGGCTCAATTACTGCCCTTCCGATTATTGAAACACAAGCAGGCGACGTTTCAGCCTATATTCCGACTAACGTAATTTCAATTACAGACGGTCAGATTTTCCTTGAAACAGAGCTTTTCCATTCGGGAATTATGCCCGCAATCAACCCCGGTATTTCCGTCAGCCGTGTCGGCGGTGCGGCACAGCTTAAGGCTATGAAAAAAGTATCGGGCGAACTCAAGCTCCTCTACTCACAGTACAGAGAATTACAGGCATTCTCACAGTTCGGCTCCGACCTTGACGCTGACACAAAGGCAAGACTTGCGCTCGGCGAACGAATTGTTGAGGTCTTAAAGCAGAACAGGAATTCACCCGTAAGGGCAGGCTGTCAGGTTGCAATTGTTTATGCGGTAATTAACGGTTATCTTGACAATGTTGCGGTTAAAGACGTGCACCAATATGAGCAGGATTTATTTGCCTGTCTGGAAAACAAATACAGCGAGCTTCTTGAACGCTTTGAAGCGGGATATTACGAAGAATCAGACGTTGAGACTCTTAAAAAGGCTCTTAATGAAATGCAGAGGTGATAAGGCGTGGGAGCAGACATTAAAGCATTGCGTTCACGCATAAAGAGCGTTGACTCCACTCTGCATTTAACAAAAGCTATGGGGCTTGTTGCATCTTCAAAAATCCGAAAGGCAAATTCCGCTATGGCAAAAAGCCGTGATTACGCATCAGCTGTTCAAAATACGGTTGAGGTTTTGAGTTTAAGCCCTGAATGTGCCAAAAACCCTTATATGAGAGAAACCGACGGCGCACGCACAAAGATTGTTGTCATTGCAGGTGACAGAGGCCTTGCAGGCGGCTACAATGCAAATGTTTTCCGTCTTGCAAGCGAATACCCCGACGCTGAATTTATCCCCATAGGCAAACGTGCCTGCGAGCGTTTCGGTGCTGAAGCCAACTCCTCTGAAAGCTTTTCTTATGCAGACGCAAAGGCTCTTTGCGACGCACTTTGCAAAGAGTTCTGCGAAGATAAGTTCGACCGATTGGGAATAATCAGCACAAAATATGTTTCTATGATGACGCAGGAAGCGCAGATTTCCTGGGTACTGCCTATAACAAGGGCAGAAAATGCGGGCAATGTGGGCGTAATTTTTGAGCCTGACGAAATGACGGTCCTAAATACTGCCGTTCCCGAATACGTTGCAGGAATACTCATAGCTTCACTTCGTGAGAGCTTTGCGAGCGAGGTTGCGGCAAGGCGAATGGCTATGGACTCGGCAGGCAAGAACGCCCAGCAGATGATAGACAGCTTACAGCTTGAATACAACCGTGCACGACAGGGCGCAATTACTCAGGAAATTACAGAAATTGTTGCCGGCAGCGGCACATAAAAGGAGTGAAATCCATGTCAGAAATTACACAAGGCACCGTTTCACAGGTTATGGGACCTGTTGTTGACGTGTCTTTCGGCGAGGGCAATTTACCCGCTATATACAATGCGCTTACAATGCCGATAGGCGAGCGTACTCTTACAGTTGAGGTTGCACAGCACATCGGCGACAATACGGCTCGCTGTATTGCAATGGCTTCTACCGACGGACTTAAGAGAGGCGCTCCCGTTACAGATACAGGCAGAGCCATAAGCGTTCCCGTAGGCAGAGAAACCCTCGGCAGAATATTTAATGTTCTCGGCGAGGCCGTTGACAATAAGCCTGACCCCGAAACAGCAGAGCGTTGGAACATTCACCGCCCTGCACCCTCTTTCAACGAGCTTTCCACCTCAACGGAAATACTTGAAACAGGAATTAAGGTTATTGACCTTATCTGCCCCTATTCAAAGGGCGGTAAAATCGGTCTTTTCGGCGGTGCAGGCGTCGGCAAAACCGTTCTTATAATGGAGCTTATCAATAACGTAGCAAAGGAGCACGGCGGACTTTCAGTATTTACAGGCGTTGGCGAGCGTACACGTGAGGGCAATGACCTTTACAACGAAATGACCGAATCAGGCGTTCTTAATAACACTGCCCTTGTTTACGGGCAGATGAACGAACCGCCAGGAGCGAGAATGAGAGTTGCGCTTTCGGGTCTTACCGTTGCGGAATATTTCCGTGATGAAGAAAATCAGGACGTGCTTTTGTTTATCGACAATATTTTCCGTTTCACACAGGCAGGCTCTGAGGTTTCTGCGCTTCTCGGCAGAATGCCCTCAGCCGTTGGCTATCAGCCTACACTTGCGAATGAAATGGGCGCATTGCAGGAGAGAATTACATCTACAAAAAAGGGTTCAATCACGTCAATTCAGGCGGTTTATGTTCCTGCCGATGACCTTACCGACCCTGCCCCTGCAACAACCTTTGCCCACCTTGACGCTACAACGGTTTTATCCCGTGCCATTTCCTCACAGGGTATTTATCCTGCCGTTGACCCGCTTGAATCGACAAGCCGTATCCTCTCACCCGATATTTTGGGCGAGGAGCATTACACTGTTGCCAAAGAGGTTCAGCGTATTTTACAGCGTTACAATGAGCTTATGGATATTATTGCGATTATGGGTATGGATGAGCTTTCGGACGAGGATAAACTGCTTGTTCAAAGAGCAAGAAAAATCCAAAGATTTTTGTCACAGCCGTTCCATGTTTCAGAGAAATTTACGGGTATTGAGGGCACTTATGTTCCGCTCAAAGAGACTATCCGCGGATTTAAAGAGATTATTGAGGGCAAACACGATGATTTACCTGAATCTGCATTCCTGTTTGTAGGAACCATTGACGAAGCAGTCGAAAAGGCAAAGAGGACGAACTGATGAACACATTTTTACTTGTTATTGCGTCCCCCGACGGCAACAGCTTTGAGGGCGAGGCAACTGGACTGTACCTTAGAGGGAGCGAGGGCGACCTTGCGGTACTCTCTCACCACATTCCGTTTATCACCTCGGTAGTCCCCTGTGACTGCAAAGTAACTTTACCTGATGAAACCGAAAAAATCGGTCATACAGACGGCGGTATTCTTACAGTTGCCGAGGATAAAGTAACCTTGCTTTCAGGCAGTTTTGCTTGGAATGAATAATAAAATAAGCATAAAGAAAAAGCCAAAATTCACAGATAAGTGAGCTTTGGCTTTTATTATTTTAATTATTCCTGTAGGGTACGCCGTTTTTCCTCTGCAAGGGGAAATGTCAGCAAGGCTGATAAAAGGGTCTTGGCGTAGCCGTAACTCGTCGTACTATGGCAGCAAATGTATATCATTTGCACTTTTTATTTTGGGTTGCCGGGTCGGCAACCCCTACAAAATTAAACAATGCAGCGACAGTAAGCCCCGCC
The DNA here is from genome assembly GCA_002490425.1 of Ruminococcaceae bacterium UBA7217. GTDB lineage: Bacteria > Bacillota > Clostridia > Oscillospirales > Acutalibacteraceae > Fimenecus. The sequence goes on from DKTZ01000022.1 coordinate 21,096, forward strand.
CTACTGTTTTTACCATATTTAATTATTCGTAAATTGGTTCAAAGTCATCTGCACTGTGACCGCAAAGCGGGCAAAGGTAATTCTCGGGGAGCTTTTCGCCCTCGTACACAAACCCGCATATTTTGCATTTCCAACCGACAATCTTTTTATTTTCGTCAATTTTTTGCGGCTTCGGTTTTAAGTCCTTGTGATAATCGGCATAAGTGAGCGGTAATTCCTTGCTCATAACCTTCATATCAACCACCTCTGCAACAAACAAAGTATGCGTGCCGAGGTCAATGCTCTCCAAAACCTTTGCGCTCAATACCGAATTGGTACTCCAAGCCATATAGGGCACGCCGTTTAAATCCATAGGCATTTTTACGCCCTCAAGCTTATTCACATCTCTGCCCGACTGCATACCGAAATGCTTAATAGTATCAAAAATGCAGGTTTTATCAAGCACGCTTACGGAAAAGACACCGCTGTCCTTAATATAATCGCAGGTTAAATTTGAATTCAAAACCGAAATTGCAATTCTGACAGGGTCATTTGCAACTTGTATGCACGTATTTGTTATGCAGGCGTTTATTTTATCACCGCTTTTTGACGAAAGTAAAAAAACTCCGTAAGACAAATTAAATAATGCTTTGTTATCCATTTTTACACAACCTTTTTATAAATATTTTTAAATAATTACCTACCGTTATTCTATCATATTTATTTAAATTTTTCTATATTTTTCACTAATATTTATAATGTTATCATTGAAAGAAGACGTAATGAATGATATAATTTTAAAATAATGTATGCAAGGGAATGAAATTTATGCAAATTATTGAAATTTTAAACAAAAGTCAAATGTCGCTTTCATTTGAGGTTTTTCCGCCGAAGAAGGAAACTTCATTTGAAAGTGTGAAAAAAGCTACCGAAGAAATTGCAGCTCTCTCCCCTGCTTTTATGAGCGTTACATACGGAGCAGGCGGCGGTACGAGCAATTACACGCTGTCCGTTGCAAAAAACATCAAAGAAAAATACGGAGTTCCGAGTCTTGCACACTTAACCTGTGTTTCGTCGGACAAGGCTCTCGTTAAAAAGCGCATAAACGATATGAAAAATGCGGGAATTACTAATATTATGGCTCTTCGAGGCGACCTTACACCTGAGCTTCAAAACTCGGACAGGAGCACTTGGGATTACCGCCACGCTATTGATTTAATCCGTGAAATCCGTGAAACGGGCGGATTTTGCATTGGTGCGGCATGCTACCCCGAGGTACACCCCGAAAGTGCAAATCAAAGAGAAGATATCAAATATCTTAAAGAAAAGGTTGACGCAGGTGTTGATTTTCTTACAACGCAAATGGTGTTTGACAACAATCTTTTCTTCAATTTCCTTTATAAAATAAGAGAGGCAGGCATTACAGTTCCCGTCCTCCCCGGAATTATGCCGATTACTAACGCCAATCAGGTTGAGCGTGCAATTAAGCTTTCTGGTGCATTTATGCCACAGCGGTTTAAGGCTCTCGTTGACAAATTCGGCAAAAATCCCGAGGCGATGAAACAGGCAGGAATAGCCTATGCCACCGACCAGATTATTGACCTTTATGCCAACGGAATTACCAATGTGCACGTTTATTCAATGAACAAGCCTGATATTGCAAGAGGTATTCAGCAAAATCTTTCTGCGATTTTAGGGAACAGCTTTTTGGATTGAGGCGATTTTTGTGAATGAAAATACGGTTTTTGTAAAAACGTACCGTGAAAATGAAATTTTGCCCGTAACGACAAGCGAAGTTTGGCGGTATGCAGGATTCTTAGGCGACTCCTCCGAAATTGACGGAGAATTAAAGCGAACCTTTGAAGAAATGCAAAACGAAATAGGCGGAATCTTTTCATACAAGGTTTGCTACAGGCAAATGAAAATTGCAGACGAAAAAGAAAAGCAAACACTCCCCTTTCTTGAAGGCTCAAAAGCTCTGTCAAAGCTGCTCAAAGACTGCGGTGAAATAATAATTTTTGCGGCGACAGTCGGCCTTGAAATTGACCGTTATATTTCAAAACAGCAAAGAATTTCGCCCGTAAAAGCACTTCTCTCAAACGCATACGGTGCGGAACGGATAGAAAATCTTTGCGACACATTTTGTGTCGATATAAAAATGCAAATTCAAAGCGAAAACAGGTTTATTACAAGAAGATTTTCACCGGGCTACGGAGATTTTCCTCTTGAATCGCAAAAAGAAATGTTCGCCTTGCTCGACCCAAACAGGCAAATCGGTGTGTCTCTGAACGAAAGTCTTTTAATGTCGCCGTCAAAATCCGTTACGGCGGTTATGGGAATAAAAAACGAAAAGTGTGAAAGCACATCAGCAAACAAATGCAATGAATGTTCAAACAAAAATTGTGAATTCAGAAAGCAGGAAACATAAATGAACATTTTAGAATATATGAAACAGGATTTTGTCCGTCTTGACGGCGGAATGGGCACAATGCTCCAAAAAAGCGGACTGATGCCGGGCGAGCTTCCCGAAAGATGGAACATTACGCACCCCGAAAAAATCACTGATATTCACCGTCAATATTATGACGCAGGCGCTAACATTGTAAATGCAAACACATTCGGTGCGAACTGCTTAAAATTCAGTGATGAAGAGCTTGAAGAAATAATAAAAGCGGCTGTTCAAAATGCCGAAAAAGCGAGAAATGAGAGCCGCGGCACACAGGAAAAGTTTATTGCTCTTGACATAGGCCCCCTCGGCAGGCTTTTAAAGCCATACGGCGATTTTGATTTTGACGACGCCGTAAAATGCTATGCAAAGACGGTTAAAATCGGTGCGAAGTACGGTGTTGATTTAATTTTCATTGAAACAATGAACGATTCGCTTGATACAAAAGCTGCCGTTTTAGCCGCAAAAGAAAATTCAAATTTACCCGTTTTTGTTTCAAACGCATACGGCGAGGACGGCTGTCTGATGACGGGAGCATCCCCTGCCGCTATGGTTGCCATGCTCGAGGGATTAGGTGTCGACGCAATAGGCGCTAACTGCTCATTAGGTCCTGCGGAGCTTCGCGGCGTTGTCAGCGAATATCTGAAATATTCCTCCCTCCCCGTTCTTTTAAAGCCCAATGCAGGACTGCCGAAATCGGTTGACGGAAAAACAGTATATGATGTCCTGCCCGAAGAATTTTCAGACATAATGCAAACTTATATCAACGACGGAATACGTATTTTCGGCGGCTGCTGCGGAACAAATCCCGAGTACATCAGGAAGACGGTGCAAAAAGCTAAAAACATTACGCCGAAACCCGTTACGGATAAAAATATAACAATGGTAAGCTCTTACACTCACGCTGTACTTTTTGAAAAAACGCCTGTGCTTATCGGCGAGCGGATTAACCCCACAGGCAAAAAGCTGTTTAAAGAGGCGCTCAGAAACAACGATATTGACTACATTTTAAACGAGGGACTGAAACAGCAGGAAAAGGGCGTTCACATTCTTGATGTCAATGTGGGGCTACCCGAAATTGACGAAAAAGCGATGCTTGAAAAGGTCTGCTTTGAGCTTCAGTCTATTATTGATTTGCCTTTACAAATCGACACAACAAATGTCGATGCTATGGAATCGGCTTTGCGGCATTACAACGGCAAAGCGATGATAAATTCTGTAAACGGCAAAGAAGAGAATATGAGAGAAATTTTCCCTCTTGTAAAAAAATACGGCGGTTTGGTTGTTTGCTTAACGCTTGACGAGAACGGAATTCCCGAAACGGCGGAGAAACGGGTAGAGATTGCTACAAAGATTATAAGCACCGCAAATGAATACGGAATTTCCAAAAAAGACCTTATTTTTGACACGCTTGCAATGACCGTCAGCGCTGATAACAATTCCGCAGTTGCAACACTTAGTGCGTTGAACACAATCAAAAATGAATTAAAATGCCACACCTCTTTGGGCGTTTCCAATGTTTCATTTGGACTTCCGCACAGGGATATTCTAAACGGTGCATTTTTCACGCTTGCTCTTGAAAACGGGCTTTCCGCCGCTATTATGAACCCCAATTCAAACGAAATGATGAAAAGCTACTATGCTTTCAAGGCGTTAAAGGGTCTTGATGAAAACTGCACTGATTTTATTGAAAACATTGAAAAATATGCGGTTTCGCAGTCCTCTGCCACGGCAAATTCACCCGTCGACGAAAATTTGCTTGACGCAGAAAGCGAATTGCAGAGAGCAGTTGTTAAAGGCTTAAAGGACAAGGCGGCAAACATTACCGCTTTACTCTTGGAAAATACAAATCCGCTCGAAATAGTAAATTCTCAGATAATTCCTGCTCTTGACATTGTGGGTAAAGGCTTTGAAAACAAAACAATGTATTTACCTCAGCTTCTTATGAGTGCCGAGGCGGCCTCGGCGGCTTTCGAGAAAATTAAAATCAAAATGAAAGAAAACCCCACCGAAACAGTCAGCAAGGGTAAATTTGTCATTGCAACGGTCAAGGGGGATATTCACGATATCGGCAAAAACATTGTTAAGCTGATTTTGGAGAATTACGGCTTTGACGTTTACGATTTGGGCAAGGACGTGCCCCCCGAAAAAATAGTCGAGGAAGCACTACGTACAAACACAAGGCTTGTGGGCTTAAGCGCTTTAATGACAACAACTGTTCCCGCTATGGCTGAAACTATCAAACAGTTAAGAGAAAAAGCACCCTATGTCAAGGTTATTGTCGGCGGAGCAGTGCTTACACAGGAGTATGCAGACAGCATAGGCGCTGATTTTTACGCCAAGGATGCAATGGAAACTGTCAGATATTCGTTGGAAACAGTGGAAAAATCAACAACATAATAAAAATTAAACATAAAAACCGAAACTTACTTTTACTGTGCAACAATCCTCCCGACGAGCTTCGCTCGCCACCCTACTTTACTGGAGAAGGGCTGTTTCAAAACATAACCGCAAAAGCCGAAATTCACTTTCCGTGAATTTCGGCTTTCTGTTTGCAATGCTATTCAAACATTACATTAGGAAAAATTATGAAAAAACTTTAGAATATGTCGCTGAATATCATAAATTTTTACGGCTTTTTTATTTTATTTACAATAAGGTCAATTGCAATGGCATCAAATGCGTCTACTATTCCGTCTTTATTGTAGTCTGCAAATTCCATTTGCTCAGCAGTTAAATTACTGTAACACATTGCAAAGCTCTTGATCATCGCGTAATCGTTTGAGTCAATTATGCCGTCGCCGTTTGCATCACCCGTGTTTTTCGGAGTCGGTTCAGTGATTTCAAATTCAGCAGTGTAAACCCCGACAAAATTGTTTTTGCCCATTACGGCTACCGTGGCTGTTCCCGCCTCGGTGTTGTCCATATATTCAACAATATAATCAACATCTTTTTGAAGAGTTTTTCCGTTGTAGTTAAGGGTGATTTCAGGCTCTGCCTTGCCGTCTTTAAGCACTTGAGGAGCAATTTCACTTATTTCAACGCCGTCATTTATATCTCTCTGCTTTCAATTGACAAAACATTTGTAAGGTCTATTCTTTCAAGAGTTGAACAGTTGTTGAAAACAAGCGCTTCAAGATATTTAATTCTGCCGAAGGTCACGTTTTTAAGGCTTGTGCAGTCCTTAAAGCATTCTTCGGGAAGAGAGTTGAATGAGGAATTACGGTCGAAGCCGACTGTTGTAAGCTCTGTGCAGTGCCAGAATGCTTTCTTGCCTATCTTTGTTACGCTTTTAGGGATAAAAATACTTTCTATTCCTGTGTTATAAAAGGCAATATCAGATATTTCAGATACTTTGTTAGAAATTACAACATTTTTAAGGTCACTTGCAGTTTTTTCAACTTGAATAAACGAATTTTTATTAAAAGATGAAGGATCCATAAGATCGAATTTCATTCCAATAATATAAATTGGATTAAGATAAAATCCGCCGAAAGCGTTATAAAAATTGTCAACCGTTGACGGCATAATGTATATATTACCTGCTTTTCCCGAAGGATAGGCGTAAAGCTTTGTCATATCCTTGCTGTAAAGCACGCCGCCGACAGAACGGTAATTGGGATTTTGACTGTCAACTGTAATTGTTTTCAAATTTGGGCAACAAAGTGCTATACTCTTTTCAGAGTCCGTAGTTGAAAGAGCAATTGTTTTTGCTACTGAGCCTACAATGCCACCGGTACCCACTATATACTTAACAACATTTTTAGATGACTCAGCCTGAGGAATATTTACATTTTTGCCGAGATGAAGCGAGGTGATTGCCGTGTATGTAAAGGCGGACGCACCGACATAAGTTACACTGTCGGAGAGAACGATATCACCTGACAGCTCCGAACAAGCAAAAGCATAAGCACCGATATACTGAAGATTTGTAAGCTCATTCAAGTTTGTTACTGCAACACAGTTCAAGCCGAAAGACATAAAGCCTATCTTTTTAATAGTCTTTGGAAGAGTTATATTGCGAGCAATATACTCATCCTCTGTGCCCTCAACCTTTACCCCTCCGATATTTGTAAATGCACCGTCATCAATAACTGTTACAGGCTTGCCATTGTATGTGTCGGGAACTACAATGTCTGTCGCATCACCTGCAGTACAGCGCACAAGAGTTACTTCATCGCCGACCTCTTTAAATTCAAAGCTGTAAGGCGTTTCGGCAAATGCACCGAGAGGAAGTGCGGACACAATCATCATTGTGCCGATAAGTACTGCTAAAATCTTTTTTATAATGTTAGACTGTTTCATTGTGAGTTTCCTCCTTAGTCATAATAAATGAGAATGAGCATTCTTCATAGGTGACTGTTACCATTGCTTTATTCTCTAAATCCATAAAATTCTTTTCGACGGTTATTTCACATTCAGAGATGGGAATATTCTTTTCACTGCCGTCCGAATAAACCGCCGTTACGGTAATTTCGGAAAAGTCCATATTGTCAAATGAGTCTGTTTTAAAGCTGAACCCGTCAGGGAAAGTACCGTAAATCGAATTTAGTATCACACTCGTTTTTTCGGCATAAACCTTTACGTCATAAGAGAAGGTCTTACCCTGATAATTTACCGTTACAGTCTTCTTTCCTGCATTCTTGCTGAAATTATTCGGAACTGAAACGGTACATTCGGAAATGTCGATTTGCTTTTCTTTGCCGTCAGAGTAAACCGCAAAAATCTGCAATCCGTGTGTGCTGAATTCTTCGCCGATTTTGTATTCCGTCTTTGCCTGCTTTGAAAGCACTCCGTAAATTTTTTCAAGAGTAACGGGATTTACTGCTTTAACGGTCGGTTCATCATTTTGCTCGGTCGGCTTTTCGGTAATTTCTTCGGTCGGATTTTCAGTGATTGTTTCCGATACAGTTAACTCCGCTTCCGTATTTTCCTCAGTCGGTTTTTCAATACCGCTTTCGATATGGAAAACTGCGGCTATTTTATTTGTTACGACCTTTGCAACTGTTTGACCCGAATCGGTTTTCACTGAGCCTGCCGCAATGAGAATTGCCGCTGAAGCGCAAATAACAGCTAACTTTTTGTACCTGTCTTTATGCAAATAAGATTTCTTTTGGATACTCTTAATGAATTTTTCTTCTGATAAAAGAGTAGTTAAATGCGGTCTTTCAAAAGGATTTTCAAGCTCCAGCTCTTCAAGAGCATTTATACATTCATCTATTAAATCGCAGTCGGCGCTGTCGCCTTTACTTAATTCTTCGTCAATTACACAGCTTAAATATTCCTGCAATTCGGTTATTGCTTCACAGTCGTTAAAAATCTGCCTGAGTATTGCAGAATTCAAACTAAGTTTTTCCATCTCAAATCCCTCCTTCGCTTTGAGATTCAATAAAATATGCCAGTTTATCTTTTATTTCTTTTCTAAGTCTTGAGCTTCGCTTAGCGGCAGCTGTCGGTGAGATCTCTAATTTTTCCGCAATTTCGGACAGCGGCAGATGTTCTATGTATTTTAGTCTGTAGAACTGTTTTTCCTGCTCGCTCAATGTATCTAACAGCTTTTGCGCTAAAACGTCATAATCTGTATTTTCTAAATCAAAAGGAAGTGTGTCGGCACATTTTTCTACGGCTTCGTCTAAGGGAACTGTTCGTTTAAGCGATTTTGAATAATCTTCAACTGCTCTTTTGGCAAAATTGTCAACTGTGCGGTAAAGATAGGCTCTCGGATTTTCAATCTCCTCGCCCGAAAGCATTCGGTTATAATAAACCAAAAATGCTTCCTGCACACAGTCATCTGCTGTGGCTCTCGCATCTCCCATACGGACATTGCAATATTTAATTAAGGGTAAATAGCAACGGCTGTAAGCTTCTTTCAGCTTTTCGTCCGCACGTTTTTTCACAGCACTGTTCAAACGGTTTCCACTCCCTTTCGTACAGTAGTCAGGAAAAATTCAAAAACTGACATAAATTTTTCAAAAATTTTTTACTTAATATATTTTATCAAGAGTCAATGCAAAACGCAATTACATACAGCCCAAAAACTAAAATTAAACTGTCTACACTGAGCCTACCCCTCATCAGTCACTTCGTGACAGCTTCCCCCCGAGAGGAAGCCAAAAAAAGCCTTCTCCTTGAGGAGAAGGGGAACCGCTTGCGGTGGATGAGGTGTAATGCTGTACACATATATCGTTTTTATGAAATATATACTATTTTTTTGCCCCAATTTCTACTGCAAAAACAGTCGAAAATCTTGACTTTCAGGCGGTAAAATGATACCATATCTTATTATATGTTTAAAAGTCTTTCGGCGTTGATATGGAATATTTTTTCGGTTTCCTCTTTTGTAAATCCGTAACTGTTTACCATATCAATAAACTTTTTTTGATCGCTCCACGGGGAATCCGTTGCGAACAGGATTTTATCAAATCCGTGCTTTCTGATAATCTCTTCGCATTTTTTGGGGTAATGATCAAGCACGAACGATGTGTCAAAGTAAACAGGCTTGCCGACAAGCTTTTTTAGCACTTCATCAGGCAAGTCACAACCGCCCATATGAGCAAGAACAAGCTTATTTTCAATAAGTCCCGAAAGACGGTCGAGAACATTCAAAACCATTTGGGGCGTGCAGTGAACGTCGTCAGGATAGCCGACGTCAACACCTGCGTGGGTAACGGTGATGAGATTTCGCTTTGCGGCTTCACGCATTATGCGGATGTACCTTTCATCATCAAAATAAACTCCTTGATAATCAGGGTGGATTTTAATACCGAACTGTCCGTTTGATTTAACGAAATCGAGAATTTCTTCAACATTTTCGCAGTCAGGGTGAATTGCCCCTGCAAAGAAAACTCCGTCTTTGCCGTTCTCTTCGGCGCTCAGCCTGTTTATTGACTCCACCTGATGGGGTGTTGTTGCAACAGGCAAAACGACGCTAATATCAACTCCCGATTTTTTCATTGACTCCTTAAGTGAGTTAAGAGTCCCCTCTCTGTGCGGTTTTACATTGCCCTTTTCTGATAAAAACTTTATAGTCTGTGCGGCTATTTTGTCGGGAAATGTGTGTGTATGAAAATCAATTACCATCGCTAAAACTTCCTTTCAGTATTACACTGTTAATAAGTATAACATAAAAATTCTACCAAGAAAAGGTGAAAATATGACAATTGTAGATTTATTGGAAAGAAACAGCCGTGAACACGGGGGTGACACGGCGCTCGTTGAAATTGACCCTGAAATTTCGGATAACCGCCGCCACACCTGGCGTGATTATGAGCTTGTTGAGCCTACAAGGCGCTCATATTACAGAGCGGAAATTACTTGGGCGGTATTCAACGAAAAAGCGAACCGCTTTGCAAACGCTTTAATAAATTTAGGAATAGGCAAGGGCGACAAGGTTGCAATTCTTTTAATGAACTGCCTTGAATGGTTACCCATTTATTTCGGTATTCTTAAAACGGGAGCTATGGCTGTTCCGCTGAATTTCCGCTATGCTTCAGATGAAATTAAGTACTGTGTAGAGCTTGCAGAAGCCGATATGCTCGTATTCGGTCCTGAATTTATCGGCAGAGTTGAAAAAATTGCAGAAGAAATCAGTAAAAACAGACTTCTTATATATGTTGGTGACGGATGTCCCACATTTGCTGAAAATTATTACAGTCTTACTGCGGATTCAAGCAGTCTTAACCCTGAAATTCCGCTGACTGAAGATGATTATGCGGCTATATATTTCTCTTCGGGTACAACAGGTTTCCCGAAAGCAATACTTCATAAGCACCGCTCTTTAATTCACTCTTGCAGAGTTGAACAAAATCACCATTCACAGACAAGTGACGATGTTTTTCTGTGCATACCGCCCCTTTACCACACGGGCGCAAAAATGCATTGGTTCGGCTCGCTTATCAGCTGTTCAAAGGCAGTTTTGCTTAAAGGCACCAAACCCGAATTCATTTTAGACGCCGCATCAAAAGAAAAATGCACAATAGTTTGGCTGCTTGTTCCGTGGGCACAGGATATTTTGAACGCTCTTGATTCAGGCAAGCTCAAATTAGAGGATTATGACCTTTCTTCTTGGCGGCTTATGCACATCGGCGCGCAGCCTGTTCCGCAAAGCCTTATTAAGCATTGGCTTGAATATTTCCCGAATCATCAGTATGACACAAACTACGGCCTTTCCGAATCCATTGGACCCGGTGCTGTTCATTTAGGCGTTGAAAATGTACATAAAGTAGGCGCAATCGGAATCCCCGGTTACGGCTGGCAGGTCAAAATCGTTGACGAAAACGACAACGAGGTTACAGGGCAAAATGTCGGCGAGCTTTGCGTTAAAGGCGACGGCGTAATGGAATGTTATTACAGAGACCCCGAAGCCACGGCAAAGTCATTAAAGGACGGCTGGCTTTACACAGGCGATATGGCAATGCGTGACGAGGACGGCTTTATTTATCTTGTTGACAGGAAAAAAGATGTTATTATTATGGGCGGTGAAAACCTTTATCCCGTTCAGATTGAGGACTTTATCCGCACCTGCAACAAAGTAAGCGATGTAGCGGTTATCGGACTGCCTGACGAGCGTCTCGGCGAAATTGCCGCCGCTATTATTAAAATCAAGGACGGAATGACGGCAACAGAGGAAGAGATAAATGAATTCTGCCTTGGACTTCCCCGTTACAAGCGTCCGAAAAAGATTATTTTTGCAGATGTACCCCGTAACCCCACAGGTAAAATCGAAAAACCGATTCTCCGTAAAATATACGGAGCCGACCATTTGGTTTTCAAACAGAATTCAAGATGAAAATGCAATCATAAATGCATTTATATAAAGGAGAATGAAAATGAATTCAGCAATGATTATTACGTCTGTACTTATCGTATTCTTTTTTGTGCTTATGATATGTATAGGCGTACGCTCACGCAAGCACGCAACCGATGTTAACGGCTTTGTTTTAGGCTCACGCTCAGTAGGACCGTGGCTCAGCGCATTTGCATACGGCACATCTTATTTCTCAGCCGTTATATTTGTCGGCTATGCAGGTCAGTTCGGCTGGAACTTCGGCCTTTCATCAACATGGATTGGTCTTGGCAACGCATTTATCGGCTCACTGCTCGCTTGGAGCGTTCTCGGCAGACGCACAAGAATTATGACCCAGCACTTAGGCTCAAAAACAATGCCCGAATTTTTCGGAGAAAGATTTAAGTCAAAAGGTCTTAAAATTGCGGCGTCGGTTATTACTTTCGTATTCCTTATTCCGTACACAGCATCGCTTTTCAACGGTCTTTCAAGACTTTTCTCAATGGCATATAACGGAATTGACTACTCCGTATGCGTTATTGTAATGTCCGTGCTCACAGGTATTTACGTGCTTATAGGCGGATATATGGCAACGGCTATAAACGATTTTATTCAGGGTCTTATAATGCTTGGCGGCATTGTTGCGGTTATCCTCGCAGTTCTTCACGACAACGGCGGTCTGCTTGAAGCAACAAAAGCCCTCGCCGCAAACACGGGCGATGCAGGCTGGGCAGGCGCATACTCTTCATTCCTCGGTCCGAACCCAGTGTTCTTGCTGTTCGTTGTTCTTCTTACGTCCCTTGGCACTTGGGGACTTCCGCAGATGGTCGGCAAGTTCTATGCCATTAAAAATGAGGATTCTATTAAAAAAGGTACTGTAATTTCAACGCTTTTCGCAATTATTGTTGCAGGCGGCTGTTATTTCCTCGGCGGCTTCGGCAGACTTTATGACATTGACGTAAAAAAGAACGGCTTTGACGCAGTTATCCCCGCAATGCTTTCAACACTTTCCCCTGTTATTATTGCAGTAGTTATTGTACTTGTGCTTTCGGCATCAATGTCCACGCTTTCCTCACTTGTTCTCACAAGCGGTTCAACGGTTACTCTTGACCTTATTGCTCCGATGCGCAAAAAGCCCCTTTCGGAAAAGAAAAAAATGCTCATTATGAGAGCTTTAATTGTTGTATTCATCGTAATTTCAGCCGTTATCGCTATTAAACAGGCAAAGAGCAAAAGCCTGTTTATTGCTCAGATGATGGGCGTTTCGTGGGGTGCGCTTGCAGGTGCTTTCCTCGCTCCGTTCCTTTACGGTCTTTATTACAAAAAGACAACAAAAGCGGCAGTTGTTGTTTCGTTCATATACGGTGTAGGTCTTGAAATTATTCAGCTTTGCATTTCCTTAGGTGCATTCAAATTTGCTGACGGAACTTTCCTTTCATTCGTATTCACAAATTCGCTTTATTCAGGCGTATTCGCCATGGTCGGCGGTCTGATTATTGTGCCGATAGTAAGCCTTCTTACACAGAAAACTCTTCCTGAGGGAACAGACAAAATGTTCAGATGCTATGACAGCACAACCACGGTAGAAATTACCGACAGTCTCGGTAAATAACAGTAAAATATATATTAAAAGGTGATAAATTTGAAAAAGCTAATGCTCGGCAATGAAGCAATTGCCCGCGGTCTTTACGAAGCAGGTGTGAAGGTTGTATCAAGCTACCCAGGTACCCCCTCTACCGAAATTACGGAATTTGCCGCAAAGTATGATGAAATATACTGCGAATGGGCACCCAATGAAAAGGTTGCAACAGAGGTTGCCTTCGGCGCTTCACTCAGGGGTGTAAGAAGTGCGTGCGCTATGAAGCACGTAGGTCTTAACGTGGCGGCCGACCCGCTCTTTACCCTTTCTTACACGGGTGTTAACGGCGGAATGGTTTTGTTTGTAGCCGATGACCCTGCAATGCATTCCTCGCAAAATGAGCAGGATTCACGCCACTATGCCATTGCCGCAAAGGTTCCGATGTTAGAGCCGGCCGATTCGGCTGAGGCTAAGGATTTTGTTAAAGAGGCATACCGCATTTCAGAAGAATACGACACTCCCGTTATTATCCGTATGTGCACAAGAATTGCACATTCACAAGGCAGTGTTGAGCTTTGTGAAAGAGAAGAAAAGGAATTACCTGCATACGAAAAGAATCCTCAAAAATACATAATGGCGCCTGCAAACGCAGTAAAACGCCATCCGTTTGTTGAGGAGAGAACAAAAAAGCTTTCCGCACTCGGCGAAACCAGTCCTCTTAATAGAGTTGAAACAGCTGATTCAGAAATCGGTATTATCTGCTCGGGCACTTGCTACCAATATGTTAAAGAGGTTTTCGGCGACAGTGTTTCAGTTTTAAAACTCGGTCTTGTAAATCCACTGCCTGTGGATTTAATTAAGAATTTTGCAAAGAGCGTTCAAAAGCTTTATGTTATTGAAGAGCTTGACCCGATTATTGAAACTCACCTTAATACAATAGGAGTTAAATGCATTGGCAAGGAAATGTTCTCAATGCTCGGCGAATTTAATCAGAACACTATCCGCAAGGCATTCGGTATTTCCGTTCCCGAAAACACGGCAACCGATACGCCTATTCCTGTTCGTCCGCCCGTTATGTGCTCGGGATGTCCGCACAGAGGACTTTTCTACACACTCGCCAAGCATAAAATTACGGCTCTCGGCGACATCGGCTGTTATACGCTCGGCTCTGCCGCACCGTTGTTTGCTCTTGATTCAACTCTTTGTATGGGCGCTTCCGTATCGGGTATTCACGGCTTTAACAAGGCAGGCGGAACGGATAGCGAAGAAAAAACCGTTTGCGTTATCGGTGACTCGACCTTTATGCATTCGGGTATGACGGGTCTTGTCAACATTGCATATAACAATTCAAATTCAACTGTAATCATTCTCGACAACTCAATTACAGGTATGACCGGACATCAGCAAAACCCGACGACAGGCTACAACATCAAGGGTGAGCCTGCGGCGGCAGTTAATCTTGAAGAGCTTTGCCACGCAATCGGCATTGAACGAGTAAGAGTTGTTGACCCCTATAATCTTAAAGAGTGCGAGGACGCAATTCTTGAGGAGCTTCAAGTTCCTGCTCCATCGGTTATCATTTCAAGAAGACCCTGTATGCTCTTAAAATATGTTAAACCGAAACCGCCAGTTAAGGTTAATACAGACAAATGCGTCGGCTGTAAAATGTGTATGAAAATCGGCTGTCCGTCAATCAGTATGAAGAACGGCAAAGCGCACATTGACGCAACGCAGTGCGTTGGCTGTGATGTTTGCACGCAGATGTGTAAGCTCGGTGCAATTGAAAAGGGGGACAGGTAAAATGAGCACAAAAAATATTATGATTGTCGGCGTAGGCGGTCAGGGAAGCCTTCTTGCAAGCAAGCTGTTAGGTTCACTTCTTACAGACGAAGGTTATGACGTTAAGGTTAGCGAGGTTCACGGAATGAGCCAGCGAGGCGGCTCTGTTGTTACTTATGTCCGTTTCGGCGAAAAGGTTTACTCCCCTGTTATTTCGGAGGGCGAGGCAGACGTTATTGTTTCATTTGAAAAGATTGAAGCCGCAAGACACCTTGCCTGCCTTAAAAAAGACGGTAAAATTATTGTAAACACTCAGGAAATCGACCCTATGCCCGTAATTACGGGTGCGGCGCAGTACCCCACGGACATAATTGACGAAATGAAAGCAAAGGGCGTATTTGTTGACGATCTTGACGCACTTTCGCTTGCAGAAAAGGCAGGCAACGCAAAAAGCGTTAATATTGTTCTTATGGGCAGAGTGGCAAAATATTTTGACATTCCTTATGAAAAATGGATTGCGGCAATTGAAAAAAATGTTAAACCGCAGTTTGTTGAGGTAAATAAAAAAGCCTTTGAGTTAGGCTATAACGCATAAAAAAGGAGCAAAAAAATGGGAAATTACTATCAGCCCGAAATCGAAACCGCCTCACGCGAGAAGATTTTGGAAATTCAGAACGAAAAAATTGTAAAGCAGGTTCACCATGTATATGAAAACGTGCCTTACTACAAAAAGCTTATGGATGAAAAGGGCGTTACTCCCGATGACATCAAAAGCGTTGATGACATTAAAATGCTTCCGTTCTTAACAAAGGCGGATTTACGAGAGGCTTATCCTTACGGACTTCTTGCTACAGACCTTAAAAACTGCGTTCGTATTCAGTCAACCTCCGGCACAACAGGCAAAAGGGTTGTAGCATTTTACACTCAACACGACATTGACCTTTGGGAAGAGTGCTGTGCACGTGCTATTGTTGCGGCGGGCGGCACAAATGAAGACGTTTGTCAGGTTTGCTACGGCTACGGACTTTTCACAGGCGGCCCGGGACTTAACGGCGGCTCACACAAGGTTGGCTGTTTAACTCTTCCTATGTCATCAGGCAACACTGAGCGCCAGATTCAGTTTATGATGGATTTAGGCTCAACAATTCTTTGCTGTACCCCCTCTTATGCCGCATACATAGGTGAATCGCTTGCCGAGGCAGGCTACAAACCCGAGGATAACAAGCTCAAGGCAGGCATTTTCGGTGCTGAGCCGTGGACTGAGGAAATGCGCAGAAGTATTGAAAAGAGCCTTGGAATTAAAGCATACGACATTTACGGTCTTACGGAAACAAGCGGCCCCGGCGTATCGTTTGAATGTGAAGAGCAAACCGGTATGCACATAAACGAAGACCATTTCTATGCTGAAATCATTGACCCCGAAACGGGCGAGGTTCTCCCCGAAGGCTCAAAGGGCGAGCTTGTATTTACATCTCTTGACAAAGAGGCTTTTCCGCTTCTTCGTTACAGAACAAGAGATATTTGCGTTCTTACACGTAAAAAATGCTCCTGCGGCAGAACACACGTTAAAATGTGCAAGCCTATGGGCAGAAGCGACGATATGCTCATAATCAGAGGCGTTAACGTATTCCCGAGCCAGATTGAAACCGTTCTTCTCAACGAGGGATATACGCCGAACTACCAAATCATTGTTGACCGTGTTAACAACAGCGACACGCTTGACATAAATGTTGAGTTTGCTCCCGATCAATTCTCAGACAAGGTAAGCGATACACAGAGCAAGGAAAAGGCATTGGAGAGTGCAATGCGTACAATGCTGGGCATCGGTCCGAAGGTTCATTTAGTACCGCCTAAATCCGTTGTCCGCAGTGAAGGCAAGGCAGTAAGAGTTATTGACAAGCGTAAGCTTCACGATTAAGCGTAAACTTCGCTATTAAATAAGGAGTATTATTATGGCTATTAAACAGTTATCTGTATTTGTTGAAAACAAACCAGGCAAGCTTTTGGAAATAGTAAAGGCACTCGCAGGCGCAAAGGTTAACATCAGAGCAATGAGCATTGCCGACACAAAGGATTTCGGCATTCTCCGTTTAATTGTATCGGACACTGACAAGGCAAAAGAAATTCTTTCCGACGACTGTGTTGTTACGGTTACACCCGTCATTGCCGCTGAAATGAGCGATAAGGCAGGTGCGCTGTCAAGCATTTTAGAGGATTTCGGTTACGAAAACATCAACATTGAATATATGTATGCTTTCACTGCTTCAACAGAGCTTGGCGCTTATGTTGTTTTGCGTGTCGACGACAACGATGCCGCAGAAAGAATCCTTAAAAGCAAAGGTATTTCGGTGCTCGACAGTCTTTCTATCTAACGCAAAATTGAGCACAAAACAGTAGGGACAGCCGAAATCGGCTGTCCGTTTTTATTGCCCTCCTTGTGCAAAGGAGGGTGTCAGACGAAGTCTGACGGGAGGATTGTTTAAATGAATAATGAAGCCGTTTCACTAATGAACAATGAATAATTTCGATAAAAATTATATAACAATCCCTCAGTCTTTGCTAACGCAAATCCAGCTCCCTTTACACAAGGGAGCCTTTTTATTTTTACATTTTTGTTTTCATTACTAAAAAAGTGTGGTAGAATAGATATATAACTTAAATCGGAGATGATATTATGGAATTTTCAGAGGTTTTAAAGAACCGCTATTCCTGCAAAAAATTTGACGGCAGGAAAATAAACGAAGAGCAATTAAACTATATTCTTGAGGCTGGGCGACTTGCTCCTACTGCCAAAAACTCACAGGAACAACGCATATATGTAATTGACAGCGAAGAATCGCTCGCTAAAATTGACGCCGCCACCCCCTGCCGTTACAACGCAGGCACGGTCTTGGCTGTTGCATTTGACAAGAACGGCGTTTACAATTACCCTCGCTCAACACGTGATTCAGGCATTGAAGACGCAACTATTGTTGCAACACAGATGATTTTAGCGGCGGCGGACATCGGCATTGACAGTTGTTGGGTAAACAATTTTAATCCCGAAGAGCTGAAAAAGGCTTTGAATCTGCCCGAGTCCGAAGAAATACTTATGATTATGGATTTAGGCTTTGCCGCCGAAGGTACAGTCCCTCTTCCGAATCACAACAGCAGAAAAGACCTTTCCGAAACGGTAAAATACCTTTAAAATCTAAAATGCAACGGCGGATTGACAAATTGCAAGGTTAGGTTGATAGACCGCAACCGCTTAAAAAACTATAATATAGCTATAATTTATTTACATCGGAGGATGAAATTATGATTTTAGCTGACAAAATAATTAACGAACGGAAAAAGAACGGTTGGTCGCAGGAAGAATTGGCGGAAAGGCTTTCGGTTTCAAGACAGTCTGTTTCAAAATGGGAGAGCGCACAGGCTGTTCCCGATTTACAGAAAATACTGAAAATGGCTGAAATTTTCGGTGTGTCAACCGATTATCTGCTCAAAGACGAATTAGAGCCTGAGAGCATTGTGCCCGAAGAATACGAAAAAAATACCGATTCGTACACCCTGCCGCTCAGAACCGTGACGCTCCATGAGGCAGATGAATTTCTGAAAATTCAAAGTAAAAACGCACCTATGACAGCTCTCGGAGTTTCACTGTGCATTATTTCCCCTGCTCTTTTAATTTTCCTGACGGGATTTGAAAAATTCGGCGAGCGTTTTGAAACAATCGGAGCGGCAGTAGGTCTTGTAACCTTATTTATCCTTGTTGCAATTGCGGTATTTTTATTCATAACAAGCTCGGCAAAGCTCAAAAAGTTTGAATTTCTTGAAACAGAGATTTTCGAAACTGCTTACGGCGTGACGGGTATGGTTAAAGAAAAACAAAAGGAATATTCCGAAACTCACACAAGGCGGTTGGCTCTCGGCGTAATACTTTGTATATTAAGCGTTATTCCGCTTATCTCGCTGTCAATAATTTTTGACGATAAGGATTATATTATAACTGCCTCAGTAAGCCTTTTACTGCTTATTGTATCAGCAGGCGTAAACTTAATTGTGCGCACCTGCATAATTGAGGGCGGATTTCAAAAGCTTTTGCAGGAGAACGACTATTCCGCAAAGCAAAAAAGAGAAAAGACATTTTTATCGCCTTTTGAAACAATTTACTGGACTGTTGTTCTTGCAGGGTATCTTACTTGGAGCTTTGTTACAAACCGTTGGGACTTCACTTGGATTGTCTGGCCGATAGCGGGCGTGCTTTATGTAGTTTTAGCCGAAATTCTTAAAATGCTGAATCAGAAAAACAACTGATATACATAAAGTTTTATAATTGTTTTTTACTTTTCTGTTTCGGACAGCCGAGTCGGCTATCCCTACAAATAAATTTAGGCTGATATAGGTTGCGGGTGTTCTGTGAACACCTCTCAAACGAAGCAAGAGAAGCAACGACCGAACCGGAAAGCGAGATTCATCAGCCCTTACCATTAAATGTTTTTATAAAATTGTAGGGGACGATGACCACATCGTCCCAAGACGGAATAAATACACAGGTCGATGTCCCATACTCGGCTTCTCCCTCGGGAGAAGCTGTCGCGAGGAACGAGCGACTGATGAGGGGCAAGACAGCTGATAATGAGAGTCGTGGAAACACCTCATCCACCGCCGAGGCGGTCCCCCTTATCCCCAAAGGAGAAGGCATAAACACAAAAGGCTTGGTCGATGTCCCCTACAAGTTTACAAACTCTATCCTCTTCTAAATTACATACAAAAACGCTGTGCCTTACAATAAATCAAGACACAGCGTTTTATTTTTATTTAACTTTATATTATCTCTTAATAAAGCGTTTTTGAAAGTATAAAGCAAGTCCAAAGAGCTATAACAAAAAGTCCCTCGGCAGGAATTGCAAGCTTTGTGTACGGGCATTTCCAGCCCTTGTCAACGCAAAGGAAAATACTTCTCGTCACAAAAACCGTTGTTGAGAAGAAAAGTCCCCCGACAAGCGAGTAAACAGGCGTTTTCAGCGCAAGCGTTAAGTAAAGCAAAAATGCGCCCAGAGCAAATGAAATTCCGCCGTAATAAACACGGATTTCGGTTTTGCCTGCATTGTCAACGGGCTTTATTGAGAAGCTTTCGGCATTTTTAAGCGGCTTTGCAATAAACACAACCGCCATTCCGAAAAAGTACCCCACCAAGCCAATAACCGCAACCGCCGCAGGAATGTTTGACAGTAAAATTTCTTTTATACCTGACATAATAATCCCCCTTGATAATTTTTTATCAAATTCATTCTATCAAATCCTGCGCATTTAATCAAGAAAAACTTTTGAATATCAGAAAAAAGTTGCATTATCACCGCTTAATCGGTATAATTTAATTATACTGCTTAAAGGATGTGTTCAAAATGCCATTCACTGTAGCGTTTGTCATTGTTATAACCGTTATATTTATTCTTGATACCTTCGTATTACTGCCCAAAGGCACAAAAATCTTCACAAAATCACATTTAATAGACGGCGATAAAACAGGATATGTAACAAAAGCGCTAAAGCTTGATTACTCAAAAATAGTAAAAGGACAGGTTTGGCGGCTGTTTTCACAGGTCTTTCTGCACGTAGGGTTACCTCATTTAATATTCAACTGCACTGCCACGCTTGCGGTGGGCTTCGCCCTTGAAACCACGGTAGGCACAGCCAAAACCGCTTTGTGCTTCTTCTTTTCCGCACTCTTTTCAGGGCTTTTTATGGCATTCGGATTGAAGTTCTGCGACGGTCAGGGAGCATCAACGGGAATATACGGTCTTATCGCAATGTTCGTTTTTGTTGCTGTTAAAGGGCATACGGTTATGTTTTCTTCCCTGCACCCTATTTTCATAGCGTACATAGGAATTTACACGGTTGTCGGTATGTTCATAAACCGAATCGACCGCTGGGAACATTCAACAGGCTTTTTGGGCGGAATAATTATCAGCTTTATTTTATTAGGAATATAAATCAAAATAAATTTGCAATACATATAGAAATATTCGACAGGATATGCTACAATATTTCCAAAATTATTGAATGGGAGTTTTAAATATGCAGAATGACAATGTAAGACCCGAGTCTATGGCTCGAATCACTACAAAAGAATTGGCAGATGCTTTTATTGCAGAGCAAATTGATGCAGTACGTGCACAGGTCGGCGACAAGAAAGTTCTTTTGGCGCTTTCGGGCGGTGTTGACTCGTCAGTTGTTGCAGCCCTTCTTGTTAAAGCTATCGGCAAACAGCTTGTATGCGTTCACGTTAACCACGGACTTCTCCGTAAAGGCGAGCCCGAGCAGGTTGTTAAGGTTTTCAAGGAAGAAATGGATGCAAACCTTGTTTATGTTGATGCTATCGACCGTTTTCTTGACAAGCTTAAAGGCGTTGCAGACCCCGAAACCAAGAGAAAGATTATCGGCAAAGAGTTTATTGATGTATTCGTTGAAGAGGCAAGAAAGCTTGACGGCGTTGAGTTCTTAGCTCAGGGCACAATTTACCCTGACATTCTTGAGAGCGACGGCGTTAAGGCACACCACAATGTAGGCGGACTTCCCGAAGACCTTAATTTTGAGCTTGTTGAACCGGTTAAGCTTCTCTTCAAGGATGAAGTCAGAGTTGTGGGCAAGGCATTAGGACTCCCCGAATCAATGGTTGAGCGTCAGCCGTTCCCCGGTCCGGGACTGGGCGTTCGCTGTGTAGGCGCAATTACCCGTGACAGACTTGAGGCTGTGCGTGAATCAGATGCAATTCTCCGTGAAGAATTTGCCAATGCAGGCTTCCAGGGAAAGGTTTGGCAGTATTTCACCGTTGTACCCGATTTTAAATCAACAGGCGTTAAGGACGGCAAAAGACTTTGGGATTGGCCCGTAATCCTTCGTGCCGTAAACACAGTTGACGCAATGAGCGCAACCGTTGAAGAAATCCCCTATGACATTCTCTTCAAAATCCGTGACAGAATTTTGAACGAAGTTGCAGGCGTAAACAGAGTTCTTTACGACATTTCACCTAAGCCAATTGCTACAATCGAGTGGGAATAAGAACCAAAAAGCCGAAACCCCTTATATATCAAGGGATTTCGGCTTTATTTTTTGACCGAGCGTAACAAAAGCGTAACACTTCAAGTCATGTCCTCGATTTTCTTCTCGAACTCCGAGAGAACGCAGGAGTATTTCTCGCCTTCGTCGCTTTCCAGACGAGAGGAAACCTCCTCCTGCTTGTCGGGGTACAAATGCGAATAGGTCTGGAGCGTCGTCTGGATATTTTCGTGACCAAGACGCTCGGAGATCAGCAACGGAGAGAACCCCATCTCAACGAGCAGCGAAGCGTGAGAGTGCCGGAGGTCGTGGACACGAATGCGCTTCACGCCGGAAGCCTTACAACCAGCCGCCAGCTCGTAGTGCAAGAAGTGCTTCGTGAAATAGAACAGCCGATCCTGTGGCTCATAGTCCACAAGGCGGTCAGCATAATCGCGGATCAGAGCGAGGATGAACCGAGGCACCGACACAACACGGTTTGACTTCGGCGTTTTCGGAGGATTGACAACCGTCTCCCCACGCACCTGCGCCAGCGTTTTATTGATCCTTATGCGCGACCGTTCAAAATCGACATCATCCAGCGCGAGAGCCAGAAGCTCGCCGGAGCGCATACCAGTCCAGAACAGCAACTCGAAAGCCAGCCTTGCCGCTGGCTTTTTTACGTAGGCAATAAACTGGTGGAATTCGTCTCGCGTCCAGAACTGCATCGCGGCCGCTGCCTTCTTCCCGAAGGGTCCACAGACCACAACAGGATTTGACGGCAGACCGTAGAAGCGGATCGCGTAATTCATCACCGCCGACATTTGATTATTTATCGTTTTCAGATACGTCGGAGAATAGCCGGACGGATCCGTGAGCAGCTCATTCTGCCACCGGCGAATCATCGTCGGCGTTATATCCCGCACAGGAATCGAGCGGAAGGTCGGAAGGATTTTAGAATCGAAAATCCATTGCTTACTTTCCACCGTGGTCGCGCGAAGGCGCGTGGAACAGTCCGCCATATAAAGCTCAACCAGAGAGCCGAAGGACATATCCGTGCCGCCGCCCTGCTTGCGCTTGAATTCCTGCTCATATTCGAGGGCTTCTCGCCGAGTGCGAAAGCCCTCCTTTTTCTTTTGCCGCCTCGTTCCGTCCCAGTCAGTATAGCGGAAGGAGACGAACCAAGTGCCGCGTTTTTCGTTTTTGTAGACGGACACAGACCCGCCCCCTTTCAAGCACAGTACAAGCACAGTGCAAAAACTGCCTTATACCTCATACCTCATACCTTAAACCGATTACCTTGTACCGATTACCTCATCCCTCAAACGCGCTGCGGTTTCGCAGCACGAAGTCGCGGACAAACCAATCAAACAGAACCAGAATCACACCGACCACACCGCCGAGGACAACATTCACAACGGCAAGGACAATCAGCCAGGTCTTGCGCCCCTCGAAATAAGGAACCACGCCCGGATTGTGAGCCGTGATATTCTTCACATTCCGCAGAGCGACAATGGCATTGACGACATTCCAGACACCAGCGGCAGCAGTATAGACCAACACGCACTGAATGATGCCGACGATGAGCCACGCGACATTTGACGCAATCTCGCACCGGCGTACCTTCAGAGCAACCGCATCCGCACCGACCGGCTTCTGCTTTGCTTGTCGAACAGGACGCTGGGCGACAGTCGCCACATACGGCGCAGAGCAATAGGGACAATGGACAGTATGCACACCGGCACCGTTCGGAACTTCAACCGAGTACCGGCGGCGACACGAAGGACACAGAATATTCAATTTCAGCAAAAGCATCACCTACCAAAACACGAAATAACGACGAAGCTCACGTCTCAGGCTTTCTTTTTAACATCGAGGAAATTCTCGCCAGACTTTACCTCATCAAGCATTTTCAGCATTTCGATGTACTCCTCCGCCTTTTTACGAGCGTCGTCCGAAAGCCCCTCCAGCTTCTCGTGGATATCGGGATCAGACGCAATCGCAGGAGACGCGAGAGAAGTGCCGGAAGCTGGGTCCGAGGCGTGACCCATTTGCAAGGACAGCCCCATGATATAATCCGCCGAAACGTCGTACAGACGAATCAGCTCCAGAATGGTATCGGGATCGGGAGCGGAAGCCCCGTTCTCGTACCGAGACAAAGACTTGTCGGTGATGCTGGTTATTTTCATAACCTGCGCCTGCGTCAAGCCCTTTCTTTCACGCGCCTTTTTAAGACGCTCGCCAAATGAGAGCATAGTAACCACCTTTCAATTTGCCATTTCGCATAATTCGCTCATTTTACAAGATACATTATACCACAACTCTCGGAATTTGAAAATAATTTCTCGGAATTATAGATAAAAGTATTGACATCTCGGAAAACGAGTGATATAATAGAGCTACAATGAAATTCTCGGAAAACGAGTGAAAGGAGGGATGCCACATGAAGAAAGTTTGTCAAATGATGAGAGACTACCGTGAACAACGCGGAATTACACAAACTCACGTCGCCAGGCAAGCAGGAATTAATCCGAAGCGCATCAGCCAGCTCGAAACAGGACTGGTCAGATTAACCGCCGATGAATTCCTGCACATTTGTCTTAATGGTTTTGGAGTGACCCCGCAAATTTTTTTTGACGACCAACTCTCGAAAAACGAGACACACACAGCGACCGACCCCACGGAGTGAGAATCATTGTAATTATATTATAGCGGAAAGGAGGGCAAAAATATATGCCTAAACAAGCCACGAAAGCTGCCGACAGTGCCTTCTACAAAGCACGTATCGCGGCTTCAAAGTGCAACGACCGGCTGGCAAGCCGCGAGGGAGCGTCCGAGGAACTCGGAATCGACCGCACTCGGCTGGCGAGAATCGAACTCGGAAGCCTTAACCCCTACCCAGAAGAAGTCCTGCTCATGGCGGACTATTACGACGCGCCGGAGCTTGCGAACCACTACTGCTCACAGATATGTCCCCTCGGAAGGAAAACGGTGCCGCCCGCCGAAGCGCGAAGCATTGACCGGCTGACGATCCGCATCATTTCCGCGCTCGGAGAAGCCGACGGCATAACCGAAGCGATCCTCGACATTGCCGAGGACGGAATGGCGAACAGCGAGACGGAGCGACAGAATAGCATAGATTTTTTCAAGAACACGCTCCAAACCCGACTGAACGACCCGAAGACGGGTGCTTTTATCATAATCATGCAGAGACTTCACGAGAATGACCTCACCAAACAAAGGAAACGGTCGCAAAGGAAGCATAATGCTCACAGCCAACGGAGAGACACATAGCCTCGCTGAATGGTCGAGGATAACCGGCTTAAACCGAAGCAGCATAGAGGAACGACTGCTCCGAGGAGCAACACCGGAAGAAGCGGTTAACCCGGAACGAAGACCGCGAGGGCGAAAACCTAAATGATGTAAATTTGCAAAACACAGTGGAGCTTAACCGCTTTTCCGAAAACGGCGACAGCCCTGACAGCAGCCATTTTACATTGACAAATGACGACTATGTGTGGGAAGTTCTGTCTGAGTGCAGAAATGCTCCGTTTGTTGAAGAACAGATGTGGACGGTCACCGGCAAAAATTACCTCAGCTTCACAATAACTTCCGAGGCTCTCGGCGTCTATAAAGTTGCTCTGTATATTACAGAAGACGGATATTTATGGACAAATGCTTTTGATTACCAGTATCTATTTAATATAGGTAAAGAAGCGGCAGGCAAAATTATCAGTTACGCAAAAGGAAATTCTGTCGAAGCAAAATATGAGCCGTATAAAAACTTCGTTATCGGTACAATCGCCCAAATTACAGATGAATATATTTTTGTGGACGATTCTGTTCTTTGCAATAATCCGGCAGACGGTATTACCTATAAAGTTATGTTAAACGATTTACGCATTTCACGATATGTAAATTACGGTGTTGTCAAGGTCGGAGATACAGTGCAGATTTCCTATGAGGGAGAAATTGACGAAACAAACACCGTTACAAATGCAACATCAGCGTCAAAAGTAATAATCTTCGACGGAGATGCGCTCATTCCCGAATAAATTCTTTGTACCCTCTGCATACCAAAAGCAGCACAGTTTTAATATCGCAAAAAGAGCTAACTGACTTCTATTAACATCGGTTAGCTCTTTTATTCTGAATATTCAATTCATTTAACAATTATTTTTAATTCTCTTTTTGCCGCTACGGTATTATTTTGTAATTGTGCCGTCCTTTTCTCTGCGCTCACGAAGGTCTGTTTCAACTCTTGCTCGCTCCTCAGGAGTATAGCGGATAAAGAGAAGAGGAATAATGTAAAGCAAAGAGGCTATTGCGGGAGTTAAAATTACAAGCGGCCAAATCCAATTGTCAAAAGCAGCAGTCTGCGTTCCCAAATAAACTGCGCCCTCAGCGTCC
Source organism: Ruminococcaceae bacterium UBA7217 (assembly GCA_002490425.1). Lineage (GTDB taxonomy): Bacteria > Bacillota > Clostridia > Oscillospirales > Acutalibacteraceae > Fimenecus. The sequence goes on from DKTZ01000022.1 coordinate 47,094, forward strand.
GGAATTGCGTTATATTTCAAAAGATGAAGAGCGAGCATTGCAAGCCCTGCAGTAATCCCGCTTGAAATCTTGGTAAATGAGGTCTGCATAGAAAACGTTATACCCTCTGTGCGTTTGCCGGTTTTCCATTCCATATAATCAATGCTGTCACAGAAAATTGAGGTCTGAGCAATTGATTGCGCGCCGAGCGGTATTGTACCTATACCGATTATTATCATTGAAATCCAAAGCATTTTTCCCTGATAGCCGACAAAATAAGCTATTATACGGAATACTATATTTACCGCCTGCATAAAAATCAGCACGTTAACATATCCCTTGAACCACTTCTTCAGCTTATCCGCCATCATCATACCGATAAAACCGAGGCTGCCCGTTATCGCAAAATAAATTGTTGTAAGCCCCAATGCACCTATAAAGCCGAATATACCATCAGAGGGAATAAAGTCCGCAGGGATTTTGTATTTAAAGAAATATGTCACAAGATTGCCGCCGAATCCGACTGCGCCAAAAAGATTTGCAAGCACTACAAGCATCATCATCTTATTCTTAAAAAGCAGTGAGAAGCTTTCAAGCATTGACTCCTGCTTGGTCGATTGCAAAACCCGAACTCTCTCCTGTGCTAAATAAGAACGGTAGCTTATCATTGCGCCGCCCAAACCGAATATAATTGCAAAAACAAGAGTCATAAAACGAATTGAAACGCCTGTTACATTCGCAATCATTTCAAGTGCCATGGGAATAACCGTGCTGAATATACTGTATACAATTGAGCCTATTGTTCTTGCCCACTGAACAAATTTGTCACGCTCGCCGCTGTCAGGAGAAACAGAGGCGGTTATGCCCCAAATCGCTACGTCCTGAACGGTATAAGCCAAATCCCAGCAGATATACATAATTACAAAATATGCAACCCTAAGCCACAAAAGGTCTTCCCTGGTTGAAAAGACAAGAAACATAAGAACCGTGAAAACGCCCACGGGCAAAGGGGTATATTTCAAAAACGGCCTGAGTTTCTCACCGTTTTTAAATGTGTGCTTATCGATAAATGAGCCGACAATCGGGTCGTTTATTCCGTCCCAAACCTTCATAATTATAAGCAAAGCCGAAACAACTATTGCGGGAAAAAGCGCAATATCGGTCATAAAATATGTAAAAAATGATGCTCCGATAAGTGAATAAACAAGATTTTGTCCCGAGAGCCCCGCATAATAGTTAACCTTTTCCTTTGTGCTTATGTATTTCATAAATGCACTCCCCTTTTAAAAATAACACTCCTTTTATATTGTAACACAAACGCTGTTTAAAACAAAGAAAAATCGCCGATAAAAGACGTATAAATATTTCATCTGTTTTAGTGAATGTTTTTGTTAAAAAATACTTGACATTGCTTTTTAGATAATATATAATATCATTCGCAGTTGAGAAAACTGAATATAGAGGCATAGTGTAACGGTAACACTCCGGACTCTGACTCCGTCATTCAAGGTTCGAATCCTTGTGCCTCTGCCAATGGGCTGAAAGTTTAGGCTTTCAGCCTTATTTTTTGCTCAAAATAGCCTTAAAAAGTCCAAAATCGTCCTCAATCTGCTGTTGATTTGAGGACGATTTTTTCTTTTTTGGTTTGTTGAGATTTTTTGTGAGACTTTCAGAGACCTAAAAATTATCAATTTTCAAAGCCTACCGAGAGCGGCTGTGGGCGTTTATGTGAGAGACTTTTAAGAGATAACATCAGAGAATTATAAAACCTACCCTGCCATTTCTTGAGTTATTCGGCGACAGATATGCTCAAATAATACACAGCATCTATGCTTATTAAGCTTATTTATAAAATTTAGCCAATGTTTTCGAAACCTGTAGAAATAATGTTTAGGAGTGAATTATTAGTCATGAAATATCTGTTAAAACTTTTTGAATATCAATGGAAAA
>DKTZ01000027.1 GCA_002490425.1 Ruminococcaceae bacterium UBA7217
GTCCCTCGACCTTGTCCCGCAACCTCTATTCTATCACAGGTTTTCATCTGTTGCGTGCGATAAAAAATCATGCGGTGTTAGCGTGAAAACCGAAGAAGCATCTCCAATCAGGGGACGGTTAGCGTGAAAACCGTCCCCTGATTGCACTAATTCATTATAACATAACGGCGGTCCAAGTCTTTAAGATAAATATAAAGCTTTAATATTTCATTTATTGTAAATTAGTTATAAACGCCAATACAATCAAAATTACAGCCGAAACCCAACAGCACACGATGCCTGTATGCTTTTTCACAGCAAGACAGATAACACCGTATACAGTTAAGCATAAACCGAAAGCCAAAACAAGCGGTGACAAAGCCAGACCCAAAACGCAGGCTAAAAGTCCCGCTCCGAAAAGTATAAATCCGACTGTTTGCTTTGAATTTCTCTGCTTTTCACGAATAATATAATTTGTTTGCGGTTCTCTATTTTCCGTTGTGTTTTCGGGTATAGAATCAGACCCGACAAGCTCGTCCAGAGTAATATTAAACAGCTTGCTCATCATAATAAGCTTGTCAAGCTCGGGAACGCTTGCGCCTGTTTCCCATTTTGAAACAGACTGCCTTGAAACATCTAATTTTTCCGCCAAATCACCCTGCGACATTTTATTCTGTCCTCTTAATAAAGCAATTTTTTCACTCAACGTCATATAACCGTCTCCTTTTGACTGTCCTCGGCTTAATTATAACACGCTCTACGATTAAAATCCACCAAGTATTGTTGAAAGGTTTAGCAACCGAAAGTTGCATATTTAAAAAGCGTCAAAAATATTGCAATAAATTTTTATCTCATATATAATAAAAGTGTATTGTAAGTCCTTACAGTAAAATATTATATTATGAGGTAGAATTATGAGTAAAAGACCCGAAGTGCCCGTAAACTGTTTTTTTCAAGGGTGCTACAATCCTGCCTTTGAAGCAGAAATCCGAAAATGCAAGGATAAATGCTATGCTTATAATCAATTAAACCCAAATGACAGGGCGGCACAGCAAAAAATTCTTAAAGAGCTTTTAGGCAAAATGAATGAGAACACTATAATTACACCGCCTTTTTGGTGCGATTACGGATACAATATTTCAGTCGGAGATTACTTTTATTCAAATCACAATTTAGTTATAACAGACGGCGCAAAGGTGACTTTCGGTGACAATGTTTTTATAGCGCCTAACTGCTGTTTTACAACGGCTGAGCACGCTCTTGACCCCGAAATGAGAAAAGCAGGGATTGAAATTGCAAAGCCAATAACCGTGGGCAACAATGTTTGGATTGGTGCAGGCTCTACTGTCCTCGCAGGGGCAGTTATCGGAGATAATACGGTAATCGGCGCAGGCAGTGTTGTTAAGGGCGAAATTCCTGCCAATGTGATTGCAGTAGGTGTTCCCTGCAAGGTGCTCCGCCCGATAACAGAGGCAGATAAAACCCGTTACCCGATGGTTAGCTCAGAATAAAATTATACTAACAGCAAAACATCACATAAATACATAAAAATTAAGTGGGTCGGCAAAACCGACCCACTTAATTTTTTCTTAAATATTTATTTTATCTCTTCGAGAATTATAATCTCGTTATAATCAACACCTCTGATATGAAGCGGAATACCCACATTCATAAGGTATGCGCCGCTTTTTTCATAGGTGTTATTTTGTATTGTAAGCCTGTAACGCTTGTTTTCATCGAGTCCGTCAAAGCAAATAGGCATTCTCTTTTTGTAAAATCTTGTGCCGTTTGCAAGCAAGAATGCAACGCTTTTTGATTTATCCTCATTTACATATTGGTTAAGCAGAACCTCGTCCTTTTCAATGTCAAGTATTCTGTATAAATCACCGAACTGAACAATGTCACGTATTTCCTTATACAGTGCAATGTTCTTTTTGCAGATTTGCAAATCTTCATCGCTGTATTTTGTGAGATTACCACCCACACCAAGCGACCCTTGCATTGCAACGGCAAAACGGAAATCAAGAGAGCACGGCTTGTTTATGCCCTCAATACCTGTTACCCAAGCACGCATTGCCTTGGTAGGTCTTAAAAGCGAACAACCCTTTTGAATTGTCATTCTGTCAATGCCATCCGTGTTGTCGCTCGTCCAGAACATATCAAAGTGCTGAAGCGCTCCAAGGTCCGAGCGTCCGCCGCCCGAACAGCAGCTTTCGATTGTAACACCCGGGTGCTTTGCTTTTAGCCTATCAACAATGTCATAAACGGCTTTAGTGTGCAGGTACCAAAGCATTTTCGGCACTTCAAGGTTTTCCGCTCCTGTTTCAGAGAGCGCTCTGTTCATATCCCATTTAAAATATTTAATGTTGTTTTCAGTAAGAAGTGTATCAAGAAGATTAAAAATGTACTCCTGAACATCTTCTCTTGTCATATTCAGCACAAGCTGATTTCTAAGCTCGTGCGCCGTTCTGTGAGGGTAATGATACGCCCAATCGGGGTGAGCTCGGTACAAATCGCTGTCGGGATTTACCATTTCGGGTTCAACCCACAAGCCGAAATCCATACCGAGAGAATTTACTTTTTCTATAAGCTCAGAAAGTCCGTTCGGGAATTTTTCTTTATTCACGAACCAATCGCCGAGACCTGCATTGTCATCATTACGGCCTCCGAACCAGCCGTCGTCCATAACAAAAAGCTCTACGCCGATTTCGGCGGCTTTTTCTGCAAGGGCACACTGATTTTCGCTGTTTACGTCAAAATAGGTCGCTTCCCAAGAATTGTAAAGAACGGGGAGCGGCGTTTTGTTATACGGTTTCGGGAAAATACAATCAATTACAAACTTATTCATCTGCCGTGACATTTCGCCGAAGCCGCAGGTATATCCGCAAAATACCTTCGGAGTGTCAAAGCTCTCCCCTGCTTTCAACAGATATTCAAAATCGAAATCGTTTAAGCCGAGCAAAACTCTTGTAGTATTATACAAATCCCTTGACGCCGAAACCTTGAAATTTCCGCTGTATGCAAGGCTTGCAAAATAAACATCGCCGACTTTTTCATCTGCATTTTGATATGCAATGAACGAGGGTGAATTATTGTGCCCCGAAACACCGCCTCTGCTTTGGAAAGCAAGCGAGCCTCCTTTAAGCTCTGTGTCCGTTTCCAAAAATTCTCCGCCCCATGAGCCGTTGGTATTTTTAAATCTGTACGGTTTTTTTGACGGGAAAGTTAACTCCGCACTGAAAAGCTTTTCAAATGAAATACTTTCACTGCCCGTATTTTTAACGGTAGTCCAGCGAGTAATAATATCTAAGCCGTCAACTGCTTTGTAATTGAGCGTAACAGTTAAAGGGTAATATGTATCTGAAAAATTCAATGAAAGAGTATTTCCGTTCTGCTCATACCCTGTATATTTTAAATCCACCTCACGGCAGCCGTCCGCAAAATTTGCTTTAAGCGCACATTCACGGTACATTGTCGAGCCGAACACGGTGTATTCCTGTGTAATCTCATCAAGTACTGTGTTATGTGCGTTTTCTCCGTGATTATAGTCTATCTCATAATCGTTAACATCACATTTTTTGCCCCAATAAACGTGACGGTTAAAACCCTCATTATCAATCCCGATTACGTAATGCGTATTTTCGGTTTCAATAACAAAAATCTTATCCCTGCATATAATTTTGCTCATAGCTTTCTCCGAATAATTTATATTTTAATAATATCAGGTCAAATTAAGCGTTGCGTTGTAATCGTCAATACCGTAATTGCCTGCTGTATTTTTCAGAATGTCAAACAAATCCGCCTTTTTTCCGTCAACACAATTAAGATTTACTTTTTTGAAAACGAAATTGAATCTCTTGATAAATTTAATAAACACATCGCCCTTTGCAGTGCCCTCTTTAAAGGTCTGATTTCCTTCAAAAATACCTCTTACCAGCTCTGCGGCATAATTCTTAAAAGGCATTTTCTTAATGGATTTATCACATTTTATAAGCAATAGTCTGCACAAACCGCCTACGGTGATTTTATTTATTATTCTGCCGACAAATTTTACAATCGGGTATATCCCCTTTTTGCCGTTAGCGCCGAAGCGCCGGAGCAGTCTTTCGGGATTGTACTGCATATCATCAAGCATATTAAGTATCATTGAATCGAACAAATCGGAAAGATACTGCTTGCATTCTTTGCCGTTTGTATCCCACTCAAAATCGGGAGTTTCAATAGTCTTTATAATAGCTTTACTTTCGGGTGTAATTGTCACAAGGCGCATAACGGCAGGGTCGGCAATAACCGAGCCTGTGCATATGTCATAAAGCTTATTGCCCTTTTCCGTGATTTTTTCATTTATGCTGTGATTGTGCATATGCCCCGTGAAAACAAGATGCACACCCTCATCGGCAAGCATCGTTGTAACTTTGTCGCTTTCTCTTTGAACAGCGGACGGAACAACAGAAAAAATCGGCTGACCCGGAAGAAGCGGATAATGGTTCATTGCAAACATTATCTGCCCGTCATCTCTCGCCTTCTTTATCTGCTCATTTATCCATTTAATATGGCTCTCGTCAAAGCACCTTTGTCCGTCATCTGCGCCGTCATTGTTAAGCGCTAACAGCCTTACGCCGTCGCAAAGCTGAGCCGCATAAGAGAGATGTTGCCTGTCAACAGACAGTGCATCCTTAAAACCGAACTCATAATACAAATCGAAAAGCTCGTCACGCCTTGTCGGTTCGGGAATAAGTCTTCCGCTTTCGTCGAAAGCAAAACAACTGTCATCTTCATTTTTAAAGTCATGGTCGGCAGTTACAACATAGACCTTTTTACCCGATTCTTTTAGTTCATTTAACAGCTTAATAAACTCAATATGGCTTTCCTTTTCGCCGTTAAATGACAAATCACCTGCGATAAGAACAGTATCCGCTCCGTCTGCATTTTTAAGCCATTCAAAAACAGAACGGTTAATGCTTTCCGTTTCGGCAAAGCATTTCTGCTCAAACCGCATAAATTCATCGTACTCTTTTCCCCTTGCTCCCAAGGAGTTCTTGAAAAAATGCGTGTCTGTTATTAAATAAAAGCTAAAGTTTTCCATAGCACATTATTCAGCTGTGTTACCGTTTCCCTGTGATTTCGCAAGCTGTTCACGTTTTTCGAGTACAGCATTGTGAACATCTTCCTTGGTTTTGCCTGTCAATTTGTAGAAGAAGAACGGAACGCCTGCAAGGAACATCATTATTCCGTGTACTACGGTGTAGAAGAACAAAAGCATAATTTTTGTGTGCTCGGTCTGGGGAAGATATCCGTCATAGCCCTTAGGCGCTTGAATATAACCTATAATACTTTCTCTCAAAAGTGCCTGAGGAGCAAGAGCAGATGCGATTGTACCTGAAATCATTGTAAATATACCGATAACGAACGGCAAAGAAGCGTCAAGTCTTTTTCCGGTATCAAGCTCAATTGACTCAAGAGCATCCGCCTGGAACATTGTGGGCAGAAGATTTGATGCGCCGAACTGTAAGCCGATAAGGAATAAGAATATAACAAATACAACCTGCATTACAGAGCTGGGGTTTTTAAAATAAGTGTATCCGACTGCAAACGCTGCCGTATTGGCAATAATAGAATAAATACCGCTGGCGATATAAAGCTGTTTTGAGTTGAATTTCTTTAAAAGGAAATTGATTACAAGCATACCTACTGCTGTACCTATACCTGTCGGCAAACCGAAGAGAAGGAACTTATTAGGACCTAAAAGAGCGTCCGCAAGGAAAATGCCCATATAGGTTGCTATTCCTCTGAAGCTCTTAAGAAATTCGGAAATAATAATCGGCCAAACATACCTGTTTTTAAGAACATCAGCAAAGCCCTCTACCGGATTTTTCTTTTCATTACTGTATGTAACTCTTTCACGGACAGTTTTCATTCCGAGAAGCATTGTGATAATTCCGCACACGCCGCACAAAGATGCTATTGCAATATAAAGGAGCATCTGGCTCTTTATAATAAGTGCCAAAACAAGCTCAACAACAAGAGGAGCAGAGTTGCCTACTGCCGAAACAATACCCCTGAAGGACATAACGGTGTCACGTTCTTTTTGGTTTGGTGTCATAACGATGGCAACCTTATTAACACTGTCGCCGAAATTGGTGCATACTGCCCACGCAACCGCAACCGTAGTAAGATAAATCATAAGAAGCGTGGTCATAAGCTTTGATGTACCGTAGCCGTCAACCAAAACCGACGGAGCCCAAAACGAAAGAACAAGGAATATTCCCGTAGGTATTGCAACTAAAAGTGCAAGCGGACGAAACTTTCCGCTTTTTCCGATTTTTCTTCCGTCAATATACATTGTTATAAAAATATTGAGTATAAAAGGAATAACCGCAACAAGAATGTTGAACAGTGAAATATGATTTTCACCGACTTTAATAACATCAACTAAAAACTTATTTCTGTATGCGCCTACCGTGCCTGTCATCATAGTATAAAAGAATACCGCGACAAGATACAGAATGAACTCTTTTTTCTTCAAGTACTTTTTGTCATTTTGCGTTAAAAGCGACTCTGCCATAAATCATTACCTCTTTTTTCATATTTTGCCGAATTTTTCTTTAAATGATATATCATTTAAAGCGATATTTATAATAAAAGGATATCATTTTTAAACGCTGACTGTCAATTCACATTCTCAATAAAAAAGCAAAAGGATTTTTGTTGACAATTCAATTAATTTGATATATCATTTTTACGGTGATATATTATGAAGCTTTACGAAAAAATATACAATGAGCTGAAACAGCGTATAGAGTCAGGCGATTTCAAGGGCGGAAAGCTTTTGCCGACGGAGAAAAGCCTTCAGAAAGAATTCGGCGTCAGCAGAATAACCGTAAAACAGGCATACGCAAAACTTCAGGAAGAAGGCTTGATAACACGGGTTGCCGGCAAGGGTACAATGCTTGCGGAAAAATTCGAAGCACACAAAAGCAAGCTTATAGGCGTTGTAATGTGCGATTTTGACTCAACCTTCGGCGAACGGCTCATTAAAAGCATTGAGAAAAACGCCGAAAAACACGGTTACAGCATCGTAATAAAAAGGAGCTTTGACAATCACGAAAAGGAAATATGCGTTTTAAACGAGCTGACGGCTCTCGGCGTTGACGGAATTATTATTCAGAACTGCCACGGCGCATTTACCAAAAACCTTATTGAACTGTTTTTAAAGGACTTTCCTCTTATTTCGGTTGACCGTTATGCAAAGGGGCTTTCAATCCCCTCGGTTACATCGGACAACTTTTCCGCAAGCATAAGCGCAACCGAATATTTAATAAACAAAGGTCACGAAAAAATACTTCTTGCATCTGTCCCTTCTCAAAGCACATCAACACTTACCGAGCGTTTGGACGGTTTTAAACAGGCTCATATCAATTCCGAAATAATCTTATCGACAGAAAATTTTGTTCTTAACCTTAAAAGTCCCGTAACTAAAAACGAAAATGACATCAAGGCCGACATTGCATTGCTTAAAAGCCATATAATGAAAAAAAAATTACAGCCATAGTGGCGGCGGAGCGTTTTGCCGCAGAGCTGTGTGCCAAAGCCGCCGCAGAACTCGGGTTGTCTTTCCCCAAAAACATTGAAATGATTTGCTTTGATTATGAAGACACTTTTCTTTCGCAAAGCAAATACACGCACATTCTCCAAGACGAAGAGAAAATGGGCGCCGTTTGCGTTGAAATGCTGATTAAAAGGATAAATAATGAGAACATAACCCTTCGTAGTACCGTAAAATCAAAGCTGATTATCGGAAATTCAACATTTGACGGGGAACAGTCACAATAAAATACTGACATAAAAACACCGCCTTAAAGTGAAAATTAAGACGGTGTTTTTACGTTTAATTGTTTTATTTGTTCATTTTCGGGAAGCAAAGGTCTTGCTCTATTCTACTGAACTTTCTCTGTCTTCATTGGCTTTTCGTTTTTGGCTTGATTTTTTTACAAAATGAATAATAATGATTATTGCACATATAAATACAGCCATAACAAGAGTTACAACAATTATTGTGCCGGCAAGCATTTGTTTACTTAAATCAAGAATAATCTTTGTGTTTCCGTCAGCGTCTGTTACAACGAATTGAGAATATGCCGTAGAGAAAAAATTGAGCACACCCATATCGTTTTTCATAACATATTTGTTTCCGTTGACGGTACGCTCTTCAGCACGCAATTCATACCAATAAGAGTTATTTTCGGCTGTATTTTCAATTCGTTTTACCTCTAAAAGCTTTCCAGTGTTATCAAATAAAGCGGCTATATCACTCCTGACATAATAAATGATTACATTATCGCCGTCCCATTCGGCATAGCAGTTTCCGTAACTTGACAATTCATACCCGTACTTGAAAGTACCGTCCGATGTATATACGGAAACTGTTTTGATTTCGGTAATTCCATCCACAAGAAGTATCAGCCCATCATCATTCACATCAAAACACGTTATATATTCCTTTTCCGGCTCTTCTGTTATAAGTGTCACATCAAGGTTGGATATTAAGTTCTGCTCATCTTCCGGCTCAATATCACATACAGTAAAGCCAGTATTCATAGCAAAAGAATTTAAGCTCAAAATACAAAAGATTATTGAAATACTCAATATAAAAATCAACAACTTTTTAATTTTCATTTCAAATAAAATCACTCCTTATAAATGCACAATATGGGCAGGTTTTACACCTGTCCATATTGCTTCGTTTCTTATTTATAAAGCGGGCCGTAGGTTGCGCAGGCACGGTAATCTGCTGACTGAGTGTCCTCAGTTCCGAAAGCTGACCATGCGTGCGGACGGAAAATGTCCTTGCTGTCTACATTGTGCATATTAACAGGGATACGTAGCATTGACGCAAGTGTAATTAAATCAGCGCCCACATGTCCGTAAACTGTTACGCCGTGGTTAGCGCCCCAATTTGCCATAACACTGTAAACGTCCTTAAATGCGCCCTCGCCCGTAAGACGGGGAGCAAACCATGTTGTAGGCCATGACGGGTCGGTTCTCTTGTCAATTGTATTGTGAATTTCATCCGGTAAATTCGCAGTATATCCTTCCGCAATCTGCAAAACAGGTCCTATACCCTCCACAACATTCACTCTGAGCATTGTTACGGGCATCTCCGCCTTGCAGCGGAAATGGCTTGAAAATCCGCCGCCTCTGAAATATTCATAATTAGCTCTGCACCAGTCGGTTGCGTCAAGGCAAGCCTTAATGTCAGCGTCAGTCATATCCCAGAACGGTTTCATACAGCCCTCGCCCTTGTCGTTTTTAGAAGCGCCGCTGCCGTCAAGAGCCGTTGCGCCTGAATTTATTAAGTGAATAAAACCGTTAGCGGCTACGCCGTCTGGACGCACACCCGTTACTCTCTCGCAGGCCTCAGGGCTCCAATATGTGCGGACATCGTGGAAGCAAGGCGCAGAATGTGAAACGAGCGTGCCAAGCATCATAGCAACACCGTTAAGAGTGTCGTTTTCCGTCGCAAACGGAGTCGGCATTTTCTTGCCATTCCAGTCAAAGGTTGACGCCATAATTGCCTCGGAAAAGTCAGCATTGGGCAGCCAGTCAGTCCAGTTACGCTGACCCTGGAAACCGCCTGCAACGGCATTTTTGCCGAGAGCCTCCTCGTGCCAGCCCATTTCGTCAAGCTTTTTGTTGCCGTAGAGGATATCACGCATAATAATTGTCATTTTGGTAATAAATTCCCAATCCTTATCGGGCGGTACTACCTTTGATTTTCTGATAATTTCGGGTAAATCTTTGCCTTCATTAAGGTCAAAGCCCTCTTTGCAGTTTGCCTTTACCCACGAAAGCGCTTTTTCGTATTCGTCATGGTCGTAAATTTCAAGAGTAATTCTGCGGACAATTTCAGTCATATCAACCCATTCAGCACGGATTCCGAAATATTTTTGGAACATATCCGCATTGCAGTAAGAGCCTGCAATACCCATTGCAACTCCGCCGAGGTTAACATAAGCCTTATTTTTCATCCAGCCGACAGCTACTGCCGCTTTTGCAAAACGAAGAATTTTCTCTGCAACGTCAGCGGGAACAGATTTGTCGTCCATATCCTGTACATCGTGACCGTAAATTGAGAACGCAGGCAAGCCTTTCTGTGCAAAAGCCGCCATAACCGCAGCAAGGTAAACAGCTCCGGGACGCTCCGTTCCGTTAAAGCCCCAAACAGCCTTAATTGTATTCGGGTCCATATCAAAGGTTTCTGAGCCGTAGCACCAACAAGGTGTAACTGCAAGCGTGGCAACTACGTTTTCCGTTGCAAACTGTTCGGTGCACTTTGCCGCCTCAGCTCCGCCGCCTATGGTAGTGTTGCTGATAACGCACTGAACAGGCGTTCCGTCAGGATAACGCAAATTTGACTCAATAAGCTCCTTTGCCGCCTGAGCCATTCCCATTGTCTGCTTTTCAAGACTTTCTCTGACTCCGCCCCAACGACCGTCAATAGTCGGTCTTATGCCTATTTTCGGATAAATCATATTTTTTCCCTCCATATAGTTTTATGTTTAGTTATTTTTTATCTGAATTGCTTTGCAAAACTTTTTATATGCCTTTTCCCATTCGGCAGAACTTTGCGGATTATACTGTTTTACACTTTCCTGCGCCTTTATTACCGCTCTGCCCTCGTCAATATCTTTAATGTCACCGAGTGCTATGAGCTGTAACATTATGTTACCTATTGCGGTTGCCTCCGCAGGGCCTGCAACAACGGGGATTCCAAGACTGTCTGCTGTCATTTGACACAATAGCGGGTCTTTAGTGCCGCCGCCCAGAAGATGCAGAACCTCAAAACTTCTGCCTGTATTTTCTGAAATACCTTTGAGTGCAAATTTATATTTCATTGCAAGGCTCTCGTAAATACAGCGTACTAAAGCACCGTCATTTTCGGGAACTGTTTGACCTGTTCTTCTGCAATAGTCCGTTATTTTTTCGGGCATTGCACCGACACCTGCAAATTCAGGTGCGTCAGGGTCAATAAAGCTGACGAACGGTTTTTCCGCCCTTGCAAGCTGTTCCATATCGTTAAATGAATAGTTTTTGCCGGTATCTCTGAAATTCCGTCTTATCTCCTGAATAAGCCACAGTCCGCTGATATTTTTAAGGTAATTTACCTTTCCGTTTGCGCCAAGCTCATTTGAGAGTTCGTCTGACATACTCTTTTCGGTAAGTATAGCTTCGTCACATTCACAGCCGATAAGCGACCATGTTCCGCAGGATAAAAACGCACTGCATTTATTTTTGTCCGCAGGCATTGCGGCAACGGCACACTGTGTATCGTGCCCTGCCACACGGATAATTTTTATGCCGTTATATTCGCCCGCAACGGTGCAAGCATCTGTGAGCGGCTGTAAAATGTCGGTATTTATGCCCGACAACCGTGCGATACCACAATTCCAGCATTTATTCTCAAAATCATACATCTGCGAGGTCGAGGCTATTGTTTTTTCCGCCGCTTTACTGCCGCTCAGCGCCCATATAAACAAATCGGGCATAAACAAAAGCGTTTTTGCGTCCGTTTTGTCCTCTGCGGCTAACTGAAACAGCGTGTTTATGTTCATAATCTGATTACCTGTTGCCTTATAAAGGTCAGCAGGCGAAATTTTCCCGAATATTTTATCCGGCATACCGTTTGTGCGAGTGTCACGGTAATGCACGGGAAGCCCTAAAAGACGGTCATTTTTATCAAGCAAGCCGTAATCAACACCCCACGTATCAAACGCAAGGGAATCGACTTCACCGCACATTTCAACAGCCTTTTTAACCTCTCTCAAAAGATAGGGAAAATTCCAGCACATTTTGCCGTTCTCTGTCACAGGTATATTTTCAAATCTGTGAATTTCTTCATATTTTAAGGTTTTCCCGTCATATTCCGCTTTGATTGCCCTGCCCGTAGATGCGCCGAAGTCGAATGCGAGAACACGGCTCATTTAGTGACAACTCCTTTCTTCAAAAGGACATTGGCATATATTGCAGTTTCGCCCGTTGCAATTATGAGATAAGCATTTTTTGCTCTCTCATAAAATGCAAATCGCTCTGTCATTTGAATTGAATGGTGATCGGGTTCGTATTTGTTAAATATCTTTTCGTATTCCTGCCAAATTTCGGGAGTGGGGCAGTTGTCGCCCGGCACTACCTCCATTAAGGCAACAGGCTTTTCGGTATATCTGTCAAGGGGAATAAGGCTTAAGACAGCGTCTAAAATCTCTGCCGTACCGTGGCCGTCCGCCCTGACTACTACCGCGTTTTTGCCCATACTCTCAGCAGGGAAATTGCCGTCTGCAATAACCAATTCATCGCCGTGCCCCATTTCGCAAAGCGCCTTTAAAAGCTCGGGTGAAATAATAGGTGAAATTCCTTTAAGCATAATTTTCTCCTCAGTCTTTTTTATGTAACATCGGGTCGTCCCCATTAAATGTCTTATAGCCGGGGTGCCTGCCAGTAACTCTGTAATATCCACGAAGGTCAATAAGCTTTTGAATATTCTCACGGCTTATGTCGTGACTGCCGCCGAGAATTACTGCGTTAATAGTGATTTTTGCCCAAAGCTCAAGGCTTTCCATTCTGTAAAATGCCGTTACAACGTCACTTCCCACTGCAAGCGCACCGTGGTTTTCCAAAAGCATAACGTCGTGCTCTTCAAGGTACGGCTCAATTGCATCAGGCACTTCGGTGGTTGAAGGAGTGCCGTAAGGAGTGAGCGGAACTGCGCCGATAACGGCCACGTCCTCAATCATATTATACATATCCATTGCCTTATGCGCTACGGCAAAGCCTGTTGCTCCGGGCGGGTGTGCATGAATTACGCTCATTACATCAGGGCGTTTATCGTAACAGCGCAGGTGCATTTTAATTTCGCTTGACGGTCTGAGCCCCTCTGCCGCCTCAAGCACATTTCCTTTACTGTCAATACGGATAAGCTTTTCGGGGGTGATAAAGGATTTGCTCATACCCGTTGGCGTGGCAAGAATTGTTCCGTCGTCGAGCTTTACGCTGACATTGCCGTCATTCGCCGCAACCCAGCCCAGCTGCCACATTTTATGGCAAATGTCGCACACAAGCGCTTTTTGTTCTTCTATATTACTCATTATGCTGCCTTTCCGTGCCGTTCTCATCGGCACTTAAATATTTATATATGTAGTTGATATTTTACCACAAATAATATGCTCTTTCAATTGTCATTGGTTATATAATTTAACTAATATAATTGTATATAATTTCATTTACTGTAATTTATTTCATATCAAAATCTGCTTTTATCCGCAGCATTATTATTGACAGCAAATTAAATATATGCTTTAATATATAAAAACTGTGACGAGGTGTGTTATGAGGTATTTAACAATTCAAAGAAACAAAAGCTTTGTTGCCTGTCTTATGAAGGTCAAGGTTTATATTGAGGACCCGAATTCAAGCGAAATTAAAATTCAGGGTGTTCCGTGCAGAAAAATCGGTGAGCTAAAAAACGGCGAACAGCAAACCTTTATGATTGGCGATGAAAAGCTTCGCATTTACGTTATTGCAGATAAGCTCAGCAAAAACTATTGCTGTGATTTTTACGAAGTCCCCGAAGGCACTGAAAACATTTTCCTTTCAGGCGCCTGCAAATATAACCCGTTAAGCGGTAATGCATTCCGTTTTGACGGCATTCCCACTGAGGAAATGAAATACCGCAGAAAACACGGTATTAAAAAGGGCATTGCAGTTTTTGCGATTGCACTTGTAATCGGTATTATCATCGGTCTTGCTACAACTTTAATTCCTCTTTTTGTGAAACCTGACTCTAAGGAATTTACCAAAAGCGGTGTGTCAATTACGCTTAACGAAGACTTCGCCGAAGAATCTATTGAGGGCTTTGACGTTACATACAGTTCAAACAGTATGGCGGTTTTTATGCAGGAATCCGAATTTGACGGTGATGAAGAATTTGCCGCTATGACTGTTGACGAATACTGCGACGCTGTTATTAAAGCCAACGGAAAAAATTCCGAAATTCTCCATAAGGACGGCTTAACCTATTACGAATTCAGCTATATTTCAGACCAAAGCATAAATTACCGCTATGTATGCTTTGTTTATAAAACAGAAGACAGCTTTTGGTTCGTTCAGTTTGCAGTAGAGGAAACTAATTACACTCTTTACGAGGACGATATTTTTACCTACGCAAAATCGGTCAAATTTAACAACTCTTCAATATAAATATGTAAAGTCATATTTTTAAGGACAGGTTTCACAGCAAACCTGTCCTTTTTGTATATATTCGATGTGCGCTTTGTAGGGTGCGATGTTATTCCCATTTTAGGGGAAATGTCAGCAAGGCTGACAAAAGGGTATTGGCAAAGCCGTAACTCGGCGCACCGTAGCAATATTTATATAATTTGGAACATTTATTTTGGAATGCCGAGGTCGTCATTCCCTACAAAATGGTTCAATCCTTGGGGCGGATGCTCTGTCATCCGCCCGCAAAGTTATCTGCAATTTACAGGTGTCCGCCGGACACCTGTAACCCCGCCCTACTCTTTTTTAAATCAATTCTGATTTATCAAAACGGTCGAGCCAATTTGCCGCCCCTTCGCAGACTGATTTAAGCGTTTCCCCGTCAAACGGGCTTTCAAGTCCCGAGTCATTTACAAGGTCGGTAAATTTCTTTGTACCTGCAAAGCCCACAAGCTTTTTATAGCTTTCCCAAGCCCCTTTTTCATCCTTTTGAATAAGCGCCCAAAACTCCAAAGCCACGGTCTGCGCAAAGCAATAATCAATATAATAAAACGGGCTTGAATAAATGTGGTGCTGTCTTTGCCAAGCACACCCATCACCGTAAAAAGGTATTTCGCCAAGCTTTATCCACGGCATATAAATCTTTGTAAGTTCTTTCCAAGCATCGTCACGCTGTTCGGGCGTCAATTCGGGGTGCTCGTAAACTATATGCTGAAAGTGGTCAACCATTGTACCGTACGGAATAAATTTTATGGCACTTGCAAGATGGCTGTACTTAAACTTGTCCGCCTCTTCTCCGTAAAACTCTCCTGCCGCCTTCCATGCGAAAAACTCCATTGACATTGAATGAATTTCGCAGGACTCCATTGTGGGCATACGAAGCGCCTCAGGGAAAATATTTCTTGCGCTGTAGCCTGCAAATGCGTGCCCTGCCTCATGCGTTACCGTTTCAACATCGTCAGACGTGCCGTTGAAATTTGCAAAAATAAACTCTGCCTTGTAATCGGGAATTTCGATGCAGTAACCGCCCTGTGCCTTGCCTTTTTTACTGAGAACGTCAAGCAATTCATTTTGGAGCATAAAATCGATAAATTCCGCCGTTTCGGGCGACAATTCGTGATAAAACTTTTCGGCAGTTTTAAGAATATCCTGCGCACTGCCGCAGGGCTTTGGGTTGCCGCTCCTGAACATAAGCGCTGAATCGGCATAATTAAGCGGATAAGGTTTGCCTATTCTTTCGGCGGTTTCACGGTAGATTTTATCGGCAAGCGGAACTAAATACTTTTGCACGGCATTCCTAAATTGTGCCACATCTTCTTTATCGTAGCTGTTTCTTCTCATTCGGTAATAGCCAAGCGTTGTAAAATCTCCGAGCCCAAGCTTTTTGGCGATTTTGTCACGAAGATGCACGAGTTCCTCAAAAATTCTGTCAAGTTCCGCCTTGTTTTCCTTATAAAAATTGCCCTCTGCCGTCCAAGCCTGCAAGCGAATTTCATCGTCCGCTGACTGCTTATACGGAGCTAACTGTGAAACGGTGCAAATTTCACCCCTAAAGTCAATCTGCGCCGACGCCAACAGCTTTTCATACTCGGTTGTCAGCTTGTTTTCTTCCTGCAAATCGGCAACAATCTCAGGCGAAAATGTTTTCAGCTCCATTTCTTCGTTGATAAACATTAACTCGCCGTACTTTTCGGTAAATTCCGCTCTGAACGGACTTTTGAGCAGTGCTTTTGTCATCATTTGGAAATATTCCGAGAGCACGGGCAGATTTTCATCCAAAAACTCCTGCTCTTTGTCGTAAAACTCGTCAAGCGTATTGACAGTGTGGCGAATATAAGCGAGGGCAGACTGTGTTTCGACTGTATCGCAAATCTTACCGTACTCGGCAAAAGCACTATCTGCCTCCTCAAAGGTTTTGGCCGACTTAAATTTTTCTACTGTTTCGCAAATTTCATCCTTTAACTTTTGTGTATCAAGATGAACATATTGCATTTCGTTAAATTTCATATTTTTAAACTTCCTTTTTATAAACTGTATAAATTATAAGTTCTTTGTTACTTTTTTTCAAGTATGTTATGTCGAAAAAGAAAAACACCCCGACAAAATCGGGGTGAAAATCTTAAATTTATTCTGTGATTTCAGATGTACAATGCGGGCAGCGAGTTGCGTCAATAGCAATTTCGCTTTTACAGTAGGGGCAAACCTTTGTTGTAGGTGCTGCAGGTGCTTCTTCCTCTTCTTTTTTCGCAGTGTGCTTAAGCTTGTTAAGTCCTTTAATGAAAAGGAAGATAACAAACGCCATAATAAGGAAGTTGATTACAGCGTCAAGGAAGTTACCGTATGTAAGCACATTTTTGCCCGCGGCAACAGCCGCCTCAGCGGTAGCGAACTCTTCGCCGTCTTTGAGTCCGAAAACAAAAAACTCATCAGCAAAGCTGATTTCGCCCGTAAGCAGACCTATCAGCGGCATTACAACATCGCTTACAAGTGAAGAAACGATTTTCTGAAAAGCACCGCCGATGATAACGCCGACTGCAAGGTCAATTACGTTGCCTTTCATTGCAAATTCTTTAAATTCTTTTAAAAAGCCTTTTGCTTTACCCATTTTCATTCCTGCTTTCTTTATTTAATATATTTTACGTGGATATTTTAACATAATTTTTAAATATTGCAATATTTATACACCGAAATTATCGAATTTGGGTATAAAATCTGTATTTGCAGAGGATTTTTCCTGCATAAATCCGTTTTTTAATCCGATTTCAAAAAAATAATCCACAATTTTGTCGTATTCCGCCGTAAAAAGCCGTCTGTTAATTTCTTTATGCTTTTTTGCATCGGCAAAAGGCGTGTACTGGCTCATAAGGCTTACAAAGGTGCCCTCGCCCAGATTTTCCTTAATCCAAAGCAGTATTTTCTTGCTGTCATTCAAATTTGAAGGCAAAACAAGATGCCTTACAAGAAGTCCTTTTTTTAACAAGCCGTTTTGAAATTCACATTTGCCCGTTTGCCGTTTCATTTCAAGTAAAGCTTT
This sequence comes from Ruminococcaceae bacterium UBA7217, assembly GCA_002490425.1. Lineage (GTDB taxonomy): Bacteria > Bacillota > Clostridia > Oscillospirales > Acutalibacteraceae > Fimenecus. The sequence goes on from DKTZ01000027.1 coordinate 17,282, forward strand.
TGACGCTTTTTCAAAATAATCGGGACAAGCGGCGTATTTTAACGATACCTCTTTGTCATAATATTTAATATCAGGTAAATAGACGTCAATAAGTCCGTCAAATCTTTTAAGAGTATCGACACTGTCATAGCCCGAACTGTTATAAACCACGGGAACTGACGGCTTGTATATATTTAAAGCAGAAATAATGCTGTCGGCAAAATGCGTGGGGTTTACAAGGTCAATGCACGAACAGCCATCGTTTTGGAGCTCTTTGAAAATCTCCGCAAGGCGCTCTACGGTTATTTTTTTGCCATTATTCAAATGGCTTATTTCATAGTTTTGGCAGAAACAGCATTTAAGCGTACAACCTGAAAAAAAGACTGCGCCCGCTCCACCTTCCCCTGCAATGCAAGGCTCTTCCCAAATATGCTTTGAAGCACGGGCAAGCACAGGCAAATTCGACATTTTACAAAAGCCAAATCCCTCATTTTCATTCCGCTCTGCATTACACTGTCTTGGGCAAAGATTACAAATCAAGCGTGTCACCTCACTTTAAACAGGATTTTACTTTATTAAAAAGTATACCATTTACATAAATCAAAAACAAGTGCATTTACTCTTGAAAAAAATATATGTAAAGTGTATAATACATTTTCAGCGAGGTGATTGTATGCTTCTCTCAATAGATATAGGCAACACTAATATTTCATTAGGTGTTTTTTCGGACGACGATTTAATTCTTAACTGCCGTCTTGCCACGGAAAGGCAAAAGACAGAGGATCAGTACGCAATTCAGTTTACTGACATTTTTTCTCTGTATAAAATCGACCCTAAAAAAATTACAGGCGGAATAATAAGCTCGGTTGTTCCCGAAATTACCGTTTCTGTCAAGCGTGCGCTTGAAAAGCTTATTGACGGCAAGGTAATTACCGTTGCGCCCGGAGTTAAAACGGGTCTTAATATTTTAATTGACAACCCTGCGCAACTCGGTGCAGACCTCGCCGCAGGCGCAGTCGGAGCGGCTTCTCAATACCCGCTCCCCGCTTTTATTGTTGACCTCGGAACAGCCACGAAAATATGCGTTGTTGACGAGAAGAAAAATTTCAGAGGCTGTCTGATTGCACCCGGAGTTGCAATATCCTTAAAGGCGCTTACGGATACAAGCTCTCTGTTGCAGACAATAAGCCTTGAAGCTCCGAAAAAGGTTTGCGGAACAAACACTGCGGACAGTATGCAAAGCGGAGTAATTCTCGGCACTGCGTCAATGATTGACGGACTTATTGACAGATTAACCGAGGAAATCGGCGAGCCGAAATCAGTTATTGCAACGGGCGGTCTTTCTTATTTCCTGCCCGAGGTTTGCAAGCATAAAATGATTCACGACAAGGACCTTGTTTTAAAGGGACTTAAACGCATTTACGAAAAAAATGCTTAACAATTTTGTATAAAGCAAATTCTGCACAGTAAACTGTAGCCCTTGTGCGCAATATTACATAACTGCGGATTTGTTTTAAATATTTTTTTAATGCGCTGTACTTAGAAATTAACAGTTTCGTGCCATAGGGACAGCAGCGAAAGGAGTAAATTATGGCAAAAAGTAAAACAATGAGCAAGGATAAAATAACCAAGCTCGCAATCACAGGTATTCTTACCGCATTAGTTATTGTGTTACAGCTTATGGGCTCGTTTATTAAATTGGGTCCGTTCTCTGTTTCACTTGTTCTCATTCCGATAATTATCGGTGCGGCACTTGCAGGGCCTTATGTCAGCACGTGGCTCGGACTTGTGTTCGGAGTAGTGGTTCTTTTGTCGGGAGACGCCGCAGCATTTATGGCTATCAGCATACCCGGGACGGTTGTAACTGTTCTTCTTAAAGGAATGTTATGCGGTCTTATGGCAGGTCTTGTCTTTAAGGTTCAAAAGAAGATGAACACATATTTAACGGTTGTTTTAGCTTCAATCATCTGCCCAGTTACAAACACAGGCATTTTTCTTTTAGGGTGCAGACTGTTTTTCTACGATGCAATAAGCGCATGGGGTGCAGGCGCAGGCTTTACAAACACATTCATTTATATGATTACAGGAATGGTAGGACTTAACTTTGTATTTGAACTCGTTATCGATATTATTTTCTGCCCCGCAATTGTAAGAGTTGTAAACGCAATTAAAAAACAGTAAAATCAATTAAACATAAGAAAAAATCCGCTCAATCGGGCGGATTTTTTGTTTGTATCATTTATTTTTTGTGTAATTTGTAGGGGTTGACGACCTCGTCAACCCGAAATAAATATTTCAATTTATATGAATATTTCCACGGTGCATCGAGTCGATGCACCTGAAAATTGGACGATGTGGGCATCGTCCACTACAAGTTAAGGTTTGTCTTTATGCACCCGTTAACCTTTTCACGGGTGGTTAAAAGCCATTCGTCGCTGTGGGGGTAATCTTTAAACGTAAGATTATACTTACCGTTTTCTTCAATTATGTCCATACAGGTCTTTTTATCTGTCAGATTTTCGAGAGTATTTAATGCCGCCAAATCCTGTAGCGCATCGTAAAACACCTTAAGCCTTATTGACTGATAGGGCATACCGTCTTTAGCAGGGTACACAACATAGCTGTCGCCCGACGGGAACTGTCCACCCGCGTCGGAAACCTTAAACGGGTCAACAAGTCCCTTTGAAAGACGTGTATAATAATAATTGTAACCCCAATGAAGAAAGCCTTTAATATTATATTTATACATTTGATAGCCCAAAACTCTTGTGCGCAGTGAGCAATTGCAGAAAAATCGGTTTGACACGCAGTGATTTTTTTGCGCACTGCAATAATATGTCCACAGGTTGTCAGCCTTGCCGATGAAATTTTCAATATGGTCATTCGACGGAATGGGACTTGTAACAATTTTCAGCTTATAAAAGCGGAAATCCGAAAGAGCGTCAACAATTTTATATCCATCAAACAGGCTGTGAATGTATTTTGACGCTTTTGAATAGGGAATAAGCATTGAAAAATTCGGCTCATCGCTTACGTGAATAAATACTTTTTCACGAAGTTCCTTTTCTTCAATATACTTTTTAAGCTCCGTAGAAAAGGCTTTTAAAAATTGCTTGTATTTTTTAGAATTTGCTCTTGTTTCCCAGCCGAAAATTCTTTTATAGCCCTCATCTGTATCTGCCATTATTTTCGGTGCATGCCGTGCACCCCACTGAGTGTAAAAGTGAGAAAGCTCAAAATACTCAACGCCGCACCTGTGTGCCATTTCAATCCACTTTGTAAGTTTATCAAAATTAAACGAATATTCGCCGTTATGCAAAGAAACGTCAACAAGCTGAACGGTGGGTCTTTCGCCTTTCTTTTCGGTATCAAGCGGAGGTGTGAAAAGCGGAGTAAGCACGCAGTTCATTCCGTATTCACGGGCAGTTTTAAGGAAATTTTCCGTAACACGCCAATACTCGTCCGAAAAAGCGTCAAAGCCGTAATATGACATCAGGCAGTCTGTGTGAAACCAACAGGTATACACAAAGTCTTTAAAGTCAAGCTCAGCATTTATAATTTCTGCATTTAAGCAAACGGTTTTATCGCCTACTGTAATCTCAATTTTATTTTCTCCGATTTGACCGTCCTTGCCGTCAATTTCTGCCCATAACACTGTAATACCATTTGAAATTTCTGCTTTACTTTCCAATGGCAAAAGCAAATCGGGGTAATATCCGCTTTTTGAAAAACGGTAATAGGTGTCAACTCCTTTTTTGTCCATCGGCAGGTCGGATTTAATATGCTTTACAGTATAAAGCTTTATGTTTTTAACGGTACCGCTTAAGGATACGCCGCACTCGCCGTCAAAATCCGCCTCAATTGCAATCTGAAAGGATTTTTTCTCATTTTTCAAAAGAGATATGCGCTGAATACCGTTTTGCGGCATTTTGTCCTCATCGTAGATTTTTTCAAGCGATGAGATAATTTTAATATCGGTTATGTGCCCCATGCGTATCACTCCCGTAATAATTTTTGCTAATAAGCCTTATTTAAAATATTGAATACCCTCGGCAAACTTGGTACTGTTTGCAAACCTCGGGTTAACCCCTGCACCCTTTTGAGTATCCGTTTGTACCCCGACAGGCTCGCATTTCGGGGGCAAAGTCACATTATATGTAACACTTTTACCCGATAAAAGCTGTTTTTTATCGTAATTCTTGACCTCAAAATCCGACAAAACGCCGTTTTCATCCTGAAAAATTACAGCCAAATAATTGAAATTAAGCGGTGCGGCAAAGCCGTAATTAGTCACGGTAAAGCTCAGCGTTCCGTTTTGATATTCATAATCCGTCAAAGCTAACTGATAACCCAAATGATACCTTATTATATCATAAATTGACAGATTTGTATCCTCTTTTTTACTGTTTTTAAATAAATTTGGGTTTACTGTAATTCCGAGGGACACAGCTTCACTGTAGCTTAAGTACTCATTTTTCCATTTTGCCAAGCTGTATTCATTGCCGTCCTCCCTGTAATTATGTTCAAGAGAGAGCGAAGTCAGCGAAAAACAAAACAGTTGTTTAAGAATTGCTTTTCCGTCAAGAGAACCGAGAGACATTGCACCCTGCTTGTCGTCAAGAGTTGCCCTGCCCCATGGCATTTCACCGTCATTCACGGTAAATTTTGCGTGCTCAACCGTTTCACTGAAATTTTCCTTTTTGGACTGCGGTATAAAAGACCACTTATGATTCATATCTCCTATTATGTAATCGTCGTGAATACCCGTTTTGCTTTTATCGTCATCGCAAACCTTTTTTAGCATATCAAAGGTCCGCACCTGCACATAAATGCCCTTAGGCGCTATCTCGCACACACGGCGGATAACCCTTTTTATATGGCGGTTTTTAAGATGTTTATTAGAATGTCCCTCGCCCCAAAGCCCTATTATTCCCGTTTGCATACAGTAAAGCGTGTCGGAAACAAGCTCTCGGTTCTCATTAAACCAAGTATCTATTTGACCGAGATGCTTTTTTACCATTCTGTAAGGTGCGTCCGAAACATCCTCTGTTGAATAAGCAAAGCGTAAAAGCAATCTTATATTATTGTCACGGTAAAGCTCAAAAATCTTTTTAAGCTGTTCGAATGCCACAACGTCAAGGCTTTTTCTTCGGTAATTTGAAAGATAAACATAAAGCTGGCAAAGAGTAGGACTGTCGGGTTTATATTTGCGGATTAAAGTCTGCGCCCTCTCGAACGGGTCTGTGCCGTCAAACGGGTACGAACAAACAGGAGTGCCGAGAGTGATGTAATGCTCCATTCTAAGTCCCCTGTCGGGATTCCCGAGCAGAGCATTGCAATTTTCGGAATTCATTTGTAAAACAGTATTCATATTCATTTTTCCTTACGCCAAATCAAAGCTGCCTTTAAATTCGCTGTCATCCTGAATGAATTTCTCGTAATTTTCATTCTGCCAAACCTTAACATAATCTATTTCAAAATCATCGTTATCGTCATTGTTGTGGCTGAACTTCCCGATTTGCTGACCGTGAGGACCCCAGCCGTCACCTGCGTCTATTTCAACGGTAAGGCGCAAAAATTCTTTTACTCTTGAAACATCGCCTGCCTCGCTTGCCCAAGTGGCAACACCGTCAATGTAGAACACGTAATATTCCGGAGTCCATTTAAGTGCATAGGTGTGGAAGCCGTCATAAAGGTCCTGTGAAAGATTGCCTATATAGTCAGCAACCTTTGCCCGTTTTCCATAGCCGTCCCAAAGAAGAGCATGACCCATTCTTGATGTTTCGTTATTCAAAAACGCACTTTCGTAAATGTCAATCTCTGTGCCGTCCCTGCCTTTATTACCTACCTGCCTCATATTTGAGGATTGAAGCCAGAAAGCAGACCAAAGTCCTTGAGATTTGGGAATCTTAACCCTACATTCAAAATAGCCGAATGCCTGTGCAAAAAGGAGCGTGTCGGATGTGCCTTTATTGTTGTTATTGTCGCCCGAAATAAGACGGGTTTCAATTCCGCTTGTAAACCGTCCTTTTGCAGGACAATCACCGTCGCAGGTATGGTTCTCTTCGTATCTTGAATGAATTATTGCCTTTGAGTCCTTAACCTCAACCATTTCGGGGCACCACCAGCAGGCCTGCTCCGGCTTATTTTCATCATTGCTCTGCCAACGGATTGCATGCGGAGATGTTGTCCATATCTCTTTATTACCGCTGTATTTTTCGCCGAAATTTATGCCCTCATTTAGCTTTGTGCCGTTAAAATCGTCCTCAAAAACCATATACCAGCCGTTTTCATTCAGCACGGGAACCGACAAATCGTAGCCCTGCTTTTTCCACCTGTTCGGGTCGTTCTTCTTATAAATCGCTATGGCAATCACCGCCCCTATAATAACTGCCGCAATAATAATTACGGCTATAATTATTTTAGCTTTCTTATTTAACTTCATATTTCAAATAATCCTCTGTTATATCAATTTTTTTGTTGCAAGCAAGCCATGTCATTCTCTCGTAATTGGTTTGACCGCCGTGGCTGTACCCCGTTCCGCCGTGATCTGTTGAAATGATTATAAGCCAATCCTCTTCATTATAGGTAGCTCTCGGCTTTCCTTGCTTTAACCGTAACTCCCAAAAGCACTGTCGCCGTTATAGCCGCAACAGCCGCAAGTATTACCGCCGCCACCTTTAAAATCTTTTTTAACATTTTTCTTTCTCCCTTACATTTATTCTCAGGCTTAAATTAAAAAATAAACCTTATACTGAAATTATATAATATAACGCATTGAAATTAAATACAAAAAACGGTATAATCAATATATATTTAAGAAATTCGGTGATTTTATGTACCTTAGTGACTCATTTTATTTAAGCTGGCAAAAGCAGGAGCGCATATTTTCCTCCAACGTTATTACAGCATTCAATATTTTTGCCGATGAGAACTATTACCATTATATTGAAGATGAAGAGCACGGATATTACCCCGAAGACACGTTTTCTTTCATAAGGTGCTTTTCGGGTGAGGGCGAAATAAGCCTTCATAACCAAAGCTTCATCCTTCGTGAAAACGAATGTCTTTTCCTTCGGTTTCATACCATAAAAAAATACACCAGCCTTTCAAAAACATGGGGGTATAAATGGGTAAACTTTACCGCGAAAAACAGCTCCCTGCTTTTTGAAACCGACACCGTCTATTCAAAGCCAGTGTTTGACGGTGAGGAGCAACTGTTTTCAAAGCTTTTACAGGCGGGACAGAGTGAAAATGTCGATGTTGGCTATGTGAATACTATTTTAAACCATTATTTATATTCCGTTATGCTTCAAGACGGTTTTTCCCGAAACGAAGATAAAAAATCGGTTAACACTGTTGACGAAATATGCGGTTACATAAGACAAAAGATTTATTCAAAAATTTCCATAGGTGAAATTGCGTCCTTCTTTCAAATATCCCCTCGGCGTATGCACCAGATTTTTACGGAAAAGCTTAATATTTCCCCCAAAAGATATATTCTTAACAAAAAGCTTGAAGAAGGATACAAGCTTTTAGTGCAAACATCAATTCCGATAAATGAAATTTCGGCAATGCTGTGTTTCAGCTCGCCATACCATTTTTCAACGGAATTTAAAAGCACCTTCGGTCAAACACCCACGTTTTCTCATTTGACATACAAGAGCTTGACTTGAAAAAGCACAACCTTGTGGCTTGGGTTTTCGGACATTACCATTACAATTACACTTATGAAACAGACGGAGTGCTTAATATCTCTGCACCCAGACCCGACTGCGGAGGAATCGACTCCTCCCCTGCCGGTACAAGAATTATAACTATGAGCGCAGACGGCGTTGTTGCCGCTGACACGGTATATTATGACTTAAATGCCTCGGCTGAGCCAAAAGATGCACTGTGGAGTACAAAGCTTCAGGGCAATGTTCTTTTCTGCGATACAGCTTGCGACAGCACATATATTTACACTGCGACATCTGACGACGATTATCCGAGGGAATGCGGCGTTTACTGTCTTGACAGGGAAAACGGCAATGTTATTTGGTTCTTCAAAACTAAAAATTCCGTTAAAAACAATATAAAAATTCAGGACGACAAGCTTGTTGCGGTTGACGCTGAGGGAAATGTTTACTGCCTTGACAAAACGAGCGGTAAGCTTTTATGGGAAAAGAAGTTGAATTTGGGCAAGTCGCTTGGAACAAGCAGCGGCTTGTTCATTGAAAACGACACTGTTTTTGCAGGTACATCAAGAGTTATTACTGCATTAAATCTTCAAAACGGCGAGCAGAAATGGGTAAATGAGAGAGATATGGGTGAAAATTCACCTGCTGAATTTTCCGTTATCAACGGCAAGCTCATTGTAAATTCACACTGGGACGCACTGGTGGCATTAAACCCCGAAAACGGCAAAGAGCTTTGGAGCAACGATGACGGCGACATCCGTTTCAGAAGCTCAACGCCCGTCCGAATTGACGATTCCCGTTTGCTTGTTGCAGATTCAAGTGCAATTATGATTGTTGACACAAATGACGGCAAAATTCTAAATAAAAAGACAATAGAAGAATATAATTTCTCTTCAAGCGGACACCCTGCCGTTCGTGACGGAATCGCCTACATTCCCACTGCCAATAACGGCATTGCGGCATTTAACATTGACAGTCAGGAAATTGTTTGGAGCTTTGAAACCGGTGAAAGTATTCTTTTTACTGCGCCCTATGTGGGCAAAGGCTCAAAAACGGTTGAATCGTCAATTGAAATTTACGGTGACAGTTTGATTTTCGGTGCAAACGACGGTAATATTTATGTTGTTGGCATTAAAAACGGAACTGCAGAGAGCAAATATTTTGCAGGCTCTGCCGTGCTCGGCGCACCGTCAGTTTCCGACGGAAAGATATATGCCGGCACATTTAACGGATACGCTGTTTGCTATTCCGTCTCAGGAGAAAAATGATGAGAAGAATATTCAGCAATTTTGTACCGACAGTTTTAAACGCTGTTCCCGTCGGTGCGGACTATATTGCATTTCACGATTTTCATAAAATGCTCAAAAACTGCAAAAACCGTTTTTCATATAAGGCGAACAATGAGAATTTTACCAAGAAACTTAATAACAGCAGTTTTTCCGACTGTGTAAGTCTTTCAAAAGGTCAAACACTTGATTTGGATTTTGGCAAAGAAATCTGCTTTGACACTGTTTCACTTTGGGAAAAGGGCGACAACTGCCTTTTGTTTGAAATTTCGGCCCTGAAAAACGGTGAATGGCAAACCGTTTACCGTCAGGACAGAATTTTATGCTGTCATACCTGTTTTCTCGGCAAAATTACATCTCAAAAGCTGAAAATAGAAATACTTGACTGTAAAAATGATGTAACTCTTCGTGGGTTATATGTTTACAAAAGTGAATATCGAAAAGAAAGCTTTAAGGTTTCGCAGTATTTAAGACTTGATCAGCAAAATTTCAGCGAGCTTATAAATAACGAAGGATTTTCGGGATATTACGACACGGTTACCGATGTTATTCTGTTTGAAGAAGCGTTTATAAACGAAAATGCGGACATAGCATTTCATCATTCCGAAGAATTTTTCGCCCGTCAGCTTGAAACCTTACGCAAAATAATAGACGAAAGAGAAGTAAAAATATGGTGCTGTCTTTTCTTTGACCGAAAATCTAAAAACGGTCATCGTAACCTCAATATGACAAAAGATTTTATCAATAAAAACATCGTTAAAATCTCACACAGCATAAAAAGATTTACCGAAAAATACGGCTTATACGGCATAGATTACGATTGGGAATTTCCGAAAACGCTCTCTCAATGGAAAGCATATTCACTGATTGTTGAACGGACGGCAAAATTCACCAAAGTATCTGTTGCTCTTCCGCCGTGGGGCATAATGTTCGGGAGTCACACGGTTAAGTCAATTGAGCACGTGAATTTAATGGCTTACGATTTGTTTGACAATATCGGCAACCATTCAAACAGCTATCTCGGCGGGTATAACGCTGTTCGCAAGGTTATGAACACAGGCTTTGAAAAAAGTCAGATACTGCTTGGAATTCCCACCTACGGGCGCACTGTTGACCGCTCGGAATACGCTTGGCCCACCGTCAGAGATGACTGTAGAGAAAACGGAATGTGGAATAACGCAATACAGTTTGAATATAAAGATTTAAAAACCGGCAAAACAAAAACGTCAAAGGCTTACCTTAACAGCTACGCCGAGGTAAGAGATAAAACTGCACTTTCCCTTGATTTCGGCATCGGCGGAGTTATGGTTTTCAGAGCCTTTTGCGACGCTCCGTACACGTCTCCGTACTGCCTGCACAAAGCGGTAAACGAGGTTGTTATAAATAATCAGTCAAAGATGTAACAAATTTCATAACAAAAGAAAGAGAGTGAACTCAAACCGATTCACTCTCTTTCTTTTATTTGTATTTATAATTCCGTCAGCAATATTTTGAAAGCAATGAAAGCAGCATTTCAATGTCAATGGGTTTAGCGATATGTGCATTCATACCGCATTTTCTTGCTTTTGCAACATCATCGGCAAAGGCGTCTGCCGTTGCGGCAATTATCGGAATATTTGCATCGGGTCTTTGAAGCGCTCTGATTGCTGTTGCCGCCTCGTAACCGTTCATTATGGGCATACGGATATCCATTACAATCGCTTTGTACTCGCCCGTTTCGGAGCTTAGAAATTTTTCCACACATTCCTGACCGTTCTTTACCCAGGTCACGGTAAGCCCTGCCTCTGTCAGCATTTCAACGGCGATTTCACCGTTCAAGTCATTGTCCTCTGCCAAGAGAATCTTATGATTTAATTGATAAGTTTTTTTATGTTCAACAGATGCCTTTTCTTCTATCCGGTGTATATGTGACTGTATTCCGTAATAAAGCGTGGATTTAAACAACGGCTTTGACAAAAATCCGTTAATTCCCGCCTCTCTCATCCCGGATTGGACATCAGTACAGTCATAAGCCGAAACTAAAATAATCGGCGTGTCATGCCCCGTAATTTCTCTGATACGCTTTGAGGTTTCAATTCCGTCAAGCTGCGGCATCTGCCAGTCAATCAAAATTATGTCGTATGCCGTGGGAGCCTTTTCGATTTTTTTAATTGCACTTTCGCCGTCAATAAAATATTCAGCCGCAGCGCCAAGTTCAGCAAGCATATTAACTGCCGCAGTACACTGATCCTCATTATCGTCTATCATCAAAATCTTTAGACCGTCAAGGTGCATATTGCTGTCGGCAGGAGAGCACTTCTCAAAATCAATCGTTACATGGAACACGCTTCCCTCATTGGTTTTGCTTTGAACTTCAATCGTTCCGCCCATAGCATCAACTAAGTATTTTGTAATTGCAAGACCGAGGCCTGTGCCCTCTTCTTTCGTTGTGCGCTTTCTGTCCTCTCGCTCAAAGCTTGTAAATATGTTCTTTAAAAATTCATCGCTCATTCCGATGCCGTTGTCTTTAACAATAAAGTGAGTACGGACAAAATTTTCACCCTTAGGTGAATTCTCCTGATTTACGGTAAGCGATACTTCACCGTTGTCAGGCGTATATTTAACAGCGTTGGATACAAGATTTATAAGTATTTGGTTTAAACGGAGATTATCGCAGTTAATATCCTCAGATATAATATCTTTAAGGTAAATATCAAATTTGTGCTGTTTGTTTTTTATCTGCGGTTTCATAATCATTACAATATTTTCAAGGCTTTCCCTCAGTGTTGTGGGCGAGGGCGAAAGCTTCATTTTACCGCTTTCGATTTTGGACATATCAAGAACATCGTTAATAAGCAAAATCAGATGCTGACTTGACAGAGAGATTTTATTCAAACAGTCCTCAACACGTCTTTGTTCGTCAATGTGCGACTTGGCAAGTGCTGTCATCCCCACAATTGCGTTCATCGGCGTTCTTATGTCGTGGCTCATATTGGCTAAGAAATCAGATTTCGCCTTACTTGCCGAAATTGCCTTTTGCTCGCTCTTTTTCATCTTTTGAATTTGCTTATAAGTCAAAATAATATAGCAAACCAAAAGTGCAAGAATTACAGCAACAAGAATACTTGTATTATTTATGAAAATTTCATCGCTCTTCTCTTTTCTTTCCATAAGAAGATTGTTTATTTCATCATAGCGAATAAATGTAATAAGATACCAATCCGAATAATACATCGGAACGGCATAAAACATTCTTATACCGTCCTCCATCATAAAGCTGTCGGAATATATTTCGTCATTATCCATTGCATTTCGGAAGTTCTCAATGTAATTCTCCGCCGTTTTTCCGTCATAATCCTGATACATCGCATTGACTCTGTCAAAATACGTATTACGGAATGAGCCTTCGTTACGGACAACGAAAGCTGTATCTTTTTTACGGATAATAAATGAATATGTTAAGTTACCCTGACCGTAAGCTAAATTGAAAACAGTATTTAAGGTGTCAGTTGGAAAACCGCATATTATACCCTTGTAATTCTCATTGCCTAAAGTATAATCACTGCCATGTACCATACCTATTTCTTTATTATTTTTGCCGTTTATAATAAGCATTACTTTATTGTTATTGTCGCCGTGATTAAGCGTTTCGGTAAAGCTGTCATTGTCATAAATTCGGTATGTGCTGTCACCGCGAATTGCTTCTAATTCTCCGCTGCTCTTTATCAGCGCAATATAATCTATTCCCGAAGACATTTCACTGTTGATATATTCTACCGCCGATTCTTTATCCTTACGATTTATTGCAGTGCCTATAACCTGATCGATAAGTGCGAAACGGTTTTCAAAATAGGTTTTCTCGTGTCCAATCGTCTGCTGAGCACTGCTTGATAAATACATACTGCTGACATCATGCAAAATCTGCTCATTTTCTTTTGCAACCTGCCTGTCTATTTTTACAAATATAAAAATAGTAAGAGAAATTATCAACGAAAATCCCAGCACAACGCTGATTAAAGTTAAATGCTCTTTCAGCCATTTTTTGGTCATAAAACATTCCCCTGTTTGGAAAATTTTCTTAAATATGCAAGATTAGTAAAAATAACCGCATAATCATCTATTATGAATATCATAGCATATCTTTCTTTTCTTTTCAATAATTTGCAAATAAAAAGACCTTACAGATTTTACTCTGCAAGGCCTATTTTTAAATTAAGCTATATTTTGCTCAAAATCACAGAAAGTGTGACTATTACATTTCAGCGATTGCTGCCTGTGCAGAAAGGCAAAAACAAGGGGGTTTTTGAGGAACATTCCGTTGTCCTCATTCTCTTTCCTATGTAACGAGGAAATCTGTTCGATTTCCTCTAATTTAACTACGGCTCTGTTCTTCCGTCCCTCTGCCGTAAAGGTTGCCCTAACATCAGCCGTCCCGTTCAGATTAACATACCAATCAAAAGTAGTATCTGAGGTAGGCGTTACTCTGTAAACAAACTGATTGATAATATCCTTACTAACCTTTGTGCCACTAAAATCTATCAGCGTATTCAGCATACTGACAATTCCGTCTAATTGAAGTCCGCTTTTCGGTTGTTCGTCCGTTGGTGCTTGATTTATCTTTTCCTGCAACTGCTGAATTTCGGCATCTATGGGCATTCGCATTGTCTGGTATTCTTCCTTTGACAGCTCGCCATCTGCCCTCATAGCAATAAGGTTAGTCAAACGGGTTTGAGCCTTGTCAATTTTCGCTTTGATGGATACTGCGTCATGCTGATTTTCATTAAGCCTATCATCTTTATAATAACGCCTAATG
>DKTZ01000033.1:0-437 GCA_002490425.1 Ruminococcaceae bacterium UBA7217
CATTAAATTTAATAAATATTTAACAAAATTTACAAAAAATACGTTTATTTTTGAGTAAAAAAATAGTAAAATAAATTCAGGCAATTACGAAAAATGTATTTGCGGGAATTATTTAATAAAGGGAGCAATTTTTATGGCAAACAGATTTGTATTAAATGAAACAAGCTATCACGGTGCAGGTGCAATCAAGGAAATTGCATCAGAAATTCATGGCAGAGGCTTCAAAAAGGCCTTCGTATGCTCAGACCCCGACCTTATCAAGTTCAATGTGACAAAAAAGGTTACAGATGTTCTTGACGAAGCCCAAATTGCTTATGAAATTTACAGCGAAATTAAACCCAACCCCACTATTGAAAATGTGCAGACAGGTGTTGAGGCTTTCAAAAAATCAGGGGCTGACTGCATTATTGCAATAGGCGGCGGTTCTTCAATGGATA
>DKTZ01000033.1:735-36511 GCA_002490425.1 Ruminococcaceae bacterium UBA7217
AGGCGGCGGTTCTTCAATGGATACTGCAAAGGCAATCGGAATTATTATTAAAAATCCCGAATTTGCCGATGTTCGTTCACTTGAGGGCGTTGCACCCACAAAAAACAAATGCGTACCCATTATTGCAGTCCCCACAACAGCAGGCACGGCGGCTGAGGTTACAATTAACTACGTTATAACCGACGCCGAGAAAAACAGAAAAATGGTTTGCGTTGACGTTCACGATATTCCCGTTGTTGCCATTGTTGACTCTGATATGATGTCATCAATGCCAAAAGGTCTTACCGCCGCAACAGGTATGGACGCACTCACACACGCTATTGAGGGTTACATTACCGCCGGTGCATGGGAAATGAGCGATATGTTCCATCTTAAGGCTATTGAGATTATTGCTAAAAATCTTCGAGGTGCAGTTGAAAACACACCCGAAGGCAGAGAGGGAATGGCTCTCGGTCAGTACATTGCAGGTATGGGCTTCTCCAACGTAGGTCTTGGCATTGTTCATTCTATGGCTCACCCGCTCGGCGCTGTTTATGACACACCCCACGGCGTTGCAAATGCGATTATTCTTCCTACTGTTATGGAGTACAACGCTCCCGCAACGGGCGAAAAGTACAGAGATATTGCAAAGGCAATGGGTGTAAGCGGTGTTGATGAAATGACGCTTGACGAGGCAAGAAAAGCCGCTGTTGACGCGGTTAAACAGCTTTCAAAGGATGTTGGAATTCCTGCCGATTTGAAAGAAATTGTAAAACCCGAAGATGTTGATTTCCTTGCACAGTCCGCATACGACGATGCTTGTCGCCCCGGCAACCCGAGAGAAACAAGCGTAGAAGAAATCAAAGAGCTTTATCTTTCGCTTATGTAATAACGAAAATTAGCATTATTTTAGGCAGTCGTTTACTATTCGGCTGCCTTTTTTATTTTCCGTCAAAATTTTATTCTAATAACAGCAAAAGGCAGGGAAGCGGCTGTAAGCTCCCTGCCCTGCTTTATTTAATATTACGCTTTACTGCAGCATTTGCGCTCTTTCGGCGCTGTAATTTACATCTATATTCTTTTTGAAAAGCATATAATCGTATTTCGGGAGCCATGAACTGCCGATTTCGCCCTTTTCAAATGTCGCCTCGTCCGTGGCAACATTCATCTGCGAAATACCATGAAGCTCGCCGTCCTCTTTGTAAACTGCGTCCCAAAATGCGTGATGTCCTATATACTTGACACTTGACGGAATATACATATAGGTAAGTCCCCTGTCCTTTGTAAAGCAGTCAGAACCTATTCGTTCAAGCCCCTCGGGCAGTGACGGATAAACCGTTTGGAACATACCCTCTGTGTAGCTTGTTTGCATATTTATTTCGCTGTTCTTGTACGAATAAATCGCATTGATATTGCCCGCGTCAAAGAAACCGAGAGTGCCGATTTCCTTTAAGCCTTCAGGCAGATAAACATATCGAAGGTTTGCATAGTTAAAGCAAAGCGGACCGATTTTCTCTACGGTGGAGGGCAGTACATAAGTGCGAACCTTTAGGTTGTATTCTTCAAAATATTTTTCGTCATACTTTTCCGTAGTGCCCCAAAGCTCTTCCATTTCTTTGCCGTCGTCGTCAACCAAGTCTGAAACCTGAATACCGTTTTCGTCCAAATGGGCATAACCGTTCTTTAAGCGTAAATACCTGTCGTGGTCAATCGGATAGCAAATAATTTCCGTCATATCCTTGTTGTAAAGAACGCCGTCAATATCACAGTAATTCGGGTTGTTTTCATCAACAATAATGCGTTGGAGCGCCCAGCAGGAATAGAAGGATTTAGCGTCAATGTCGGTAACGTCAGCGCCGATTCTTATTACCTGTAATGTGCCGTCGCAGTTAAATGCATATTCGTGAATTTTAGTTACCTTTTTTGATGTGTCATAAGTAACAACATCATTATTAGCCTGCGCCTCGCCGAGAAGCATTCCTGCATCCTCTGAGTCATAGTCAAGAGACGCCGCACCGTCAACACGGAATTCTGTTATTGAGCCGTTATTGCTGAACTGAATAAGCTCATATTCTCCTGCTTTTCCCTCAATTTCTTTATATTCAATCGTACCTGTATTAAGAAGCGCTCTTACAGAGAAGAACATGGAAATCGCAATAGCAAAAATAATGAAAAGTACAAATAAAACCTTGCCGAGCTTTTTGTCTTTATAAGATGCGTTGATTTTAGGAGCCGCAAGACCGTCAATTTGATAAGTCCATATTTCGTCTTCGGGAATTTCGAGAATTTCCTCTTCGGTTACCTGAGACTTTTTAGTTTTAGCTTTATCTTTTTTCATTATGTTCACCCCCGTCAGCCTACAAAACTGCCTTCGGCTGATTCGTCGTGCTCAGCCGCCAGTTTTTCGGTTACCTCAGCCCTGCGCTTAAGCACCTGAATAACCTTATTCTGTTTAGCACTGTCATAGTCCCAGAAGAAATAGGGAATAGTCATAAGCAAATAGCCGGCAATGTCAAACAGTATTGGAATAACAATAATTTTGACTCTTGAAGCGTCAACAAACAGTACATCCCAGTTGCTGTTAAATCCGAATTTCAAAAGCAAAATGGGAATAATCAGACCGATAAGCGTTGTAACGGGACTTGTGAACCAACCGAAAATGCCCGAAAAGCTTTCAAGTCTTTCACCTGAAAGGTACATCTGATAGTCATTAACGCGGATTTCCATATCGTGGTGAACCGCCATGGGTATAGTGTGCGTTGTTTCCATAAGAATTAGCATAATAACGCAGATTATTCCGCACAGCGTTACATTGTCACCGCAAAGGATAATAGCCGCAACAACAATTCCGTAGCCTATTGCACGGGAAAGATAATAGAAAATCATAATTTGCTTGTATGAAAATCTCTTTATGAAATACGGCGTGAAGAAATCGGGCGGTGTTCCTGCAAAGGATACAAGCGAAATGAGAAGTCCGTAGGAAAGTCCGCTCAAACGGAATGTGTAAAGATAAACAACAGTTGTGAATGCAAGCATACCGTTTCCGAGAGAGTCAAGAAGCCCGACAATATTGAGCATCCATTTGTATTTGTTGCGCATCACGCCGAAAATACCGTCCCAAAAGCTGATTTGCACCTTTTCTTCAATAGGCGGCTGCGGTATTCTCTCTTTTATTCTGTTTGAGAATACCATTGTAAGTATTGCGAAAGAAATAAAGATTATGGGAATTACATATTTATACACGTTAATGTCTGCCCATTCGTCCTTAAGGAAGCCTATTGCCATAGGAATAACAAGAACCATTACGGAATTGAGTATATGAGAAAGCTTAAGGGGATAAGTTCTTACAAGAATTCTTTCCTGCATATTGGGACTGATGTTCTGCGTGCAGGTTTCAAGACAGTTGTTGTATCCGAACAGGTTGTAGAGTGAAAACAGCGCATTTGCAACCCAAACTCTTGTAACAACATCGGCAATATTGTAAACGGGAAGCCAGCCGATAAGTATAACCATTATGCACTTTGGCACAATGTCGCAGTAAAGGAAATATTTGTATCTGCCGAATTTCGGAACAAGCTTTTTGCGCCAGAAAATATTTCGGGCTCCCGCCCAGCCGTTCCAAAGAATGTGTGTACCGAGCATTTTAATTGCCGACGCCGCCGAAACGCCTCGTATTGAGTTGAGTGCGGCAACCACGGTGTTCTGCGGATTTAAGTACGGCTTAAAGTTAAATACCATTAAGAAAATACCGAGGAATATTGAGAAGAAATAAATCGAATAAAGTGTTCGTTCTTTTTTCTTCGGCAAAAAGCCGAGGTTGTCGTTTATAATCCAGGCGAGCAAATCCCAAAGCTTTTGCAAAGGCATATTGATAAGCGCAATTGCCGAGAACGCAACATAGGGCAGATTGTAATGAAACATAATAAGGTAACAGCCTGCCGCAAAGCTTATGTATTCAAGAACCTTTGTACCGGAATAATTGCTGCCTACCGCCAGCCAAATATCCAAATATTCTTTGTACGGAACATATTTACCCTCAGCGGGAGTGTTCCAATGTGTTTTGATTTCATTAAAAAGCCATTTCGTTTTGCTGAGCAAAGACGTTTTTTGCTTTTCTTCCATAAAACCACCGTCCTAATAATTTGTGCTAAAAAGCACTTTTTTTACAGAATATTTTATCATAAGATGTACATTTTTTTCAATACTTTATGACTTTTTCCACATTTTATATATAGTTTATTCCGATAATTTATGCAATATAACAAAAACCGAAGCGTAAATTCACTTCGGCTGAAATATTATTTTAATTTGTTGATGAACTAAATAGCGATAGCAAATTAACTAAAGATTTTCACCCGCCTTTTTCAAAAGCACCAACCGAACCGGCAGGCGAAGAGCGGGCTTCCGGTGACTATCTCTGCAAAGCAGAATCACCGACCGAACAGGTCGTAGGGACAGGTGCCCACACCTGTCCGTTATTGCTTTAATTATGCGGATAACACCTCGGGACGATGAGGTCATCGTCCCCTACTTATTTATACAAATACTGTCGCCGTTATCCCGGAGTTCCACAAAAGCAGGGTGCTCACTGCCAGACTTATTGGGCGTGTGAAAAGTCAGATACAGCTTTTCGCCTGCCGAAAATATCATTCCGTGGCCGCCGTCATCGTCAATAAGCGGTTCCAGATGTTCAAAGCCGCCTTTAATCGAGCCGTCATTAAACCTTACAACACATTCAGCATATTTATGGTTAATAAACGTAGACCAAATCATAAGCAAAGTGCCGTTTTTTGTTTTATACATAAACGGACCGTCCGTAATGTAGTGCTGAAGGGGTATTTTGTGTTTAACCCATTTGGGGTCAGCCGCCGTAAAAAGTGTTACAGGCTCGCCGACCGCGTGAGTTAAATCCGGTGACAACTCGACATAACACATTTTGCCGTTGTAGATTTCAACATGCTCATAGCAATAAAGCAAATAGGGCACGCCGTTTTCAACATATAACGAGCCGTCAATCGAAAAATGATTTTGGGGAGTTACAGGACCGTTGCTGTGGGGCTTAAAGGGACCGAGGGGACTGTCCGCCCTTAAAACATAAGTCCCTCGCTTTTTGTTTTTTTGTGTAAACGAAGCAAACATATAGTACGCCCCGTCGTATTTATGTACCTCAGGCGCCCAGTTAACTTCTCTGTTCATTCCGTATTCTTCGGAATTAAAGCACTCTTTCGGCTCGCTCCAGTTTTCCAAATCTGTTGACGTGTATACGTCAAACCCGCCGACAAATCTGCCGAAATCCTTTGCCCTTGTGCCGTACATATAATATGTACCGTTTTCCGCCAAAACAAACGGGTCTCTGATGTTTATTTCACTGTTTTTCATAAATAAACACTCCATTCAAAGATATTGTGTTTTTGTAGGGGCACCTTTCATCCGCCTACAAGGTTATCTGTTTTTTACGGGACGATGTAGCATCAGTCCCTGCTTGTAGGGTGCGACGACCCGGCAGCCCATTACACATTTTCAGTTTTTACATTTTTCAGTGAGTGAGGCTATCGCCGAATTAAGCGTATTACACCTCATCCACCGCAAGCGGTCCCCCTTCCCCCTTGGGGGAATCTGTCAGCATAGCTGACTGATGAGGAGGTGCGGGTCGCCGGCAGCAACCTTTGATTGCGACAGCAAACAGAAGCAACAACCGAACCGACAGGCGAGAAGCGGGATGCCGAGGTCGGCATCCCCTACAAAATTTACGGTTTTAGTGAGTAAGGACAGGATCGGCAATCCGAAAAAAATGTAAAATCATCAAAGGGCAGTTAAATGATTTCTTGCAATCAAAACCGCCCCTTGTGTTTTCCGTTATTTATTTGCGTTTACGAAATCCTCAATGTCAGCCTTTTCTCTGCCGCCTACAAAACGGTCAACCTCTTTGCCGTTTTTAATGAGAACAACCGTGGGAATACTCAAAACGCCGTAAAGCTGAGCAAGCTCGCCAGCCTCGTCAACATTCAGCTTGCAGACCTTATAGCCGTCATTTTCCTCGGCAAATGCGTGTATTTCATCTGCCATCATTCTGCAAGGACCGCACCAATCAGCATAAAAGTCCAAAAGAACGGGCTTTTCTGATTTTAAAACCTCATCGCTGTAATTTGTTAAATTGACTTTTGTAATTTCCATTACCGTACACTCCTGTATAGCATTGCTGCTTTTTCTAAATCTGTATTATCAACCCCGCACTTATCCGTGTTCCTTGCAAGCATTGTGCCGCGAAGCTCAATGTTAAGACACGGGAAAAGTGAAAGGAACTGATGCTTAACTACTTCGTAACCCACTTCGCCGTCGCCGCCGCTGGTCACCATAATAACCGCTTTGCGCTTTTTCTCAATCGGGACTGCATTTCTGCGGTAACGGGCCTCAAAATAACGCTGAAAACGGTCGATAAGCGCCTTTAAGGAAGCGGGTACGCTCATATTATAAACGGGAGTTGCAAAAATTATTATATCTGCACTCTCGAATTTTTTCATAAACTCGTCTAAATCCTTCTTTGAACAGCCGTCGCACGCTTTGCAGTAGCCGCAAGCGTTGCAGGGCGTTGGGTTAAGCTCAAAAATATTTACGGTTTCAATCTCCGTCCCCTTGGGGAATTGCCTTAAAAGCGTTCCCAAAAGCTTTGATGTGTAACCCGACTTTCTCGGCGAGCCGAGCACCGCCAACACCTTTTTGCCGTTGCTGTATTCTTCATTTTCATAAGCTATTTCCATTTATTCTTCCTCTGCCTTTTCAGTGTTCTCCACAGCCTCTTCGGGCTGTTCATCCTTTTTCTCTTTCAAATTAGCGTAGCGCTTAATTTTTTGCGTTGTAGTTTTAATAAATTCGCTTTCACGAATGTCGAACTCCGTTATTTTCTTGTAATTCGGGAGCTTTTTATTTACCTCTTTTATCGCCTCGGCAATTGACTGACGGATTTCCTCCTGCGTTAATTCCTGACGTTTAAGATTTTTCTTAATCTGCTCATAATTCGGATAAATCTTTGCGGAAACCGTCATTTCGTCATTCGTTTCAGCGCCGAAAACAAGGCTTTCTTCAATTACGGGCGAGCCGTTAAGATAATATTCAACCTCTTCGGGGAATATGTTTTTGCCGTTTTTGGTAACAATGACATTTTTGCATCTGCCCGTTATTTTGTAGCAGTTATTTTCATCAACCGTGCCAAGATCGCCTGTTCTGAACCAACCGCCCTCGGTTATAACCTCATCGGTAGCCTTTTGGTTGTTGTAATAACCGCCCATAACCATCGGCCCTCTGACCCAAATTTCACCTATTCCAAGGTCATCAGGATTGTGTATTCTTGCCTCAACACCCGGGAGCGGTGTTCCTACTGAATCAGGCAGCATAAGCTTGTCGTGATTACCAATAACAAGCGGAGAGCACTCAGTAAGGCCATAGCCGATGTAAATGTCAACGCCTATTCTGATAAAGTCCTCCGCAACTCTCGGGTCAAGTGCGGCGGCGCCCGTTATGAGAAGCCTGAGCCTTCCGCCGAATGCGTTCAAAATTTCACCGAAGATTTTACGGTCAAGGTCTTTAATGCCGACGGTTCTGCCGAGTGCGGCGGCAGCTTTACCGATGCCGAACATAAGCTTTCCGCCTTTTTTATCGTCAAGCTTTTTCATTATCCTGCCGTAGATTTTTTCAATCATAAGCGGGACGGTGACAAAAATCGTTGGACGAACCTCCTGCATATTTTTTGTGAGATACCGAAGTCCCTCGCAAAATGCTATGCAGGCGCCCGAATAAATTATCATTAAAAATCCGAGTGAACATTCATAGGTATGGTGAATGGGCAAAACAGATAAAAGCTGGTCGTCGGGATTTACCTTTACAACACCCGAAACACTGATTATATCGGAACAAATATTATTCATACTAAGGCAAACTCCCTTTGAAGTGCCTGTTGTTCCCGATGTAAAAATCAGAGAAGCAAGCGCGTCTTTATCGAGTTTTACATTATTAAGCAGTTTTTTGCCCTCTTTGTACTGTGCTCTGCCCTTTTCAAAATAATCGTCAAAGCTTTCGCCGACAGTGCCGTCAAAGCAAATAAATCTTATGTTTTCGGGAAGCTCATATGAAATTTCCGAAAGCTCTTTAATATGCTTTTCATCTCCGAATACGGCGACAGCGCCTGCGTCATTTATAAACTTTGCAATGTCCTCCGCCATAAGCTCCTTATCAATCGGAACAATAACATTGTTACTGCACGTAACCGCAAGGTAAGTTACCGCCCATTTGTAAGAATTTGCGCCGACAACTGCGATTTTTTCTCGTTCATAACCGTCGGAAATAATGCTGTTACCAAGGTAGTAAATATCGTGACGGAATTTTCGGTAGGTTATGTCATAATAAATTCCGTCCTTATTTTTAAGCTTATACGCAGGGCGGTCGGAATAAAGCCTTTCGCTCCTGTCGATAAGCTCCTTAAAGGTTTCAACAACATCTACTTCATAAAAGGGTTCATTTTTGGGAAATATCGATTCGTAATTCATTTGTTACCTCACGCTCTTGAAAATCAAGAGATAATTTTAATGATTTAAGTATATCATAGACTTTTATGTTAAGCAAGTTACTTGATGTACACTGAATTTAATTTTTCAACGCATTTTTTGTAATCGTCATAGGTCATACAGGAATTGATTATTTTAAGGAGTGACGACGCAGAAATTCTTTCGGGAAGCCCTAAGCTTTTCGCAAACTCTTTTCGTATGCAAGAGCTTTTCTCTCCCCCGCTTATTCCGTCAAGGAAAAAATCGGTTTTTGTAACTTTTCTTGCGGCCGTGCGCTCGTTTTCAGCACAGTCCACGCCTGCTTTGTGAAGTGCTTCAAGAATTATATCCTTTGAAATGCCCTCAACGCCTATTTTACCCTCTTTGGAAAATTCGGACTTGCGCTTTTCTTTTCCGTAAATGTCGGGAATAAATACATTCGTTATATTTTTGCTGTCCGTTATTCCGTTGATAAAGGAACGGATTTTAAAGCCTGCCGAATCGGAATCCGTCATAATAACTATTCCCTTTGTTTCGGCTAAAAAACGGATTAGCCTTTGCTTTTCTTTATCCTTAAATATTCCGAAACCGTCCGTTTCAATAATTAAAGCGTCAATTACGGAAGACAGCTTGATTTTGTCGTATTTTCCCTCAACAATTACAGCTTGGTTAATTTTAATCATATATCCACCGTTCAATCAAACCTTATTCCGCATCACCTTGAAAGTATCAGCGAAAGCTTCACTATTAAGCGTTCAAGCACAGCCTCTCCGCTTTGCGCCGTGCTTTTAAGAAGTCGGTCGCTCTCCGAGAAGCAGTCGAAACACTCCCGAAGCTCAGAATCGGAAATTCGGGATGCAAATCTTGCGCCGTTTGCCAGCCTGAATTCTTTGTTTTTATAATCGAATAATTTTGCAGGATAGGTTGCATTTTCTCCGCCAGAAAGTGCTGTTTTTGCACGGTAAATATCAACAAATGACATTAGAATTACGGCAAAAACGTCTATAGGCTCTGCTTTATTCTGCATAAGCGTGTGCAAAAGCTCAAGTGTGCTTCTTGCATTTCCGTTTAATATGAATTTTGAAAGGTCGTAAACACGTGCCTCCAAAGAGCGCACCGCAACCTCGTCAATATGTTCCTTTGTAATCTCATTGCCCTGCCCTGCAAAGGACGCCGCCTTTTGCGTTTCATTAAGCAAAATGTTAAGTGAATCGCCCGTAATATCAATCAGATAATTTGCCGCCTCACTCTGCATTGTACAGCCCTGCTTTGCGGCATATCCGATAACAGTTTTGCAAAGACCGCTTCTTGTGTATTTTTTGAAATCGACAGCCGCAGCCTTTTTAGTAAAAAGGTCTATCGCCCATTTGTGCTTGGAGTTTTTAGGTAAAAGCTCAATGCTGTCCATCCAGAAAATTGTAATGGAAGTGTCAGGCTGATTATCAAGAAATGCGCTGAGCTGATCCTTTTGCTCGGAATTCGGAGAATCAAGCGGAAAATCGTGAGCAATCACAACGGTGTATTCGCTCATAAACGGCATACTTATTGCGCCCTCAAAAACATCGTCAAGAGTGTTTTCCTTGCCGTCGTACTTTCTCAGACTGAAGGTTTCACTGCCGGGAGTGACAAATTTTGAGCAGATTTTTTTAATGTAAAACTGCTTTAAATATTCCTCTTCGCCAAAAAACAAATAGCAATTATTCATTTGTTTTTCTTTAATCTGCTTTCTTAAATCCTCTGCACCGATAAGCGCCATTTTTAATTCTCCGTATAACAAATTTTTCTTGTATCCGGGTAAACCGTGATGTGCTCTTCCGCTAACGCAATAATCTGCGAATTATCATTTTTAAGATACTGCTTTATATTTTCGCCGTAAAGCTTAAAAACATATGTACTTAGAATAATTATATCATATTTATTGCCGTTTTCCAAGAGGTTTATATCGGATTTATCACAGGAGATAAAAATGTTCTTTTCGCCGTCTGTCACTGTTACTGTTTTTGAAGATTCAGGCTTGACGGAAATTGTGCCGTTAAGCGTTATGGAATTTACATTTTCAGTGTATTTTACTGTGTCTGTAAGCTTTATTTTTTCTTCTTTAAAAGCAATGCTTTCTGCAGGAAAAGTTTCTGTGATATTCTTAATTTCGGAATATGTTTGAGCATCGGTTTCGGTTAAATAAAGACAGCCGATTGTTTTTAAATTATGTATACTCAACATATTCCCTGCCGTATAAACGGTATTTTTATTTTCCGTGCCGATGAAAACGCTGTCATAGCCGTCACGGACTAACACACAAACGCAATCTTTATTGAACATTACGTCAATTGAGGGGTGTTCAAATTCAAAATTTTCGCTCATTACCGCCGTAAAAGCAAATCCCATTGCTAAAGCGATAGGTAAAAACACTCTTTTTATATTTTTGATTTTTTTAGACAATAAGAAGAAAAGTATGAAAATTCCGACCGCAAAGACGAGAAAAGCCTTAAAATATTCCGATGCAACCGCAACAGTGGAGTGACGGAGCATACCTATTTTCTCGGCAAGAAAAATAATGATTTTTGCAACTGAACCCGAAACAAAGAAAAGGCATTTTGCAAGAGAGAAAATACTGCAAAAATGAAAAAACGCTCCCAAAACAGACATAATCATTAAAGCCGCCGATAAATCTATTATAAAAACATTTGCAAGAAAAGAAAGCACGGGGAACATATCGAAGAACAAAATAAATACGGGCAGTGTAAAAACGGACACGGAAATGCTTACAGCAAATGAATCGGCAATCAGTCTGCCGACAAAATATTTCGTTATTTTTCTACCTGCCCTACTCTTGTAAATATAATCGTGAATTTTTCCCGAAAACAAAATCAATCCAAGAGTTGAACCCATTGACAGGAGAAAAGATACCGAATTTACGGAAAACGGGTTTAAAGTCATTAAAACTGCTACGGAAAGTCCGATTGAATTAAGGCTGTCCGATTCCCTGTTAAGCATTTTTGCAATTTTCACCGTAAGAAGCATTATTCCCGCTCTCATAACAGATACAGAAAAGGCAGTCAATGCTAAATAGAATAATATAAAAACAGCTGTTACGGCAGTATTTAAACGCTTCCTTTTGCGTAAAGCCGTAAAAAATCCCGATATAAATGCAGTCCACAGCGTCAGGTGCAGTCCCGATACAACGAGCAAATGGGACGTACCGGAATAATTAAAGCAATTCTTTAGATGTGTGCCTATCCCCTCCTTTTCGCCTATTGTCATTCCGAGTATAATCGAGCCCAACTCATTGGGAAGATAAGACTCCACAGCATTTTTATAAGCGTTCTTAATTTTTCCCACAAATTTGTAAAAATGATTCTCTCCGCATACCGAACAGTTTTCCAAACCGTAAGCCTCGAAATAAAATTTATCGGAAAGGGATGAGTTTCTGTTATTACTTTCCACGTCTCCGCCGGCAAGCGTTAGCTTTGCATCGGCAGAAATTTCATCACCCTGAGAAAGTCCCGTTGCCGTGTCGCTGTAAACGGCAATGTAAAAGTTGTGTTTCTCCCCGTTCAGCGTTTTAAGCTTAATTTCAAGCTTTTCGTATGTACTGTTATATTCACATTTTATAACCGTTCCCGTAAAATCGACATTTTGATTATCATACGAAGTTACTGAACTGTATTCTTTCAGACTGAAAAGCATTGAAACCGAAATCGCCGCAATGGCAAAAGCTGTAAAATTTATCCAAAAATGCTTTGACTTCGGAGAAATAAAAATCACTGATAATAAAAATACAGCCAATGCCACAAAACAAGTGACACTGACTGTAAAAATTGCAAAATCTTTCATAACGACCGCCGCAATAAGACAAGCTGCTCCTATAAATGCAAACGGTCTTTTCATTATTGCATTACACCAACTTTTCGCTAAGATTTGCTCCACTCAAAATGTGAAAATGAAGATGTTTAACCGTTTGACCTGCGCCCTCTCCGCAGTTGTTTATTATACGGTAATCTGTAACGCCTAATTTTTTTGCAATTTCGGGAATTTTCTCAAAAATATAAGCAACAACAGCCGAATTGTCCGATGCAATTGCGTTGGCACAGCAAATATGCTCTTTCGGAATTACAAGAGCGTGAACTTCAGCCTGAGGTGCAATATCCTTAAAGCAGAGAATCTTCTCGTCCTCATATACTTTATTTGAGGGAATTTCCCCTGCGATTATTTTACAAAATAAGCAATCCATTTGTATGTCCCCTTATTTCAAAATATTCTTTAAAATGTCGTTGGCATTTAAGAGAGCGTCATCAACCTTTGAAAGGTCCTTACCGCCTGCCATTGCCATATCGGGCTTGCCGCCGCCGTTACCGCCTGCGATTTTAGCGACCTCACGGACAATGTTACCTGCGTGAGCGCCTTTTTCGATTGATGCTTTGTTACAAGCACAGACAAATGTTGCTGTTCCCTTTTCGGAATTTGTTCCTGCAATAACCGCAACAGTCGGCTCTTCCCCTGCGCATACGCTTGAAGCCATTGAACGAAGAGAATCCGCTGTTTCTTCACCTGCACAGTAAACAATCAGCTGTACACCCTCAACATCTACTGCGCCTGCAATAATACCCGAGGTTTTAAATGCGTTTATCTCATCCTTAAGACCTGCAATTTCTTTTTCCTTGTCCTTAAGCTCTGCCGCTACCGCCGCTGCACGTTTTGCAATGTCGTGCGTATTGGATACCTTAAGTGATGCTGCCGTTTCAGCTATCAAATTATTATTTCTGTTAATGTAATCAAGAACTCCTCTGCCCGTTACAGCTATAATTCTTCGAACTCCTGCCGCAACAGATGACTCGGAAACAATCTTAAACAGTCCGATTTCAGATGTGTTTTTAACGTGTGTACCGCCACAAAGCTCGGTTGAATAATCCCCTACCTTTACAACACGTACAACTTCGCCGTACTTTTCGCTGAACAGTGCCATTGCGCCCTGTTTTTTCGCTTCTTCAATACCCATTTCATCAGTAGTTACGGGAAGGCAGTCAAAAATAACATTATTTACGCCGTCCTCAACCGCTTTCAGTTCTTCGGCTGTGAGAGCCGAGAAATGCGAAAAGTCAAATCTCATTTCCTCCGCATTTACCAATTGACCTGCCTGCTCAACGTGAGTGCCGAGAAGCTGTCTGAGAGTTGCCTGCAAAATGTGGGCAGAGGTGTGGTTTCTCATAACGGATTTTCTTGTATCCGCATCAATCTCAGCCGAAACATCAGCGCCTGTTACAAGGCTTTCGCCCTCACTTACAAAGCCGTGGTGAAGATATACGCCTTCGGGTGTTTTTGTCGTCGAGGTCACGGTAAATTCTGCGCCGTCGGCAATAATTTTACCAATATCGCCAACCTGTCCGCCGCCCTCACCGTAGAAAACGGTACTGTCAAGAACTATTGTGGCATTTTCGCCCTCGGAAATAAAATCGACCTTATTGCCGTCAGCTATTATTGCGGTAATTTTTGCATTGCAGGAATAATCGGTATATCCTAAGAATTTTGTAGCAGGCATATCCTTTGTCGCATTCTCAGAGCCTTTCCAAGCCTCTTTTCCTGCGTCCTTACGGGCATTTCTCGCCCTGTCGTGCTGTTCCCTGACAAGCTCACGGAATCTGTTCTCGTCAACCGTCATATTTCTCTCTTCAAGAATTTCCTTTGTAAGGTCAATGGGGAAACCGAATGTGTCGGAAAGCTTAAAAGCATCCTCCCCCGAAAGGCATTTGCCGTCGATTATATCAATCATCTTTTCAAGGATTTGAAGACCTGCATCAATCGTTTTATAGAAATTTTCTTCCTCAATTGAAATAACCTTTACAATAAAATCTTTCTTTTCAAGAAGATTGGGGTATGCACCGGAATTTTCCTTAATAACCGTTTCCGCAACCTCGGCGAGGAACGGACGGTCAATACCTAAAAGCCTTCCGTGGCGTGCCGCACGGCGGAGAAGTCTGCGAAGAACATAACCTCTGCCCTCATTTGATGGCATAACGCCGTCGCCTATCATCATAGTAGTGCTTCTAATGTGGTCGGTAATAACTCGAAGAGAAATATCCTTTTTCTCGTCCTTATGGTACTCTACATTCGCAATTTTCATAATATGCTTCATTATATTTTGAACGGTGTCAACCTCAAAAAGGTTGTCAACGCCCTGTGCAATGCATGCAAGCCTTTCAAGACCCATACCCGTGTCAATATTCGGGTGAGAAAGCCTTGAATAATTATTATTGCCGTCATTGTCAAACTGAGTGAAAACGAGATTCCAAACCTCCATAAATCTGTCGCAGTCACAACCTACCTTGCAATCGGGCTTACCGCAGCCGTACTTTTCACCGCGATCATAGTGAATTTCTGAACAAGGACCGCAGGGGCCTGCACCATGCTCCCAGAAGTTGTCCGCTTTACCCATACGGTAAACATGCGACGGGTCAACGCCGACATCCTTTGTCCAAATATCGTAAGCCTCGTCATCCTCTTCGTAAACGGTAATGTAAAGCTTCCGGGGCTCTATTTCCATAACCTTAGTGAAAAATTCCCAAGCCCACGGAATAACTTCTTTCTTGAAATAATCGCCGAATGAGAAATTGCCGAGCATTTCAAAATAAGTGCCGTGACGTGCTGTTTTACCTACATTTTCAATGTCGGGAGTTCTTATGCATTTTTGGCACGTTGTAACACGCTTTCTGGGCGGAGTTATTTCACCCGTGAAATATTTTTTCATAGGCGCCATACCCGAATTTATGAGCAACAAGCTCTTGTCATTGTTGGGGATAAGAGAAAAGCTTGGAAGGCGCAAATGCCCCTTGCTTTCAAAAAATGATAAATATTTTTCTCTTAACTCGTTAAGTCCTGTCCATTCCATTAAGAAATCACCTTAATTCAAAATCATAATCTTGTAAATTATACAATAATATCAACCGTAATGTCAATAAAAACTATTGCTTTACGGCGACAAATTCTTTATAATGTAATAAACAGTGTGAGGAGATGGGAATTTGAAATTAAAAACGAGAACAAAATCCAACCTGATTTTATTGTTGGCAGTAATCACTGTACTGTCAATTACTGCTCTGCCCTTTCTTTTTGCGCAGATAAATTCGCAAGCCGTACGCGTTCCAACAGCCAAAAACGGCATATCCGATTTTTCAGGCGTTTCAGTAAGCTCAAAAAAGCCGATTTACCTTAAAGGCGAATGGCTTGAATACCAAGGGCAATGGATAATTACGGACACTTTAGACAAAGAAAATCTTAACAGCAAAGTCTATTCCCTTCCCGTTAATTTTTTCAGTTCCTTTGAAGATATAGATTCACCGCTCGGCGATAAGTCCTCCTACGCTCTCACCGTCAAAAACCTTGATATGCAAAATGCAGTTATTTATATTCCCCATTTTGCAGGCTCATACCGAATTTTCATAAACGGATATTTAGTTTCACAGAGCGGCGAATACACTGCAAGCGGCACAAAGGCAGACCTTTCGGCAAATACAAGTGTTCTAAGCTTGGAGAGTAATCATACATACGAAATTATTATTGAGGTTTCCTGCAATTATATGCCGGGGCTTTATATGACCCCTGCAATTGCAGATTCGTCATACGTTTCGGCACATTTAAGCTCTGCCAGGGCTTTGCGCAGTATGATTTTCGGTGCTGTTGCATTTTGCACTGCTCTGTTTATAGCATATTCGGTAACAAAAAAGAAAATTTTCCATTCCAAATGGCTCCCCGTACTGTTCGTTGTTATAATGCTCCGACTTGCAATTTCTACCGAAGGGTATTCCACATTCAGTTTTATATTTACAAGTGTCGACTATGAACAGCTGACTCTTTTAATTTGCGGTTCGACATTTATTATTAAGCTGATATCCTTGCTTTTCTACACCGAAACTCTCGACATAAAGCTGAGTAAAACGCTTTCTTTTATCTTTTGCCTGCTGTTCATTTTATTCACCGCAATTTACTGTATGGTTCCGAAAACGGTTTACACGCCGTTCTACAACATAATTGTTCAGCTCGCAACGCTTCCGCTTGACATAATTTTGCTCGGTTATCTTACAAACAGCATAGCAAGAAAAGTGCCCTATGCCGTATTTTACACAGTTGGCTACATTGCAATTCTTTCGGGGCTTTTAATCGACTGCTTCTACACCAACGGTCTGATAGCTTACAACTCATCGTCATATCTGCCCATACTGTTTGCATTTTTTGTTGTATCGTTCTCTGCTATCTTCATAAAAAAATTAACGGAAATTTACAATGCGGCAATAAAGGCTGCCGAGCTTGACAAACAGCTTTCCGAGGCAAAAATGGCAATTATGGTTTCTCAAATTCAACCGCATTTCCTTTACAATGCGCTTAATACAATCAAATATCTCATTAAGCGTGACCCGAAAACGGCTGAAAAAGCATTGGTTTCCTTTTCATATTATCTTCGCGGAAATATGGATTCACTGACTCAAAAAGCGCCTATTCCGTTTACCGATGAAATTGAACATATAAAGCATTATGCGGACATTGAGCTTTTGAGGTTCGGCGACAGAATAAACGTTGAATACGATATTAAGTGCGACAGCTTCAGCGTTCCCTCTTTAAGTATTCAGCCAATTGTAGAAAACGCAATAAAACACGGCATAACGAAAAATCCCGACGGCGGAACGGTAAAAATATCGTCATTTGAGGAAGAAAATTATTACTGCGTAAAGGTCGACGACAACGGCGTAGGCTTTGACATTGACAACCCGAACTGTGACGACAGCATAAACCATGCCCATGTCGGTCTTTCAAATGTTACGGAAAGGCTTAAAAGCATATCTAACGCCCAAATTGAAATAAACAGCCGAGAGGGCGAAGGAACGCATATTACAATTAAAATTCCGAAACAAAATTTTTAAAACGTGAAAGGACGGAAATAAAAATGAAAATAATGATAGTTGACGACGAGCATCTTGCGGCGGAAGAGCTTTACGACATATGTATGTCACACGGTCTTGTTACCGATGCAGTCGTTTTTAACAATCCGTCGGACGCACTTGTTTACATTGCCGGCAACGATGATATTGACCTCGCTTTTCTTGATATTGAAATGCCGGTTATGACAGGTCTTGAGCTTGCAAGAAGAATCAATTCAATAAAAACGCATACGAAAATTGTTTTCATCACAGGCTTTAAAGAATATGCCTACGATGCATTCAGAATAAACGCAATTGGCTATGTTTTGAAACCGTATTCCGACGAAATGGTGTTTAATGAAATCGAAAAAGCAGATAACCTTTCTGAAGCCACCGAAAGAAAAGTTATTACGGTTAAAACCTTTGGATATTTTGATGTGTTTGTAAACGGAAAGCCCGTTTATTTTTCAAGTGCTAAATCAAAAGAATTTCTCGCTTTTCTTGTTGAAAGACAAGGCGGCTCCGTCAGCACGGAGCAAGCGGTGGCGGCACTTTGGCCCAACAGAGAATATGACGATTCTGTTCAATCCCTTTTCAGAAAGGTGCTAAAGAGTCTTCGCTCCTCCCTTGCAGACGCAGGTATATCCGATATGTTTATAGATGTGCGCAATCAGCGAAGTGTTGATACGACAAAGTTCACCTGTGACCTTTACACATTTCTTGAAAATCCGCGCGACAACGTAGACATCTTCAGAGGCGAATATATGGAAGGCTACAGTTTTGCGAGGGCTACTGCCTCAAAGCTTCGTGAAAAATATTACAGCATTAAAGGTAACTCAATATTTTAAGCAAGATAAACTTGCATTGTAAAATTTGTATTTAACGAGCAAAAACTCCGCCGTGAAAAATACAGCGGAGCTTTTTCTTTGTAAAACCTGTTCTGTTTTAAAATTTCGGGTCAAATGACGGCATAAGCTCGAGTTTGAATTTATTCATTTCGTGCTTGCGGTCGATTATGGCTTTCGTTTTCTCATTTTCGATTTCGCCTGTGCGAATGTACTTATCAAGCTCAGCGTAAGTAAAGCCTAAATTATCCTCGTCTGTCTTGCCGCAAAGACCGTCAATCGGCACTTTTTCAACAAGCTCTTTGGGAAGTCCCAAAGCAGTACCTATTGCCTTTACCTCCTGCACGGTTAAATGTGACAGCGGACTGAAATCTCCTGCCGCATCTCCGTAACGGGTTGAATAACCCACCCAATCCTCAGAAAGATTGCAGGTGTTCACTACTCTGCCGTTATGACTTTGCGCAACTGCATAAACTGTTGCCATTCTTATCCTCGGAGAAAGATTTACAACGCTTTGATTTGAAAGTTCAAAGGGAATTGCATTTTTAAGTCCCTCAACCGCATCCTTGATATTTACAACAAAATGCTTTATGCCGAGATGATTTACGAGCATATAAGACGCGTCAATATCCGCCTGCTCGCCGCAGGGCATAAGCACGCCGATTACCCTGTCCTTGCCCAGCGCTTCTACGCACAGAGCCGCCGCAACAGAGCTGTCTTTACCGCCCGAAATGCCCAAGACCGCATTACAGCCTTTGCCGTTCTGCTCAAAAAATTCTTTTATCCATTCTACACATTCATTTTTAACTTTTACTGCATCAAACATCAGTTTAAATCTCTCCTCCGCTTTAGTTGTTGCTCTAATTACTGCTCTGCCTTACGTCCTTTCCCAAAAACTCCAGCGTTTCAAATGTGCCTACAATTCTTGAAACAATGCTTTCGTGGTATTTGTCACGTAGGTCATCGGGAGATAAATTGGTACTTATTACCGTGGGCAGATTTTTGCAAATTCTTGTATTGATTATGGTGTAAAGTGCAGAATTTGTAAATGACGTTGCAAATTCCATTCCCAAATCGTCTAAAATCAGCAAATCTGCGTCACAAAGCAAATCCAAAGTATAAGTATCATTACCCTTGCTGAATTTTTCATACTCAATTTTTGCGAAAAAATTATTTACAGAGCCGTAAATTACATTATAGCCCTTTTTAATCACTTCGTTGGCTATTGAAAGCGAAAGATGCGTCTTTCCGAGTCCAGTCCTGCCGTAAAAAAGCAGGCTCGGCGACTCAAGGTCAAAATTTTGGGAATACGCAACGCAGGTTTCAAAAATATATTTCATCTGCTCAAGCGTTTCCCTGTCATCTTTATAAAACGACAAATCGAAATCGTCAAACGACGAAAGCTCAAGAGGCGTTTGCAAGGACATTTCTTCAGAAGCTAAATTTTTAAGCAAGTCAATATGACAGGAGCAAAGCTTTGTGCCGTATGAAACTCCCTTTTTGTCGTCACGTTCCTCGTAAAAGCCCGTATCATTGCACTTTTCACAGGTATAATGAATTTCGAGATAATCCGAAGGTAATCCCATAGCTGTTAAAATAGCCTTTTTTTCTTTATTCAGCGCCGCATTGTCACGGTGAAGCTCTTTAAGAATTTTTACCGCATCCTCAGGTGAAGCAGAGAATGCTCTAACAAGCGCCGCACCCGTTCCGGCAAGTTTTTCATTTATATATTTAAGGTCTGGACATTTTTCTTCAAGCTCTTCACGGCGTTTTTCAGCCGCTTTTTCAGCATCGGCACGGCGTTTTTTAATCTCGGTCAGCGCTTTTTCGTAAATTTCCTTTGAATATGCCACGGTTATGCCCTCCTCTTGCGTTTCTTATTCTTTTTACTGCCTATATCTCTTGTTCTGTCTCTCGATTTTTCCTTTACAAGCTCAATGTCAAAGGACGTTTCCTTATTCTGCTTCGGCTTTTTCTTTTGCACAAAAGCAGTTTCTGGAGCTTTCTCAATCTCAGAAACTGTATGTAATCCTGCCTCGTGCCATTTTTTAAGCACCTTATCCATATACTGAAAATTTCTGTAATTGAGAGTGCCCGATTCTTTCTCCGCTTTCATTATTCCGTGTGCTTTTGCGACAGCCTCTGCGTCAAAGCCCCATAAAATCCACTTGCAAAGAAGCTCATACTGTGCGAATGTGGGCGCAGTGTCTGCATTTCTCGTTAAATCGGCAAGCTCCGAAAAAAGCTTTCTACCCTTAGTCGCCTTATGAATGTAGTCGTCGGCGGCGGCACAGTCTGTTATGCCGTTCTCAGACCAATATTTTGCAATTTTAAGAAGCTCCTGCTGAGAATACGTGTCGGCATTTTTGGCAAAAATTAAAAGTAAATTGGCAACATCCTGCGAAAGTCCGTAATAATAAACGATATTATAAAGCAAGCTTTGCATTGTATAGCCGTAGGTTTTACCGAGAATTTGCTGAGCCTCGTTGAACAGATTGCGAAGCGAACGGCTTTTTTCAAGAGCCGCGTCAATCTCCTGCTGCGTAGGCTTTAATAAGGGTATAATTTTCGGAGCGGGAGCATTTTCTGTCATTTCTTCGTTGTCTTTTTCGGAAATCACAACATTCGGTTCTTTTGTTTCGGAGACAATAATCCCCGCATCTGCCCAGTATTCGGCACATTCCTCGACCTCGGAAAGTGAAAGACCCGTAATTTTTGCAATTTTTTCAGCATCAATTTCGGGATTTCGCAAAATGCAAAGAATAACCTTAAGCTGTTCCCCCGAACAGAGCTTTAACATTTCGTCCGCTATTTTTGCAGGAACGGAAAAAGACGAAGCAAAAAATTTTACATCTGCCGAATACATATTCTCACCTCCGAAAATGACTTTAGATAATTATTCTATCATAAATACCTATTAAATAAAAGAGTTTTGACAAAAATATTTTACCTGACGCCCGTTTTGGCTTATTGACAATACGGCATTAAAAATATATACTTATTTGCATAGGAAAAAATTAAGGAGTGTTAATTATGAGCGTTACAAAATCCGTATTCGGCGAAACAAAAAACGGTGAAAG
Source organism: Ruminococcaceae bacterium UBA7217 (assembly GCA_002490425.1). Taxonomy (GTDB): domain Bacteria; phylum Bacillota; class Clostridia; order Oscillospirales; family Acutalibacteraceae; genus Fimenecus. The sequence continues at coordinate 22,083 of DKTZ01000033.1, forward strand.
AGTTGACTCTTTTCTTATTGAAAATAAAAACGGTATGAAAATAAACTGCATCACATTCGGTGCAGCTTTACAGGCGGCGTACATTAAAGATAAAGACGGCAAGGAAATTGACGTTTTGGTAGGCTTTGACGATATGGACGGCTTTGAGAACCGTCACGACTACCAAGGTCTTGTTGTAGGCCCTGTTGCAAACAGAATTTCCGCAGGCGGAATTACAATTGACGGCAAAAAAATCCCTGTTACAACAACTCACGGCGAAGTTTGCCTTCACAGCAACGGTGATTTTGCAACGGCAATTTGGAACGCTGTTATTACAGATACGTCTTCCGTTGAATTCTCATATTTAAGCCCTGACGGTAAAGAGGGCTTTCCAGGTAACAAGCAGGTAAAGGTAAAATACACTCTGACAGACAGCAATGAAATTAAAATTGAATATGACGCTGTTTCGGATAAGAAAACTGCGTTTAACATTACAAATCACGCTTACTTTAACCTTAAAGGCATAGACAGCGGAGATATTCTTGACCACACGCTTTACATCAATGCTGACGCATTCACTCCTATGGGCGACGGACTTATGCCCACAGGTGAAATCCGTGATGTAACAGGCACTCCCTTTGACTTCAGAGAACCGAAGCAAATCGGCAGAGATATAGGCGCTGACGACGAACAGTTAAAAGCAGGTAATGGCTATGACCATAACTTTGCGCTCAATGATTATAACGGCAAAATAAGGCTTGTGGCTTCGGCTGAGGCCCCGAACGGTGTAAAGCTTGATTGCTTTACGGATATGCCGGGTGTTCAGCTTTATGTAGGCAATTTCCTTGAAGGAAAGCTTGGAAAGCAAGGTAAGCCAATGGATTTCAGAACAGGCTTTTGCCTTGAAACACAGTATTTTCCCAATGCTTCAAACATTCCCTCATTCAAGAATTATGTTTTCGACGCCGGCGAGCATTTTGTTTCAACTACAATATTTAAGCTTTCATTAGTTTAAAATCTTTTTTATATTTCTTCCTTTCCCGTAACACAATTTCACCTTTCACATAAGATGTATTGAAGGTTACGAACATACTGCCTTTGGGAAGGAGGAAACATAATGTCAAATTTCTTTGGAAATAACTCGTTGTTAATCCTCATTATCATCATTATTCTTCTTTCTGATGGTAATTGCGGCTGCAACAACTGCTGCACACCTTGCTGCAATCCTTGCAACAATCGCAGAAATAACTGCGGCTGTGACTGCGGCTGTGACTGTGACTGCGGCTGTGGCTGCTAATCACGGAATTTGAAAAAAGCAGGCGGGTGAAAGCCCGCCTGTATTATTAGGAGCACAAATGGAATTTTATGAAGTAAACAGCAATCCCGAAAAAGCCTTGCTTATATCAGTTGACACAGGCGAATTTGACGCTGAAAGCTCAATAGAAGAGCTTGCTTTGCTTGCAGAGAGCGCAGGCGCAGAGGTTGTCGGCAAAATTCTGCAAAAAAGAGAAGCTCCGAACGGTGCATCGTATGTCGGCGCAGGTAAGCTTGCCGAAGCGGAGCTTTTTTGCGACAACCAAAATGTTGATGTCATTATTTGCGATGCTGAGCTTACCCCATCACAAATAAGAAATATTGAAAACCGCACGGGCGTCAGAGTAATTGACCGTACTCAGCTTATTCTTGACATTTTCGCCTTGCGTGCCAAAAGCCGTGAGGGTAAATTGCAGGTTGAGCTTGCACAGCTCAAATACGCTCTCCCCCGTCTTACGGGAAAAGGCAAAGAATTATCAAGACTCGGCGGCGGCATAGGCACAAGAGGTCCCGGTGAAAGCAAGCTTGAAAGCGACCGCCGTCACATTATGAGACGAATCAACGCACTTTCCGCTGAGCTTCGGGAAATTGACCGCAGAAGAGGGTATCTTAGACAAAGAAGAGAGAAAAACCGCATAACAACGGTTGCTCTTGTAGGGTACACAAATGCAGGTAAATCCACGCTTATGAACGCCCTTACAAACGCAGGGGTACTCGCTCAGGACAAGCTGTTTGCAACTCTTGACCCTACATCACGAAAGCTGACTTTGCCCGACGGACGAGCCGTTATGCTTATTGACACTGTCGGATTTGTAAGCCGTCTGCCCCACGACCTTGTAAACGCTTTCAAGTCCACACTCGAAGAAGCGGCGCAGGCAGATGTTATTCTTAACATTTGCGACGCCTCGGACGAACACTGCTCGGAGCACGCCGAAATAACGTCCGAAATACTCAAAGAGCTTGGGCAAAGCGGCGACAATATTATAACAGTTATGAACAAATGCGACAAAGCAGGCGACATTTACAATCTTATCCCGTTCGGCAAAACGGTGATGATAAGCGCACTGCATCAAAAGAATTTTGATATGCTGCTTTCGGCAATTGCGGACTGTTTGCCCGAAAAATGCACACGTGTTAAAATGCTTATCCCCTTCAAAAACGGCTCTGCATTAAACGATATACGTAATAACGGAAAAATATATAAAGAGGAATATACCGCTGACGGCACCAAAATTGATGCAGTAATGCCCGTCTCTCTTGCAGAAAAATATAAAGAATATATCAAATAAATATGGAAATATTACGGATTGACGAAAATAAAAAGCAGTTTATTTCGCTTCTTCTTTTGGCGGACGAGCAGGAAAATATGATTGACCGCTACCTTGAAAGAGGTGTTATGTATGCGCTGTATGATGATAACGGCGTAATAAAAGCCGAATGTGTTGTGACTGACGAAGGAAACGGAGTGCTTGAAATTAAGAATATTGCAGTTGCCCCTGATGCACAGCGAAAAGGCTACGGAAAAACGCTGATTTACTTTCTTATAAAGAAATATTCGGACGATTTTTCCGTTTTAAAGGTCGGCACGGGCGACAGCCCCTTAACCGTGCCGTTTTACGAGAAATGCGGATTTATCCGCTCGCACTGCATAAAAAATTTCTTTACAGACAACTATGACAAACCAATTTTTGAGGGCGGAGTACTTCTTCGGGATATGATTTATTTACAGCGAAGCTTATAGTCTGTTTGACTTTTAAGCGCTTTTATGATACTGTTAACTTATTAAAAATTATATATTTACAGCAAAAAATATTATTTAGGATGTGATTCAGGTGAGGATATTTTTAAGCTGCCTTGTGTGCAGAATTGTAACCTTTATCCTGCAAAAAATGGGCAGAGGTGCAACAACGCTCCCAGGGGAATTTGCCCTTAAGGTTAAACGCAATATTTTGTCCGACCTTTCAAAAAATGTCAAGGTTATTATAGTTACGGGCACAAACGGAAAGACTACCTCCTGCCGAATAATTGAAGAGGGTCTTAAAACCGCAGGAAAGACCTATTCAATCAATAAATCGGGTGCAAATTTAATTACGGGTATTACCGCCTCGTTTATTATGAATTCAACAGTTACGGGCAAGAACAAGTACGAATACGCAATTGTTGAATGTGATGAAAATGCCTTCCGTGAGGTGTCAAGATATATCCGTGCCGATGTGGTGCTCGTTACAAACGTATTCCGTGACCAGCTTGACCGTTACGGTGAGGTAACGCATACACTGAATGCAATTAAAGAGTCCGTTAAGAATTTGCCGGATGCTGTTGTTTGCCTTAATGCAGACTGCTCTCTGACTTATTCAATGTCAAAAGAAATTCCGAATAAAATTGTAACCTACGGTGTTAACAAGCCCTTTGAAGAAAACGCAAAGGAACCTGAGGTTTCTGACGCAAAATATTGCATTTTCTGCAAGCACGAATATAAATATTCATACCACACATACAGCCATCTCGGCGGATTTGAGTGTGAAAACTGCGGCTACAAGCGTGTTTCGCCCCAATTTGCCGTTAATGCTGTTTTAGAGCTTAATCCACATTCTTCCGTTGTTGAAACTGACTTTTGCGGTGAAAAACGCACTGCAAAAATCAATATCGGCGGCACTTATAATATTTACAATGCTGTCGGCTGTGCGGCGGCGCTGACTGCACTTGGACTTGACAGCGAAACTGTTTATACAGCCCTTGAAAATTTCAACGGTGCTTTCGGCAGAATGGAGCAGTTCGATTGCGGTAATCACAAAATAAATATTATTCTTGTTAAAAATCCTGCCGGCTTCAGCCAGACAATGAGCTATATTAAATCCGTTAAAAACGATTACACTTTGATTTTGTCCCTTAACGACAATGCGGCGGACGGCCGTGACGTCAGTTGGATATGGGATGTCGATTTTAACGGTATATTTAAAAATGAAAATCTTAAAGAGCTTTATGTAACGGGCAAACGCTGTTATGATATGGCTATCCGTGCCGATTATGAAGGCACAAACGGCAGAGAGATTAAAATAATCGAAAATGAAGATTACGAAAAGCTCGTGGAAATTGCAAGCGCCCAAAGCAGAGATGTTTACATTGTCCCCACATACACATCAATGATGACAATGAGACCTGTTATTGCAAAGAAACTGGGAGGTAAGGAGTTTTGGGAATGATAATAAGAATTGCGCATCTTTACCCCGATATGCTGAATTTATACGGTGACAGAGGCAACATTATTGCGCTGTCGCATCGCCTAAAAGCTCGAGGAATTGAGATTCAAACAGAAAAAATAACAATGGGAAAAAGCTTTAATTCCGATGATTATGACATTCTGTTTATCGGCGGCGGTCAGGACTTTGAGCAGGATGTTTTGCTTGACGATTTAACAAAGGGCAAGGATGCCGAAATAAAAAAAGCCGTTCAAAGCGGTTCGGTTATTCTGGCTATCTGCGGCGGCTACCAAATGCTCGGCAAATACTATAAAACCTATGACGGTAAAATGCTTCCGTATATAGGTGCGATTGATTTTTACACCGAGGGTAAAGAAGAGCGAATGATCGGCAATTATGCATATAAGACCAAAGAAGGCATTGAGATTGTCGGCTTTGAAAACCACAGCGGCAGAACATATCTCGGAAACGGCGTTGAGCCACTCGGCAAAATAATATCAGGCTTCGGCAACAACGGCGAGGACGGCACTGAGGGTGTGCGTTTCAAAAATACGTTCGGCACATATTCCCACGGTCCTGTACTCCCGAAAAATCCCGAATTTACCGATTTGCTGATTTCCAAAGCATTGGAAAACAAATACGGGAAATCTGATCTTGCACCTCTCGACAATACTCTTGAAAGCAAAGCAAAGGCACAGGTTATGAAGCTTTATATTAAAAAATAGCAATATAAAATTTCATTTTGCTTTACAGAAAAAAATATTGGGGACGGTTATCGAAAAGCCGTCCCCTTTTTATTAATCAATAAACAATTTGCCGATTTACCGTATTTATTTTTTGCGGTGTTTTTTATTTTTATAATCCTCTGTTTTAAAATAAATGTAATCAACGATTTTACGTCCTATTCTGAGGACGGGTGTGTACCAAGGCAGCTTTGGGAGTCTGCCGATTGCCTTTAAAACCTTAATTTCCTTTAAATACGGTTTTTTGCGGCAGGCGGTGATTACAATGCGAACCGTGTCGGCAGTGACAGCCTTTTTAAAAAGCGCATACCTTCTAAAACCTACTGTCGTTCCGCTCACTGCCTTTTGTTCTTGCCCATTAAGGCTTGTGTATATTTCAAAGCTTTCAATGCGCTGTGAAAAATCGCAGTCCTCAACAAGAAGAACCTTATCAATTTTTTCGGGATTTTTAAGCTTGAGAATGAACTCGTAACTGCTGTTTTCCTTTTCGGGAGTGTAAGTGCCTGCGTCCTCAATTAACTTATCAAATTCAAAGTTCTCTGAAGCTTTCGGCGCATTGTAAGACACAATTTTTGCAGGGTAAGACGTGCCTTTTTTTATCTCTTCGCCGAGCTCCTTAAGCCTTGCCACATCAAATTCCGTAAACTTTCCCTCTCTATTAGGCGGAACATTTAAAAGAAGTAAGCTGTTGCCGCCGACAGAGGTATAATAAATATTGAGAAGATTATCAAGCGAGCGTATTTTTTTATCCTGTTCTTTGTGATAAAACCAACCGGGACGAATTGAAACGTCAACCTCCGCCGGATACCAAATAAAGCTGTCATATTTTGATAAAAACTCACGGCTTCCGAGGTCCTGTTCAAGCACGTCACTGCAACGCCGTTTCATTTCTTCTCCGTTTGTGTCCTGCTGAGAGTTATCTGCAATATTTTGCAGGTCAAATGAGAATTCGGGAACAACATTCCATTCGCTCTTACGGGCAAATCCGCCCTCGTTACCGACCCAGCGCACGTCAGGTCCGCAATTGGATATTGCGCAAAGAGGCTGATATTTATAAACAGTTTCGTAAATTCTCGGAAAATCGTATTCCTGCTTTGCCTTACCGTCTAAGTGCGAACCGCAGGCTCCGTCAAGCCAAACGCAGAAAATATCACCGTAGCGTGTAAGAAGCTCTGTTAACTGCTCTATGTAAAAATCATTATATTTCGGTGTGCCGTAATATTCACTGTTTCTGTCCCACGGAGAAAGATAAACTCCGAATTTCATACCGAATTTTTTGCAGGACTCGCTGACCTCTTTTACAATATCGCCTTTACCGTTTTTGTAAGGGCTGTTTTTTATTGAATATTCGGTTGTGTCGGTCTGCCAAAGACAAAATCCGTCGTGGTGCTTACAGGTTAAGATTACTCCCTTTGCGCCGCCGTCCTTTAACGCCGAAACCCATTGGTCGGTATCAACATTTGTCGGATTAAATACACTTGGAGGTGTTTTTCCATCGCCCCACTCTTTCCCCGTAAAGGTTGTCATACCGAAATGTATAAATGCGTGGTAGCCAGATTCGCAAAACAGTTTTTGACGCTCATTCGGAACTACGGATGTATATAAATCAAGTCTGTCCGCCATATTTTTACTCCTTTATCGGCTCATATTTACCAATTTTTATTTAAATCGGAGCAACGCTCCTGCTTTGCTTGCAAAAAGCAGAGCCTGCGACCGATTGCAACCTGTGCAGAGAGCGTTAGCTCCTCGGGGGTTCAGTGGGAGATTATAACCCCCACTGAAATTCCGAAATGGAACCCGCCGCCTATAGAGGCGGGGGACATCTGCACTTAGGTTATATAAATTGTAACATATTTAATATAAATCTCAATATATGCAAATATAAATTTGAATCCGAAATTTTTGTTCAGTTTGACAAACCGTCGATATTCCTTCTCTGTCTATTGACATTTTTATAAATATAATGTAAATTTTAAATGAAAATGCCTTGCTTATTCGGCACAGTAATTGATAAAAACGGGGTTATTATGATGAAAAAGAAAACAAAAATTATAACTGCGGCGTCCGCCGTTCTCGGCTGTGCTGTTGCCGCCTGCGGTGTTTTCGCCGCTTACAAGCATAAATCAGAAGCTTTCACTCCGTCGCCTGACGAGTGGGAGCTTACATTTGAGGACAATTTCGACACATTTGACACAACAAAGTGGAAGGTCAATATGCATGGGGAAAGCAATATCCGCCGCGCCGCATATCATTCAAGCGATGATGATATAGTTTTCACTAAGGACGGAAATCTTCACATTCGCACTGTTTGGAAGGACGGCGTCTACGGTGAGGGCTGGTACACAAGCTATTTGGAGTCCAGCCAAAGCATCCACAAGGAATATGAGTCAGACCCGAATTATAAAGGCTTTTCACAGACGGGCGGATATTTTGAAATCCGTTGCAAGGTTCCGTACGCTAAAGGAATTTGGTCTGCATTTTGGCTGATGCCCGACAATGAAATTGCATTTTCCGAAAACGATGTTCAGTGGAGCGGCGAGGACGGTCTGGAAATCGACATAATGGAATCGCCCAATGTATATCAGAAAAGTAAAAGAGCACAGAATCAAAATATTCACGTTATCCATGCCGACGGCTATGACGGAAGGCTCAAAACAATTCGCTCAAATTCAATTCACGTGCCTAAGATGTACGATGAGTTTCACACCTATTCACTGCTGTGGGACGAGGACAAATACACATTCTTTATAGACGGCAAAAAGACATGGGAAACAAAGCATATATATGAAAACAGAGATATGGGAATTTGTAAGGTGCCCGAATATTTACTTCTCACAACTGAGGTTGCAGGTTCTATTGAGGACGGCAAAATCTATGAAGGCAAGGTTCGCAACGGTGAAACAGGCGAATGGGAAGACTTTTGGTGCGGCAATCCTGCCGATAACGATAAGAGCAAATCCTACGATTTCGTTGTTGATTATGTAAGATGCTACAAAAAAAAATAAGCAAAAAAAGACCTCCTGTGGCAGAAAAAACTCTGTCGTAGGAGGATTTTTTATATTTTAAGTTCTCAGAAATGTGTAAAGCGTTATCCCTTTACAGCCTCGGAAATATCCAAAAGGCATTGGTAGCGGTACTGCGGAGCTTTGTCCTGCAACAGTTTTTGAAGCATGGGACAAACGGATTTGTCTATCACATATTTTTTAATCACAAAGCTTTGGCGTACTGTTTTGGTAAAATAAGCCGTGTCCATAAGGCAAAAATCGTTGAGCAGTAAGAAAACTCCCTGCTGATATTTCATTAAATCGTTGGTGGGAATGTTAATAAGCTTTGCCGTGGGCGAAACGCCGTTTAATAGCGATTCAACCGTTTTTTGTGCTGACAAAAGCGGATTTCCGATTTCCGCCTCGGATTTTCGCCTTGATGCAAGCAGTTTTAAAAATTCCTCTTTCGATTCCGCACGCACAATGCCCACATTGTACCCCGAAAGCCACTCGTTGACTTCTTCTTCATCGGTCGTTGTGTCATCGTCACCAATGTCGAATGCAGTGTAAATCACAATATCGTCCTCAAATTCCGTACGCCCCTTCATTGCAAACGACAGCGCAACATAAAGACTTGCCGAGAAGTCGATAAACGGGCTTACATCAAGGTAATGCTGTGCAAAGGCAAGCATTTTGTATTGCTTTTCGGAGTCGGGAGCGCCGTACAGCGTGGTGTAAACATCAATAAACGCTTTTTTCGCCGTGTAAAAATTATACAGAACATTTGAATCAATATGTGAATAAAGCTCATCACCTGTCAGCGCCTCATTTCGCAAAAAGGTCGGCAAAAGACGGCGTGACGGCGAGCAGATACGCTCCCCTCGGTAAAATACCCCCGAAGAGCGCAAAAACGGCGTCAGCAAATCTCTTTCAAATGCGTCAAAAGAGTCAATTCGCACCTGCGCCACAGAATAGCTTACATCAAATGCATCCTGTAATTTTGTCCGTAAACGCCGGTGCATATTATTCGATTTTATGTTTGGTAGCTCCATTAAATCACCTGTCAACACATATTAAAATATCACTGTTTCTTATTTATTTTCTTTTTCTGTCTATTGGCGACTGCAAAACGGCAATAGAGAATGAGAGCATTACAAGGCTTGCGGAGATTATTATTGAGTTACTTCCGCCTGTATTGGGTATTTCGGGATTTTCCGGCTCGATTGGAACAGTAGACGGTTCTTCGGGTTCAGTTGGCTCGGTGGGGAATTCTTTTTCCACCAAACCGTTAATTGCATCTAGAATCGTTTGCGTTTGTGCATCTACTTCAGTCTGTTCGGTGATATTTTTACCTGATACATCTACTGCTAAAGCGTCATCAAGTGCCGTCAAATCTTCGTACAAATCACGATTAATAGCCTGTGCTTGTTCTACTGCTTTGTAGTACTCCTTGTAATCAGCGGATTTGTAGGCAAGACCAGAAATTGCATTGAGAATTTTCTGTGTCTGATTATCAACATCCGCCTGTTCAGTGATATTTTTACCCGATACATCAACGGCTAACGCTTCATCAACAGCTGTTAAATCTTCATACAAACTACGGTCGAGAGATTTTGCCTGCTCGACGGCTTTGTAGTATTCGGTGTAGTCAGCGGGCTTGAGCACAAGATTTTTCAGAGCATCTTCGATGGCACGGGTTTGGTTATCTACGGTGTCTTGGTTTATAATAGTCAATCCACTAATGTCATCTGCCAACAGCTTATCCAACTCTGTTATGTCTGCATACAGATTATTATCCAAAGCATTTGCTTTTTCCACTGCGGCATTGTACGCAGAATAATCGGCGTCTTTCAGTTCAAGAGCTATCAATACATCTTCTATTGCTTTGGTTTGTGCGTCAACAATTGCTTGTTCTGTAATTGTCAATCCACGGACATCCACGGCGAGTGCCGCATCGAGCGCAGTCAAATCCTTGTAGTATTCCCGTTCGAGGGAATTGGCTTTCAAAACAGCCGCATCGTATGCAGAATAATCCGCAGAAGCTACCTTATTTGCCGTCACGCCGGTGCGGATTTCAATGGGATCATAGCCCACATCCGTGCTGGTGACTACGCAATAATAGTAGGGATAAGAAGGATATTCAGCAGGCTTAAAGTCTTTATCCGTCGCACCGTCAATAGGCGTGCCTGCTTCATTATCCTCTGTAAAACTGCCGTACCACTGATATGCACGGTTAAAACCGATAACATCGGGGGAAAGGACTTGCGTTTCATCGGTGTATTCCATGGGAATATCCTGCAAAATCGCCGTTTCCTGCGAAATCTCAATAAATTCGTGTCCGTTTTCATTCGCCCACTGTTCTGTATATGTCCCTTTTGTGCCGTATATTTTGTAGTTTCTGCCTGCGGTATCTTCCGTACATTCTTTAAAGGTTGAGGGCATAGAAATGATACATCGACAAGGAAATGCCTCTTCATCATTTGAATTCGGCAAACTTTGTGCCGTTTCAATATGTGAAAATTCAATACGAGCCGTTGGATAAATTCCAAATGCATCTGCACCAATTTGTTTAACATTGTCAAAGTAATATACACGGGGTTTAGAATTTGCTGTGTCCATATATTTTCCGTTAAATGCTAAATCGGGTATAGTTTCCAACACAGGCATATTGATATATCGTAAATTTGTGCAATTGTATAGTGCTTTTTTATCCATTTTTTTTAAAAATGCAAAGTCGGCTTCTTTTATTCTTGTATCTTCAAGGACGCCTCGCAACAAATTCCGAACAAGCGGCATATCTACAATTTGAAGGCAACCGTCAGTATAGAACTCACCGTTTGAACCAACTTTGTAAATGTATTCCGTACATTTTGGTATTGATACCGATTCCAGTCGATAGCAATATTCAAAAGCACCACGTTCTACAGATGCCACTTCGTTTCCCCTAAATGAAACAATTTGGGAATACTGAAAAGCACGAACTTCAATTTTTTCTACATTTGAAAAATCGCCGTAACAAAAGTTTTAGTTAGTTTAAAGCTAACATCTCCTATAACTTTTGCGTTTGGAAATTCAGCATACTTTAATGCAGAAGCATAAAAAGCATATGTTTCAATATTCAATATGCCTTCGCCTCTGATAAACTCTAAAGACTGATTTTGATAAAATGCTGACTGCGGAATTTCTGTTACGCCTTTAGGCAATGTTAAACCCACCAGTGTGGATACATTAAACGCTCCTGCCTCTATGCCGGTTACGGTTATTCCATTTATCGTATCGGGAATAAATAAATCGGCAACTGTACCGCTATACGATGTTATTACACCGTCATCGGTAACTGTAAAGTTTTCGTCATCGTCTGTATACTGAATACGGGGTGTAATCTCAACCTCACGGCTGTAATATCCGCCATCCGCATAATAAGCAACGGCACGAATTCGTGTTCTTTCTATAACGGGGAAAGGCTGGTTATATTCGGTGGCATTTTCCAAATCGGGGTATGTACCGTCTGTGGTATATAGAATTACGGCATTTTTATCTGCACATTGTATAGAACAAATCTGTTCGCCCACATACAGCGCATTTTCCAAATTAAATTCAGGAGCAGTAAGTTCCGGCAAACCGAATGCATTGCAAAACTGAACCATCCCTACGCCGTCCAGTAAAGAATAATAACCGTCCAAAGCCCTTTCATCAAATTCATTATATATCTTCACATCTAATGCGGTTGATTTTAAACAGGCTTCTACTTCATTAACAGTTATATTCGGATTTTTTGCTTTCAAAATTGCAGCTAAAGATGCAGCACACGGCACAGAAAAAGATGTTCCCGACCAAACACCATATTCATTCTGCTTAGTGGCAATTGCAATATCTTCACCGGGAGCAGATATATCCGCATTATCACTTTTCGTTGCCCAAAGTGTATTTGTATTGTTTTTATCCGTAGCATATACAGAAATACATTCAGGTATATTTGACGGAACAAAATTATAGTCATAATACCCTGTATTCCCTGTAGTTGAAAAAAAAGGAATACCTTTTTCATACGCCGTTTTTACAGCCTGTTCAGTAAGCTGTGTACCGTCATAATACCCTAAACTAACACTGATAACATCAACCCCGTTTTCAATTGCTTTGAAGTATCCTGCACACATTTGTGTAATTGTAGCCGAACCATCATCGTTTATAACTTTATAACATCTGATTTTTACGTTTTCAGGTGTATTATCTACGATTACACTGCAAACTGCCGTACCGTGTCCGTCAGGAGAACCATATTCATCACCCTCTTTTCCGCTGGTTGACGAATTAAATTCTGTTGGATAAATTCTACCTTTTAAAAATTCGTGATCATAATGTACACCGTCATCTACTACGCCAACAATAACCTCTTTCATTGGAATATTTTTTGCCGTTAAGTATTCCTGCAGTCTTTTTGACTGTGTTCTGTCTACGCTCCAGTCACAAAGATAATCCTTTTCTTCAATCTCACTTGTGGACAGAGTTTTAACTTTTTCGCCCTGCAACGGCGCCACAACCTCATCGGGCGCAACATTTATTACATTTTTCTCCGATTTCAAATTGTCATAGGCTTTTTTAGCCGCTTCGGGACTTTCATATTGAAGAATATGAAAGTCCTTAAAGCCACTGACGTCCTCTAATGCACCAAATTTATTGAATTTACCATCGGCACGAACAATCAGTCTGGCGGTTTGGAAATCCTGTAAGGTATATTTAATAGTATCGCTGTTTTCTGTTTCTTCGTACGCAGATGCGGCAAAGGTATTTGCACGTACTTCGTCCATTTCCGTATCTGTATTCGGAGCAGAGGGATCCTGAATTTGTGATATCTCGTCATTTTCGGAAACCGTAAATTCTTTGTCTGCATCATATTCCCGCACAAGCTCTGTTATCCCGTTAATAAAACCGTTAATATCATTGCTCTCCTGCTTGTTATTTAACGGAACAGCAAATGCCGTCACAATTGACGATAAAGCCAAAACCGTTGCAATTAAAATACTTATTACCTTTTTCATGATATCATCCCCCAAGGACCAATTCAAATAACTTTTCAAATCAAAAGACGGTTCGTGATTTATTCGTTTTTTAATCAGAGAACCGCCCTACAATTACTATTTTATTAAACTGTTTATTAAATCAAAGCTGTGAACAGCCGAAGGAGTTTACAAGTGCGTTAATTTTCTCGCCGTTTTTGCACATCGGGCAGTCGTGTGCCAAAGTCGTTTTGTACCCGGGCAGGTCATTTGGGTTAAACGCCGAATTAACCTCTAATCCCTCAATTTCGTTAACCGTTGCGAAAATCGACGCTATGCCTATGGGGTGGCCGCCGTAATAATTTACCGATTCAACCGCCGATTTAACGGTAAAGCCCGTTGCAACCGACGCCGCTACAATAAGCACGAATTTACCGTTAATCATTGGGGCTGTATTGTCACGGAAGAAAAGCTGACTGCCTGAATTGTGCTCGGGAGTAAGAATATAAATCTCATTACTGCTGTTAATGTTCATATATCCTGCTTTTGTAAGCTCGCTTGCAAGGCACGCCGCAATAACCTCCATACCGTCAAGGCACAAAATCGTGTCAATCATGGTGGTATGCTTATATTTCTTGGCAAGCACCTTTGCCACTGCCCTTGCCTGATTCAAATTTGCTTTGTTGTTAGCAATGTCAATATAATAATTTGAATGACCGTGAGCTGTTGCGTAATGACCCTTGTAAATTTCAAGCTTTAACTGAGGGTCGCTCGTTGTGATTTCAACTTTTTCGCCTAATGCCATAAAAATCAACTCCTGTTTTTCTTTTATTATATTCATTTTCGTTTGAAATAAGTTTATGTAATTATTTTATCATAAAAATTTTCGTTATGATAAAATTCGTCCATCTTTGCCGGTATGCCGTAAGGCAGAGGCAAAGGGACATATAAATCCTTTAAAATAAATGGCTACATTTATTTTAGCATAAATATAAATAAATAACAATATAAATTTAATGTTTCAATTAGGATTTGATTTTAGGAATAGGTATAAATATTAGATTTTTATTATTATTTTATAAAAAGGGTTGACAAATCAGATTTTTTATCGTATTATTATAAGGCACTCTTTGAGTGGCAAGTAAATATCGCGGGGTAGAGCAGTTGGTAGCTCGTCTGGCTCATAACCCGAAGGTCGTTGGTTCAAGTCCT
>DKTZ01000056.1:0-481 GCA_002490425.1 Ruminococcaceae bacterium UBA7217
AAAAGCAGGTTTCTTAACAAGAGACCCGAGAATGAAGGAAAGAAAGAAATACGGTCTCAAAGGCGCTCGCCGTGCACCGCAGTTTTCAAAGAGATAACAAAAATTATTTGTTTATCAAATTTCTGCTCCCCGATTTTTTCGGGGAGTTTTTTTGCCGATTTGCTGACATTGAATTTTTTTGCCATCTCATTTCAAACATGCGGACCGCTCAATCCAAGCGATTTCGCGGTACTCACTAAAAAAGGTTCACCGAACCTTTTTTTTACGTTCGTACAGTTTTCAAAGAGATAACAAAAATTATTTGTTTATCAAATTTCAGCTCCCCGATTTTTCGGGGAGTTTTTTTATTTAATCACCGCAAATTTTAAATTTATTATTGACTTTATTCAAAAAATGCGTTATAACATACAAAAAAATAATCTGCCACCGGGTAGAAAAACCGAATGCATTCGTTACACATCGTTAGGTCTTAGAAGATGTG
>DKTZ01000056.1:758-1129 GCA_002490425.1 Ruminococcaceae bacterium UBA7217
CATCGTTAGGTCTTAGAAGATGTGTATTACGGGTGCTTTTTATTTTTGAGGAGAGGTATTTTATGTTATCGGGAAAAAATAAAGCACTGCTCAATTATTTTACAAATGCGGAAAAGGCGTTGTGGTGCATATCCGTTATATTGATTGCGGTGTCTTACTTTGCATTTGACAGAAACGGTATTTTAAGACCTGTGGCGTCTTTAATCGGCGTAACATCGCTGATTTTCAATGCAAAGGGCAATCCTTTCGGTCAGTTTCTTATGGTTATATTCAGCGTGCTCTACGGCATTATTTCATATTCATTTTCATATTACGGCGAGATGATAACATATCTCGGAATGACCGCTCCAATGGCTGTTTTTGCGCTGATT
>DKTZ01000056.1:1397-2030 GCA_002490425.1 Ruminococcaceae bacterium UBA7217
CCAATGGCTGTTTTTGCGCTGATTTCATGGCTTAAAAACCCGTATAACGGAAATAAGGCTGAGGTAAAGGTTAACAAACTCCGCAAAAAAGAAATCGCATTTATGCTTTTACTGACTGCCGCAGTCACTGCCGTTTTCTATTATATATTAGATTATTTTAACACGGTGAATTTAATACCGAGCACGCTGTCCGTTACAACAAGCTTTATTGCGGTTTATCTGACTTTTAGAAGAAGCGCTTTTTATGCCGTCGCTTATGCCGCAAACGATGCAGTTTTGATATTTTTATGGGTGTTGGCGTCACATTCAAATACCGCTTATATCTCGGTTGTAATCTGTTTTATCATATTTTTGGCAAATGATATTTACGGATTTTTGTCTTGGTCAAAAATGAAAAAACGGCAAATGAGCGGCAACACAGGAAAATAAATTTTAACTTTTTTGATAACAATATTTTTATACCCTGAAAAACTTGGATTTTTACTGCTGAAAATTTACTATATATAATGGTATAGGAAAAAAAGGAATATTTATCAAAAAACGGCATATAATATTCTAAAAAAACAAGCTTAAAAGTATCATTTTGTAACTAATTTTGTAACCGTTTTGTAATATTTTGCGACATTTTTAAAA
>DKTZ01000056.1:2244-25012 GCA_002490425.1 Ruminococcaceae bacterium UBA7217
ATTTTGCGACATTTTTAAAAATCTCACAAAAAAAGTCAAATAATTAAAAGAGCAAACCACAAGATATTGCGGTAAAAAAGCGGTTTTAAGTCTATTTAGTCAAAAACTGACATTTGTTTTTATACAATTTACACAAAAACAGTTTGTCGAAAAATTTGACTTTTTGTTTCGTTATGAATATAATACACAAAGTCGCAAGGAGTAAAAGCGATTTATCAAATTGCGGCTGAAAATAAAAATCAATTAGCGAGAATAACGGTCAGGCCTTAAGCGATTCGTGAAGCTCCTTTTCAAAGGCGGCGGAGCGATAGCACTTTTGCAAATTCCTTCGGCAAATTGCATTTGTTTGGCACGGCTTATTAAAGGAGCAAACTGATGATTACAAATTTAAAGGGGCATGCGAAAACTGCGAACGGATTTATTGTCCGCTATGTTGCGCTTGTGATGGCACTTGTTATTGTATTTGCCGGAACTGCATTCGCTGCCGCTAACGAGCCGTATACAGTTGACATTTATGACGGCTCAGAAGTTTCAAGGGTAGAAACAACAAAAAAGGATGCGAACGAAATTGTTGCAGAGGCAGGAATAACTGTTTCAGAGAATGACAAGCTTATTCTTGATGACTTTTCAGCAGGCTCGCAGAGCAAAATTATTATTTGCCGTGAATCGAAGATTAAGCTTACCGATTCAACAGGCAAAACAGGCGAATTTGTATTCGCAGGCAGAGTAAGCGAATTCCTTACCTCACAGGGAATCACGCTCAGCGAGAAAGATGTATTGAACGTCGCTCTTTCCGAAATCTGCTTTGACGGTATGGAAATTGTAATTACAAAGCCGTGCAATGTAACAGTAAATGTTGACGGTGAAAGCGTTACGGTAAGCACATCTTCACAAAATGTCGGCGAGCTTCTTTCGGAGCTTGGCATTACGCTCGGCGAAAATGACGAGGTAGAGCCTGCGGCGGATACACCGATTTCAGACGGACTTACGGTAGACGTTTTAAGAATTGAATATAAATCTTATACTGCGGACGAAGCGGTTCCGTTTACCCAAAAGACCGAATACTCCGCTTCTATGTCAAAGGGCTCGTCAAAAATCACCCAAAAAGGTGTTAACGGCAAGAAAAGCGTTGTTTATAAAGAAAAAATCGTAAACGGCGAAACTGCGGAGAAAACCGCCATCAGCGAAACGCAAATCCTTGCTCCGATTACGCAGATTAAAACAATCGGAACATATACGGGCGGAAATAACAGTATTGTTAAGAATTCTGCACCGATTTCAGAGCTTACAATGCCCTCAAAGTACACTATAGGTGCAAACGGTGTTCCCACAAACTACAAATACACAATTACGGGTAAGGCGGCGGCTTACTGTATTCCAGGCGGCACAACGTCAACGGGCAAAAAGGTTAAACCCGGTTACATTGCGGTTAACCCGAAGCAGATACCCTACGGCACTGAAATGTATATTGTTTCCGATGACGGAATAGTTTACGGATATGCAATTGCGGCTGATACAGGCGGATTCGCAAATCAGGGTAAATTTGTAGTTGACCTTTATATGAATTCCACAAACCAGTGCTACGCCTGGGGTGCGAGAAACGTTACGATTTACGTTTTATAATGATGTTGAAATTAGGACTGTTTATGCAGTCCTTTTTTGTTGCTCTTTTTCATAAAATATGATAAAATGGTACTATAAGAGTATATAATGTTTTGGGGATGTGATTTTAATGTTGGTTTTAACCATTAACGATGTTCGCCTTGTAGAGGAAGAGGCAAACGAAAGCAGTATTTCATATTTACAGCTTATGGAAAATGCAGGCTCTTACTGTGCAAGGGTTATCCGCAAAACCTTTGAAAATACCAATAAGCGCAATGTACTTATCGTCTGCGGAAAAGGAAAAAACGGCGGCGACGGATTTGTTATAGCGAGAAAATTAATGGAGAACGGATACCGTGTTACGGTTATGATGACGGCGGGTCTGCCGAAAGATTCCGAATCCTCTGAAATGCTTGCAAGAATCCGTGCTTCGGGTGTACCCATTCTTTATTTTGACAGTAAAAACAGCAAAAACGATTATTTTGACAATGCGCAGATAATTGTGGACTGCGTTTTCGGAATAGGCTTTAAAGGTACACCCGACCCTGTCAGTGAAAATGTATTTGAAAGAATAAATTCGTCCTCTGCAGTGGTAGTCAGTGTTGATGTACCGTCGGGACTTTGCGGTGACAGCGGTGAGGTAACGGGCGCTCACGTAAAAGCAGATATAACCGTTGCAATTACTTGCTTAAAGCCCGTTCATGCGTTGAAGCCAGCCTGCAAGCAGTGCGGTCAGGTGGTGCTTGCTAATATCGGAATCCCCGAAGAGTGTTACAGCAAGGCTTCGTCACCGTTAATCACATTTAAAAGTGAAGATATTAAAAGATTTTTCCCGAAGCGTGCATTTGACAGCCATAAAGGAACTTACGGTACGGTTCTTGTTATCGGCGGAAGCTATGAAATGCCGGGTGCGGCGTTTATGGCATCTTCGGCGTCAGTTAACAGCGGAGCAGGGATAGTTAAACTTGCTTTTCCCGATGCGGCATATTTCGCAATAGCCTCAAAAACCGTTGAACAGGTTCTCGTTCCTCTTCAAAGCAATTCAAACGGCAGAATTTCACATAAAGCGATTCCGACAATAGCAAAGGAATTGGAAAAGTGCTCGGCAGTTGTAATCGGTTGCGGAATGGGCGTTGACAGCGACACGCAGGCAGTTGTACGCTATGTAGTCGAAAATTCACCTGTGCCCGTGATTCTTGACGCAGACGGAATAAATGCTGTAAAAGATAATATAGATATAATAGACAGTGCGAAATCCACTGTGATTTTAACTCCCCACCCGGGCGAAATGGCCCGTCTTGCAAAATGCAGTGTCAGCGAAATTCAGTCAAACAGAGGTGTGGCTGTTAAAAGCTTTACGGAAGCTCATAAATCTGTTCTTGTGCTGAAGGGTGCGTCGACGCTCGTGAGTGAAACGGGCAATGACTGCATTTATATAAACACAACCGGAAATCCCGGGCTTGCCACTGGCGGGAGCGGAGATGTTCTTTCGGGACTTATCGGCTCTTTCTGTGCACAAGGACTGCCGCCGTATAAAGCAGCAACAGCAGGCGTGTATATTCACGGTGAGGCTGGGGATACGGTTTCCGAAGAATATTCAATGATGGGCAATACTCCGTCAAAACTGCTTTGCCAAATCCCGCTTACATTAAAAAAATACGAATGAGGTAATTATGAAAAAACTGCTTTGCATTTGTTTGTGCTTTATTTTATTAGCAGGATGTGCAAAAAAGCAGGATAATAACAAAACTGAGCCGCTCACTTTCAGTGGCTTTAATGCTGTAGTAAATACGGATTTTAACGGAATAACAATTTCTGTGGGCGTGAGCTTTGATTTTGCGAACGGTTATAAATTTTCATTCGGCTCCCCCGAAACGCTTAAAAATCTGACGGTCAGCGGAAAGGACGGCGAATTTACTCTTTCGGGCGAAAAATTAACATTAAGCCTTCAAAGTACAAAACTTCCGCCGTCGATGGTTTGCAGGGCAATATCAGACTGCATAAATGCAGTCAGTGGGGCATACCCTGCAAGAAAAACTGACGGAACGCTTGAATATGCTTACACAATTGACAAAACCTCCTGTATTCTCTACACGGACGAAAATAAAAATTTCAAGAAACTGCTTGTAGGCGGTCAGGAATTCTATTTTGAAAGCTTTTCTTATACCTAAAGAAATAACATTCCCTCTTAAAACTGAATAATATGTATTGCTCCCCTAAATTTTGCTGTCCGTGTTTAAATACGGAATAAAACGGCAAAAATAGTATTAGTTGAGAGGAACCGAACGCAGTATTATTGTTCGATTCCCCTCAGTTTAAGAAAATCGGGCGAATAAAATCGCCTTTACGGAAGAGTGATATTGATGAATGTTAAAAGAGGGGACATTTATTACGCCGATTTAAGTCCTGTTGTGGGTTCCGAACAGGGCGGAGTAAGACCTGTACTGATTGTTCAAAACGATGTTGGCAATAAATACAGCCCTACTGTAATAGCGGCGGCAATAACAAGCCAGCAGGACAAAAGCCGACTGCCCACGCACATAAATGTGAACGGAGACGGCTGCGGCCTTTCAAAGGACTCGGTTGTACTGCTTGAACAAGTCAGAACGCTCGACAAACAGAGACTTCGTGAGCGTATGGGAAATTTGTCCCAAACAGATATGTCAAAAGTAAACAGAGCGCTGTATGTAAGCTTCGGCTTGCAATAGCCTTGTGGAGGGTGTCGCAAGACGCCCTTTTTTTATGAGTACTAATTTATTTAATTTGTAAATAATATTAAAAAAGTGTGAATTTTTAATAAAGTACTTGATTTTTTGGAAAAATGTGGCTACAATATATTTAGCACTCAAAAGAGTAGAGTGCTAAATAAATATTCAATCTTTTCAGGAGGTAATATAAAATGACTATTAAACCGCTTGCAGACAGAGTTGTACTTAAGCCCTGTGAAACGGAAGAAACAACAAAGAGCGGAATCGTTCTTGCTGCAGCTGCACAGGAAAAACCGCAGGTTTTTGAGGTAGTAGCAGTAGGCCCCGGCGGAGTTGTTGACGGTAAGGAAGTTACAATGTACGTAAAAGTAGGGGATAAGGTAATCTCCGGCAAATACGCAGGTACAGAGGTTAAGGTTGACAGCGTGGAATACACGGTAGTCCGTCAGTCTGAAATTCTTGCAATAGTTGAATAAAGGAGTAATATAGTATGGCTAAACAGATTATTTACGGCGAAGATGCCCGCAAGGCTTTGCAGGCAGGTATTGACAAATTAAGCAATACAGTTAAAATCACACTCGGCCCCAAGGGCAGAAATGTTGTTCTTGATAGAAAATACGGCGCACCGCTTATTACTAACGACGGTGTTACAATTGCAAAGGAAATTGAGCTTGAGGACGCTTTTGAAAATATGGGCGCTCAGCTTGTTAAAGAGGTTGCAACAAAGACAAATGATGTTGCAGGCGACGGTACAACAACAGCAACGCTTCTTGCACAGGCACTTGTCCGTGAGGGTATGAAGAATGTTGCCGCAGGCGCAAACCCGATGGTTGTTAAGAAAGGTATGCAGGCGGCTGTTGACGCAGTAGTTGCAGAGGTTCTTAAGAATGCTCAGAAGGTTAAAAGCAGTGAGGACATTGCAAAGGTTGCAACGGTTTCCGCTGCTGACGAATACATCGGCTCTCTTATTGCCGAGGCTATGGAAAAAGTTTCTGCTGACGGCGTAATCACAATTGAAGAGTCAAAGACAAGCGAAACCTACAGCGATGTTGTTGAGGGTATGCAGTTTGACAGAGGCTACATTTCACCCTATATGGTAACAGATACCGACAAAATGGAAGCCGTAATTGACGACGCTCTTATTCTTATTACCGACAAGAAGATTTCAAATATCCAGGAAATTCTTCCTCTTCTTGAACAAATTGTTCAGTCAGGCAAAAAGCTTGTTATTATTGCTGAAGACGTTGAGGGCGAGGCTCTTTCAACAATCCTTGTTAACAAGCTTAGGGGCACATTTACCTGCGTTTGCGTAAAGGCTCCGGGATTTGGCGACAGAAGAAAAGAAATGCTTCAGGATATTGCAATCCTTACAGGCGGCGAGGTTATCACATCAGACCTCGGTCTTGAGCTTAAGGATACTCAAATTGCTCAGCTCGGCCGTGCAAAGCAGGTTAAAATTTCAAAGGAAAATACAATCATTGTTGACGGCGCAGGCGACAGCGATGCAATAAAGGGCAGAGTTGCTCAGATTCGCGCTCAGATTGAGGCTTCAACATCTGAGTTTGATACAGAAAAGCTTAAAGAGCGCCTTGCAAAGCTTGCAGGCGGCGTAGCTGTTATCCGTGTAGGCGCGGCAACAGAAACCGAAATGAAAGAGAAAAAGCTCCGTATTGAGGACGCTTTGGCGGCAACAAAGGCGGCAGTTGAGGAAGGCTCGGTTGCAGGCGGCGGCGTTGCACTTCTCGGCGCAGTTAAAGCGGCTTCGGCTTTACTCGATACCGACGATGCTGATTTCAAGACAGGTGTAAACATTGTTATCAAGGCAATTGAAGAGCCTGTTCGTCAGATAGCAAAGAATGCAGGTCTTGAGGGCTCTGTTATCGTTAATGAAATCGTTAACAAGAATGAAAAAGGCTACGGATTTAACTTTGCAACAGGCGAATATGTTGATATGTTCAAGGCAGGTATCCTTGACCCCGCAAAGGTAACACGTTCAGCACTTCAGAATGCGGCATCAGTTGCGGCAATGGTTCTTACAACTGAATCTCTTGTAGCTGACATTCCCGACCCGCAGGCAGACGCGGCTGCGGCTGCGGCAATGGCTCAAGCAGGCGGCGGAATGTATTAAGCCGTAAAATAGAATTTTTATACAGCAGGTGGTTTACATCTGCTGTATTTTTTTGCTTTTATTGACTTTAAAATGTCATTATAATATAATAAATAAAAACTGTTAAGAGGTAATATTATGAAAATCGGATTTATAGGTCTCGGAATAATGGGTGAGTCAATGTGTGAAAACATTGTTAAAAAGCATAACGATAAGGTATATGTTTCCGACCATAAAAGAAGTCAGATTGAAAAGCTGGCTTCATTCGGCGCAGTTCCTTGCGAAAATAACACCGAGGTGGCAAAAAATGCTGACCTTATTATTACAATGGTGCCGAAATCCGAGCATGTTAAAGAGGTTTACACCGAAATTTTGTCCGTGATTGACAACACGAAGATTTGCATTGATATGAGCACAATTGACCCTGCCGTTTCTGTGGAATGTGCAAATATGATAAAGGCAAAGGGCGCTCAGTTTGCGGATTGTCCGGTTGTTAAAAGCAAGTCTGCCGCCATTGATGGGACACTGGGTATTTTAATCGGCGCTGACGAGGAGCTTGTTTCCGTCATTAAGCCTGTTTTAGCATATATGGGTACTAATATTAAATATATGGGCGGTAACGGCGCAGGGCTTGTTATGAAAATCTGCTCCAATGCAATGGTTGCGGCAGTTCAGAACGGCGTCAACGAAACAATGGCTCTGGCTCAAAAATGGGGCGTTTCGATTGACGATTACGCCGAGGCAATTTCATACGGAAGCGGCAAGAATTTTTATCTTGAGGTGCAGAAGGAAAATCTTAAAAATGAGGATTGGACAACTGCGTTTTCCCTTGAAAACGAGCATAAGGATTTGGGTATATGCGAGCGAATGGCGGAAAAGGTCGATTTCGAAATGCCGGGTCTTAAGGCTTGCAAAAATGTTTATGACAAAGGAATGGAAAAGGGTATGGGCAAGCTTGATTTCCGTTCAACATATAAAATCGTAAAGGGCGACTGAAAATTCAAAGGCATTTTTAGTCTGTGATAATAAAAGCAAATAAAAAGGGATTAAAAATGGAAGAAAAATCTTTAACTCACGGCATTAAACTAAAAGACCGTATCGGCTATGCTCTCGGTGATACGGCGGGTATTTTAACTTTTTCGCTTATAGGCGCATTTCAGAACAAGTTTTATACCGACGCCTTGGGAATTTCACCGTCAAAAATAGTGGTTCTTATTCTTATTGCGCGAATTTGGGACGCAGTTAACGACCCGATGTGGGGCGCATTTATTCAGTCAAGAAAGCCAAATCCAAAGGGTCAGTTCAGACCGTGGATTTTAGGCTTCTCAATCCCTCTTGCAATTTCCGCCGCGCTTATGTTCCTTAAAATTCCGGGTCTTACCGAAACGAAATACCTCATTTACGCTTATGTTACATATATTCTTTACGGAATGATGTATACTGCGGTTAATATTCCATACGGTTCGCTTGCTTCCGTTGTAACGGATGATGAGCTTGAACGCTCCTCTCTTTCAATGTGGCGTTCAATCGGAGCCGGAATAGGTGGACTTCCCGGAACTGTTATTCTGCCGATGATTGTTTACACAACAACAGGCAAATATGCGAACGGAACAGACATTAAGGCGCTTGACGAAAACAAGTTGTTTTGGTGTGTTCTCATCATTTCAATAGCTTCCGTGCTGATATTTTTTATTCACTACAAGCTCACAAAAGAGCGTGTTGCTCCTCAAAAGAAAGACCCAGGGGAAAAATACAATGCGGCGTCAACGCTTAAGGAACTGCTTAAAAATAAAGACTTTGTAATGCTTTCCTTAGCGTCAATGCTTCTTGTCGGCTTCCAGTTTTATTATCAGTCAACCTACACATATCTTTTCACGGACTATTACGGCAAGCCCGGTCTTTATTCACTTGTAACAATATGCACTTATCTGCCGATGGCGATATTCATTCCCGTTATGAATAAGCTTATCGTAAAATTCGGCAAAAAAGAGCTATGCGCAGTCGGTATGGCCTTTGCCGCACTTGTAAATATTATTCTGTTTGCTTTAAGAGGAACGCCGCTTGCCGCAAATCCCACCGTATTCCTCGTGTTCATTTTCTTCTCAGGCCTCGGTCAAACCTTCTTGGTGCTTGAGGTTTGGGCACTGGCTATGGATGCAATCGATTGTCATGAGCTTAGAACGGGCAAAAGAGAAGAGGGTATGGCATACGCATTTTTCTCATTTACAAGAAAGCTCGGTCAAACGCTTGCAGGCGTAGGACTTAACCTTCTTTTGGCGTCGATTCATTATGACGGCGAGCTTTCAAAACAGGGTATAGCATTAAGCGATAAAGTACTGTCACGGCTTTATGACATTTCAACAGTAGTCCCCGCCGTTATTCTTACCGTAATGGCACTGATTCTCTTCTTTGGCTACGGACTTTCTAAAAAGAATCTTGAAAAAATGCATGAGCAGCTTGATTTAAAACGCGCGGAGGATAACAATGAATAAGGTACATGTAGCATTCGGCTTTCACGTTAACTGCTATCACTCTTACAGGGGCGATACGGCAGACAATTTGGGCTTCGGTTCGGATATACGCATTATCCGCAAAATAATCAGCATTCTCGATACTTTAAACGATGAGGGAATCCCTGTTAAGGGTACTTGGGACTGCGAAAATTTCTTTTCTCTTGGAAAGATTTTGCCCGAATTTGCGCCCGACATAATTGACGGAATGAAAAGACGTACCAAGGGAAACGGCGACGAGCAGATTATTATGGGCTATTCCAACGGTGCTCTCGGTCCTATGACCGAGGAGGAGCTTGAAGCCTCAATCAATCTTGCTGTTACAAATCCCGAAGGGTCGGGACTTAAAGATATTTTCGGCAAATGCGAAATGCTTGTCCGCCCTCAGGAGGTAATGTTTACTCCCTCTCAGGTTCCCGTTTACAATAAACTCGGTGTTAAGGCGCTTTGCCTTTATTATTCCTGCGTGCCCTTTGACGCTTTCCGCACAATAATTCCTGTTCTGCCCGACGAGCTTGCGTTTAATCCGCTTACTTACACTTACAAGGGCGACAGTATGACCGTTTTGCCAACATACAACAATTCCGATATATGCGACGCAGGGTGTCTGCGTGCTTGGGTTAAGGATTTACATAAAAAACAGGAGTCGGGCGAAATTAAGCGTGACGTTTTGATTTTCGTCAATATGGATGCCGACGCTATTTTCTGGGAAAGTATGAATTTGCCTATTGTGGGCAACAAAATCGCAAATACGGATGGCATAAACGGTCTTGTAAGAGAAATTGCGGATTTACCTTTTGTTGAGTTTGACACTCCCGGCAATTATATTAAAACTCACGAACCGTTAGGTAATATTGACTTTACTCATGACACTGCGGACGGCAATTTCACCGGCTATGCGTCTTGGTCCGAAAAGCCGTATAACCGCAAAATATGGACGGCGGTTGACCGCTCCCGCGCAATGGCAAAAGCTAACAGCAAGGATGACAGAAAATCCGCCTCATTCCGTGACAGGGTGCTTTTGCTTTCCACAACTCATTTCGGTCTTGCAACTCCCGTGCTGAATATCAGGCGTGAGGAAACGGCAAATGAACTTGCACTTTCAGTTGTAAATTTCGAAAAGCAGGCGCTTAAAAAATACAAAAAAATCGCAGTGCATAACATTACAAAAAGCCGTTTGCAATGCGTGCAAATGTCAGTAAACGAAAAAATCAAGTCTGCATCTCAAATTCAAATCAGCGGCGCAGGTCTTAAAAATTATACCGTAATACCAATGTCCGACGATTTGTCGTCTGTTTTCGTTATGATGCAGTTTGACGAAATTAAAGACAAATATTTTATTGATGCAAAAATCGGTGAGCCGAGTAAGCCTTCAAATGTGGGCGATTTGGGGCTTCACGGCAAGGGGATGACGCTTAAATTTTCAAAATACGGCAAGCTTTATAAAGCTGTTTACAATAAAAAGGAAATCGGCGGAACTGATTTCCTTAAGAGCTTTATAACCTTTGACGGCAAGGAATATGAATTTGAATACATCTCCTGCGAAGTGCTGTCAATAGGCGGAAACGGTAAGGGGATACGCTCAAAGGGCGAAATACATCTGCCGAATGAAAAGGAAAAGGGCGAATTTACATTTGATTTTATCGCAACCGACTATTCAAAAGGAATTTTCGTGCGTACAGATGTAAAATATCCTTATACACCCGAATACGACTCAATTTCAACGGAGAATTCCTCTTTGGGCAGATATTCCGATATGAAATGGGAAGAGGCAGTGCCGTTCCAGCTCACGCCCGCTTTAGACGGCGATGTTTCGGTGGTTAAGCGTAACTTTATGGGTGACATTTCGTCTTACAGAACCCAAAGCTTCCCAGAATGTGACCCTGAAAATGTTAAATTAGATTCGTTCAACAATCACTTGTCAGCAGGCCTTATTGCACTGACAAACGGTGAAACAGGTCTTGCAGTTGCAAATGCACGCACTGTCTTAGGCTCAATGGCACATTGTCCGATGCGCCTTTGCGAGAACGGTAAAGTGCAGATGAACCCGTTCGGCACTTATTACGGTAAGCAACGCCATCACTGGAGCAGGGCAAAGGGCGAAATACTTGACACATACGTTTATGTTACACCACAGGGCAAGTCAATTGCCCCTGCGTACAACGGCGCTCACGAGTGCGGTGTGCTCGCTCTTTTCGGATTTGAAGGTAAAGAGCCGACAGGTAAAACGCTTAAGGATATTATAGCTTTCTCGGACGGTGCGGTTGTTTCCTGCCCCGAAGATTCTGTGCTCGGTGAATATTATCTTGACAATGCCGTACCGCATAAGGCAGAAGCCCAAAGTGTAGATGAGAAAAAACTTAAAAACCCGATAGCTTCGGGACTTTCGGGAAACTTAGGCAAATATATAACTCTCGGCTCCCGTGCTATTTTCCATATAATCAAAGAGCAAATTAAGGCAAAAAAATAATGAAAATTTTATAAAAACAGATGGTTTAAAATAAGCTGTCTGTTTTTTTATAGGGACTGATGATTACATCATCTCGTTTTGCCCCTCATCAGTCACTTCGTGACAGCTTCTCCCGAGGGAGAAGCCTATTTCTGCCTTCTCCTTTGAGGAGAAGGGGGACCGCCTTGGCGGTGGATGAGGTGTAATAACAGAAAATATACCTAACCCCACAAAATCTATCCTAATTTAACCTTTATCCCAATAACTATTCATAAATATACACAAATCATTGTATATAAACCGAATAATATTCATAAATATGCAAGAATATTATAAAAAATACGAATAAAATATAATTTTCTATTGACTTTTTATTTACTATTAGTTATACTTTTATCTGTTAATTATTTGGAGGTAACTTGTATGAATAAAGAAAATATTAAAAAGGTTGTTTTAGCTTATTCGGGCGGTCTTGACACATCAATCATTATCCCGTGGCTTAAAGAAAATTACAATAACTGTGAGGTAATCGCCGTTTCGGGCGATGTCGGTCAGGGAACAGAGCTTGACGGACTTGAAGAAAAGGCTATCAAAACAGGCGCTTCGAAGCTTTATGTTCTTGATTTAAAGCAGGAATATGTTGAGGAATACATTTGGCCTTGCCTTAAAGCGGGCGCTGATTATGAAACATATCTTCTCGGCACATCGCACGCCCGTCCCTGCATTGCAAAGGGACTTGCCGAAATCGCTAAAAAAGAGGGTGCGGACGCAATTTGCCACGGCTGCACAGGTAAGGGCAACGACCAGGTTCGTTTTGAGCTTACACTTAAAGCTTTTGCTCCCGAAATGGAGATAATTGCTCCTTGGCGTGAATGGGATATTAAATCCCGTGAGGAAGAAATCGAGTATGCCGAGGCGCACAACATTCCGCTTAAAATCAACCGTGAAACAAACTATTCCAAAGATAAAAACGTATGGCATTTGTCACACGAGGGACTTGACCTTGAGGACCCTGCAAACGAGCCGATGTACGGGAAGGAAGGCTTCCTTGAAATGGGAGTAGCTCCCGAACAGGCACCCGACGAGCCGACTTATGTTAATATTCATTTTGAAAAGGGCGTTCCCACCTCAATTGACGGTGTAGAAATGAACGGACTTCAAATCGTTGAAACGCTCAATGAACTCGGCGGCAAAAACGGCATAGGTCTTCTTGACATTGTTGAAAACCGTCTTGTTGGTATGAAATCACGCGGCGTTTATGAAACTCCCGGCGGAACAATCCTCTACAAGGCTCACGAAATGCTCGAAACTATAACCCTTGACCGTGACACTCAGCATTACAAAAAACTTGTTTCTCAAAAATTCGGTGAGCTGGTGTATTTCGGACAGTGGTTTACACCTCTTCGTGAGGCTCTTTCCGCATTCGTTGACAAAACACAGGAAACAGTTACGGGCGACGTAAAGGTTAAGCTTTACAAGGGCAATGTAATCAATGCAGGCATTACATCACCGTACACTCTTTATGACGAAAATGTAGCATCTTTCGGCGAGGACGGCGGCGCATACAATCAGGCTGACTCAGCAGGCTTTATCAACCTCTTCGGTCTGCCGATTAAGGTTAAGGCTTTGCTTGACGCTCAAAGAGATACAAACAAATAATTAAATTTATATGGGACGCTCCCTCATTGAGGGAGCTGTCTGCGTAGCAGACTGAGGGAGTAAACTGGTAAACAACAAACTCTCTCCGTCATTTTCTTACGAAAATGCCACCTCCCTCAAAGAGGGAGGTAAAACTTTAAGGAGAATATATATGGCAAAAATGTGGGAGGGCAGAACCTCAGGCGTTACCAGCAAAATTGCGGACGATTTTAATTCTTCAATCCGATTTGACTCTAAAATGTTTAAGCAGGACATAACGGGCAGTATGGCTCACGCCGCAATGCTTTCGGCACAGAACATTATTTCATCTGACGATGCTGAAAAAATCATAGACTGCCTCGGCGAAATTCTTACCGATATTGAATCGGGCAAGCTGCCTATTGATATGGAGGCAGAGGATATTCATATGTTCGTTGAGCAGGTTCTGACTGAGCGAATAGGCGACACGGGCAAAAAACTCCACACCGCAAGAAGCCGTAATGACCAAGTAGCTCTTGACATAAGAATGTATCTCCGTGACGAAGCTGAAGAAATTGCCGCTCTCACAAAGGATGTTATTTCAGCCGTTGTTTCAAAGGCAGATGAATACAAAAGTGCGATTATGCCGGGTTATACGCACCTTCAGCGTGCACAGCCCATTACCTTCGGTCATCATTTAATGGCTTATGCTATGATGCTCCTGCGTGACATTGACCGTATTTCCGACTGTAAAAAGAGAATGAACGTGTCGCCGATTGGCTCCTGCGCTTTGGCAGGCACAACCTATAATACAGACCGTGAGTTTGAAGCGAAAAAGCTGGGCTTTGACAGCATTTGTATGAATTCATTAGATGGCGTTTCCGACCGTGACTTTTGTGCTGAATTGCTCTCTTCTCTTTCAATTCTTATGATGCATCTGTCAAGATTTTCTGAGGAAATAGTCCTTTGGTCAAGCTGGGAGTTTAAATTTGTTGAGCTTTCAGATGCATTTACAACAGGCTCTTCAATTATGCCGCAGAAGAAAAACCCCGATATGGCAGAACTTATTCGTGGCAAAACGGGTAGGGTTTATGGTGATTTAATCGGGCTTTTGACAACCTTAAAGGGCTTGCCCCTCGCATACAATAAAGATATGCAGGAGGATAAGGAGTCCGTCTTTGACGCTTGTGACACTGTTAAAATGTGCTTGCAGGTAATGACGGGAATGATTTCGACTATGACCGCTATCCCCGAAAATATGAAAAAAGCCGCACAGGGCGGTTTCATAAATGCCACCGATATGGCGGATTACCTTGTAAATAAGGGAATGCCATTCCGTGACGCTTATAAAATTTCGGGCAGAATTGTTGCTGAGTGTATAAAAACAGGCAAGGTGCTCGAAACACTGCCGCTTGATACATATAAATCCTTCAGCGATAAATTCGATGAGGGGATATATGATGCGGTTGACCTTGAAAATTGTGTAAACCGCAGAATTTCAGCGGGCGGAACATCGGTTACCTCGGTTGAAGCTCAAATTGAATTTGTAAGACAGGCTCTAGCGGACTGAATATTTTTGAATTTACAAACGGGCGGTTTTGGAATTGCCCGTTTTTTTATTGCTGTGTGCCGATTTTCCACAGAAAATCTATACAAAGTCGCTGTAACAGCTTTGTTATTATTGTGTATTTACAACCAAAGGTCAATATAGTACAATGTATTTAAGATAATATTGATTTTTGTTTTTGGGGAGGGGATTTATGTGGCAAACACTATTGAAAATTTCAGAGCGGAGTACGGCGTTCGTTTGGATACGCTCTCAGAGGTAACGGGCATTTCGGCGGAAACCTTGGCAAGCTGCGAAAGTGCTTTACCGGTACCGCCTCAAATAGCACAGATTATTATTGAAAAGTATAATTTACCGCCGTATTATTTTACAGGAATAGCTTTGGCGGCAGACTCGCAGGAAAAAGTACCGTATAAGCCGGATAAATTTATTGTACCGTCAATTGTCTGGCTTTTAGCAACTTCTCTTATTGCGTCGTTACCTTCGTTTATCGGTTCTATGATGATAAGCTTATCAACGGTAATAAGCTTGGCTGACCGTCACGACATTGCAATAAATGCAGTAGTGATAGGTAATGTTGTTTCGCTGATTAGTGCAATTTGGGGTGCTATGGTAATTATCATTTCCTGCAACTTTTTCTCAAAATGGCTTGAGAAAAAATTCGGTTTTTCAGCCGATAAGCGCAATTTCCGGTATTTGTATTGGATTATACCCTGCGGTATGACCGGTATAATCACTTATATACTAAATAATATTTTTTACAATGAATATATTCTGTCTGTAAGAATGGTACTGACGCTTATTTGTTCTCTTATCGGAGAAGTACTTATCGTTGTACTTATGGCACTTATGCTAAAAGCAGTTTCTTCCTACGGCGAAAAGGATAGACAGCTGCTTAAATTCTTTTATATTTTCTTTGGAGCAAATGCGGTTCTGAAAGCATTGGTATCTGTGCTGTTTGACATAATTCACGGAACCTTTCCCGTTAACAGCATTTCCCTCGCTATCACAGCACTCATTGCGGTGCTTTTGGCAGTTTGCCTTGCAAAAGAAGAAAAATCGCCTTTTGACAAAACGGCTCGATTTTTGGTTTTACCGCTCGCCTATGTAATTATTCCTAATGTAGTAAGCTTAGTCAAAACAATAATCGGAATTGTTAATACGGTGATTTAGGAAAAAACACAAAGAAAAAACGGATACCCGAAAAGGTATCCGTTAATTTTCGTTTGAATTGATTAGACAGCTCTTGTAACCTTGCCTGAGCGAAGGCAACGAGTGCAAGCATAAACTCTCTTAGGAGAGCCGTTTACGATTGCCTTAACTCTTTTAACATTGGGCTTCCATGTTCTGTTAGAACGTCTGTGAGAGTGGGAAACCTTAATTCCGAAAGCTACGTCTTTACCACAAAATTCACATTTTGCCATTTAAGGCACCTCCTTAATAACAATAAATTATGAATTCAAATCACAACAAATGGTATTATAACCGATTGAAATGAATTTTGCAAGTGTTTTTTGCAAAAAAAATAGTATAAAAAATCGAAAAAACTATTGCAATTATTGTAAATATAAGATATAATACTATCAAACGAACAAATGTACGACTGCGAGGTATAAAAATGGCTGATAAGAAAAAAGCATTGGAAACTGCATTACTCCAAATTGAAAAAAGCTACGGTAAGGGTGCTGTAATGCGTCTGGGCGAAACTGCTTCTCTTAATGTTGAGGCAATTTCAACAGGCTCAATATCACTTGACAGCGCAACGGGCATCGGCGGTTTCCCGAGGGGCAGAATTGTTGAGATTTACGGTCCTGAGTCATCAGGTAAAACTACTCTTGCGTTACAGGTAGTTGCAGAGGCGCAAAAGAACGGCGGCGAGGCGGCGTTTATTGACGCTGAGCATGCGCTTGACCCTGAATATGCACAGAATTTGGGTGTTGACGTTAACTCTCTTCTCGTTTCTCAGCCTGATAACGGCGAGCAGGCGCTTGAAATTGCCGAGGCGTTGGCACGTTCGGGCGCTATTGACATAATCGTTGTGGACTCTGTTGCCGCACTTGTTCCGAAAGCTGAAATTGAGGGCGATATGGGCGACAGCCACGTGGGTCTTCATGCACGTCTTATGTCGCAGGCTCTTCGTAAGCTTGCGGGTGTAATCAATAAGTCAAATACACTTGTAATTTTTATCAACCAGCTTCGTGAAAAGGTCGGCGTAATGTACGGCAATCCAGAGGTTACAACGGGCGGCAGAGCGCTTAAATTCTATGCCTCTGTCCGTGTTGACGTTCGCCGTATTGAACAGTTAAAAGGACAGAATAATGAGTTTATCGGTTCACGTACAAGGGCTAAAATCGTTAAAAATAAGGTAGCTCCTCCTTTTAAAGAGGCAGAGTTTGACATTATGTACGGCGAGGGCATTTCGAGAATAGGCGAAATTGTCGATTTGGGCGTTAAATTCGGTGTAATCAAAAAGAGCGGCGCATGGTACTATTTCGGTGAGGAAAGACTGGGACAGGGAAGAGAAAATGTTAAAATTCTCTTTAAGCAGCAGCCCGATTTTGCCGCTGGTATTGAAAAGCAGATTCGTGAAAAGATGAAAGAGGCTATGGAGGCTAAAAAAGAGGGCAAAGCACCCGCAGCTCCCGAAGTTGTTAAAGTCCCCACAACAAAGGCCGCCGCTAAGGCTGTGCTTGACATTGCCGTTGACGACGAAGAATGAAACTGACGGTTAAAGACGGTAGAAACAACAAAATCCATATTTATCTTGACGGTGAATACAGAGCTACTGTCGACAAAGATTGGTGGTATTCTGAAAAATACCGAAATGCAAAGGAAATATCGGAAGATGAACTGACTGAGCTTTTAAGCTCGGTCAGTTTTCGCCGTGCTTATAATAAAGCACTTGACTTTCTGTCACGCAGACCGTATTCCGAAAAAGAAATAAAACGGAAGCTGAAAGAAAAGGATTTTGACGAAAGTGCAATCGAATATGCTGTAAACAGGCTTAAAGAGCTGTCATTGCTTGACGACGGGAGATATGCCGAAACGCTTTGTGAGCATCTTTACAATAATAAGCATTACGGTGAAAAGCGAATTATGCAGGAACTGATTTTTCGGGGTGTTGACCGTGAAACAGCGCAAAATGCAATTCTCGCACTTGACAAAGACAGTGTAAATAGTATAGTATTATTGCTTGAACACAAGTTTAAAGGCAAATTTAATGACGAAAAGGGCAAACAGCGCACCGTCGCCGCACTTTTAAGATACGGTTATTCTTATTCCGATATAAAAACTGCTTTTCAATCGGTGTCACAAACTTTTGAGGAGGATTTTTATGAGTAAAAAAATCGGTATGGTATCACTCGGCTGTCCCAAAAATCAGGTGGATGCCGAAATAATGCTCTCAAAGCTTCAAAACGGCGGGTTTGAAATTGTGAATGACCCCGCGGAGGCAGATTTAATAATAGTTAACACCTGCGCATTCATTGAGAGCGCAAAAAAAGAATCTATTGAAAATATTCTTGATATGGCATCTTATAAAGAGGATTACCCGTCAGTGAGAATTCTTGTAGCAGGCTGTCTTGCCGAGCGCTACCGCTCAGAGATTTTTGAGGAAATCCCCGAGGTTGACGGCGTTATAGGCATCGGTGCTGATAATGACATTTGCGAGGTTTGCGAAAAGCTTTTGTCCTTTGAAAAGGTTGAAAGCTACCCGCCGAAAGAAAATCTTTGCTTTGACGGCGACCGAGTTCTCACAACTCCTCCGTACAGTGCATATATTAAAATAGCAGAGGGTTGCTCTAACAACTGCACCTACTGCGCAATTCCGTCAATAAGGGGTGCTTACAGAAGCCGTCCCGCCGAAAGTATTTTGGCTGAGGCTGAAAAACTCGCCAAAGACGGTGTAAAAGAGCTTATTGTTGTGGCTCAGGACACTACCCGTTACGGAGAAGATTTATACGGCAAAAATGCGCTTTCACCGCTCCTGCGTTCCCTCTGCAAAATCGACGGAATAGAGTGGATTCGTGTTTTATACCTCTATCCTGAAAGAATTGACGACGCACTTATAGACACAATAGCCGAAGAGGATAAAATAGTTAAATATATGGACATTCCCGTTCAGCATTGTTCGGAGCGTGTTCTTAAGCGTATGAACAGGCAGGGCGACAGGCAGTCTTTGACAGATTTATTTAATAAAATCCGTGAAAAAATACCCGATATAACTCTTCGTACAACATTTATTGCAGGCTTCCCCGGTGAAACCGAAGATGAGTTCGAGGAGCTTTGCGATTTCGTTTCGGAAATGAAATTTGAGCGTATGGGCTGTTTTGCATATTCCGAAGAGGAGGGTACTCCTGCCGCAAGGCTTGACGGGATGTTACCCGAGGAAGAGAGAACTCGCCGAGCAGACATCGTTAACGATTTGCAAAGTGAAATTCTCGATTCAGTCAACGAATCTCTTATCGGAAAAGAGTTTTCCGTAATTGTTGAGAATTATGACGGTTATACCGATTCTTACTACGGCAGAACGGTGATGGATGCCCCAGAAATTGACACGCAAATCTGCTTTACCTGCGGTTATGAATTAGACGACGGTGATATAGTAAAAGTCGAGATAATAAACTGTGTTGACGGCATTTTAACGGGAGAGGTTGTATGAGATTAAACACACCGAATAAACTTACTATCGCAAGAATGATAATTGCACCCGTGTTTCTTGCTGTGCTTTTATGGGACTCACTGCCTCACAGGTTTTTGTGGGCAATGTTCATCTTCATGGCGGCATCGGTTACTGACGCTGTTGACGGTAAATTGGCGAGGAAAAATAATCAGGTAACAAATTTCGGCAAGCTTTTAGACCCGATTGCCGATAAGGTGCTCACAACGGCAGCGCTTTTGGCGTTTATGAAATTGGGTCTTTGCAATATTTGGATAGTAATGATAGTTCTGACACGGGAATTTGCCATTGCCTCACTCAGAATGATTGCCGCCTCAAACGGTGTTGTAATCCCTGCAAACATCTGGGGTAAGCTTAAAACGGTCAGTCAAATGGTGTTTACGGTTCTCATAATGTTCCTCGGCGAGATATACAGCTACGCCCCGAACATTGTACCCGGCGTGACAGTGCCGTGGTGGTTAACACTTTCAAATATTTCCAACGCACTTTTGTGGATAACCGCAATTCTCACGGTAATTTCAGGCATTATTTACATAAAAGACAGTAAAAATGCAATAGATTATTCAAAATAACAGTAGATTTTTTTTGAAAATTGTGATATACTATTATATTATTAAATGACTTTTAAATGCGAAGAATAAGAAGAGTAGCAAGTTTTTGGTTTTTCAGAGAAAGGGTGTCATCGGCTGAAAGCACCTTTAAAACAAGATTTGTGAAGTGCGCTTATGAGCAGGCAGGGGGAATTTGAGTACCTTTGCACGGGTGACGCCGTTATCTGTCTTTGAGTTATAAAACGGAGTGGAACCGCGATTATTCGCCTTCGGGGTCTTTTGAACCTTGAAGGCTTTTTTATTGAGTTGAATTTGAGGAGATGATTACGAGTGTTTGAACAGTTAAAAGAGGATATAGCAACGGTTAAAGAGCGAGACCCGGCGGCAAAATCGAGTGCGGAAATTCTTTTTCTGTACCCCGGGCTTAAAGCTATAAGAATGCACAGAAAGGCTTATTGGTTTTGGACTCACAATCACAAATTTATTGCCCGTGCAATTTCACAGCGAGCTGTAAGAAAAACAGGAATTGAAATTCACCCTGCGGCAAAAATCGGAAAAAGATTTTTTATTGACCACGGTACAGGCGTTGTAATCGGTGAAACGACCGAAATCGGCGATGATGTAACAATTTATCAGGGTGTTACCCTCGGCGGTACGGGTAAGGATGTCGGCAAACGCCACCCTACAATCGGCAACGGAGTTTTAATCGGCTCAGGGGCAAAGGTGTTGGGACCGTTCAAGGTAGGGGACAATACCAATATTGCGGCGGGCGCTGTTGTGCTTGATGAAATTCCGCCGAATTCAACCGCTGTTGGCGTTCCCGCAAGAGTTGTAAAGCAAGGCGGTGTGCGTGTGGATAAGCTTGACCAGGTTCATATTCCAGACCCTGTTTCGCAGGAGCTTTGTAAAATGTCAATTAAAATTGAAAGTCTTGAAAAAGAGCTAAAAAAATACAAGGAGAAAGAAAATGAGAATATATAATACGCTTACAAGAAGAAAAGAGGAGCTTAAAACAGTAAAGGAGGGAGAGGTTAAAATTTACGCCTGCGGACCGACTGTTTACAACTATATTCACATCGGCAACGCAAGACCGCTTTGCGTGTTTGACACTCTTCGCCGTTATCTTGAATACAGAGGCTATAAGGTAAATTTCGTTCAGAATTTTACCGATATTGACGACAAAATCATCAAGAAAGCTCTTGAAGAAAATTCAGACTACAAAACAGTTTCGGAAAAATATATTGAAGAGTTCTGGAAAGATGTTAAGGGTATGAACTTCAAAGAGGCAACCGTTCACCCGAAAGCAACGGAAAATATTGACGAGATAATAAACATTATAAGCACTCTCGTTGAAAAGGGCTACGCCTATGCCGTAGAAAACGGCGATGTTTATTTCAGCCCCAAAAAATTTAAGGAGTACGGCAAGCTTTCGCATCAGCCTCTTGAGGATTTGGAAGCGGGAGCCAGAATAAATATCGGCGAGCTTAAAAAAGAGCCTATGGATTTTGCCCTTTGGAAGGGCGCAAAGCCCGGCGAGCCTTATTGGGAGTCGCCATGGGGAAAGGGCAGACCCGGCTGGCATATTGAGTGCTCTGCAATGGTACGCCGCTATCTCGGCGAAACTATTGACATTCACTGCGGCGGTCAGGACTTGATTTTCCCGCATCATGAAAATGAGATTGCGCAGTCAGAGTGCTGCAACGGCGTTCCCTTTGCAAATTATTGGATGCACAACGGCTATATAAATGTTGACAACGTAAAGATGTCAAAATCTCTCGGAAATTTCTTTACTGTCCGTGACGTTGCAGAAAAATACGGCTATGAGCCTATCCGTTACCTGATGATTTCTTCACAGTACAGAAGTCCCATAAATTACAGCGTTGACATTATTGAGCAGTGCAAGGCGTCCTTACAGCGTCTTTACACCTGCCGTGACAATCTTGATTTTGCAATAGCAAACGGTTCTGACGCTCTTCCCGAAAATGCTGATGAAATTAAAGAAAAGCTTTCTTCACGCCGTGAACAGTTTATCTCCGCTATGGATGACGACCTTAACACTGCGGACGCAATTTCAGCAGTATTTGAGCTTGTACGTGACATAAATACAAATGTCATAGGCGAAAATCCGTCAAAAGAGCTTGCAGAATTTGCAGCAGAGCTTTTCGATGAGCTGACCGGAGTTCTCGGCCTTGTTTATAACAGAAACAGTGAGTCCCTTGACGGTGAAATCGAAGCGCTTATTGAGGTGCGTCAAAATGCGAGAAAAGAAAAGAATTGGGCTGAGGCGGACCGTATTCGTGACGAGCTTAAAGCGCAGGGCATTATTCTTGAGGATACTCCTCAGGGCGTAAAGTGGCATAAGGAGTAATTTATAGCTTTAAACTCTCTTGCAGAAAACCGTTATTGACTGCTCGTTTGTAACAACCGAATATTTAAACTTACCGACGGTATATTGTCTGTTGCCGTCGGTAAATTTTATGCTTTTGGCGGTGATTTTACATTCATCAAAGATGTTTTTTACACTGTCCTCACTGTTCATCGTAAAGACTGAAACACATTTTTGAAAATTGTCTAAGAATGTTGATAATTCGCCTTCATTATCCTTACTGAGCATTCCTGCAATACCTGAAATATTATTATTGTTTCCCAAGTAAAACACCAGGAGGGAAGAATTAAGATTACAGTAAACAGTGTTGATGTCGCCGTTTTTTTCAAGCAATAATGAATTTTCGTTAATAGTTATTCCGTAATCCTTATGTATTCTGTCACAGTATTCGCCTATTCCCATTTTTGTTTCTCTTGAACAGCCGCACATAGAAAAAAGAAGAGTAATAACCAAAAGGATTGAAATTTTTTTATGCATTTTTAACCGCCCTTAGTGTTTTTATTGATATATATGAAATTTATTAACGAAAATTTACAATTTTTTAATAAAAACCTATTGGAAATTATGTAAAATTTTATTATAATTATTAAATA
>DKTZ01000003.1:0-291 GCA_002490425.1 Ruminococcaceae bacterium UBA7217
TATATAACAGTTATTATGCAAATTCAACCGAAATACTTAAAAATAAATTAAATATATTTTAAGATTTAATAAAAATTATGTATTCACATTTAAGTAAAAATATGTTAAACTATTTAGGTTAAAAAAGTAACGTATTTTACGGAGGTAATTTAGATGAAAGGTATTATTACCGTTATCGGAAAAGACAAGGTTGGCATTTTAGCACAGATTTCAGGAATATGTGCCGAATACGGAGTAAACGTAGTAGAGGTTACTCAGTCAATACTGCAGGATATGTTTTGTATGATTATG
>DKTZ01000003.1:565-1344 GCA_002490425.1 Ruminococcaceae bacterium UBA7217
GGATATGTTTTGTATGATTATGCTTATTGACATTGAGAAAGCGAATATTCCCTTTACGGAATTTGCCGACAAAGCCAAGAAAATGGGCGAAGAGCACTGCCTTACCGTTCACGTTATGCACGAGGACGTTTTTAACTCCATGCACAGGATATAAACGGAGGCAGCAATAAATGATAAACACGAGAGATATACTTGAAACTATAAATATGATTCAGGAAGAGAATCTTGACATTCGTACAATAACAATGGGAATTTCTCTTCTTGACTGTGCTGACAGTGATATAGACAAAGCCTGCAACAAAATTTATGACAAGATTTGCAAGAAGGCAGAAAAGCTTGTTAAAACGGGCGAAGATATTGAAAAGGAATACGGTATTCCGATTATCAACAAGAGAATATCTGTAACCCCTATTGCAATGGTAAGCGCCGCAAGCGGCGGCGACCCCGTAAAATATGCAAAAATCCTTGACAAAGCGGCAAAAACAGTCG
This sequence comes from Ruminococcaceae bacterium UBA7217, assembly GCA_002490425.1. Classification (GTDB taxonomy): domain Bacteria; phylum Bacillota; class Clostridia; order Oscillospirales; family Acutalibacteraceae; genus Fimenecus. The sequence goes on from DKTZ01000003.1 coordinate 1,055, forward strand.
GTGTTAACTTCCTTGGCGGTTATTCTGCACTTGTTCAGAAAGGCTTTGCCGCAGGCGACGAAAGACTTATAAGAAGTATTCCAGAAGCATTAGCTGTTACGGACAGAATTTGCTCCAGCGTTAACATCGGCTCAACTAAAGCCGGTATCAATATGGATGCAGTAAGGCTTATGGGTCAGATTGTCAAGGAATCGGCTGAACTTACAAGAGATAAAGGTCTTGTCGGTCCGTCAAAGCTTGTTGTATTCTGTAATGCTCCCGACGATAACCCGTTTATGGCAGGTGCATTT
>DKTZ01000003.1:1642-13240 GCA_002490425.1 Ruminococcaceae bacterium UBA7217
AACCCGTTTATGGCAGGTGCATTTCACGGTGCGGGCGAGCCTGACTGCGTTATAAACGTAGGTGTTTCAGGCCCCGGTGTTGTACGTGCGGCTGTTTCAAAAATTCCCGACGCTGACATTACCGAGGTTGCGGATACGGTTAAGAAAACTGCTTTTAAAATTACGAGAATGGGGCAGCTTGTTGCAAAAGAGGCTTCCAAAAGGCTCGGCGTTCCGTTCGGAATTGTTGACCTTTCTCTTGCGCCTACACCTGCTGTCGGTGATTCAGTTGCACACATACTTGAAGAAATGGGACTTGAGCAGTGCGGTGCCTGCGGAACAACAGCCTGCCTTGCCCTTCTTAATGACGCAGTTAAAAAGGGCGGCGTAATGGCTTCGTCGCACGTTGGCGGACTTTCGGGCGCTTTTATCCCTGTTTCTGAGGACGCAGGAATGATTGACGCCGCAAGGAATCAGGTGCTTTCAATAGAAAAACTTGAGGCTATGACGGCTGTTTGTTCTGTTGGTCTTGATATGATAGCAATTCCCGGAGATACTCCTGCCGAGGTCATATCTGCAATTATTGCAGACGAGGCGGCTATAGGAATGGTTAATTCAAAAACAACCGCAGTAAGAGTTATTCCCGCAATCGGCAAAAAAGACGGCGAAGAAATTGAGTTTGGCGGACTTTTCGGAGTTTCACCCATTATGAAGGTAAACACAGCATCTCCTGCCAAATTCATTTCAAGAGGCGGCAGAATTCCTGCTCCGCTTCAAAGCCTTAAAAACTGAACATTGTATAAAAATTCGAGGGACGGAAATTCCGTCCCTCTTTTTTGTGTCAGGCGGCACTGTCAGCCGTATTTTGCTGAGCAGTCATTTCCTCACACGCGGAAGTTTCAAGCATTTTATCTGCAAAAATTGCGTAACCTTGCGTTGGATCATTTATAAAAACATGAGTAACAGCACCTACAAGCATCCCGTTTTGAACAATAGGGCTTCCGCTCATACCCTGTAATATTCCGCCGGTTTTTGAAAGAAGCTCAGGATCGGTAATCTTAACAATCATATCCTTATTTATTTCTCCTGTTTTTTTCAACAACTTCACTATTTCGACTTTATAACTCTTAGGTCCGTTTTTGTCTACCGTACAAATAATCTCAGCTTCTCCTTTTTTCACTTCACTCTCAAGCGCTATGGGTACAGTTTGGTTCTGCGGAATGATATCTGAAAATCCGTACATACCCTTTTCACAGTTAATGCACAAGCTGCCTTGTCTTTCGCCTGTAAAAACGCCGCAGAGCTCACCCACACATCCGTTTGAGCTTTTATACAATCCGCTTACATAAGCCTTAGCCATTTCTCCGTTTACCATCGGCATTATTTCGCCTGTATCTATATCGCATATCGCATGGCCGAGACCACCGAATGAGTTGTTTTGCGGATTATAAAAGGTAACTGTTCCTATTCCTGCTGTACTGTCACGTACCCAAAGTCCTGCTTTAAACTTACCTGTCACGTCCTCTTTAACCGATGAAAATGATACATTAAGCGTATCGTTTCCCCGCACAACCGTTACTTGCAGTTCTTCTCCGTTGCTTTTCTCAATTATTTCGGATAAAGCCTTATTGGTATATACATTTTTTCCGTTGACAGATTTAATTATATCGCCAATCTTTATACCTGCCTTTTCCGCAGGATTTACGGTATTTCCCTCTGACTGAACAGATTCAGCGTCAACAACAAGCACACCGTCCGTAAACAGCTTAATTCCGAATATCTCTCCGCCGAGAACAACATACTGTCTTTTTACGGATTTGACGTTTGTTCGCTTAACGGGAATAATATTCAATAAATTTACCTGCACTTGTTTCTCATCATTCAAAGCCTTTGTATTTACAATTCCAACCGAGGTAATAGGGTCATTACAGGTAAATAATGAAATTCCGAAAATTTTCGGTGCTTCATATTTTGAGTTTTCAGCTATTACCACTTCTTTCGGTATTGCAAACTGACCGAGAAGAATAATTGCAAAAAGAAAAATGCAAATTCCTGCTATAAATACAGAAAAGCATTTCACAAAATCACGCATTTTTCACCTCCGCACGACTTTTTTGTCGCAATAGTAATTTGCCACAAAAACACAAAAATATCAGAGGTAAAAAATAGCGTATCGCAAAAATGCAATACGCTAAAAAAAATATTTATTTAATTTTGTTTAATTTTTCGCAAATAATATTTACTGTCTGTTCACAGGAAAGCGAATCTGCACTAACGGTTATGTCTGCAAATTTTTTATAAAGTGAAAAGCGTTTATCGTAAATATCTTTTACGCTCTCCCCTTTTTCTGCGGCAATTCCCCGTGTTTTTATGTTGCTGAGACGCCGTGTAAGCTCATTGACGGAAACGTCAAGAAAAATTACAGTACCCAGCTTTTTAAGGTGAGCCATAGCGTCTTCGCGTAAAATCACACTGCCGCCGGTGGCAATTACCGCATTGCTTTCATTAACGCTAAGTATTGCATCACGCTCCCTGTCAAGGAAGAAGTCTATGCCGTCTTTATCAATAATATCCTGCAAAAGTCTTTTTTCACGGCGCTGAATAAGCAAATCTGTATCGATAAAATCAACCCCGAGGCTTTTGGCCAAAATAACGCCGACAGTGCTCTTACCCGAACCGGGCATTCCGATAAGTATAATATTCATAATCAGATGGAAATTTCGTGAGCTAACTTATAGATATCAAGGTCGAGAGATTTTTTCATATTTAATGCTTCAAATATGTCATAATCTACGATTTGATCTTTCTGCATAGCTACAACACGGTTGCCGATGCCGTCTTTCAAAAGATCAACAGCTCTGCAACCCATAAGACTTGCATTTACACGGTCACGGACTGTGGGAACGCCGCCGCGCTGAACATGACCAAGGATTGTTGCACGGGATTCAACGCCCGTTTCAGCCTCAATACGCTTTGCCATTTCCTCAACCTTGCCGATACCCTCAGCTACAATTATTATGAAATGCTTTTTGCCTGTTGACTGAGTTTTTCTCATTCTGTCAATAACATCACGCTGGAAATCGTACTCAACCTCAGGAATAAGGATTGTAGTTGCACCGCAGGCAATACCTGCATTAAGGGCAATGTAGCCTGCTCTTCTGCCCATTACCTCAACAACAGAGCAACGGTCGTGCGATTCCGTAGTGTCACGCAGACGGTCAACCATTTGAAGAACTGTATTCATTGCGGTGTCATAACCTATTGTATAATCACAGCAGGCAATGTCATTGTCAATAGTTCCGGGAATACCTACGCAGGGAATACCTCTGAGCGACAAATCACGTGCGCCTCTGAAAGAGCCGTCACCGCCGATAACAACAATTCCCTCCAAGCCTAATTCTTTTGCAGTGCTGATTGCTTTCTGCATACCCTCTTCGGTTTTGAATTCGGGACTTCTTGCAGAATAGAGGATTGTACCGCCTCTGTTAATAATATTGGAAACGCTTCTAAGATTCATTTCAAACATATCGCCCTGCATAAGACCGTTGTAACCGCGAAGAATGCCCATAACCTTCATTCCGTTCTCACAGCCGGAGCGTACAACCGCACGAATAGCGGCATTCATACCCGGAGCGTCGCCTCCGCTTGTTAAAACACCAATTGTTTTCATTTCAATCACCCTTTTATATGAAGAAATATATTAAATACATAGATTGGAAAAAATATGATAACATAAATATTTCCAAAATTCAATAGTAAATTTACTGTTGGAGAATAACATTCTTTTCTCCTGCGATTTTTTTTAATTCAGCAATAAGATTTTCTGTTACTTTTATTTTACCCATAGGAAAATATTTTTTAGTATTATCAAAATAAAAATAAAGATTAATGTCACCGTTTGGCTTGCATTTTTCCGTCAAGTTCAATGATTTTGTGTACTCATCACACTCACTTGACGGCAGGCGTACAAAAAGCCCTGTGCGCTTTTCTCTATCGCTTTTTACCTCAGCCGCCGGTTTTGCCGTATCAAGAATAATTTTCGGCGCTTCATCCTCACGAACGGAAATGTGACCCAAAACAAAAACAGCTTTTCCCGTTTCAATATATCTGAAATATGTCTGCATTAGTTTCGGGAAAACGATAACCTCAATACTGCCCGTCATATCTTCAAGCGTGACAAAAGCCATTGCTTCACCGTTTTTAGTTTGTTTTTTTGTGATATGGGAAACAATTCCCATTATTTTTGCAGTTGTATATTCGCCGCTGTCAGTTTCCGACAGTTCAAGTAAATCGCAAATCTTTTTGCAGTTAAGCTTACGTGCCAAATCGGAATATTGCTCCATTGGGTGCGAAGATATATACAGACCTGTTGTTTCCTTTTCGCCGTTCAGCAGCTCTTCGGTATCCATCTCGCTCATTTTTTGCATAGTATATGAATCTGACGAATCCGTGCCGTTTGACGAAAGCAAGTCGAAAATGCCGATTTGACCCTCAAGGTTTCTTCTTCGTGTTCCGTCCAGCTCACTTAATATAAACGGAAGATTTGTAAGCATTTCACGTCGGTTACTTCCGAGAGAATCGAGCGCGCCGCTCTTAATTAAGCTTTCAACTGCACGTCTGTTGAAGCTTTTACCGTAGGTTCGCTTGCAAAATGAATAAAACGAGGTAAATTTTCCGTTTATCCTACGCTCGGAAATAATATTATCAATATAATCGTGACCTAAATTTTTAATTGCAAGCAGTCCGAAACGGATTGATTTTGATTCTTCCTCGGCAGTAAAATCCTTATAACTTTCATTGACATTCGGCGGTAAAATTTTTATTCCGCCACGCTTGCAGTCCTCAATGTAGCCTGCAACCTTTGCGGAGTTTTCAAGTATACTCGTAAGCAAAGCCGCCATAAATTCACACGGATAATAGCATTTTAAATATGCCGTGCGGTAAGCAACAATTGCATAAGCCGCCGCATGGGATTTATTAAATGCGTAAGATGCAAACGAGGACATATCGTCAAAAATATCATTTGCAGTTTCACGGCTTATATTATTTTCAGCACAGCCTGAGCAAAAATGCTCACGCTCTTCCTCCATAACCTTGCGCTTCTTTTTGGACATAGCACGGCGTACAATATCCGCTCTGCCGAGAGAATAACCTGCAAGTGTACGGAAAATTTGCATTACCTGCTCCTGATAAACAATGCAACCGTAAGTAACTTCAAGAATTTCCTTTAAAAGGGGCGTTTTATAATAAACCTTTTGCGGATTGTGTCTGTTTGCAATATAGGTGTCAATTGAATCCATAGGACCGGGACGGTACAAAGCGATAACCGCAATTATATCTTCAAGGCTGTCGGGCTTAAGTCGTGAAATCACGTTACGCATACCCGACGACTCACACTGAAATATTCCGTCTGTTTTGCCCGACGAAAACAGTGCAAAAACCTTTTTATCGTCATATGGAATTTTTTCAATATCAAATTCGGGATTTTTCTCACGAACCATTTTAACGCAATCGTCAATAACCGTCAGTGTGCGAAGTCCTAAAAAATCCATTTTCAAAAGTCCCAGTTCTTCTATGGTAGTCATTGTAAACTGAGTTACTATTGATTCGTCGTTTCGTGCAAGCGGAACATAATCGCTTACCGGTCTGTCAGTAATAACAATGCCTGCGGCATGGGTTGAGGCGTGCCGAGGCATTCCCTCAACGCTTTTCGCAGTGTCAATAAGCTCTCGGGCAACAGGGTCCGTGCTGTAAAGTTCCTTTAATTCGTCGCTTTCCGCCAAAGCCTTTTCAAGTGTAACTCCAATTGCGTGAGGAACTTTTTTGGCAACATTATCAACAACTCCGTACTGAAGTCCCATTGCTCTGCCGCAGTCACGGATTGCCGCCCTTGCCGCCATTGTACCGAAGGTTACAATTTGAGCAACATGGTCAGAGCCGTATTTTCTGACAACGTAGTCAATAACCTCTTCACGTCGTTCATAGCAAAAATCCACATCAATATCAGGCATACTGACTCTTTCGGGATTCAAAAAGCGTTCAAAAATAAGATTGTATTTAATAGGGTCAACATTAGTAATTCCCATACAGTACGCACAAATGCTGCCAGCTCCCGAACCTCTGCCGGGACCTACGGGAATACCGTGTTTTTTAGCATAGCTTATGAAATCCGTAACAATAAGGAAATAGTCAATATATCCCATATCCTTTATAACGGAAAGCTCATATTCAAGCCTGTCTTTATATTCTTTTTTTGGGTTTTCACCGTACCGCTCTAAAAGACCTTTGTAACATATGTCTCTCATATAGTCAAAATGAGAAATGCCGTCCGGAACGGTGAAATTCGGTAGCTTTGTTTTGCCGAATTCAAAATCGAAATTGCACATATCGGCAATTTTTTGAGTATTTTCAATCGCCTCGGGAACATAGTCGAACAGCTCACACATTTCTTCCTCAGTTTTAAGGTAAAAACGGTCACTGTCAAATTCAAGAGCATTTTCATCATTTACCGTTTTGTTAGTCGCAATGCAAATTAATACCTTTTGTGTTTTGGCATCCTCAGGGTCAATAAAGTGAACGTCATTTGTGCAAACAAGCGGAATTCCTGTACTTTCAGAGATTTTTACAAGAGAATCGTTTACCTTTACCTGTTCAGGTATGCCGTGATTTTGCAATTCAAGGTAATAATTACCTTCTCCGAATACTTTTTGATACCACCGAGCTGTTTCCTCCGCCGAAATTAAATCCCCGCTCATAATAAGCTTGGGAATTTCTCCTGCAAGGCAAGCAGAAAGACAGATAAGCCCCTCATGATACTGTTCTATAAGCTCACGGTCTATTCTCGGTTTAGTGTAAAAGCCGTCAACCCACGCTTTTGAAACCATTTTAGTTAAATTTTTGTATCCTGTTTCATTTTTACAAAGCAAAATAAGATGGTGTCGGTCAGAGTCCACACCGTGAACCTTGTCAAAACGGGAGCGTGCGGCAACATATACCTCACAGCCGATAATAGGCTTTATCCCCTCTTTTTTTGCCGCCTTATAAAAATCAACAGCACCGAATAAATTTCCATGGTCGGTTATGGCGATTGCGTTTTGTCCGCGTTCCTTTGCAACGGCACAAAGCCTGCCGAGACGGCAAACACCGTCCAGCAAGCTGTATTCGGTATGCACATGTAAATGAACGAAGGACATAATTTTCCCCTTATTCGGTTACTTTTTTATAAAAATCAAAACCGTCAAAAGTTCTGAAATAATCGGCAGGTGTTTCCGCACGTCTTATAAGCTCAAAGCTACCGTCTGTTTTGAGCAAAATTTCCGCTGATTTAAGTTTGCCGTTGTAGTTATAACCCATGGCAAAGCCGTGAGCGCCTGTATCGTGAATGTAAATAAGGTCGCCCATTTCGATTTCAGGTAACATTCTGTCAATTGCGAATTTGTCGTTATTCTCGCAAAGAGAGCCTGTAACATCGTACATTTTATCGCAAGGCGCGTTCTCCTTGCCTAAAACCGTAATATGGTGGTATGCGCCGTACATAGCGGGACGCATAAGGTTAACGGCACAGGCGTCAACGCCGATATATTCTTTATGAGTATGCTTTTGGTTGATGGCACGTGTAACGAGCGCGCCGTACGGGCCCATCATAAATCTGCCAAGCTCAGTGTAAATTGCAACATCGCCCATACCGTTGGGGGTTAAAACCTCTTCGTAAACTTTTTTAACGCCGTTTGCAATTTCAAAAATATCGTTGGGAGTCTGGTCGGGCTTATAAGGAATACCGATTCCGCCCGAAAGATTGATAAATTTAATGTCAGCGCCCGTTTCGTTTTTCAGCTTAACCGCAACCTCAAAGAGAGTTCTCGCAAGAGTGGGATAATACTCATTCGTAACGGTGTTGCTTGCAAGGAAAGCGTGGATACCGAATTCCTTTACGCCCTTTGCTTTCATAATTTTGAAAGCCTCAAAAAGCTGTTCCGTTGTCATACCGTATTTTGCGTCACCGGGATTATCCATAATATTGTTGGAAATTTTAAAATATCCGCCTGGATTGTAACGGCAGGAAAGCTTTTCAGGGAGCTTGCCTAAAGTTTTTTCGAGAATATTGATATGGGTAATATCGTCAAGATTTATTATTGCCCCTAAATCGTTGGCATATTTAAACTCTTCGGGAGGTGTGTCGTTTGACGAGAACATTATAGCGTCACCCGTAGCTCCTATTGCCTTTGAAAGCATAAGCTCTGTTTTTGAAGAGCAGTCACATCCGCAGCCGTACTCACGCAAAATGCTTATAAGAAAGGGATTGGGCGTGGCCTTTACCGCAAAATATTCACGGAAGCCTTTATTCCACGAAAATGCCTTATAAATGTTTTCACAGTTTTCACGAATTCCCTTTTCATCATACAAATGAAACGGTGTGGGATAAACAGAAGCTATCTCCTCTGCCTTTTCTTTTGTTACAAAAGGTTTCTTTTCCATTTTTATTCCTCCAGATGCGACTCAATAATCGCTTTAATTTTTTCAATATTTTCACCCGTCTGCGATGAGAACGGAATAATATATTCGCTGTCGATAAAACTCATTTCTTCTTTAGATTTTTCAAGATGTTTTTTGTAATCCCCTTTATTGAGCTTATCGCTTTTGGTCATTACGACAATGAAATCTATTCCCGTGCTTTCAAGAAATTCCATCATCATAATATCGTCAGCAGTAGGCGGATGGCGCATATCGACAAGCTGAACCACAAGCTTTATATTTCTGTCGGAATTAAAATATCCCTCCATCATTTTTGCCCAGCGCTGTTTTTCGGAGCGTGAAACCTTTGCATAGCCGTAACCGGGTAAATCCACAAAATTCACACCGTCAACACCGTAGAAATTGATTGTAATTGTTTTTCCCGGCACGGAGCTGACCCTTGCAAGGTTTTTACGCATAAAAAGCTTATTGAGAAGCGAGCTTTTACCAACGTTTGACCTGCCGGCAAAAGCTATTTCGGGCAAATCTGACACGGGCAGCTGCTCAAATGTACCGTATGCGCTTTTAAATTCTGCTTTTTCATATTTCATCTATATACCTCATCTAAACCAAAGCGGCTTTCAAAACGTCATCTGCTGTTTCGGCAAAAACAAACTCGATATTCTCTTTAACCTTTTCGTCTACTTCATCAAGGTCGCCTTCATTAGCCTTCGGAATAATAACCGTTTTTATTCCTTCAACGTACGCCGCCATTGTTTTTTCCCGAAGTCCGCCTATGGGTAAAACTCTTCCTGTAACCGTAATTTCACCCGTCATTGCAACGCTTGATTTTACCTTGCAGTTTGTAAGTGCGGAAACAAGAGCTGTGAACACTGTAACGCCTGCCGAGGGTCCGTCCTTGGGCACTGCACCCTCAGGAAAATGGATATGTATATCCTTTTTCTCGTGGAATGTACTGTCAATTCCGTATTTATCTGCATTTGCTCTGATGTAAGATACGGCGGCTCTTGCAGACTCCTTAATAACATCGCCCAGCGACCCTGTAAGCTCCAATGCGCCCTTTCCGTTCATTATAACCGCCTCAACTGTGAGCATTGTTCCGCCAACAGCAGTATAGGCAAGTCCGTTGACAACACCAACAGCGTTTTTTGCCGATTTTTCTTCGGGTTTAAATTTCCTTGTGCCTAAATAATTTGCAATTTCAGTGTCCTTAAAGGTTATTTTACCGTCAAAGCCTTTGGCATATTCAACTGCCGCCTTGCGTAAACAAGAACCAATAAGCCTTTCAAGCTGTCTTACACCTGCCTCTTTAGTATAACCGTTGATTATTTCTTTAAGAGCCTTATCGGTAAATTTCACAAGTGATTTTTTAAGACCGTTTTCTTTGATTTGCTTCGGTACAAGGTGTTTTTTTGCAATTTGAAGCTTTTCTTCAAAGGTGTACCCCGGAATATCAATAATTTCCATTCTGTCAAGGAGCGGTGCGGGAATACCGCTTTTATCGTTAGCTGTTGTTATAAACAGCACCTTGCTTAAATCATAAGGAATTTCAAGATAATGGTCAACAAATGCACAGTTTTGCTCGCCGTCTAATACCTCTAAAAGCGCTGAGGACGGGTCGCCGCGGTGATCCGAACCGAGCTTGTCCACCTCGTCAAGTAAAATAAGAGGATTAGAACTGCCTGCATTTTCAATTGCCTCAATAATTCTGCCGGGCATTGCACCTATGTAAGTCTTTCTGTGACCTCTTATGTCTGCCTCATCACGAACTCCGCCAAGTGAAATTCGGGCAAAATTTCTGCCAATTGCGGCGGCAAGCGATTTAGCAATTGAGGTTTTGCCCACACCGGGAGGGCCTGCAAGGCAAATTATCTGCCCTTTTACATCAGGATTTATTTTTCTTACTGCAAGAAACTCAATGATTCTGTCCTTAACGGTTTTAAGCCCGTAATGGTCCTTATCAAGCGAAATGTAAGCTTTTTCAATATCAATATTATCTTCCGTAAATTCATTCCAAGGAAGACCTGTTATTTTATCAAGATATGTTCTTGTAACAGCCGATTCGGGACTTGACGGCTGCATTTTCATCATTCTGTCACATTCACGCAAAAGTTTTTTCTCTGTTTTTTCACAAAAGCCTATTGCACGGATTTTTTCACGGTAACTTTCAACCTCGGATAAAGCGTCTTCGCCCTCGCCAAGCTCCTCGGAAATTGCTTTTATCTGCTCACGCAAATAATATTCCTTTTGATTTTCGTCAATTTGCTCCTGAACACGCTCGCTAATCTCTTCCTCTATTGCCAAAAGTTCTTTCTCTTTTGACAAAACAGCGCAAAGTTTTTCGGCGCGCCTTATCGGGTCAAGCTCTTCAAGCATAGACTGTTTAAGAGAATACTCAAGCGGAATATTAGAAAGAATGTAATCCGTAAGCTCGTTTGTTTCCTTACGCACTGCAACGCCTATAATAACATCCGGCGGCATTTTCGGGAGAAGATAAGAATATTCTTCAAATACAGCGGACAGTCTCCGAACAAGCGCCTGCTCGTAAATTGAATCCTCTCTGTTCACCTTTTTGCTTTCAACCTTTGAAACGATAGCCGTAAGAAACGGGTTTGCAGAATTTATGCTTATAAGCTGCGCTCTGTAAAGCCCGTCAACAACAACTCTCAAAGCATCGGTGCCCGGAAGCTTAATTACCTGCTTAATTTCGCAGACAACGCCTATGGGGTAAATATCCGATGTTCTCGGGTCGTCACATTCCATATCAATCTGCGCTGAAAGAAAAATATTCTTTTTCTGCTCCATTGCCGTTTTAATAGCCTTAACGGACTTTTGCCTGCCGACATCAAAATGCATTGTCATCTGCGGGAAAATTACAAGTCCTCTGAGTGCCACCATAGGCATTGAAACAGATTTATCGTTATAGTCTTTAATTATATTGCCGATTGTTTCCATAACTGTGTATATCACTCCTATTATATTTGTATATTATACAGCAAAAAGGCGAATTACGCAAGTCAGCAGATTGTATTTATCATTACCAATTAAATAGTATTTTTTGTCACTATTGTATACTTTGTTAAAAAACTCAACAAGTTTTAGATAATATTTGAATATTACGGGAAAACTTTGTTAATAATTTGTCAA
>DKTZ01000007.1:0-5266 GCA_002490425.1 Ruminococcaceae bacterium UBA7217
CATTTGTTTGTCAAAATTTTAAAATTTTTAGGATTTTTTTAGAAAAATTATAAAAAAGAATATATTTTTATAATTTTTCAAATTTTGTTAACAAATATTACAAAGTTTTGTAATATTTTTCGATTAATATATTGATGTACTCACAGACAACCTGTGAGTAACATACCCCATCCTCAAACAACCCCTCAGACTGAATTATTCAGTCGGAAAAACGCACGTCCCGCAAGCGTGCGTTTTTTTCTTTGCTCAAATTTCAGAATAAGCGAAAAAAATCTCGGCAATAATAATGCCGAGGTGATAATTTTGAAAAGAAATAAAGAAAAACAGAAAAGGGCAATTTACTCTGCGGCGGCGATTGTGCTTTGTGCGGCGGCGTTAGGCTCTTTTTGGCTGACGAATAAAAATCCCGAAAAGGAAAACACCGAGAGTAAAAGCGAAAGCTCACAGGTAATCACAACTGAGGCACAGCCGCAGGTAAATGTGCCCGTTACCAATGTGCCGGATGACCGTGAAACCGAGCCAACAAAGGCTTCAAGCTGCTATTTTGCTTTGCCGTCCGAAAACAATATTACAAAGCATTATTCAGGTGCAGAATTGGTCAAAAACACTACAACGGACGATTGGCGTGCGCACACAGGAGTTGACATTGCAGGTAAGGTGGGCGACCCTGTGAAATGTATTTGTGACGGCACGGTTACTGATGTTCGTGATGATGAGCTGTGGGGAGCAACGGTAACGGTTGACCACGGAAACGGCATAACGTCGGAATACAGGGGACTTGGCAGGGGCAGTACACCTGATGTGGGCACACAGATTAAAATTAACGACAAAATCGGAAATTTAGGCGAAATACCTGTTGAAAAGGCGGACGGTGTTCATTTGCATCTTGAAATTCGTGAAAACGGTAAAAATATTGACCCCGAAACGGTAATAGGCAAAACCTACGAGTTTAAAAAGTAAATTTAATTTATCAGTCGTTGAGTTTTTCGCTTATTTATGATAGTATTTTTATATGAATGAACGAAAGGCAATGAAAAATGGCTGAAATCAAAGTTTTTGAATACTGTGAAGCAAATCAAAAAAAGCATCTTGCCGCGGCGGTAAAGGAGCTGGAGGCAATGGGGGCTGAAAGCATTTCTTATCTTCCGAGCGGGAAGCCTGTTGCGGAAAACTGTTTTGTAAGCATTTCACATTCAAAGGGCAAATGCGCTGTGTGTGTGTCAAAAAATCCAATAGGTATTGATATTGAAAAAATTACGGACAGAGATTTTGAAAAGATAGTACGAAAAACTTTCGGTGAAAAGGAAAGGGAATATTACGGTAATAATAAATCGCCGCAGGTGTTTTATGAAATATGGACTCGCAAGGAAGCGTATTCCAAAATTTCAGGCGATGGAATACGGGATATAATGAAAGCTACGGACACGTTTTTGCTTGACGGATACGAATTTAAAACGCAGATTCAGGACGGCTTTGTGCTGACGACCTGCGAAAAAAATAAATGTTGAAATTAAATATATGCAGTAAAAACAGCTCCCAATTGTTACGGGAGCTGTTTTTTTTTGTATGACGAAGACTGAAAATCTTATAATAATTTACGCTGAATTACCCGGTGCAACAAATCATTGCGTGACAAATTGACGGGAAAATGGTTTAATAGATAATGAAAGGGGGCATTTTTATGGACATAAACAAAAATATTAAAAAAATGCGAACCGAGAAAAAGCTTACGCAGGAAGAGCTTGCTCAAAAAATAAATGTTACCCGTCAGGCGGTTTCAAATTGGGAAAACGCAAAGACACAGCCTGACCTTGAAACGCTTATTTCAATAGCAGAAGCACTCCAGGTCGACTTTGAAGCCTTATTAAACGTATTTCTGATTTTCATATTTCTTTTTCTTATTAAAATATTGACTAATGTAGGTTAACATTATAAAATTATTTATATAGCAATACACAATCAATCGATGGGAAAACAGGCAGGGGGAAAAGTATGAACGCAAATGAAGTTATGACTTATATTGCACAAAACACGGAGTTTATGCCAACAAATATTTCCGTGGCGGGAAAGGGCGCGAGCGCCTGTGTTTATAAGATTGAGTTAGAAAAAGAACCGTATGCGGTTGCGGTGAAATGCAGTAATAATGCAGAGCTTTTAAAGCAGGAATATGAGCAGATTAAATTTATAAATGACAGGGTTGACTGCAAAATGCCCCGTTTGTATCATTTCGGGGTGTGCGGTGACAGCAGTGCCGTTATGGTGATGGAGCATTTTGACGGAATCAGTGCAGGCAATTTGAAAAATATCAGAAAGGCAAAGAAAATTCTTCCTGATATGATTGTAGATAATTTGCTGAAAATTCATTCCGTGTGCGGCTCTAAATTCGGACCTGTCGATAATGCTGTTTATGACACTTGGTATGATTATTATTCCGAATTTGCGGGAGAAATATATGACTTTGTAAAGACGGAATATGATAACGGAAATTTGAGAAAAAAGGTCTTTACGGCAGTTAAGCTTTCGTATGAAAAGCTCGGGAAAATTTTGCGAGATACTAAGGGAGAGCCGACGCTTATACACGGGGATTATTGGCAGCCGAATTTCATAGTCAATCCCGAAACATTTGAGCTTGTGGGCGTTATTGACCCGTTTAATATAATGTGGGCAGAGCCTGAATACGAGCTGTTTGCGCTTACTGTAGGCGGAAGCAAAAAGCTAAAGCTTTATGAAAATTATAAAAGCAAAACAACTCCGAGTAAATATTGCGATTTAAAGGTGGAGCTTTACGCTCTTTATAACGAGCTTTTATGGTATAAAAAACTCGGCTCAGTAAGTAAAGAGTATTTAATGTACCGCTCAAAGAGACTTCTCAAACAGATGAACAGGAACGGAATTTAATGAAAAAAGGGCAGGTGTGAAAACCTGCCCTTTTCCTTTTGTATACAATTATTATTCCTCGCTGCTCTTGCGCGCCTGATAATCTGCGATTACTTTATCTGCGACGGCTTTGGGCGCTTCCTCGTAGCGTGTGAAATCAAAGGTGAAGCTGCCTCTGCCTGCCGTAACGGAGCGAAGAACCGTTGAGAAATTGCTCATTTCAGCCATGGGAACTTCTGCTGTAAGCTCCTGAATTTTCGGGTCGTCTGTCGGTCCCATTCCCAAAACTCTGCCTCGGCGTTTTGTAACGTCACCCATAACCGTGCCAAGCTTGTCGTCGGGCATAAATACCTTCAATGCGCCGATTGGCTCCAAAATTACGGGATTTGCCTGCGGAATACCTGCTTTGTAAGCCATAGATGCGGCAGTCTTGAATGCCATTTCCGAAGAGTCAACGGGGTGGTATGAGCCGTCATAAAGAACTGCACGGACGCCTACCATTGGATAGCCTGCAAGAACGCCTTCACGCACTGATTCGGTAAGTCCCTTTTCAACTGCGGGGAAGAAGTTCTTGGGAACTGCGCCGCCGACAACCTCTTCCGTAAATTCAAGTCCGTCGGAAACGCACGGCTCAAATCTTACCCAAACATCACCGAACTGACCGTGACCGCCCGACTGCTTTTTGTATTTGCCCTGAGCTTTTGCGGTACTGCGGATAGTTTCACGGTACGCAACCTTCGGAACTGTCAAATCAACATCAATTCCGAATCGGTTTTTTAGCTTTGAAACAATAACATCGAGGTGCATTTCACCCATTCCCGAAAGTACCTGTTCTCTTGTTTCTTTGTTTGTAACGTAAGAAATTGAGGGGTCTTCTTCAATAAGTTTGTAAAGACCTTGAGCGGCTTTGTCCTCTTCGCCTTTTTTGCGAACCTTGACTGCCATTGAAAGGCAGGGCTTGGGAGCGGCAACGGGTTCTAAGATAACCTGTTCCTTGGGACTTGAAAGCGTGTCACCCGTTTTAAGTGATGAAAGCTTTGTAAGCACACCTATGTCGCCTGCGGAAATCTCTTTCATTTCCTCCTGCTTGCCGCCTATTAATGTAACGATTTTGCCGATTTTTTCATTTTCACCTGTGCGCATATTAAGAACCGGTGTGTCGGACGCAAGCCTGCCCCTTACTACCTTGACAAATGAAAGCTTGCCGATGAATGCGTCGGAAACTGTTTTAAAGCAGATTGCGGCAAGAGCGCCGTTTGCGTCACACTCGATTTCCGTTGCGTCTCCGTCGGGTGTGGAAGCAATTTCTGCGGCTCCTGATTTTGCGCTGGGAGCGGTCCAGACAAGACCGTTAAGAAGCTGGTCAACGCCTGCGCCCGTAGCGCCCGCAACGGCTAAAACGGGAATTAAAAGTCCCTCTTCAATTCCTGCGCAGAAGCCCTGAATAATTTCCTCCTGAGTGAATTTTTCACCTGAGAAATATTTTTCCATAAGTGCTTCGTCTGCTGAGGCAACAGACTCCATAAACGCCTCGTGAAGCTCATTTATTACAGGGTCGTTCGGTATAGCGACCTTTGTGGATTTGCAGCCGTTATATTCATAAGCCGAGTCCGTAATAAAGTTAACGTAAGATTTTACGAGATTACCTTCCATATAGGGCACTACTGTGGGGCAAAGCGTACTGCCCCATCTGTTTTTGAGCGCTTCGTAGGTTTTGTAGAAATTTCTGTGGTCGGAGTCGGTCTTTGTAATCGCAAAAACTCTTTTGAGTCCGTTTTTGCCTGCGGCTTTAACCGCTTTTTCCGTGCCGACGTCAACTTCAGACCCCGCCGAGGTAACTATAAGTGCGGTTTCAACAGCTCTCAGAGCCTCTGTCTGGCTGTTTTCAAAATCAAAAAGACCCGGAACGTCAATAATATTGAGTTTAGTGTTGTCCCATTCAAATGACGCCAATGCCGAAGAAACGGAACAGCCCCTTTTCTTTTCCTCATCGTCATAGTCAAGAACGGCAGTACCCGAGGCTACAACTCCCAATCTGTCGGTTACGCCCGCCGTGTAGAGCATTGCCTCGCAAAGCGTGGTTTTGCCTTTTCCGCCGTGGCCTATGACGGCAATGTTTTTAATACTGTCTGCTGAATAAGGTTTCATAAATTTTTCCCCTTTTATGTAATATATAAATCTACCTGTCAAAGGCGAAGAAAAAATCAAGTTTAAATGCTTCAAATTCGACTTTTTTCACCAATAATTTCAACAAAAATTATTAACAGCATAGAAAAATTATAGCATAATTGCACAAATAATGCAAATAAATTTAATTTATATATCCTACAATATTTATATTCGGTTTTTGTGCAATATACTATTTGTAATTATTGATTTTTTGCTTTTA